>NZ_LQXQ01000239.1 GCF_003268395.1 Acinetobacter sp. CFCC 10889 | reverse complement strand
TACATTTATATCGCATTCAATGTTAATTAAAAATTCACTAAATATCAATAAAGAATAATTTTAAATTATTAAATAATATTTGATTATAATTTTATGTTAATACTTAATTTGTTTTATTGAGTGCAAAAATGGATAGTCGTCAGATTTTTGTTAAAAAACAGCAGATAATCTATTTTTTGATTTGCAAGATTGGATTATGTTTTTATAGTGAGTAAATACAGATTAATTGGATCGAATATGCAACCCATCATTCAGTCACTGCTTGATACGGATTTGTACAAATTTACAATGTTGCAAGTGGTACTTCATAAATTTCCACAAACACATAGCGTATATCATTTCCGTTGTCGAAATTTGCAAGATACTGTATATCCATTGACGGATATTTTAGATGATTTGAATGAACAGCTTGATTATCTTTGTCAGCTGAGTTTTAAAGAAGATGAATTACAATATTTACGTAGTTTACGTTTTATAAAAAGTGACTTTGTTGATTATTTAGAATTATTCCAACTGAAACGTCGTTTTATTAAAGCGGGTATTGATCAAGAAGGTCGTTTGGACATTTGGGTTGAAGGTCCAATGGTTCAAGCGATGATGTTTGAAATTTTTGTACTTGCGATTGTTAATGAATTGTACTTTCTACGCATTCGTTCCGATGAGGTGTTGCTCGAAGGTGAGCGTCGCTTACAAGCTAAAGTTGCTTTGATGCAAAAATATGAAACAGAAATGCAGCCTAATGAACCACCATTTTTAGTGTCAGACTTTGGGACTCGTCGTCGTTATAGCCTAGATTGGCAGCGCCATGTGATAGAAACTTTTCATAATGCAGTGCCAAATGTATTTCGTGGTACGAGTAATGTTTTGATTGCCAAAGAGCTTAATATTTTCCCAATCGGAACCATGGCGCACGAATTTCTTCAAGCCTTTCAAGCGTTAGATGTGCGTTTACGTGATTTCCAAAAATCAGCACTCGAAACATGGGTGCAAGAGTATCGTGGAGATTTAGGCATTGCATTGACAGATGTTGTTGGAATGGATGCGTTTTTACGAGATTTTGACTTATATTTTGCTAAGCTATTTGATGGCTTGCGCCATGACAGTGGTGATCCATTTGCGTGGGGTGATAAAGCATATCAGCACTATCGTAAACTGAAAATTGACACTAAAACTAAAATGTTGACTTTTAGTGATGGTCTGGACTTGGAACGTGCTTGGGCACTTTATCAGTATTTTAAAGACCGTTTCCAAGTGAGTTTTGGTATTGGTACGAACTTGACCAATGATATGGGGCAAACACCACTGAATATTGTGTTGAAATTGGTGGAATGTAATGGTCAATCAGTGGCTAAAATCTCTGACAGCCCAGGTAAAACCATGACTGATAATGATACTTTTCTGGCTTATTTGCGCCAAGTTTTTGAAATTCAAGAACCTCATGCAGAGTAGAAAATCTATAGCTGATTTTTTGCTATAGAAAAGCAGAAAATCAGCAAAACTGTAAAAAAGACTATGCTAAGATCATGACAATAAACCTGTTAAAATTCAAAAAATCTTATGACTGCCTCTCCTTTTAATTTTGATTTATTGATTGAAGCTGAACAACTTGTCCCTTATTTAGGACATGAACAACTACGTATAGTTGATTTGAGTCGTAGTTCAGTTTACGCACAGTTGCATATTCCACATGCTTTACATTTAAAGCCGAATCTTTTGGTGCATCAAGAAGAACATGCTTCAGGTTTATTGCCTGATGAACAAGGTTTGGCAGCATTAATTGAATATTTAAATATCTCTGCTCAACATCATGTGGTGGTTTATGATGATGAAGGCGGAGCATGGGCAGGGCGTTTGATTTGGAATTTGCATTGCTTGGGCTTTGAGAATGTGAGCTTACTCAATGGCGGTATTCATGCATGGTTGGGTGCAGGCTTACCGACTTCATCTGAGGTAGAGGAATATCCAAAAGTCACAGAGTTACTCAAAGTTGATTTACAACATGTTGAAAAATATCGTATTCAATATGATGAGTTATTAGAAAAAGTACAACATAATGCGATACAAGTTTGGGATTGTCGTACCACAGAAGAATATACAGGACAACGTTTAGCTGCGAGACGTGGTGGTCATATTCCAAATGCACGACATTTTGAGTGGAGTACTGCAATTAATCGTCAAAATCATTTAAAATTGCACCCTTTAGAACGCACGCAACAACGTTTAGAACAATTGGGCTTTCATTTAGATCAACCTGTGGTGGTGTATTGTCAATCACATCATCGTTCAGGTTTGGCATATATCTTAGGTCGATTACTCGGTTGGCACATTCAAGCTTATGATGGTGCGTGGAGCGAATGGGGCAACCGCCTCGACAGTCCTATTATTAGTGGAGAATCACCTTCGTGAGTCTAACCTCAAATTTAAAAAAACAACTTTTTATTCGTGCTCAAAATTTAGTACCACAGCAACAACTCAGCCGTGTGGTGGGTAAACTTGCTGCGAGTGAAAATCCATTGCTTAAAAATGTCGTGATTCAAGCATTTAAAGCACAATATGGCATTGATATGTCGATTGCGCAGCAAACCGATGCATTAAAATATAAATCATTTAATGAATTTTTTACCCGTGCATTAAAAGATGGTGTACGTGAAATTGATGCAGATGCAAGTAGTATTGTATCGCCTGCGGATGGTGCAATTTCACAATTGGGTCAAGTCAAAGCTGGCGATGTTTTCCAAGCCAAAGGGCAAAGTTTTTCTGTTGAAAAATTGATTGGTGATCCGCAACTTGCTGCACCATTTAAAGATGGTGAATTTGCAACAGTGTATTTATCACCACGTGATTATCATCGTGTACACATGCCATTTGCAGGAACATTAACTGAAACGTTATATATTCCAGGTGAGTTATTTTCTGTCAATCAAACTACTGCGGAAAATGTACCGGGCTTATTTGCACGTAATGAACGTATGGTGTGCTTGTTTGATACCGAACTTGGTCGTATGGCAGTAGTTTTAGTCGGTGCAATGATTGTGGCAGGCATCGAAACAGTGGCAACAGGTAAAGTGAAGCCATCAGGTCGCTTAGAGCTAAATCATCATGAGCTTAAACTTGAAAAAGGCGATGAGTTGGGGCGTTTTTACTTAGGCTCAACAGCAATTGTTTTATTTGAGCAAGATAAAATGAAGTGGGATGCACAATTTAAAGCAAACTCTGTTGTGGTCATGGGTGAAGCTTTAGGACATACACTATAAGTCATACAACACGATATGCTTTATTAAGGATGAAGAATGACTTATTCTTCATCTTTATGTCATTCTAAAATTAAAAAACAAAAATCATTCAGGTTTATATAAGCGCTCTTTCGGGAATACAACTCTAAATGTAGAGCCTTGATTTTCAATAGAATCAATTTCTAAATATGCATTATGTTGCATCAGTACATGTTTCACAATCGCTAAACCTAAGCCTGTTCCACCAGTTTGGCGGCTCCGTGCGCTGTCTACACGATAAAAACGTTCAGTTAAACGTGGTAAATGTTTTGGGTCGATGCCAATGCCTGTATCTTGCACTGTAAAATAACCATGAAAACTATCATCATGCCAACCGATGGTAATCGTTCCACCTTTGGGGGTGTATTTGATTGCATTGGTAATCAAGTTACTAAAAGCACTGGCAAGTTCTGTATCTGAGCCGATGAGATCACAATGACTGTCGATGTCCAAGTTCAGCGTATGTCCATAATCAACATTATAGGCTTGCGCATCATCAAATAATTGATTCATTAGACTTGGCATTTCAATGATTTGATTTTTAGCAATTTGTTTATTGCCCTCAAGACGTGACAAGAGCAATAAATCATTGACTAAGGCATTCATGCGGCGTGTTTGTGAATGCATTTGATCAAAAGCACGTTTCCAGCGAGGGTTTAAATCTTCTTGGTCAGTAAAAGTTTCGATATAGCCACTTAAAACAGTGAGTGGGGTGCGTAATTCATGTGAAATATTATCCACAAAATCTTTACGCATTTGTTCTAAGTTATGGATACGAGTGACATCATAGGCAACCAATAGGCGACTTTCACTACCAAAACGGGTCAGTTTAACCTGCACATAATGTTCATCATAAACTGTTGATTTTATTTTGATACCATCAGGGGATTGGTCAATATTATTAAAATATTCAATAAAACTTGGTTGACGTAGAATGGTCAAAAGATTACGACCACGATCTAACATTTGGATACCAAGTAGTTTTTCAGCAGCAGGATTCCACCATTCGATTTGATGCAATTCATCAGTTAAAACCACCGCCTCTGCCAATGCGATCAGAGAGGATTGTGCTCGGTCGATTAAGCCCACCATTTCGGCTTGAACTACACGTTCTTGGCGTTGTGCACGATACACATTAAATAAAAGAGCGCCCCATATCCCACTTAAATTGGGTGGCACATCATATGGACGATTAGAGATCCATTCATTTACCAAATACAAAGAGCGCAGTTGGAAAATAAAAAAAGTCGCAAATGCGAGTGAAATACAAACCCAAAAATACCCGATCCCAAAACCGACAAAACATGCAATGACTAAAAGAAATGCCAATAGACGTAAATCTTGTTTGGCAAATGCCCACAAACTGCTATAACGAAATTTTTTATGGTCTCGTGCTAAATCGGGGACGGGGTAGGGTTCATACATAAAACAAAATTGACCTAAAATTAGCCTAAAGCAACATCAGCACGTGTAGAAAAACGATAACCTGTACCACGAACAGTTTGTACATAACGGTCTGCGCCATATGGTTCTAACACTTTACGTAAACGACGGATATGTACATCAATGGTACGGTCTTCAATATAGACATTACCGCCCCAGACTTGATCAAGCAGTTGTGCACGTGTGTAAGCACGTTCAGGATGAGTCATAAAGAATGCCAATAAACGGTATTCTGTTGGTCCCATTTCTAAAATGCTGTCACCAAAGCTGACACGTTGGCTGACTGGATCAAGAATTAAACCATTGGCATCAATGGTTTTTTCACCACTTAAGGCATTGGCACGGCGCAGTACTGCTTTAATACGAGAAACCAGTTCACGGGTTGAGAATGGTTTGGTCATATAGTCATCAGCACCAGCATCTAAGCCTTGTACTTTATGGTCTTCTTCACCACGTGCAGTCAGCATAATCACTGGGATTTCAGCCAAATTTTCATCACGTTTTAAGCGGCGACACAAGTCTACACCACTAACACCACCTGGCATCATCCAATCTAATAGGATGAGCGATGGACGTTGATCAACGATCATTTGATGGGCTTGTTTGGCATCTTCAGCTTGTAAGCATTGGAAACCTGCCATATCTAATGAAGTATGGATCATCTCTCGAATCGGAAGTTCGTCATCGACGATTAAAATATAGTCATCTTTCACAACGCAATATCCTATGTATGAACGGTGTACCGTTTTATTATTTATGACAGGCTTATTACAAAGATTAATTATGACAATATCATTGCAAAAAAAAGATATTGGCTATTTTTTGCAAAATTTTGTGACAAAATGAATGAAGTTGTATGAAGAATCAATGAAATAACGATGACATTTATTTTTCATAAAAACATAAAAAATCATCGTTCATGACATTAAAGTATATTTAAGCGCTTTGTTTTTCAGAAAAAGATTCTAATAATGAAAAAAATACGGCTTCACATGCAAAGACGACTTCATCAACAGAAAGCTTAAATCCGCCCATGACCCAGCGTACAGCGATTTGGGTGACATAGCCATTTAAACCTGTGGATACGAGTGAAATTTCTTGTTCGCTATAATTGATTCTTGGCATCATGAGCATGACAAAAGCATGAATCATGCGGTCAAAGCGTCCCATCGTTTCTTGAATCGTTGCATGATTATGCAGCTCTTGTACCAACATCGCATCAACATAAATGATGCGTGCCATACGTGGATCAGCTTTGAGTACAGAAAATAATGCCAATAAGCCAGAATGAATCATTTTTTTAGGATCAGGTGAGGCTTGCATGACACCTTGCATAACCGTTTGTTGTAATTGGTCAATCAGTTGTAAAAATATAGTTTGGAACAGTTCTTCACTTTTTTTAAAAGATTCATAGAAATAGCGTTCAGTCAGCTTTGCTTCATTACAAACATCTTTCACTGTAACTGAAAAAAAACCGTGTGTGCCATAAGTTTCAATTCCTGCTTCTATGAGTTTCTCACGGCGTGCTAACTTTCGTTCAGACAGGGACATGCCTTTAAATTGTCGTTCTTTTACCAATTTCTTAGATGTATTTTCTTCTTGAGTATGTTGCATCGTCTCATTTAATACGTGTGTAGTCATATGAATTTGTGCCAAATTAATTGTGCAAATTGCAATATTTGATCAATAAAATCAGTTGATATTTATGTCATGCTCCCGAGCAATCCATCCATAACGAAAAGCTTAACATATTATATTGACAATAGTCATTGTCAAAATTATAGTGTAGCTGTGAGTGTATGTATAGAAAACGTACATACAGAAAGAATTCAAACAAGGAAACTCAATGAAAAATTTTAAAAATAAAGTCGCTGCAATTACAGGTGCAGGCTCAGGTATGGGACAACAACTGGCTGTTTTATTAGCAAAAGCAGGTTGTCATTTGTCAATCAGTGATGTCAATGAAAAGGGTTTGGCTGAAACTGTTGAATTGGTAAAAGCATATAATGTGCGTGTAACCTCGAAAAAAGTAAATGTTGCACAACAACAAGAAGTGAAAGCTTGGGCAGAAGAAACTGTGCAAAATCATGGTTCTGTAAATATGATTTTCAATAATGCTGGTGTAGCACTTGGTGCAACAGTTGAGGGTGAAAGTTATGAAGAACTTGAATGGATCGTGGGTATTAACTTCTGGGGCGTAGTTTACGGCACTAAAGAATTCTTACCGTATATTAAAAAAACAGGTGATGGTCACATCATTAATACCTCAAGTATTTTTGGTTTAACTGCACAGCCAACACAGTCTGGTTATAACGCAACGAAGTTTGCGGTACGTGGTTTTACTGAGTCATTGCGCCAAGAGTTGGATATTGAAAAGTGTGGTGTAAGCGCACTATGTGTACATCCAGGGGGTATTCGTACCAACATCGCAAACGATGCACGTATGAATGACAGCTTAAAATCATTGGGTATGAATCCTGATAAATCAGCAAAAGCATTTAACAAACTCTTGCGTAAACCTGCTGTAGAAGCAGCACAAGAAATTTTGGATGCAGTACTTGCAGATAAACGCCGTTTATTGATTGGTGGTGATGCAGTGATTGTCGATTTGGCACAACGTTTATTGCCAACAGGCTATCAAAGATTGGCTACAGGCTTAACCAAGCTGACCAAGCGTTTTGAACCTAAATAATTGATTTAGATATCAAGAGAACCGTCATTTATGGCGGTTTTTTTATGTCTGAAAATTTCTAAATAAAGTGCCTTAAATTCACTAAATAAGGATAAAACTTGGCGAAAAATGAATTTTATGTAAAATAACTTGTGTATAAAAAAGACGTTTTGAACGAATGATAAATATCATCCTTGTAAGTGATGTGTGATAACAATTGGAAAATGATGATGAAAAATAGCGTTTTAGCTTTAAGCCTTGCTTTATTATTACCTTTGAGTTCTAACAGTTTTGCCCAAGATGTTGAAAATACAGATGCTAGTGCCGCAGTACCAAGTGCTGAAAATATGGATACTCAGGATGAGACAACAGAAGATCATGAAGAATCTCAACAAGATCATTATGAGCAGTCTTTAGCTAAAATGCGTCCAACCATTTTACGTTTATATCCAGATTATGTACAACAAGATGCAGAAGATCGTTTATTTCATGAGTATTTAGAAAATTATTATGATCGCCTTAGGGAAGTTCCCCGCTTTGAGAAAGCACAGCAGCAAATGCAAGTCTATGTTGAAGATCATCAAGCACTCGATTTAAGAGAATTATCACCCAAGAAATCAAAATTAGATGCTTTGTTATATCAAGAATTATCAGATATTTATACACGTGTTGATGGTATTCAACAGCAGATTCAATTTTATTTAAAGTTTAACCAAGCCATTTTACAGCAAGTAGATTTTGACCAACCCTTACCTGCATTAAGCCAAAAAAATCACACACAATATCGCAGTGAACTTGAAAAAATGCAGGAGATTTATAAAAAACAAGTTCAGCAATTGGCAAGTTTAGTGACAGAAATTGATCAATATCAGAAAACTTTGGAAACATTCCAAAATATTGATTCAAAAAAAGTTTATAAGCAGCATATAGAAAACATTACCCAATTGAATACCTTTGCTTTACAAACAGGGCATTTTTTAAATGCACAAATCAAAGCCTATGATGCTTTTTATATGGCAACACGCTTCTATAGTACCTACCAAGCCAAAGACAATCCGCAGTGGGCAGAAAAGTTTAAAAACTATTTGAATTCCACTGAGAATCAAAAAAGAACACAGGTCTTGATTGCCGCATTTCCCAATGTAAAAATTGATTCATCACAAAGCTTATCAACACAATTAGAAGCTTTAGAATCAAAAGTTTATCCATGTCGTGAGCTATGGCAAGGGCAAGCACCTGATGAATACATGCTAGAGCGTGCCGAACAAAACCAACAACAATTTATTGCCAGCTGTCAGCAAACCAAGTCGGATATACAGCAGTTTATGCAACAGCATGTAACGCTTGAAGCATTACCTTATCAAGCAGGCACATTGCCGAATCTAG
Source organism: Acinetobacter sp. CFCC 10889 (assembly GCF_003268395.1). GTDB lineage: Bacteria > Pseudomonadota > Gammaproteobacteria > Pseudomonadales > Moraxellaceae > Acinetobacter. The sequence goes on along the minus strand of NZ_LQXQ01000239.1, from coordinate 38,172 downwards.
ACTTTTTGGGTGATCTACGGGTGTATGGTGATGATATTTATTATACGCATTCTGAGAAAAATGCACTTTATCGTTTTGATACGAAGACTTTAAAAGAACAACTGATTTATCAATATCCTTTACAGCATGAACGAGATGGTTGTGACCACAATATGTGTCGTGGTGTTGGCGCTGCGGATGTCGCAATCAGCAAAGATGGTAAGACTGCTTATGTGGCTTCATTAGACTACAACCAAGTGTTTGCAATCAATTTGTCTAATAATCAAGTGATTGAAAAATATAAAGTTGAGCGTTATCCACGTAAACTGCTATTGGATGAAAGTGGTGAAAATTTATTTGTTTATAATGGTGTCGCAAACAGCATTTCAAAAATTACGCTTAAAACAGGACAGATTGAAAACAAAGCTTTGCCTGATGCTTATCAAGGACATTTTTGCCGAGAAATTGATTTAACATTTAGTCCCATTTCTGGAAATATTAAAATTTTAGGTGATTGGCCTGATGATCCGTATATCTATATGAATACCCAAGATATGAGCTTCTATCACAGTACTTTTGAAGTGCCATATCCTGTTATTTATCGTAATGGGCAATACCGTTATATTGTAAAAACTAAAGATAGATCAGGTGAAAATTTCTCAATTTACGATACACGTTTAAATCGTTTGACTGAACAATTTGAGCTATATATTGATGAAGATGAGCATACATATTACACACGTAATCAACGTGAGTTACACAGCATGGATTATTTGGACAATTTAGGTGCATTCTTTGTTGAAATCACTGAAAGTCATCCTTATGCAGCGATAGATTACAAGCAATCTAAATTACAAGAAGATGAGCAAGATTTAGATACACGATATCAATATCTCATGCATTTTATTGATACAACGGGAGCATTTAATGGTACTCGACGATCTTTTCAATTGGCTGCTGCACCTTTTAAAGTGCTTGCATTGAGTAATGAAAGAATTCTCGTATTAAATGGAGCTGTACTTTACGATGGTTTCATCTCTACAAAAAACTTTGTAATTTATGATTTAAAGAGTGCTGAAGCGAAAAAAATTCTTGCAAGGAATGCACAGAAGCTACAAGCACAAACCGCTTTGGATATGAAAGATTTAATTAAAGAAAACTAATTTTTTATTGTTGGTATTTGTATTTAATATTTTGAATTTATAGCTTTTTATTTATTTGATTATTGCATTGAACGGTGTGGAATATGAAATAAATAGCGGCTATTTTTCGTTGAATAGTTATATATTTTTAAAGGCTAAAGCATTTTAAATTTCTTTCTTATCTGAAATATAGAATAAAAATGTCACTTATTTGACAGATTAGAATAAAGACTTTTGGCAAGATCAAGTCATAGACAGTTTTGTTCTTATTTAATGATAAAAATTTTGAGGAAATAACAATGAGCCATCGCTATCAACATATTCAAGTTAAGCCGATCACAGGTCGGATTGGTGCAGAAATTTCAGGTGTGACATTGTCTGGGCAGCTTGATGATCAAGTCATTGCTGAAATTAACCAAGCTTTGCTGCAATACAAAGCCATTTTCTTTAAAGCACAACATCATTTGGATGATGCTGAACAAGAAGCTTTTGCCGCACGTTTAGGAACACCACTTAACCATCCAACTGTGCCAATCAAAAATGGTTCTAAACATATTTTAGAGTTAGATTCAGCACATGGGGCACGTGCAGACAGTTGGCATACGGATATTACATTTTTGGATGCTTATCCTAAAGCATCTATTTTACGTAGTGTTATTGCTCCAGAAGCGGGTGGCGACACAGCTTGGGCAAATACAACCTCTGCTTATGCCTCATTACCAGAACCGTTAAAAGCTTTGGCTGATACGCTTCGTGCGATCCATAGCAATGATTATGATTATGCCAATGGTGAGCTTACGGTAAATAAAGAAGCATTGGCAAAGTATAAAAACTTCTTCAAATCTACAGAATATGAAACGGAACATCCTTTGGTGCGCATACATCCTGAAACAGGCGAAAAAACCTTAGTTTTGGGGCATTTTTTCAAACGTTTTGTGGGTTTTAATAGTAAAGATTCACGTAAATTGTTTGATTTATTTCAAAGTTATGTGGTGAAACAGGAAAATATTGTGCGTTGGCGCTGGAGTGTCGGTGATGTGGCAATTTGGGACAATCGAGCAACACAACATCGTGCGATCAATGATTATGGTGATCAGCATCGTGTCGTACGCCGTGTGACTTTAGCTGGTGATGTTCCTGTGGGTGTCGATGGTCGTTTGAGTCAAACCATTCATAAAGAAGAAAAATTTGATATTCAGGACTATCGTCAAAGTGAAACAGGTACTTATGAAAAAGTTTCATAAGCACATAGAAAATTTAAAATAACTTTGCATAAAATAAGCGTTAAACAGCAGAATAAATCATTAGCTCAATTTTTATTCTCCATCTAATATAAACTAAAAATATTAGATGGATATTTTTATGCAATATTATGACTTAAATTCTGTTTCTAATTTTGATGTTTTAAAAAATATTTTTAAGAGTTTATCTGGAGATCGGATTAAATATATTTTAGATTATGCTTATATTAGAAAATATCAAAAAAATGAATTAATTTTAAATAAAGAAAATTGTTCAGAAGCACTTTATATTCTATTGGATGGTATTATTCATATCGGATATTTAAGTGCATCTGGGCGTTTTCATGCATTTCATTATTTTTCAGAAAAAAATCTGATGAATGCTTTGCCATGTTTGAAAGGGCATATTATAGATTATGATTATTATGCATTTAATCAAGTACGTGTTTTGGTCATTCCTAAGTCTATTTTTTTAGAAGAATTAAATAATAACAATAGTTTAAATCAAGATGTGTTCGATATTGTTGCGCTTAGAATGCACCATCTCATTGCTGAAATTAAATTTTTGCATGTGGCTAATTTACATCAAAAAGTGTGTAAAACTTTGCTTAATTTGGCATTGCAATATGGTCTGCATCATCCTTTAGGCACAGAAATTTATTTAAAAATATCCCAGCATGATTTGGCTGATCTACTCTCTACATCCAGACAAACGATCAATAAGGAAATTAAAAACTTGGTTAGTATGAATATTATTGAGTGGCAATATGAAAATATTATTATTAAGGATCTGCAATATTTAAAATGTAAAGTTAATGATATTTAGATATTAAATTATTTATTTTAAAAAATGTGATATTTAAATCTATTTATATTATTTTTGAATATTATAAAAATATTACATATTAATTTCTAAATAGCTTTAGGAATTAATTATGACGATTCAATCAATCAATGTTAGAAATCAACTGAAAGGCACAATTCAAGAAATTATCAAAGGCGATGTGGTTTCTGAAGTTGATGTAGTGACTGCATCAGGTATTTTCACTTCAGTCATTACCACACGTTCTGTGGAACAACTCGATTTACAGGTCGGAAGCCAAGTGATTGTGCTGATTAAGTCGACTGATGTATCACTTGCAAAGCTGTAGGTGTATACGTTTGATGAAGCAAAATTTTAAATATGTTCTCGCAACAGTCAGCCTTTTAAGTGCAAGTATTTCCTTAAGCCATGCTGATAGCGATGTTCAGCAGTTACAGCAACAAGTGGCACAACTCGAAAGTTCATTACAGCAGTTAAAGAGTGAAATTAACCGTTTAAAAAACCAATCGGCTGCGCAGAATTCTCAAGAAAATCTGATCGTTGCAACGACAGGTGCACCAAGTACAGATAATGCAGCAGAGAATTTTGATGCAAATGTGGATGGAAATATTGATGAAAATGCAGATCAGCGTTATGTCACGCAGGCTGAGTTTCAGGGGATGCAAAGTGATTTGGAAAATTATAAATACCAAATCCAACGTGAACGAGACACCAAGACCGCATTGTCGACTCGTCAACTGTTGATCAACGGTGTGGTGCAAGCCAAAGCTGCCTATGTGGATGAATCACAACGTAGTTTGCCAAATGGAAAAAATACCACAACAGCGGTGAATGATCGCCATTCATCCTTTGATCTTGGTGCAGTCCAAGTGGGTTTTAGTGGCAATTTGTACAAGGATTATAACGAGGGGAAAAACTTAGATTTTAATTTACGTTTTGGTACTTCACCGCAATCAGGCACAAATAACAGTTATTTAAATTTGTTAGATGCGCAGTTGATTTATAACGTGTTGCCAACCATGAGCTTAGATACAGGGCGTTTGAGTGTCACTTTGGGACAGCAACTTTTACCTTTTGGGCAAGAAGTTCAAGCCACCGAAGATTTAAAACCAACCATTAATAATGCACTGTTTAGTTTACCCGGTTATGGCTACGGTTTGGCATTACGTGAAGTGGGTTTAATTGTACGGGGTGATGCATTTCCCACTGTGGATTATGGCTATAACTACCGTTCACCGATGTTGAGCTATGCCTTTGGTTTGGTGAATGGCAATGGTGCAAATAAGTCGGATGACAACGATGATAAGAACTTTGTTGGGCGTTTGCGCTATACCTTACCTGCGGAATACAACTCATGGTTACGTGAACTCAGCTTTGGTGTTTCTTGGTATCAGGGCAAAAGTAATTTATTTGATTTGAGTGGCACTGAAGCGAGCTTTGCAGGCAAAGGCGATGTGCTGCGTAAAGGTTTCGATATTTATTACAACCATCATCCTTTTGGTGTGACCTATGAATATGTGCAAGGCGAAGATGACACTTTTATCAATGCTACAGGTGGTGTTTATAACCGTAAAAGTGAAGCGCATACAGGTACATTATTTTGGAATTTCGGCGAGCAATTTGTTAAAGGCTTCCGTAGTCAAGGGCGCTATGACGACTGGTGGCCAAAGTCTTATCAAAGCTTTTACCGATTTGACAGCATCGACAGAGATACCCGTTTAGATCATCAAAAAATAGATATTCATAGCGTTGGTTTAAATGCTTTCTTTGCTGAAACCACCAAATTTCAGCTCAATTTTAACCACGTAGACAATCAAATTATCAACCAAAAATATAACGAACTGGTTGCACAGTTCCAATATGGCTTTTAATACGAATTTTAAAATTTAAAGAGGAATATACAATGTCAGCATGGTCAAAAATACTTGTAGGTAGTGTACTTACAACAACGACTTTATTTTCAAGTGTGCAGATTTTTGCAGCAGAAGCAAAGCCAACCGTAATTCGCCTGTCAACGCCTTATGTCGGTACAGGCAATCGACCTGTGGGCTATAGTAATTATTATGCAACCACACAAACCTTAGGTTTGATTGAAAAAGAATTTCAAAAAGATGGCATTAAGGTTCAGTGGAATAATTTTAAAGGCGCAGGTCCTGCGATCAATGAATCTTTTGCCAATGGTTTGGTTGATATTACATGGATTGGTGATTTACCTGCATTGATTGGTAAATCGAGTCGGTTAGATACACGTTTGGTTGCAATTGCAGGTACCAATGACAATGCGTACTTAGCAGTGCCGCAAGGTTCAAGTGCAAAATCTTTTGCTGATCTGAAAGGTAAACGTATTGGTTTCTTTAAAGGTACCAATGTCCATTTATCTTTTATCAATACCATTAAGCGTCAAGGTTTATCTGAAAAAGATTTTCGTATTGTGAATACGGATGGTGCAGTCGGCTATTCGGCTTTGGCAAGTGGTGATTTGGATGCGATTTGGAGTAACCAAACGCTATTTCCAGTGGTCGATCGTGGAATTGCTAAAATTATTTATAGCACCAAACAAGAACCAACACAGAACCAACTTTCGGGTTATGTATTGGTGAATTCCAAATTTGAACAGAAATATCCTGAAACTGTACAACGAGTTGTCAATGTGTTGGTGAAACAAGCAGCTTGGGAAAGTAATCCTACCAATAAAACTGAGTTATTTAAACTATGGTCAAAATCAGGCTTGCCTTATGCCAACTTCGTCAAAGCCAATACAGGTGTAGATTTAAAGCGTCACAGTGCACCAATTTTTGATGCCTACAATATCAATCTGATTAAGCAAAAGCTGAAAGCAGGGCAAGATTTAAAATTGATTCGAGGCAATGTTGATGTTGATCAATGGATCGAACCTAAATATGTCAATAATGCATTAAAAACTTTGAATTTACAGACATTTTGGACACCTTTAAATGCCAATGGAAAATAAGCCAAGGGGGTTAATTGGAGATTAAAAAATGTCACAAGAAATTGTTTTTAAATCACAGCGTCGTTCGGAAATTTCTTCAGCTCCAGCACAACATAGATTTACTCTATTCAATATTTTAAAAAGTCAAAAAGTATGGGCATGGTGGATTGGTGGTATTTTTCCAATTGCTTTGTTGTGGCTTTGGCATATTTCTGTTGAAAAAAGCTGGGTGAATCCTTTGCTCTTACCTGCGCCTGATTTGGTCTGGGTAGCCCTAAAAGATTTGTACAGCAGTGGTGAGTTATGGAGCAATCTCAGTGTTAGTTTGACACGAATTGCTTACGGATTTAGTGCTGGCATTGTTATTGCGCTGATTTTAGGTTTGGCAATGGGCTTGTCTCGAACAGTTGAGGCATATGTCTGGCCGACGTTTAAAGTGATTAATTTGATTCCTGTGGTGGGGTGGATTCCGTTGCTGATTTTATGGGTCGGTATTGATGAAGCCTTGAAAATTATTTTGATTGCAAAATCTGCTTTAGTGCCGATGACCATTAATGTATTTAAAGGTGTACGTAATATTCCCACAGCATTGACTGAAGTGGCAAATGTCTATCAATTAAATGCATGGTCTCGCTTTAAACATTTGGTATTACCCGGTGCATTTCTGAGTTTTATTGGTGGATTGCGTTTATCACTTGCCAGTGCATGGGGGGCATTGGTTGCAGTGGAACTACTGGCTTCGAGTGAGGGCATAGGTTATCTCATGGTTTATGGACGGCAAATTTTCCAACTTGATGTGGTGATGGCAACTGTGATTGTAATCGGTGTGGTGGGTTTTGCTTTTGACTTGGTCATTCGGTTTATTCAAAAACGTTTTTCAGCATGGACAACACAAAAATAAGGGGGAAAATAATGAAAAAAATAGACCTGAGAGCATGGGTGATTCCCCTGATTTTACTGTTTATTTGGACTGTTGTGAGCCATAAAAACTGGGTGGATCGTGCATTATTGCCCTTACCACAAACAGTTTGGCAGGTTTTTGTAGACAGTTGGCAAAGTAAAGAGCTATTTGAAAATATTGCCTATAGTTTGCTGCGTAATACGACAGGATTTATTGTTGGTGGCATTCTTGGAGCAACTTTAGGGTTGTTATTAGGCTTAAATCTCTGGGCAGATCGCTTTTTTTCACCGACCTTAAATGCTATTAAACACGTTGCAGTTTTTGCATGGATTCCACTGATGATTATGTGGTTTGGCAATGGTGAATTATCCAAAGTTATTTTTATCGCATTGGTCGTATTTTATCCCGTATTTTTTAATACCTATGATGGGGTAAAAAATGTCTCAGAAAAAAATAAAGAAGTGGCACAAATTTTCCAACTTAGTCGTCAGAAAACCTTTTTCAAAGTAATTTTGCCCTCAGCAGCACCCAGTATTTTTGCAGGATTAAATATTGCATTGGTATTTTCTTGGGTGGCAACCATTGGTGCAGAATATTTCTTTGTCGCAGCACCCGGTGTAGTCAATCCCATTTTAGATGGACAAAATCTTTTTCAAATGGAAACAGTGTTGTATGGCATGGCAATCATTGCATTAGTGGGCTTGGCATTTTCCAAAGTTGCACAATATTTTGAAAATTATAATTTACGTTGGCGTCAAGGCGTACATAAATAAGAGGGTAGAACATGAATCAAAAAGTGAGCGTTGCAGGACAAGTCAGTATTCAAAATTTAAATAAATTTTTTCATGGCAAAGCCCAAGATTTACATGTGCTTGATCATATTAATTTAGAAATTGCTGCTGGTGAATTCATTAGTATCGTTGGCAATAGTGGCTGTGGTAAATCGACTTTATTGAGATTATTGGTTGGTTTAGATGCTGATTTTGAAGGTTCAATTCAGATCGATCAACAGCCAATTCAGGGACCAAGTTTAGATCGAGGCATAGTCTTTCAAGATCATCGTTTGTTTCCGTGGTTGACCGTTGAACAGAACATCGCATTGGCTTTGGAAAAAAGCCAATTTACAGTGGCTGAGAAACAAGAATTGATTGATTATCATTTGGAGCTAGTACAGCTCAGTGCATTTAAACACGCTTATCCGAGTCAACTTTCAGGTGGGATGAGCCAACGTGTGGCGATTGCACGCAGCTTGGTGAATCGACCTCGTATTTTATTGTTGGATGAGCCGTTTGGTGCTTTGGATGCACTGACTCGTTCAAACCTGCAACAAGAGTTGCAGCACATTTTATCATCGGAAAAAGTCACCACGATTTTGGTAACACATGATGTTGAAGAGGCAGTATTGTTGGGGGATCGTATTGTGGTGATGCAGCCTAATCCGGGACGGATTAAACGCATTGTCAATGTTGATTTGGAGCGTCCACGTCGACGAGAAGATTATCGTTTAACGGCTTTAAAACATGATATTTTACAGGATTTCAAAGATCAAAAAGTGATTGCTGAGCCACATGAATTAGAACGCTATGGATTGGCATGGTAAATACAGTCAATAAAAATGCCCGTGAGAGGGCATTTTTTATATCTTGAATATTTTAAACCTAAGAGGCTTGTTGTGCATTTTTTGCTAAAACATACTGATTTTCAGGACGCTTTAAACCTAAATTTTCTCTTAAAGTCGTACCTTCATATGCCGTTCTAAATAAGCCTCGTGCTTGTAATTCAGGAATGATTAAATCAACAAAATCATTTAAGCCAGCAGGTGTTGTTGGAGGTAAAACATTGAAGCCATCAGCAGCTTCATTTTCAAACCATTGCTGTAATTGATCAACTATTTGTGCGGGGGTTCCAATGAGTGTCCAATGACCACGTGCAGAAGCGATATGTTCATAGAGTTGGCGAATGCTGAATTGATTTTTTCAGCAATATCAATCATCATTTGCTGACGGCTAGAGAAATCAATTTGGGAGTCTTGGAGTTTGGGAAATGCAGCATCCAGATCATATTGCGATAGATCGATGCCGCCTGCCAAACCTGCCAATAATCCGAGTCCAACTTCTGGGTGAATCAATGCATTAAGTTGTTGATATTTTTCAATAGCTTCTTGTTCTGTAGGTGCAACGAAAATAGAAACACCAGGCATGACTTTGACATCATCCACATGGCGTGAATATTTGGCTAAACGAGACTTTACATCACGATAAAAGGCTTGTGCATCTCCTAAATCTTGCTGCGCAGTAAAAATTACTTCGGCATATTTGGCAGCTAATTCTCGTCCATCTTCAGACTGTCCAGCTTGTACAATCACAGGATAGCCTTGTGGTGGACGAGGGATATTTAAAGCCCCTTGTACATTAAAAAACTGCCCATGATGTAAAGGTTCATGGGTTTTATTGACATCAAAAAACTGTCCTGTACTTTTATCATGTACAAAAGCATCATCCTCCCATGAGTCCCATAGTTTTTGTGCTACTGTAATAAACTCATCGGCACGTGCGTAACGGGTTTTTGCATCAGGATGTGCAGTAACATTAAAGTTGCGTGCAGTATCTGCGGATGAGGTGGTGACGACATTCCATGCAGCACGACCTTTGGAAATATGATCCAAAGAGGCAAATTTACGTGCCAATAAATAAGGCTCTTCGTAGGTTGTCGAGGCAGTTGCAATAAAACCAATATGTTGTGTAACAGCTGAAATGGCTGCAAATAGAGTAATGGGTTCAAAGCCTGCGGACTTATCACTGAGACCTAACGTATTTTTGTTTTTTGATGCACCATGACTCCAGTGTGTAGATAAACCATCTGCTAAAAAATAAGCATCAAATAAACCTTTTTCTGCAGTTTTTGCCAGTTCAATGGCATAGTCAATGCTAAGATGATCTTGTGGGCGGGCTTCGGGATGACGCCAACCCGCGGCATGTTGTGATGTGGTTGGAATAAAAGCACCGAGTTTAATTTGTCTTTTTGCCATGTGGTGAACCTTGTTATATTCAATGTGTACATAGGGTTATAACAAGGTCAATTGGCAATGAAAAATATGATTAAATTAAAATCTTATAAAAATTATGTATTAAGTGAAAAGTCAACCAGTATTCTTTATTTATACTTCATATTTAATCATCTAAATCAAAGTTTTAATTGCCTTTTTCTTCCATACAAACTGATAATAAATGGCTTGCATTAAGCACAACGATACAAAAGCCAAAGCATAGGCATACCAAATGCCTTTTAAGCCCCACCAGTCACTAAATAGATACGCAGCAGGTACTTCGATCAGCAAAATAGCGGTGACATTTAAAATCATGGGTACAGTTACTGTGCCACTCGCACGCATAATCGAGGCAAAAATTGAGCCTGCACCAAAAAATAAAATTGCCCATAACACAATAAACAGTAAATTTTGCCCAAGTTCGATGACACTTGGATCTGTGATAAATAACGCCATTAAATATTTGGAAAATAAATATGCCAAAACGACCAAACTCCCTGTGATCGCAATATTCATGATGAGAGCAGTGCGTGTGACTTTACGTAAAAGTTCCGATTTACCTGCCCCGATGGCTTGAGCAGCAAAAATGGATGCTGCAATCGAAATAGATAATGCTGGAAATTGAATATAATTTAGCACTTGGTTGACTGCACCGTATGCAGCCGTAGCATGTGAACCATAATGATTTACTAATCCAATAATGACTAAACCTGCGGCAGAGGTAGTGACCATTTGGATGCCTGTTGGAATGCCTAAACGCAAAATAATTTTGGTGAGTTCAGGATCATATTTAATATGGCTAAGTAAGGCTTTATCCAGTTTTAAAGCATGATCACGATAATTTAAATAAAAAGCCAAAAACCCTAAAACTGCTACATAGCCAATACTGGTGGCAATGGCAGGTGCGATGATACCAAGTTGAGGAAAACCAAAATAACCTGCGATCAAAATTGGTGTTACGACTACACCGATGAGAATCGTCATACTGGATGCAATCAAAGGTGTTGTACTGTCACCCACACCCCGTAAAATCGAGGTATAAATAATATAAATAAACAATAACGGACTTCCTGCAAGCATCCATTGCACATAAGGCAAAGATAAGTGCATCACATCAGGATCAATCCCCAAAAGCAGTAAAATATGCTTAGCAAATATCACACCCAGTATGGCAATAATACAGCCACCAATGAGGGTCATAAATAAGGTTGCACCCACCACCATCCGCACTTTTTCAAGGTTTTTTGCACCCCATGCTTGTCCAACCAAAACGGTTGTACCTGCGGAAAGTCCGATCACAAATGCCAACAAGAAAAATAGAATAGGAAAAAATACCGCAATCGCAGCAATTGCATTCACACCCATCATTTGTCCCACAAAGATGGTATTAATCGTACCTGAAAGGTTCTGTAAAATATTGGTGGCGATCAATGGCACTAAAAAGATTAAAAATCCTTTCCAAAATTTTTGATGATGCAATAAATTATCTTTTGCTGACATTTTTGCTGTTTTGTCCAATCCATTGAAATTATTTTGTACTTCAAAATATCATAATTCTACAAAAAAGCCTTAGCTTTTAAGTAACTAAGGCTTCATATTCTCATAAAAATATGTGCTTAAACTTGGCTCAAAATTTCACAGGCTTGCATCAAAGTTTCTTGCTTTTTGGCAAAACAAAAACGAATGAGGCGTAAATTTTGTGGGGCTTTCTGATAAAAAACCGATACTGGAATGGCTACGATTTTATGCTGTTCTGCTAAAAACTTGCACATCTCGACATCATTTAAATCGGGACGAATCTCAGAATAATCGACATTTTGAAAATATGTCCCTTGTGACGGTGTAAATTTAAAGCGAGATTGCTGTAAACCTGCATTAAAAGCATCTCGTTTCTGCTGATAAAAGTGCGATAAATTTTCAATATGTTCAGGATGTTGTTGCATAAAATTAGACAGGGCAATTTGCACGGGAGTCACACCACAAAAATTGGCAAATTGATACACCTGACGAAAGACTTTCATTAACTCAGGTGTAGCCACACAATAGCCTGTTTTCCAGCCTGTGACATGAAAGGTTTTGCCAAAAGAACCAATGACAAAACTGCGTTCTCGCAGTTCTGGAAATGACAGCGCAGAGTAATGCTTTTGTTCATCAAAAATCAGATGTTCATAAACTTCATCGGACAACACCACGATATTTTTATCTTCAATCAGCTCAATCAGGTTTAACCAATCTTGCTTCGACCAAATCGCACCTGTGGGATTATGTGGCGTATTGACAATGATCATGCGGGTTTTGTCTGTAATCGCAGCTTTAACTTGGTTCCAATCTACTGAAAAGTCTGGTGTTTGTAGTGCGATGTGAATGGCTTTCGCACCAACCAATTGTACACTCGGCGCATAACTGTCATAGCTTGGATCGAAAATAATCACTTCATCACCTGCATGGACGATGGCTTGAATCGCAGCAAAGATACCAATGGTTGCCCCTGGTGTGATGGTGATTTCTGTGATGGGATCGAATTTCAGTTGGTCTCTTTTGTGAAATTGTGCTGCAACCTGTTCTCTTAAACTGAGTAAGCCATCACCTGCAGCATATTGGTTATTTCCCTCCAGTGTAGCTTGGCTCAAAGCTTGTAAAAGTTCAGGAGGTGCAGGAAAGTCAGGAAAACCTTGTGAGAGGTTGAGCGCATTTAAGCGTTGTGCCATCGCACTCATGGTACTAAAAATGGTGACACCTTGTGCAGGGAGTTTGGAGTGGATTTCGATCATGAGGGTATGAATTTTAATGTATTGAATTGAGTGTAGCAGGTCGGTTTTGTGAGCTGAATAGGTATTGCTTATGATTTTTTAATACATGGCTTTATTGCTGAAAATAAAAAAGCCTGACTTCCTGTCAGGCTTTTTTACGTATTTGATGCTTTGGTTTGACTCCTGTCGAACCTGCATGTCCATCGCTATCTTTTCTTATTATTGTCTGGAGCATCCTGCTCTCTATGTGTTCATGATATGAAATTCAGCAGGTGCTGTATATTGGGAAATACCCTCAACTTTTGTACGTTTTAGCGTACAAATCCGTTGTAAATTTATTTGTAAGAATAATGGATGATCTTGAAAAGGGTATTTTGGATTATTGGTCGAGTGATTTTTTGGCTGAATATATGCACATACATGTTATACTGATAAAAGATATAGTTTAATAGCACTCACCGCACAAAATAAAAATATACAGTCCTGTACTCCAATGATTCATAATGGGATGAAGTAATATGAAATATTTTTTAATTTTTTTAATTATATTACTTACAGGTTGTGAAAAAAATGAAAGTATTAGTATTGTAGGTGAGAATAATGGGAATCCAATATTTTGCTTTTCAAGTTCTAATATTTGTAAAAATAAAAAAGTACAAGTTAATGTTGGTATTACTATTTATGAACTTGATGAAAGTGGAAAAAGAAATAAACTCATGTGGAAGATATACTGCAACTCCAAGAAAAATAAAGACTATCTAATTGATTCAGTAGAATATTCAATACTACCACAAGGGTGGATTGAGAGTGCACCTGCTCAAAAAATTATTGAAAATAAAATATATAGCATCAACTACAGTGTGTTCTTTTATAAAAGCAAAGGGATTTATTATTACTATGGTAGAGATGGAGTAAAATCGTCTTTTAAAATTCAATAAGCAACGCGAATCTCAACTTTTTAAATCATTGAAATATAAAGGAAATAGGCAAATTTAATTTTCGACCAAGAAAATAAACTAAGTTATGTCTATTCACAAATTTATCATTTCTATTTACTTAATCATAGAGGAAATATATCTCTTCATTGTCACAAAACCCTTAAGAACTAGAGGTTTTCCACCCGCTTTAAGTGATATTGAAATTATCACCATGCAAATTGTGGGTGAGTTTCTCATCCTAGATTCAGATAAAAATATATGGATGTATTTCAAACATAATTGGATTGAGTGGTTTCCTCAGTTAGGTTCATATCCTAATTTCTGCAAACACTGTGCAAATTTATGGAATATTAATCAACAAATTACAGCAAAACTAAGTTTTCGTTTTGGTGCTGATAATATTCACTTTATTGATGGTTTTCCTATTCCTGTCTTTCTTTTAGCATACTTTTGATACACTTCCAACTCCTGAAAGTTACTTAACTTTTTTAAATATAGGAGAGACGAGTTTATTTCCATACTCACTTAAATGATCACTGTCACGGTAAATAGGTCGATCTTTATATACAGAAATACATTCTCCTGTACTGCATAAAATCGCAGCAGGATCCAATACTTCGACATCACATTTTACAGCACTTCTATGAATAATTTCACGGACTTGCTGAGATCTTTGCAAATAGCTTTCATATGAAATAGAGAGCTGTTGATTACGATGATAAAACAAATTTTCCAAAATTCTCTTAGGAACATTAAAGCCTTGCTCTGGAACAGGCTGAACAATGTACAGCGGATTCGTTTTAGAAATTTCACATAAAGTTTGCGTTAAATTTTGTTCAAATAACACCAATCTGCGCTCTTGGGAGAGCTCTGGATGATTTCCAAAATAAATTTCAGGTTTTGAGCCACCACTCGGGATACGGTCTGGATCATTTTCTCCCAGTACATAGTTTGAATAGCGCCCTGCTAAAACAATAGGAATATTTTTATATTTTTGTGATGAGATTAAATTGAAACGCTCCTGATTGATTTTAGGACACGGATTATCTTTATTATAATATTTCATATTATAAATGAGAGGGCATGAACTTGTTGATAATGAAATAATACCTTCTGATTTTAAGTCAAAGACAGATGCCAAAGAGGTTGTTAATGTATCTGCATGACTATCACCAATAATCATGGCTTTAATATTGGAAGATTTTCCAATCATGCATTCATAGAGTTGTTTTTGATCGCATTTATAAGGGTTTGAATTGGTCATTTCTTGACTGATCATTCGGGCTTCTGGAGGCAGACGAAAATCCATACCCTCAATGGATTTAATGGTATATCCACATCCTGAAATAAATAAAAACATATAAAAGGCTTTCACTTTATATATTTCTTTCCATGATGAATATCGGGTGAATTTGATTTTTTCAATCAACTGATAACTTAAAAAGCCAAGTAAAATTGAAAGGGGAATGCCATAGATCCACCAATCAGTCAGTTCAAAATAATACCCAAGAACGACTAAAGGCCAATGCCATACATAAATAGAGTATGACCATTTACCAATATAGCTAAAAACAGGATTATTAATGAGCATATTATGTTGATAATTGCTGACAATAATCAGGTAAGTCCCTAGTACTGGAATAAGCGCCATATATCCAGGCCAAGGTGTTGTATTGGAAATTAAAAAATAGGAGGCTACAATAATGACCAAGCCTATAAATTGTATGGTGACTTGATGTGTAGTTTTTTTAGGTGACCACGGATACAGATACGCCAATCCTCCCAAAAGCATTTCCCAGGCACGACTTGTGAGTAAGAAATACGCAGTTTTACTGTCTTTATAAGTCGCATAAATACAGTAAATCAAACTGGTTAAGAATAAAGCGATTACCATACGCTTTAAATTGATTAAACTGAAATATTTTTTAAATATGATGATGATAACAGGGAAGAATATATAAAATTGCCATTCCACAGACAATGACCATGTGTGCAATAACCATTTTGTATGTTCAGCAGTATCAAAATAACCTCCTCCTTTCGCAAACAAAAGGTTGGACACAAAGAAAGCGCTTTTTTCGATTTGTCTACCTAAATCTTGATAATCAGTAGGTATGAGATAAAACCAGCCAAATACAAGCAATACAGTAGACACTGCTGTGAGAACAGGAATGATACGATTGGCACGAGCAGTATAGAACTGAAAGAAATTAAAGGTATTTTTTTCTATACTATTAAAAATAATAGCAGTCATTAAAAATCCAGAAATGACGAAAAAAACATCTACTCCTGCAAATCCTCCTGGTAACCATTGAGGATTAAAGTGGAACAGAACAACAGCAAGTACAGCGAAAGCTCGAAGTCCATTGATATCAGATCTAAATTGCATAAATAACAAATGTGAAAAGCTAAAATTTTAAGAATTTTATATCAAATAATCAATTACCGCTCGAATCACACCCAAGGTCAGACCAATAAAAGCACCCACCACTACGCCATTGACCCGAATCATGTGTAAGTCGCCACCGACCTCACTTTCGATCTTATCAATCATTTCACGAGAGTCCCATTCATGGATACGTTGACTGATAAATTTAATCACTTTTTCACTGTATTGATCACTTAAATGAATCGCCATTTCACTCATACGTTCATTCAATAACTGACGCACAGATTGATTTTCAATTAAGTTTTCACCGACTTGCTGAATCGCAACACGCAAATTCAGCGCAATGCCTGAGTCTTCTTTTAACAAGTCCGCTTTGATTGCATCACATAAAATCACCACAGCACCTGTGATGAAATTCAGTACCGATTCACTGTCCAATAATGCATTTTTGGTTTCATTCAAACGGATGCTGACCGCACTTTGATTATCCGCAAGTTGTAGCATCAGATCGTTGGCAACATCTTCAATTTTCTTGCGAAATGGATGTTCAGGATCAGCCAAAATCGCTTCAACTTTTTCCAATAACGAATCAATCGTGCGTTGTTGCACATCAATACCAATCCAACTCGCACCTTTGGCAAGTTTCCACACGCCCAATTCTTTGAACAAACGACGGGTCAAATCCTGTGTCTGTTCAGGATGATTGACCATCCATTCATGAGCCATGTCCAAGCCACGTTGCAGCACATCTTGATGGAAATCATTGTCCAAAACTGCACGGAGCATTTCACTTGCAAGGTGATTGATTTGCGTATTTTTCACCCATTGTACGCTGTTATTTTGGATGAATTTTCCAATTTGTTGCTGTCCCACAAAGTCAAAAACTTTCGGCACCGTTTGTTGAATGACATCGGTCACTTGGCTGTTATTTTTGGGATTGGCAAGCCATTGTCCAACCGCCAAAGTCAGGTCAGTTTTTTGCAGACTTTTTTCCACAATTTGCGGTGATAGGAAATTTTCCTGTACAAATTTACCCATCGACTCAGCAATGCGGGCTTTGTTACGGGGAATAATCTCCGTGTGATCCCGTAAAAATTTAGGAATCGGAATTTTACCGAAAGGGTTGCGAAACAGCACCGTGATGGCATACCAATCTGCCAAACCACCAACCACGCCTGCTTCTGCACCGAGCATTAAGATGTGAATCAACCAAACGTATTCAGGTAAAAGTTTGGCTGCAATAATCAGCGCAATCCAAATCAGCACCGCCACAACCAAGGCAATCGTGGCAAAGCGTTTACTGCGGTTCAGACTCGGTACATTCACGTCTTCGGCTTGGTTCATGCAACATCCTGAAAATTATTGTTTGTTTGATGATACATCAGTCACTTGCGGTTGTAATACCTGTCCTGTCGGACTGACACCATATTTTTGCCCCAAAGATTGTAAAATCAGGCGTGCATCAAAGGCATCATTCGGTGCTGAGTTTTTATCTTTATAACATTCAATGGTATAGGACACTTGGGTTGGGTCGAGTGTGACCACTTGTGGTATGTCATAAAATGGATCATAGAAACCGTGACGTCGATAACCGTATGGATAATAGTTTGGCGTTGGATAAACTACAGCTCTACGAGGTGGCTGTTGTGTGCGATTGCTTGGATCATCGAGAACTTTAAAAAATTGAAAACCGTTTTGTACTGTGGTTTGTGCTGATTTGAGTAGGGTAATTTCTTCGGCTGTACCATAACTCATGTTGCGAGTTTCAAAGCCAATTCTAAAAGTATTGGTATTTAATGGTAGCATTGAAAACTGCCCAAGTTGGTCAAAAGTGCGGGGCTGAGAGGGTGTTGTAGCGCATCCGACCATTGTGAGCATTGTCACCATAGTCAGACCGATGAGCGTCTTTTTCATGTTTCGCTCCTTAGTATGGCTGAATAATGTATATCCTTTATATTGCCTGAAATGGATGGGGAAATGATGTATTTCAAGCAGAAATTTGTTAAATCCCTTTGATGTATAATTATTTTAATGATAAGTGAATAGAACAACATAAAATGAAAAATATTGATTTTGAATTGGGACGGTTATCGGGAGTGTTAGCAGCATTCGCCCTCATCAATACCAAATGCAATCATGGTTATACATTTGAAATAGTTAATTTGCATACAAATTTTGAGAGTAAAAATGCATTTCAGCATTATTTTTTAGAGATGTATTCTGATGCCAAAATTACATTTGAAGAACTTTCTCTGACTGATTTGAAAGTACGTGATGCATTGAAGACATGGCTTTTTAGTTATCAAAAAGCGGATGATGCTGATGAAAGTTTAGTCGGTTTAGGTTCTTCTGATTGCTATTTGGATGATAAATATGAAGCTTTTGTTTTGAATGAGCGAGATGCACAACAGTCTTTTCTTGAAAATTTTTTAGTAGAGCTAAAGTCATTGCTTGTTGTACAGAAAGTTTATCAGGTGTTTGTGAAAACAAATTCATGGTATGAATGTGCTTGGGATGATTTTATTTTTGAGGGGAAAGATGGAAGTATTTTCCTCCATCTCGGTGTATCTGATTGAATAAATTCTGAGTAAAAATTTAAATCAAAACCCACTATTGGGCTGTTTTAAAAACTCGATTTCTTCCGCAGTCGATTCACGCCCTAAAATTGCATTTCGGTGTGGATAGCGTCCAAAACGATCAATGATAACTTTATGTTTTTTCTCAAAATCCAAATTGATCGGGTTGCCCAAAGCCTCAAATAATTTTAATGCTTCTTCATGGATCAGTTTTGATTCACTGTGCATATAGGGCATATATAAAAATGAACGTTGCTCAGGGCGTAAAGTAGTGTCCAAACCCAAATGAATCGCTTCTTGGGCAAGGCTAAGCGCTTGTGCATCCTGTGCAAAAGCTGCGGCTTGATCACGATATAAATTTCGTGAAAATTGATCAAGGACAATGATTTCCGCCAAACGACCTTCGGCAGTATCACGCCATGTATACAATTCGGCTTGCGTGGCTTGCACTAAAATTTCACTGAAACGGCGATGAAGTTGTTGATCAAAATCATCACTTTTTGCAAACCAAAAAGGTTGAGTGCTTGGGCTAAACCAAAAATCGAGAATGTCTTGAGCTTTCATGTGTATTTAAATTCTTTTAAAAGGATTCTTGCATAAAATCACAAATTTCAAGTGTCTAAAAGCGTTCAATTGTGATAAAAAATTGCCGAAAAATGAATATTACGTCTAAAAGCATTTTGAATATGCATGTATATCGATAATTCACGTTATACTGCGGGCATCAAAAATATTTTATTTTAAAAACTTTTTTAAGATAAGCGAGTACATGATGAGTCAAACTGAAGCCAATTCTCAAGCCATTTTGCCGACTTGGGCAAGTGCTGAATTATTACAAGGCATGTTGCGTGGCATTGAGCGTGAAAGCTTGCGTATGCAAAGTAATGGCTTCTTATCTCAGGCAGATCATCCACAAAGTTTGGGTTCAGCGTTAACTCATCCGCATATTACGACAGATTATTCTGAAGCGTTAATGGAGTTCATTACGCCACCCAAAGCAAGTATTCCTGAAGCACTGAATTATTTGGCAGACATCCATGCAGTCGTACATCGCCATTTGGAAAATGGTGAAAAACTGTGGCCTTTGTCGATGCCATGTATGTTGGATGATCAAGAAGAAAATATTCGTTTGGCACAATATGGCTCATCGAATATTGGTAAATTTAAAACTTTATACCGTCATGGTTTAGGTATTCGCTATGGTCGCCGTATGCAGACCATTTCGGGTGTGCATTATAATGTGTCATTCCCTGATGCTTTATTTGAACAATTACAACAACATGAGTCTGATGATGCATTAAAAAATCTCAGCCTGCAAGATTATCGCAGCCATCGTTATTTGGGTTTGGTGCGTAATTTTATTCGCTTAACACCATTGGTGATGTATTTGGTTGGTGCAAGTCCTTCAGTGTGTAGATGTTTTATGACAGGGCGTGAGCATCATTTATTGCCTTTGGTTAAAGGCACATTATTTACTCCGTATGCAACAGCTTTGCGAATGGGGCGTTTTGGTTACCAAAATTCTGCGCAAAAGCAATTGGGTATTCACTATAACAGCCTTCAATGCTATGTCGCAGAACTGCAAAAAGCAGTCAATACACCGTATGCACAATTTAGTCATTTGGGTTTAAATGATGGCAATGGCGAACCGATTCAGATCAATGATCATGTGCTGCAAATTGAAAATGAATATTACAGTTTAGTCCGTCCAAAACAAGTACCACAAGCAGGCGAAACCCCTTCGGAAGCTTTAGCAAAACGTGGTATTGGTTATGTGGAATTACGTGCAGTCGATGTCAATCCATACGAAGCCATCGGCATCAACGAAACCACCGCAGGCTTCTTGGAAGTATTGGCGTTGTATTGTTTGCTCAAAGACAGTCCTGAACTTTGGGAAGAAGAACAAGACCTGATTGAAAAAAATCAAAATGAAGTGGTCAATCGTGGACGTGCGCCGAATGCTGCGATTCAAGAACTTGGACAAACTTATCCGCTTGAACAATGGGCATCTCAGCATTTACAGGCAATGTTGCCATTGGCTGCATTGCTCAATCAAAGCTATGACACGACTTTATATGCAGATGCATTAACTGTGATGCAACAACGCATTGCCAATGTGGATGCGACTTTGTCAGCAAAAGTGATCGAAGATACTTTACAAAATGGTGGTACGTGGAGCTTTGGCAGTGCTATGGCACATCAGCATGTGGAAAGTTACGAACAACATGTATTAAGTACAGAAACTTTAGCGTATTTTGAACAACTTGCGACATCATCATTGCAACAACAACAGCAACTTGAGCAAGAAACAGATTTGAGTTTTGACGATTATCTTGCCAAATTTAGATGATATCACCACATCAAAAAATTAGAGGAACAGCCATGCAATGGCAGAGTTATCGCATCATTAGTGGTCTTTTATTTTTAGCAAGTGTCATAGGAATGGCATTTGCGTTGTATTTGGAACACGTACAAAGTTTAGATCCTTGCCCTTTGTGTGTATTTCAGCGTATTGGCTTGATTGGATTGGGTTTTATTTCCCTGATTGCATTGTTACATCATCCCAAAACCAATGCTTTTAAACGTTTCTATGCTTTTTTAGGTTTGGTTTCGATTGGATGGTCAGTTGCAATCGCAGGGCGTCATGTATGGTTGCAAAACCTACCCCCTGACCAAGTGCCGAGTTGTGGTCCGGGGTTGGACTATTGGGTGGATACCTTGCCATTAAAATCAGTTTTTGAAAATGTCCTGAAAGGTTCAGGTGAATGTGCCATGATTGATTGGACATTCTTGGGACAGTCATTACCGGTGTGGTCTCTGACATTCTTTAGTGTATTGGCATTGATCAGTCTATGGCAATTATTTAGGAAATATCCTGCTTAAATATAACAATGCCAACATGAATGTTGGCATTTTTTGAGTATTTAAATGTGATGGAATCTCGACTTAAGTCTCCACGATGCCTTGCATACTTTCCAATTTGATCAGATATTTACGAATTTGTTCTTCAGCGATTTCATCATGATGTGGATAGAACCATTTAGCAATTTGCTCAGCAATATGTGGATGATATTGCAACTCAAAATGATTTAAACCATAAAATACAGCTTTATGTGCTTCTGGTAATTTTAACTGGAATTTTGGATTAGGATGTTCACCTAAAGCACTTTTGACACTGACTAAATAATCACCGATGACTTTGAGTGTACGATTCTTGCGATTTTCAAACTCAAGTGTACCTGCAATGAGATAAGTGTTGATATAAGATGGGAGTGGAGCTGGTTTACGGTTGTCATCCATCAAACCAATACGAGCAGTATTATGTTCCCAATCATCGTCACGAACACTACCAAAACGTAAATCTAAAATTCCATTACTGCGGATATTGACAATATGACTGACCAATTTGACCAGTGGAAAATGTCCGATTTTATCTTGCAACGCAAAGCCAAAACGTTCCAAAACTGCGCCATGATGAGGTGAGCCAATGCACACCAAGTTTTCAACCATATGGATCCATTGGTGCAGATTTTGTTTACCATAGAACAATGCGCTACGAGAAACCAATCCACCCATACTATGTCCGATCAAGTCGATACTGGTAATACGAGGATTACGTTTGACTAAATCTTCTAACATATTTGACAGAGAACGACCATTGGCAGAAATACGACGACCTGTGTTGTAATGTACGTATAACATCGTGTTGTTATCACGTTGGGCAAGTAGTTTTTCACCAATTCCACCGTTACCACGATTACTCCAATCCAAATGATTCATACACAGACCATGTGAAAAAATTACCACACGTCCAGCCAAATCACCTTGCTGAACTGCACCATAATGGTCATATAGCACAGTCGATAATGCTAGAGGGTTATGTGTTGCTAACAAATAATCACCAAGTACACCATTGAGCGCGCTGACCAAGAAAGTTAATGTTGGAGTTAAAGGCTTATCATGTAATTTTGGAAAATGTTCAATCACTTTACGTAAACCAGGTGCTAAAAAATAATGACCATAGTTTTGTAATGAATTAAAACCAAATTGATAGACTTTTTCGACATAAGGACGTGCTTGAAAACGTTTGGCTTTTTGTTTGTTTAGACCAAAAACACTGAGTAAAACTTCACGTTGTAAGGATTGAATGAGATCTTGTACGACACCATTGAGCGGTGTACTGACGAGTTGAGCTAGACCTTCTAATACGTCAGCCTGACTTGGTGGAGAGCGATCCCATTTACAATACGTTTCGTGTAGTGGTGTTAAACTTGCCATATTTCGTTATCCTCCATATGATCCAAACACATTAAAAAATGATTTAGATCAAGGCTTATATCCCTATGTCATTCTATTAATCATCTTGAAACCTAACTAGCATACTGTTTCAAGTTTCAGCATATTGTTTTTTTGTCTGACAATTAATGGTGTTATACAATTTATAACATTTTGTGATTTGAATCACATTATAACTTATATCAGCTTTTTGAAATTTGCAAATGGTTTGAGATGAATATTATTTATTTACATGGTTTTCAAAGCAGTCCACTCTCTATAAAAGGACAACAACTTAATGAATATAGTCAATACATTAGCCAATGTCAGGTACATTTGCCAGATTTAAATTGTCGACCTGACGAAGTGATACAACAGCTTTCGGAAATGATTACATCATTGGATCAAGTGGCGTTGGTGGGGAGTAGTTTAGGTGGTTTCTATGCTACACAATTGGCAGAAAAGTTTAATATTCCTGCGGTACTCATCAATCCAGCTGTGCAGCCTTGGGTGCTGTTTAGAAAACTTTTTGGTGTAGAACAATTGCCATACTTTGTAAATGCACAATGGACTTTAGATGATGCACAGTTGATAACATTAGAACAAATGGCAGTACAAAAACTTCAGCATTCAGAAAATTTTCTGGTGTTATTGCAACAAGGCGATGAAGTCATTGATTATCGTGAGGCAGAACAATTTTATGCACCATCTTCCTTTGTGATCACTGAAACACGGGGTAATCATGCCATGGATAATTTTGCAGAAAAGATTCCGATGTTGATGGCGTTTTTAGAAGGGTACTATCAAAAAATAATTTTTTAAGAATAATACTGAATAAAAAGTTGATCACGTCACTGTCTGTCGCATTAACAGACTAACATCAAGATCAAGGCTGTTTTTTTTCTAAAAATGCGATACTGTACGCCCTATAATAGATGTCTTGAATTTTAGTTAAATTTTAAAAAGGGAAACTTGCAACGTGACGCAATATACAGCCCAATCTCTTGAAGTTTTATCGGGTTTAGATCCTGTACGCCGCCGTCCGGGGATGTATACCGATACCACACGTCCAAACCATTTGGCACAAGAAGTTATTGATAATGCTGTCGATGAGGCACTTGCAGGACATGCCAATAAAATAACAGTTACTGTGTATAAAGATGGCTCGTTGTCGGTTGAAGACAATGGGCGTGGGATGCCTGTTGATATTCACCCTGAATATGGACAAAGCGGGATCGAAATTATCCTAACCAAATTACATGCTGGTGGTAAATTCAGCACGGATAATTACCAATTTTCAGGTGGTTTGCATGGTGTAGGGATTTCGGTGGTCAATGCTTTATCTGATCGTGTTGAAGTCGAAGTACAGCGTCAGGGCAATCTCTATAAAATGGCGTTTGAACATGGCGAACCCGTTGCACCACTTGAGGTTTTAGCAGGCAAAGCGCCAAAACGAGCAACGGGAACAACTGTGCATTTTTGGCCTGAAGCCAAATATTTTGATTCACCAAAATTTGCTTTAAAAGCCTTAAAACATAATTTAAAAGCCAAAGCTGTATTAGCCGCAGGCTTAGAAATCAATTATGTTGATCAAATCAATGACGAAAAAATCCAATGGCAATTTGAAAATGGTTTAGTCGACTATTTGATGGATGAATTGCAAGATCGTGACATTTTGCCAAATCCTGCTTTTGTAGCAAATGGTGAAGCAGAACGTGCAAGTGCTGAGTTTGCAATTTGTTGGAATGTTGAAGGTGGTGAACAGATTCAAGAAAGTTATGTAAATTTGATTCCAACAGCACAAGGTGGTACGCACGTTAACGGTTTACGTTCAGGTATCACAGAAGCTTTACGTGAATTTTGTGAGTTGCGTAATTTATTGCCACGAAATATGAAGCTGTCTGCTGAAGATGTGTGGGATGGGGTAAATTATATTCTGTCATTAAAATTACAAGAACCACAATTTTCTGGGCAAACCAAAGAACGTCTGTCGAGCCGTGAAGCATCGAATATTGTGTTAAATATTGCCAAAGATGCCTTTACTTTGTGGCTCAATCAAAACTCAGAAACAGCGATGCAACTGGCGGAAATGGCGATTGCTAAAGCAGGGCGTCGTTTAAAAGCTGCCAAGAAAGTGGAACGTAAAAAGATCGTTTCTGGACCTGCTTTACCCGGGAAATTGGCAGATTGTGTTGGGCATACGCTTGAAGAATCAGAGCTTTTTATTGTGGAAGGGGACTCTGCGGGTGGTTCTGCGAAACAAGCACGTGATAAAAATTTCCAAGCAATCATGCCGATTCGAGGCAAAATTTTAAATACGTGGGAAGTGTCTTCAGATGAGGTTTTAGCTTCACAAGAAGTACATGATATTGCGATTGCGATTGGGGTAGATCCAGGCAGTGATGATTTATCAGAACTGCGTTATGGCAAAATCTGTATTCTTGCTGATGCTGACTCGGATGGTTTGCATATTGCGACTTTGCTTTGCGCTTTGTTTGTGAAGCATTTTCCGAACTTGGTCGAGGAAGGGCACTTGTTTGTGGCAATGCCACCATTATTCCGTATTGATGATGCTAAAGATGTGCATTATGCACTGGATGATGATGAGCTAGAAACTATCTTAAAGAAAGTGAAATCTAAGAATCCACAAATCACCCGATTTAAAGGTTTGGGTGAGATGAATGCAAGTCAACTTCGTGAAACGACAATGGATCCGAATACTCGCCGTTTGGTGCAGTTAGACTTAGATGATAGTCAGTTCACTGCAGGTTTGTTGGATAAGTTGCTTGCAAAAAAACGTTCTGCAGATCGTAAGCATTGGTTAGAACAGAAAGGTAATTTAGCTGATTTGGGTGTGTAAAATTTAAAAAGCCCGTAAGGGCTTTTTTTATATTTCCATATTTTCAGACCAGAGGAAATATCCACCATATTGGCTTGGTCTAAATTCTCCACCAATAGTTTTACCATGATCTGTTAAATAATGTTTACCATTTTCATTCAATGTCAGAAAACCAAGCTCAACAAATTTATCTAAAAGTTCATTGGTTTTAATTTTATGTTTTGCTGCAAGTTTGGAAGAAGTTAATTTACCTGTTCCTTCATTTGAGGTATTTATGCTAGTTGGTTCTTCTACTTTTTCTGCTTTTACTTCATCAAGTGAAATACGCACTTCATCACTGATACGGATAATACGTTGAGCTTCTTCATAAGCATCTTTAAAAACATCCATATCATCATCTTTGTTAACTAAAATCCCCATTTCATTATTATTAATTTGGCTAAATTCATATAAATTTAAACTGGTAATAATACAGGTTACTTCATTCATATAACATTTTGCATGGAGATTTTTACAAAAGCTGACACGCACATAGTCTAATTTCTGCATCCATTTGATTTCGTCAGGATGTAAATCACTCTTGCCATAGACGATACGAATATCAATTTTTAGACGATTTTTATCTTCTAAAAGTTCTTTAATACGATCATTTAAACGCAAGTATGGACTAATTAAAATCAAACGCTCTTTGGCATTCTTAATCAGTTCTTCTAAGAAAAAATTCGTAGCACTGGTATTTAAAAACTTTGCCATGTATATCCCCTAAAATTTTAAATTATTATATTGTAATTAAAGCATATTTTAGGGGGCTAGGTAAAAGACTGATGAATTAAAATTCATCTCTCCACTTTATAATATGTACCGCCCGCATTGACATTATGTCCAAAGCCACAACCAGAGTTACCATCCTCTTGTTTCACTTCAATATAATTTCCTAAATTTTGATTGGTATTAAAATCAAGCTGAATAGTGCAGTCTTCATATTTATACAGCGCACGCTTTTGATTTAAAGTAAAAGTCGTATCAAACTCTCCCATATTTGGTCCATAAATTAAGCTACGAATGCCCATATAAATACCCGAATAACCAACGGCATAGCCATTTTTACTGCGTTTAACTGAAATATGATCCCATTCCCCAAAACCTGCATAACTGACATATTCACCTGATAAATCATGAGAAATTTTGGGTTTAGCTAAGTTTTTGAGATTGAATTGATTGGTTTTTTCATCTTTATTGATCATGAGCCATGCCCTTGCCCACATTGGTTGACCGAGTTTGGCATAGGTTAGAGCAACATTATTCTGTGCAGTGATGATATTATTTTCAGAAAATTTGATGGTGGTTTCATCAGCATTGCTGAGACAAAAAGCTGTCCAAGCAGCTTGAGTTTGAAAATGTTTTAAGGCTTTTTTATAATTTTTTTGATCATAGAACTTTTTGCCTAAAGCAGCTTCATTTTTTACTGCTGCACAGCCTTGTTGTAGTTCTTGTTCAAATGAAAATTCTTCAGCATGTGTAAGTTGGAGGGCAGAAGTAGAAAAAAGTAAAGTGAAAAAGATTGGTGCTTTTTGCA
The DNA here is from genome assembly GCF_003268395.1 of Acinetobacter sp. CFCC 10889. Lineage (GTDB taxonomy): Bacteria > Pseudomonadota > Gammaproteobacteria > Pseudomonadales > Moraxellaceae > Acinetobacter. Next base: position 10,747 of record NZ_LQXQ01000239.1, on the reverse strand, counting down.
TTTTTATTCAACATTGAAAATTTTATATAAGCTATTTATAGCAAAATAAGGCATGTCGCATTGTCAAAATTTGAAAAGACGATAAATTCTAAGTCTATGGAATTTTACGATCTAACAAAAGTTGCATGAGAACAAGATCACGCCATTGTCCAAATTTTTGTCCAACTTGCGGCATATAACCTGTATGTTTAAAGCCAAGTTGTTCATGCAAATGAATAGAACCCTTGTTTTCATGGTCAATCGCGGCAATCATGACATGAATTTTCTGTTGTTGAGCATGTTTAATTAAGGTTAACAATAAGGCTTTGCCTAAACCTTGCCGTGCAAACTGTGGATCAATATATACTGCATGTTCAACGGTATGCTTATAGCCATTAAAATTCCGAAAACTAGAATATTCTGCATAGCCTGCAATACGTTGGGTCGCAACTTCTTCTGCGACAAACAATGGAAAATTATTCTTTTCTAAATCGGCAAACCACTGCTGATATTCTTCTAAGCTTTTAGAGATGTTATTCCATGTCGCCAAGCCATTTTCAATTTCACGATTATAAATATGCATAATGTGAATGATATCTTGAGCTTGAGCAGGGCGAATATGAAAACTCATAATAAATCAGCAGTATAAATTTCAGGAATGGAATTATTTTTACGCTTTAAAAAATAAAAAAGCAAGACCGAAATCTTGCTTTCAAAATCAAGTATTGAGTGACTTAGAAATGATATTTCACTAAGGCACTGACATCATTTTGGTCAGCGCCTTTGATGCCATATTTGTTGTTCCAAACAGAATGCTCAAGACCAACATATAGTTTAGTTTTTGGAGAAATGTGTTTACCTGCATTCCATTTCCACTGTGTTGTCCAGTTAAGCTCGCTTGCGTGGTCATCTTCTGCTGTAGACCAATCAAGGAAACCATCGACTAAAAAGTCTTCTGAACCGAGTTTAAATGGCACACCGTAAGTAACGGTCATTTGATAGTCATCATCTTGTTTGTCATTATCAACTTTATAGAAGTTTACGCTTGCAAACTGTGTATAAGGAATTGCAAGATCAAAACCTACACCATACATAAAGTTGTTGAATTCTTGGTTGAGATCATAACCTGCATTATGTTCCCAAGTCGTTGAGATTAATACATCTTTGACTGGACCAAAAGCAAGTTTTTGACCTGAAACTTCGCCTAGACTTAAACGAGGTGATAACTCGAAATATGTACTTTGTTCATCATTGCCATCAAGTTGATGATCTAAAAAGAAAAATACATCAGAGTATTTCAATTTTGCTGCATATTCAGCAGTCACTGTTGTACGATCTTCAGTACCGACTTCATAGTTTTCACCATAAAGCCCCGTGAGGCTGAAATCCTGCCAAACGACAGGATTCGCTTGTGCGAAAGTTGCAGTTGAAGCCAGTGTACATATCGTTGCAAAGTGTGTCAGTTTCATGAAAATCTCTTCCCCCCAAGAAAGCGTAACAAGGATACAGATTCTTAAGTAAAAATAAAGCTACAATGATCGAAAATGTGAATTATTATGTAATTTTGCAGTAGATAAAAATGCTTTAAAGCAGATTGTTTGAATATGAAGCATAAAGTTTAAAATATTGCAGTATGCTTTTTGAGCGATTTATAGATGTGTGAAAAGTATAAAATTATCAAGGAAAAAAGATAAATAAATCATTAAATTAGAAATTAAAGTAACAAACTGTCATTTTTCATATTGTTTTCATAAATATTTTCAAAATCCCCTTGCATATTTTTCAATATAGCCCGATATTGAAGATATAAGGACACAGAAACTTCTCTAAAGTGTTCATCATTCATTGTGGAGGTTACGACCAAAATTTAAATGAAGATGTGCTTAGTGCTGAAACATCAGCCAGAACCCAACGTGCCAACATAAGAAAGTTTTGCACATACACATAAATGATTTTTTTAAATTTATTGAAAATATAAAATGGTTAGAAGAGGTTGATATTTATGAACATTGAAATTCGTACAGATAAAAATATTCAAAATAGTGATCGTTTAATTACCTATGTGCGTGACGAGTTAAATCAAGAATTTCAACGTCATAGTGAGCGTATTACGCAATTTTCGGTTCATATCAGTGATGAAAATGGGGACAAAGGCGGCGATGACGATATCCGTTGCATGATTGAAGCCAAAGCAGCGGGTTTAAAACCTGTTGTAGTCACACATAAGGCAAAAAATATTGATCTCGCATTACATGGTGCAATTGATCGTGTTAAACGTAGTATTGAACATGTTTTAGAGAAAAAAGAAAATCCACGTGGTGGAAAGTTAGAATTTAGTGATGCAGATGTAGAAGCTGATGAAGCTTAATAAGAAGCCCCGAAAGGGGCTTTTTTTATGGATGGTTTAAAACTTTTGGTCAGAAAACAACAAAAAATGACATAATTTTTTTCAAAATCAGGGAGCTAAAATTACTTGAACTATCTTTTTTATTTTTCGGCATAATATGCCTTATATAAACCTCAAAATGAGATAAGCACATGCTGACTGCGCCACAACAAAATTTCTTACAGGCTATAGAAGCATTAGATTTGGAACAAGTAAAGCGTCTATTGGCTGAGGGTTTAGACCCTAATTTTATCGACCTAGATAAAGGACCTGCGGTATCTGTATGGTCAGATGGTTTATTCCAATGGTGGGAAGTAGTTTGCGAAGCGTATGAAGCAGGGCAGCCATTGAGTGCAGAGCAGAAGCAAGCACAGTTACAGGTACATTTAGACATCTTGGAACAATTACTTCAAGCCAATGCAAATTTCCATTTATGGGATGCAGAGGAATGCTATGGTCCATTGTGGGATGCTGCAAGTGCTGCATGTGTGCCTGCGGTAAAACGTTGTTAGAACACAAAGTTGAGCCAAATAGCAAAGATGAAGAAGGGAAAACCATTCTTACTTCGATCTGCGATTTATTTTTTGATCAAGATTTTGATGAAATAGATTGGTCACAGGCTTTACCTGAGGAGAAAGAAACTTTAGAGTTATTGCGTAGTCATGGCGCTAAAATGTCTAAAGAATTAGCTTAACAGAGTAATAGTATGACAATATCTAACAAAATCATCGTTCTGCTTGCAGCAAGTGCAAGTATGAGCAGCTTTGCAGCAGAATTTTCATTTGATCGCCCTGGTGCAGGGTTTGGTACGGGAATTACACCTGTCGGTCAAGTGGCTTGGGAGCAAGGTTTACCGAGTGCAACTTATACAGAAACAACTGTAGATGGTGCAAAGGCAAAAACTGTGACTTTAAATGGCGATATGTTATTGCGTACAGGTTTGGCATCAGGTTTAGAGTTACAATTGGGCTGGGCAGGACCTGCATGGACACAAACCAAGTATAAAGGCGACAAAGTTGATGATAATGGTTTAGGTGATGTCAGCATTGGCTTAAAGAAAGCAATTGATTTAGACGATGAAAAACTCTCATTGGCTGTGTTGGCGCAAGCTGTGATTGCTACAGGCAACGAAGGTTTTAGCAATGAAGATGATATCTATAGTCTAGGTACTTCACTTGATTATAAATACAATGACTTGGTCAATACAGGCATTACCATGAATTATGCAGTGCAAGATGGTGACTGGTCAGTGACTGCGATTCCGACTGTAGGTTATAAAATTGCTGGAAATTTATCAGGTTTTTCTGAGTTTATTTACCGTAAAGGTGAAAGTGAAGATTACCAATATGGTTTGGCTTCAGGTTTGATCTATGCATTAAATGATCGTACTCAACTTGATGGTAGCATTGGGGTTGATTTAGACGGTCAAGATCGTAGTTATAATGCAGGATTTGGTGTTTCATTTTTGTTCTAAATACTGTCTTGTAATATGAATTTGAAGAGAGCAACATGATGTTGCTCTTTTTTTATTTGTCTAAAAATATCAAAAACAAACCTTAGCGAAAATTACACCTGTGGGCAAAGTCCCTGTGTTAAAACATCAGGATTTGATTGTTTGGGATTCTTTGGCGATTTGTGAATATTTAGCAGAACTTTTTCCTGAACGACATTTATGGGCGAAAGATGTAAAAACTCGTGCCTATGCACGTGCGATTTGTGCGGAAATGCATAGTGGTTTTATGACTTTACGCAGCTTATACCCAATGAATATTACCCAAGACTTGACGGACTTAGGGCAACAAATTTTTCGTGAAAGTGCTGAGTTACAAGTGGATGTAAAACGCATTGAAGATATTTGGGCGAAGCGTGAAAACCCACACGGTTTTTTATCTGGTGATGAATTTACCATTGTAGATGCATTTTATGCGCCTGTAGTGATGCGTTTTAAAAGTTATGGATTGCCTGTGAGTGATAGTAGTCAACATTATATGAACACGATTTTAAATGTGACTGCGGTGCAGATGTGGATGAAGGACGCCTTACATGAAGTGGGTCAATAAACCAAGCTGCAAATTTTCTACACGATTGTTGATTAACAAGCTCGGTATGCTCTGTTATATTTGCCGATTGATCCTGATATGAGAATTTTTGCTTGGCTACTCCTTTTTGGTATAACGCAGCACTTGCGATCGTCAAACCTTTATATCAATGGCGCATCAAAAAACGTGCAACAGATTTGCCAGCATACCAACAGGAATATCTTGAGCGTTTTGGTCCATTTCAGCCTGTTAAAAATACGCAAACAATTTGGTTTCATTGTGTTTCTGTTGGTGAAACCAATGCTGCGCAACCGCTCATTGAACATTATCTGAAACAGGGGCATGCAGTTTTGGTGACCAATACCACCAAAACAGGTCAAGCACGTGCCAAGTCATTATTTCTCAAAGCACCTTTTGAGTCACGTTTCCAAGCGGTATATTTACCTGCTGATTTGAAAGATTTAATTGCAGATTTTTATCGTAAATATCAACCTAAACTTTTGATTTTAGTGGAAACAGAACTTTGGCCAAATTTGATTGATCAAGCCAAACAATGTGCTGTGCCATGTCTATTGGTTAATGCTCGTTTATCTGAAAAATCTGCCAAAGGTTATGGCAAAGTACCGAGTTTAACCCGTCCAATGTTGCAAAAATTAGATCGTCTTTTGGCACAAGATGCGGCAACTGCACAGCGTTTTATCGCATTGGGCTTAGTTGAACATGTTGCTAATGTGGTGGGTAGTATTAAATTTGATATTTCAGCACCACAAATATTTATTGAGCAAGCACAACAGTTACAACAGGATTGGCATTTAAATACACGTAAAATTATTATCCTTGCCAGTACACATTTTCCTGAAGAGCAAAAATTACTGACGGCTTTAAAGCCGTATTTGCAGCAACGACCTGAATTGTTATGTGTCGTTGTACCTCGTCATCCTGAACGTTTTGATGAGGTTTTTCAGCTTGCGCAAAGTTTGAATTTAAATACACAGCGCCGCAGTTTAAATGAGAATATTCAAGAGAATACGCAAGTTTATCTAGCAGACAGTATGGGCGAGTTATGGCTGTGGTATGCCTTAAGCCAAGCGTGTTTTGTTGGTGGTTCTTTAAATGAACCGGGTGGTGGACATAATATTTTAGAGCCGATGGCATTACATGTACCGACCGTCATTGGTCAAAATTATTTTAATTTTCAAGCTATTGTTGATGAGTTTTTACAGGCAGATGCGGTCAAAGTTGGGCAATCTGTAGATGAGGTTGTGGTGCTGTTGCTGCGTTGTATTGATGATGTTGGTTTTGCACAGCACTGAGTCAACATGCAGATCGTGTGTTAGCGCAAAATAAAGGTTCTTTGCAAAAACATATTGCAGTGATTGATACATATTTATGAATATCGTGTTATTAGATCCACGACAAACTCAATCTGAAACGTGGACAATTAGTTCTAAACGACAACTTGAACATTTACATCGCCATGTTGGTGTGCAGGTTGGCGATACTTTAAAAGTTGGTATTCGTGGAGGAAAGCGTTATTTAACTGAAATTGTTGATATTTCAGAAGACTTGATTCAGATCAAATCGCTTAAAGAAGAATCTGTCCCTGAAAAATTACCAGTGACTTTGATTGTAGCAATGCCTAGACCGAAAGTTTTGCGCCGTTTAATTATGGATGCGGTGACTTTGGGCGTAGAAAAAATTATTCTTTTACATAGTTATCGGGTGGATAAAAGTTATTGGCAAACGCCTTTTTTGCAACAGCTTGATCATTTTATAACACTTGGATTGGAGCAAGCAGGTGATACTGTAGCACCACAAATTGAGCTACATAAACGTTTTAAACCGTTTGTCGAAGATATTTTACCAACATTGATTAGTCGGGAAAAACCTGCTTTTGTGGCACATCCGTATGTGGAACAAAAAATGCCTTTTGCAATCAATCATGCATGCACAGTTGTCATTGGTCCTGAAGGTGGTTTTATTCCTTATGAGATTGATTTACTTGTTAAAAATGGCTGCCAAGCTGTAAGCTTAGGCAACCGTATTATTCGTACTGAAACCGTCATTCCTTATGTTTTAGGATGCTTATTTAGCACGTGCTGATTCTTCCTCTAGGTTTTCACCACGATAGACTTTGACTTCTTGCACTGGATAAGGAATCGAAATGTTATTGTCTGCAAATGATTGAATCACTCGTTCTTGTACTTCACTAATCGATGCCGAAGTTGTGGTTTCAGAGGTATCCACCCACCATTGTACTTTTAAATTCACTGAGAAATCCGCCAAAGCTGCGACATTCACACTAAATGTAGGTTGACTGAGAATGGTCTGATCATGATCTAAAATTTTCATGATAATGTTTTTGGCTTCTTGTACATTGTCTTCATAGCCAATCCCCACGACAAACTCACAACGGCGGCGTGGATAAGCTGTATTGACTGTTACTGCACTGGTATATACCGTTGCATTAGGAATGACAATGCGGCGACCATCAGGTGATTGTAAGAATGTCGCACGGATTTGAATATCTTCAACAGTTCCTTCCATATTATTGACCACAATGGTGTCCCCAATTTTGAAAGGCTCACTGAGTAAAATCAAAATCCCTGACAACATATTTTGGAAAATGTCTTTGAAAGCAAAGCCAATTGCCACCGAACCAATTCCCAAAGCACTCATCAATTGACCTGGGGTAAAACCAGGAATGGCGATGACCATGGCAATGAGAAAACCAAAGAAAATGATAATCGTACTTCCAACACGATTTAGTACTAAAACCAAGTTTTGGCGGGTATATGAACGGTTTTCAAGGGTTTTACGTACAAAAAACTTAAAGACTTTTGACAGCAGCCAAAAAATCATTAATACGATAAGTGCAATACAGAAATAAGGCACACGTTCCCAAAAACCATCCATAATTTTATCAATGGTGGTATAGGCATCATTGTATTTTGCTGTGTGCTTAATCACAGTTTCTGCTGTTTTTTCACCTGCAGTATGTAGCAATTGTGTGGTGTCTTGGGCGACATCACTGAGTTTGGTTGTTTCTTCAGCCACTTTAAAGTCCAATAAAAGTTGAATGACTCAGCCTTGCTTTGACATGATCAACAATAGCAAGGTGAGTTTTGACAATCAGTTGAATCACTGTATTGTCTTGTTAGAAATATTCAGTACTGTGCTGAATTATTTCACGTGGATTTTCTAGATCACCTGTTCCTACAAAATACGATATCGCACTAGCCGTTGCGAGAATGCTTAAAGTGGTCAGTATGATCAGTGTCCATGCAATGATTTTTTCGATCACTGTGGCAGGGCGAGGGTGTCCATATGAGTTATATGTTGCGTCACCTTTGGCAAACAGTAAATATAAGGCGAAAAAGAAATTCACTACAGGTACAAATAACAGTAAACACAACCATCCTGAGCGATTACGGTCATGTAGTCTGCGAATAATGATGACAAAATTAAAATAGATATACAGTACCAAAAGTACACTATAGCCAATGCTACCCAAACTGCCAAAAGTAGCTAAATCATGCTGATGAAATGAGGCATTGCTAAGGTTAAAAATACCTAAAGTCAAACTCAGTGCGATTGCGGCTGCCAAAAAAATAAAATGCAGCAAGCCATACCAAGCAATATAACTGAGACGGTTAAAACGGCCCTTTACTGAAAAAGCTCGGTCTGTAGATGGATGATTTTGTCGAGAAAAAAATGGCGCGCTATCTTGAGATGACATAGAAATTAACTTTTTGAACATGTTCAGTAAGAAAATGTAACGGCTTGAGAAATACAGCTAAAGCGTTTGTTAAATTATAAGATCAAAAAACGACAAAAATGCTGATTTTTTTGAATGTTTTTGCAAATGATTTGTACAAACTCGATCATTAAAGTGAACGCCTCGTCTACGACCAAAGCACAATTGTGATCTAAAATGCGCTATCGTAATACTGATCGTATGCAAGGAATAAAATCAAGAACGTAGGCATAGATCTCGAGACGAGATGATTAGAAAATAAGGAAGTATAATATGAATGAAGTATATCCAGTACCAGAAGATTTTGTAAAAACTGCAAGAACCAACGAGCAACAATATTTTCAACGTTATCAAAAATCTGTTGAAAATCCTGATCAGTTTTGGGCAGAAGCTGCGCAACAGCTCGATTGGATCAAACCCTTCACCCAAGTAAAAAATACCAGTTATGACAAGGATAATTTTAAAATTGAATGGTTTGCAGATGGGCAATTGAATGTCAGTGCAAACTGTTTAGATCGTCATTTAAAAGTCCATCCACATAAACCTGCGATTATATGGGAAGGAGACCATCCTTCACGCCATAAAATTATTTCATTTGTTGCCTTACATGATGAAGTTTGTCGCTTTGCCAATGTCCTTAAAAAGCATGGTGTCAAAAAAGGTGATCGTGTGGTGCTATATATGCCCATGGTACCTGAAACTACGATTGCCATGTTGGCATGTACCCGAATTGGTGCAGTGCATTGTGTTGTATTTGGCGGTTTTTCTCCTGATTCTTTGGCGAGTCGCATAGAAGATAGTCAAGCAAAATTAGTCATCACAGCTGACTCTGGTTTACGTGGTGGTAAGCCAATTCCGATCAAAGAAAATGTGAATGCTGCTTTGAATATAAAAGGAACTGAATCGGTTGAAACCGTCCTAACGGTGTATCGCACTGGCGAACCCATTGAAATGAAAGAAGGGCGTGATTTGTGGTATCACATGGAAATCATGACTGTTACGGATGTTTGCCCACCTGAACCGATGAATGCAGAAGATCCACTTTTCATTTTATATACCTCAGGGTCAACAGGAAAACCGAAAGGTGTGTTGCATACCACAGGTGGTTATCTAACCTATGTGAATTGTACTTTCCGTGAAATTTTTGATATTAAACAAGATGATGTGTTCTGGTGTACAGCTGATGTTGGTTGGATTACAGGGCATTCTTATGTGCTTTATGGGCCATTGTCCAATGGTACAACGACTTTGATTTCAGAAGGTGTACCACAGTATCCAACATGGGCACGTACAGGGCATATTGTCGATAAACATCAAGTTACCATTTTATATACAGCACCCACTGCCATTCGCGCGATGATGCGTGAAGGGGATGCTTATATCCGTGAAAGTGATCGTAGTAGTTTGCGTCTACTTGGTTCGGTGGGTGAGCCAATCAATCCTGAAGCATGGAATTGGTATTATACCGTTGTTGGTGAAAGTCGCTGTCCGATTGTAGATACATGGTGGCAAACAGAAACAGGCGGTATTTTGATTTCTCCTTTGCCGGGTGCAACAGCATTAAAACCGGGATCTGCAACACGTCCATTCTTTGGTGTGCAACCTGCATTGGTGGATGCAGATGGCAATGAACTTGAAGGTGAAGCTGAAGGGAATTTGATTATTAAGGATTCTTGGCCGGGACAAATGCGAACCATTTGGGGCGATCCAGCACGTTTTATCGAAGCTTATTTTGCGACTTATCCAGGGAGTTACTTTACAGGTGATGGTGCACGTCGTGACAAAGATGGTTACTACTGGATCACAGGGCGAGTCGATGATGTGCTGAATGTTTCAGGGCATCGCTTAGGAACGGCTGAAATTGAAAGCGCATTGGTTGCACATGAACTTGTGGCTGAGGCTGCTGTGGTGGGTATGCCACATGACATCAAAGGGCAGGGGGTTGCAGCTTATGTGACTTTACAAGCCGATGCTATTGAAACAGAAGATTTACGTAAAGAGTTAGTAAATTGGGTACGTAAGGTTCTGGGCCCTGTTGCAACTCCAGACGCGATCTATTGGGCACCTGCATTGCCGAAAACTCGTTCAGGGAAAATCATGCGTCGTATTTTACGTAAAATTGCCGCCAATGAATTGGACAGTTTGGGTGATACTTCGACTTTAGCAGATCCAAGTGTGGTCGATCAGTTGATTAAAGAAGTGCAGGCGAACAGTTGATTTGACAATTGGTTTTCACCTTTCTCTTGCGGAGTTTCACTCCTCATCCCATAAAGAAGGGACTTACATTATGATTTTGATAGTAGCTAATTGATTATTTTTAAGTTATGGGAGAATACTATTTCTTGAATCACTTTTAGTTTAATAAATTAAATCGAAGTTTAAATACCGTTTGCTTCAAGCTGGCGGTATTTTTTTGTGGCTCAGTATTTTCAAAATAGTGCATAAGTACAGCAGGCATTCAGATAAAGCAGTTCAGGATGATCTGCTAAGCTAAAAATATTGAAAATAAGGACAGTCACATGAATGCACCACAGACTTTAAACCGATCTCCCCTTGACGTTGCTCAAAGACTTGCTGAACAGTTTG
>NZ_LQXQ01000237.1 GCF_003268395.1 Acinetobacter sp. CFCC 10889 | reverse complement strand
GGCAAAATATCTAGTATCAGCCAATCTCAAGAAGAAGATGCAGATGGTAGATGGATAATAAATATCTCCGAATATGCTGATATATCTATTCCCAATATGTGGGATGGTAATCGGAATCCAGTTTCTTATAGTTCATTAGAAGAGATGAATATCGATTTGAATGAGCTGAAATTTACCAAATTAAATGAAGATAATTCTTC
>NZ_LQXQ01000236.1 GCF_003268395.1 Acinetobacter sp. CFCC 10889 | reverse complement strand
ACCGTCAGGCTTTTTCTTTGATTCACATCATAAATTATCTAAAGCGGCAGGCGGTGTCTGGAATGCACTCGTATTTAACAGTGAATTATCGCCAATCGTTAGTATTGAAAAATTAAAAGAAGCGATTTTACAGTACGGCAGCCGTGATGATCCGCAATACATGATTCGTATTCGTGGTCTATTCCCAGATCTTGCGGGCG
>NZ_LQXQ01000235.1 GCF_003268395.1 Acinetobacter sp. CFCC 10889 | reverse complement strand
AAACTGCATAATTGGTATAGATGCTGAAACACTGCAAATACGTGCCGTTCAGCTTACTACAATAATGTCAGTGATTCACAAGTACTAGGGCTTGTGTGATTGCAGTTGAAAAGTCATGTTGATTTGTAGCTTCAGAAATTGCTTTAAGTGCAGATTCAATTTGAGCAACAGATTTTAATTTATAAAACGCCAAATCTTTA
>NZ_LQXQ01000234.1 GCF_003268395.1 Acinetobacter sp. CFCC 10889 | reverse complement strand
AAAAAGAATTTTCAAAAGTATGGAGATTCTTTTCAATTAAAGTCTACGTACATCTTCGATGTTTGTCTTGCGGCATGGCGGTGCAGTTTTTAGATTTATTGCTAAATCATATACTACGCGGACTTTGTCCTTGTTTTGCAGAAAAATAAGGCAAAAAAAGAATCTCCAGATGTATGGAGATTCTTTTCAATTAAAGCCTACGC
>NZ_LQXQ01000233.1 GCF_003268395.1 Acinetobacter sp. CFCC 10889 | reverse complement strand
CCATCGGCGTGATAGCTCAGTAGGTAGAGCAACGGATTGAAAATCCGTGTGTCCCCAGTTCGATCCTGGGTCTCGCCACCATATTTAAAAACCGTATTTACGATTTCAATCTCTGATCCCATCAGAGATTTTTTTTGGGTGAAATTTACTCGAATGAATAAAAAAGTGATGATTTATATTGACTAATTTATTCAGATACGGCTTAATACA
>NZ_LQXQ01000232.1 GCF_003268395.1 Acinetobacter sp. CFCC 10889 | reverse complement strand
TTACAAAATGGTTTAGGTGGAATTTCAGCGAACGCCGTTGTTTATGATTCAGCAGCTAAAGACAGTATTAGTTTAAAAGGTGGTGCAACAGGTACAAAAATCACCAATCTAAAAAATGCAACACTTGATGCAAATTCTACAGATGCAGTGGCGGGTAAACAGTTACATGCAACCAATACCGCATTGAGTACCTTAGATACTCGAGTTGGC
>NZ_LQXQ01000231.1 GCF_003268395.1 Acinetobacter sp. CFCC 10889 | reverse complement strand
ATAACTGGGAATACGCATCAAAATATTACGCTTTAAACCTAAATTATGTAACTCATTTTCAATATGATAGTGTCCAATGCCTGCATCAATATCAATGTGGGATTCATTTAAATATTGTTCAGCAGAAATACTTTGATTGCTCAAACGCTGATGATCTTTGGAGGCGATCACCACATAAAACTGTTCAAATAATTTTTGTTGATAAAAACCAT
>NZ_LQXQ01000230.1 GCF_003268395.1 Acinetobacter sp. CFCC 10889 | reverse complement strand
CAGCATTGGGTGGTGGATCAACCTACGACTCAACTACAGGTGCGATCAGTGCACCGAGCTATACCACAACAGCGCCTGGTACAGGAACAGTCACTAATTCGAACAATGTTGGTGGTGCGATTACTGCGCTTGATACAGCAGTGAACACGCCATTAACGTTCAAAGGTGATACAGGATCATCAAGCAACAAGTTAGGCACAGAGCTGAAAGTTGCA
>NZ_LQXQ01000229.1 GCF_003268395.1 Acinetobacter sp. CFCC 10889 | reverse complement strand
TTTTATTTTCTTCGAGTAAGGCATTTAGATCAGGTGAATATTGTTTAGTGCCTGCTAAGGTGCCAGTCTTTGCTTTATTATTCCAATTTGAAAGAGTTTGCATTGAAATGCCAAGTTGTCTGGCTGTTTCCGATACATTGCCTTGATTGGCTTCAATCAATTTTATTGCTTCAACTTTAAATTCTGCGGTGTAAGTCTTCTGTTTCTTGCTCATGGTAA
>NZ_LQXQ01000228.1 GCF_003268395.1 Acinetobacter sp. CFCC 10889 | reverse complement strand
CTGAATTCGCATCAGTTATGGCCTTTACATGAGGATCATCAGGCAGAGTAAAATAGTAGAGTGCTGATATATCAATGCTTTGTATGATTATTATTCGGTTGGTGTTTTATCTTCCTTGGGCCAGAGTACCTGCCGCTTTCACAGAAATAAATATAGGCTTGTAAGTAGCAGAATGAGAGGGTAGCTCAGACGTGAGAATATTGTTAGTTGAAGACGATGC
>NZ_LQXQ01000227.1 GCF_003268395.1 Acinetobacter sp. CFCC 10889 | reverse complement strand
ATGACAGCTTGGAAAGACAGGCAACCCATCTGATGAGCTTGTGGGATTCAAGCGAAACACTTTTAGTGTCATGGGACAGCGTACCAAGTTGAATTGATCACTTGACTTGAGGACTGCCAGTGAATGTACGCAAGTAGCTGGATGGCACAACACAATATTGGTCGAGTAGTTTTTTAGTTTGATTAATGACCATAAAAGCCGTTGTGGGCACAAGTACCTAACT
>NZ_LQXQ01000226.1 GCF_003268395.1 Acinetobacter sp. CFCC 10889 | reverse complement strand
ATCCCGCCCGGAGTACGGTCAAGCGCAGGTTCGTGGTCAGTATCGCTGACAGGTTCGCCATTGCGGTCTGTGGTGCTACCGGTCACTGTCGTGCTGCCATCTGCAATGGATGGTGGCACTGTGCTGGTGAAGTTACCGTTGCTGTCGACTGTTGCTGTAATGGTTTCTTTGACAGGTTCGCCGTTTGGTCCTGTGCCTTCTACCACGATTTCAACAGTTGCACCC
>NZ_LQXQ01000225.1 GCF_003268395.1 Acinetobacter sp. CFCC 10889 | reverse complement strand
GTATCAAATACAGTTTTATCAGTTTTAGTTGCTAAGCCTGTGGTTAAATCTGTTTGACTCGCTTTGGTCGCCAAACCTGTTGTTGCATCATTCACTTTGGCATTTAAAGTATCAAATACAGTTTTATCAGTTTTAGCTGCTAAACCTGCAGTTAAATCTGTTTGACTTGCTTTGGTCGCTAAACCTGTCGTTGTATCATTCACTTGATTATTTAACGTATCAAAAG
>NZ_LQXQ01000224.1 GCF_003268395.1 Acinetobacter sp. CFCC 10889 | reverse complement strand
AATATCGGAAACAGTATAGTCACCGTTGTTGCTGATACCGTCTTTATTATCAATGCCACTGTCGATGCTTAAGCTCACACTCGGTGCAGACACTTGCGTATCTAAAGTGAATGTCAGCTCTGTCGGATTCGAAACATTCCCCGCTTTGTCAGTTTGACGAACGCTAAAGCTGTTCTCACCTTCCTGCGCAACAGGTTTATCGGCACTCCAAGTTTTACCGCCATCAG
>NZ_LQXQ01000223.1 GCF_003268395.1 Acinetobacter sp. CFCC 10889 | reverse complement strand
CGAGGCAGTGGTGTCAGAGATATAGCTGAAGTTGAGAGAGTGAGTATCGGTAAGGTTTTACGCACACTCAGCCAATCAAAATATCAACTTCAAGCACGGCAAAGTCATTATGAAACCCTTGAGGTAGATGAGTTTTGGACTTTTGTCGGTAATAAGCAAAATAAACAATGGTTGATTTACGCCTATCATCGAGAAACAGGTGAAATCGTTGCTTATGTATGGGGTAA
>NZ_LQXQ01000222.1 GCF_003268395.1 Acinetobacter sp. CFCC 10889 | reverse complement strand
CGTAAAGACAGACGGAATAAGGATTTAATCATTAAGCAGCATTGGATGGCTGCGTCGGAGTAGGTTTGATTTCGCCCTTGTTTGCCTTTTGATGGCGCATACCATTGCGTAGCAGGATCAAACCAAATGGCAATATTTCCGCGACTCATAAGTGCTCGGTTATATGCGGGCCAATTGGTTGTGCGGTAGATTTTGTGTGCAGGCTTCTTCATTTGAAAATTATATCGCTGAAAAA
>NZ_LQXQ01000221.1 GCF_003268395.1 Acinetobacter sp. CFCC 10889 | reverse complement strand
CTTAGAAATAAATGTAGGTGGAAAGCGCAATGCAAATGCTGTTCACTGCCATATAGGCAGCTTAGAAAAATCTTCAGGTTCATACTTTTTAATTAGATGAGTTCACTGCCATATAGGCAGCTTAGAAAATTTATTTTTTACATAAAAATTGCCTGAAACTTGTTCACTGCCATATAGGCAGCTTAGAAAATTTGCATCTGCTGCATTATTGCCTTGTGAACGTTCACTGCCATATA
>NZ_LQXQ01000220.1 GCF_003268395.1 Acinetobacter sp. CFCC 10889 | reverse complement strand
ATATAAATAGTCGATTTAGTAATGTTGGTGTGAGTTCTGCATTCACAGGGCGAAACCTTAAGTTATGCGCAAGTGTTGTCGAGTGATTTTGAATTGATTGCGACCTTGATCGAAATTTATCAAGACTTTGCAACTCGTCGTGAATGGATGATTGCGCATGAAACGCCGACATTGTCCAAGCAAAGCATCCAAAAATGCGCCTTGATCATCATCCAAACGTGAACGATCACCAATT
>NZ_LQXQ01000219.1 GCF_003268395.1 Acinetobacter sp. CFCC 10889 | reverse complement strand
CTTAGAAATTTGTTGACATCCTGAAGCATTGGATTTGCAGGTTCACTGCCATATAGGCAGCTTAGAAAATCACAAAACTTGCGATGGCTGTATAAAATGGGTTCACTGCCATATAGGCAGCTTAGAAAGTCATGGAACTCTTGCAAATCATTGCTTAACAGTTCACTGCCATATAGGCAGCTTAGAAAATACATTCCGGTATTAATTAGTGATTCCCATAGTTCACTGCCATATAGG
>NZ_LQXQ01000218.1 GCF_003268395.1 Acinetobacter sp. CFCC 10889 | reverse complement strand
AACCATCAGATGTAGTATTTTGCTTTTGATCCCTGAGTGACAGCCTTGGTAACTTAGTGCATGGTCACCGATAAATTGACGTTTGCATATTTTGCATTGGTAATTTTGCTTACCATACACTTTTATACCATTTTTCTTTATACTGTCACTCAGGCAGGTAGGACATTTGATTTGTAGAGTTATTTGCATTTCCCTATAGTATCAAATTCTTACCTGTCTTTCTCTCAGCATACTTTTTG
>NZ_LQXQ01000217.1 GCF_003268395.1 Acinetobacter sp. CFCC 10889 | reverse complement strand
CTTAGAAAATACCCTGTTAAACAAAACAACAGTCGTGGTAGTTCACTGCCGTATAGGCAGCTTAGAAATGAATGGGCTGACCCTTTTGATGATTTTGATAGTTCACTGCCGTATAGGCAGCTTAGAAAAAGCTTCATTTGATCCGAGCCATTGAGCTTTTGTTCACTGCCGTATAGGCAGCTTAGAAATGTTAATGCTGAGCGGTCAGCGACGAAAGAGAGTTCACTGCCGTATAGGCAG
>NZ_LQXQ01000216.1 GCF_003268395.1 Acinetobacter sp. CFCC 10889 | reverse complement strand
AGGCAGCTTAGAAATTATGGGTGGACGTATGTCGTCCAAGTCTTGGGTTCACTGCCGTATAGGCAGCTTAGAAATAGGTAAATTTTATCAAACGTGTCAGGGTGTTTGTTCACTGCCGTATAGGCAGCTTAGAAATGATTCTTAAACTCAATAGTAACCTCATGACTGTTCACTGCCGTATAGGCAGCTTAGAAAAGATAATCTTTCAAATTATAAAAGTCCTGTTTGTTCACTGCCGTAT
>NZ_LQXQ01000215.1 GCF_003268395.1 Acinetobacter sp. CFCC 10889 | reverse complement strand
CTTAGAAAAAGAACAACAAGCCCAGAATCAAGCGGTACAGGTTCACTGCCATATAGGCAGCTTAGAAAATATTTCAAGTAAGCATTTAGCATTGCTTTGTAGTTCACTGCCATATAGGCAGCTTAGAAATTTGAGTAGGCTCTAACGGAACTAATATATGTGTTCACTGCCATATAGGCAGCTTAGAAACATAACCACTAATAGCTTGCTATCATCTAATGTGTTCACTGCCATATAGGCAG
>NZ_LQXQ01000214.1 GCF_003268395.1 Acinetobacter sp. CFCC 10889 | reverse complement strand
CTGCCTATATGGCAGTGAACTGATGAGTGGGCGGATTGCAAGTGGGCAGCATTTTCTAAGCTGCCTATATGGCAGTGAACACGCCTTTAAAGGTTTGGATGAATGCTCACAATTTCTAAGCTGCCTATATGGCAGTGAACAACTTCATAATGTAATACTGCCTGAAATGAGTTTTCTAAGCTGCCTATATGGCAGTGAACATGATATCAAGCCATTCATCAAGCAATGCTTCTTTTCTAAGCTGCCT
>NZ_LQXQ01000213.1 GCF_003268395.1 Acinetobacter sp. CFCC 10889 | reverse complement strand
TTTTTCTAAGCTGCCTATATGGCAGTGAACGGCTGACGTTTCTTTTGATTTTGCAGGGAAACTTTCTAAGCTGCCTATATGGCAGTGAACCAATGATCACAGCAATCCTATACATCCTTTGCTTTCTAAGCTGCCTATATGGCAGTGAACATGGCAGAGTTAGAAGCACTGGTAGAACATTTTTTCTAAGCTGCCTATATGGCAGTGAACAATCAGATCGCTTACGTGCTGAGTTAGAAAAATTTCTAAG
>NZ_LQXQ01000212.1 GCF_003268395.1 Acinetobacter sp. CFCC 10889 | reverse complement strand
CTTAGAAAAACAATTTCAGTTAATGTCGCCCAAGTTCCTGGTTCACTGCCATATAGGCAGCTTAGAAAATGAACCCATCCCAATACACCCAACTCACTAAGTTCACTGCCATATAGGCAGCTTAGAAAGTAATCTTCAAATGGGAGTTGTTTATCAGGCAGTTCACTGCCATATAGGCAGCTTAGAAATTTTGAATGTTGATTTGAATCACTGAATTAGCAGTTCACTGCCATATAGGCAGCTTAGAAATT
>NZ_LQXQ01000211.1 GCF_003268395.1 Acinetobacter sp. CFCC 10889 | reverse complement strand
AGTTAAGCGTTTAGGCAGGACACTATGGAAAAAATGGTCAGGCTATCATCGGCGAAGTTTGGTTGAAACTAAGATGCATTGCATCAAATTATTAGGAGATAAACTCAGTGCAAGGAGTTTTGATAGCCAAGTGAATGAGATCCATGCACGTGTAGCAGTTCTTAACAGATTTACGGAATTAGGTCGACCACTTACCCAAGTTACGCCTTAAATTTGGCTCCATTAGGGGCGCTTTGCATTTCAAATCTTTGTGCAACAAAGCCC
>NZ_LQXQ01000210.1 GCF_003268395.1 Acinetobacter sp. CFCC 10889 | reverse complement strand
ACCTGCAACATCTGTCACCACTGCTTTAAATTGGTAAGTACCATCCACTAAATCAGTTTGTTTAGCATCTGTATTTATCCATGTTTTACCACCATCTTTAGAGATTTGGTAAACCACGCTTGAACCTACTTCCTGACCTGTCAAACTGAGATCAAAGCTCTTGTCTTGGCTAATAAAGTCATCTGCTTTTGCACCTGTGTCAGTATAAGCTGTAAGGCTTAATGTGCCTGCTATTGGCTTAGTCGTATCAACAGTGACTTTTTGAACATTCGTACTTTGAC
>NZ_LQXQ01000209.1 GCF_003268395.1 Acinetobacter sp. CFCC 10889 | reverse complement strand
AGATCAAAGGTGCATTAACTGAGCGTGGCTGGTTAGATGTGCCATCTCATGAATGGATTTATCGATATATTTATCAGGATAAAGATCAAGGTGGTGATTTGTATCAACACCTACGCCATCAAAAAACCTATCGAAAACGAGGGTTTAAGAACACAGATAGACGTGGTCAACTTGCCAATAGACGCAGTATACATGAACGAGGAGATGTGATTGATCAGAGGCAACGTATTGGTGATTTTGAGGGGGATACTGTGATTGGGAAACATCACAAAGGTGCGCTT
>NZ_LQXQ01000208.1 GCF_003268395.1 Acinetobacter sp. CFCC 10889 | reverse complement strand
CTTAGAAAACATCCTGAGTATTTCTAAAAAAGTTGAGAAGGTTCACTGCCATATAGGCAGCTTAGAAAATCAGCTTCAAGCCTTGGTATCAACTCACCCCGTTCACTGCCATATAGGCAGCTTAGAAAATTTTTATCAACAATAAACTTACCTGTTAAATGTTCACTGCCATATAGGCAGCTTAGAAAAACAAAAAAAGTTGCAGATAACAGTTTTACACGTTCACTGCCATATAGGCAGCTTAGAAAGGGAAGCGCTCAAATGTATAAGCTGTTCCTGTGTTCACTGCCATATAGG
>NZ_LQXQ01000207.1 GCF_003268395.1 Acinetobacter sp. CFCC 10889 | reverse complement strand
CTTAGAAAAATTATCTGCAATGCGAGATAAATTACGCCAAGTTCACTGCCATATAGGCAGCTTAGAAATTTGTCTGCAACTTTGCCATGGATGTATGGTAGTTCACTGCCATATAGGCAGCTTAGAAAACAACCGAAGAAAACAAGTGTTTTGACGTGGAGTTCACTGCCATATAGGCAGCTTAGAAAAGCTCTAACTCACGCTCATAAACACCAAAAGCGTTCACTGCCATATAGGCAGCTTAGAAAACTCCCAAATCCAAAAATCAGCAGGGATTTTTTGTTCACTGCCATATAGG
>NZ_LQXQ01000206.1 GCF_003268395.1 Acinetobacter sp. CFCC 10889 | reverse complement strand
AGGCAGCTTAGAAATACTGAATCAGGTAGTAGGCTAGGGTCGTTCAGTTCACTGCCGTATAGGCAGCTTAGAAAAAAAAGCACAAGTCGTTAGATAATCAATACAGGTTCACTGCCGTATAGGCAGCTTAGAAAATTTGCTTTTTGTGTGGTCGTCACGCTTCAATGTTCACTGCCGTATAGGCAGCTTAGAAATGTATTTAAAACTATTACTGCATCTTTTCAAGGTTCACTGCCGTATAGGCAGCTTAGAAAGTCAAGCATGTTTGCTGACATATCGTTACGTGTGTTCACTGCCGTAT
>NZ_LQXQ01000205.1 GCF_003268395.1 Acinetobacter sp. CFCC 10889 | reverse complement strand
CTTAGAAAATTGGTTGCATTTTTAACGTATTTCTGTGTGTGTTCACTGCCATATAGGCAGCTTAGAAATTCAAAGAACAAGCAAAGCTACCAAGTGTTGTGTTCACTGCCATATAGGCAGCTTAGAAAGCATGTAATCTTCACACTATCGCCAATGGCTTGTTCACTGCCATATAGGCAGCTTAGAAAAAGATTTTAAAGATGATGCGTTTGCTTCACCGGTTCACTGCCATATAGGCAGCTTAGAAAAGTAATTGTGTATTTAATATCTTGGTTTTTTCCGTTCACTGCCATATAGGCAG
>NZ_LQXQ01000204.1 GCF_003268395.1 Acinetobacter sp. CFCC 10889 | reverse complement strand
TTGATAGTCAAGTCGATGTGCCCGCTGATGCATTCTCATTTTCGCTGTATAACCCACCATTGGGGCATTTACCTGCTGAAGTTAAAGCAGGAACAATCGCTGAAATTTACTATGGCAATGAACTGATTCTAACGGGCATTATCGACAAATTAAAAGAGGCTGTGAGCCGAGCTGGTCGTACATTGCAATTGTCAGGTCGAGACTTGGCGGGTCAATTGATTGATTGTTCTGTGCCTATCAATAACTCAAGACAAATCACACTTTCAACCTTGATCCAAGATTATGTGTTGGCTTCTCCACTCGGTACAGTGATTCA
>NZ_LQXQ01000203.1 GCF_003268395.1 Acinetobacter sp. CFCC 10889 | reverse complement strand
CGGTATTTCTGAGATTGATGAAGATACCATTGCTTACCATTTCCATGAGCCTTTGGGTGTAGTGGGTCAAATCATTCCTTGGAACTTCCCAATTTTGATGGCAACATGGAACTTGCACCAGCTTTGGCTGCGGGTAACTGTATTGTCTTGAAACGGTGAAACCAAAATTAGACAGCCCATCACTGACCGCTGAAATTGCACTGATTAAAAATAGATTGAACGCTGCATTTGCCGCAGGAATTAAAGTTAAAGTCATTCCGAGTTTATTGCAGGCAGATATTTCAAATCTAAAAACCAAGTTAGAAGGCTTAACCAATAA
>NZ_LQXQ01000202.1 GCF_003268395.1 Acinetobacter sp. CFCC 10889 | reverse complement strand
TTTTCTAGCACATGTTTTAATAACGACATCACTTTTATGCTTTATTTTTAAAAGCTTTTTAACAATATGGATGCACTCAGTAAAATTTTTGATGATATTCACCTGAATCATTCGGAATATCTTTATTTGCAAGCTCAAGGGAACTGGGCATTTCAAAGCATTGCACAAGATGCTGTCGCCATACCACTGTGGAAGTAAGGACTTAATATACCATTCTGTAGGAACAGTCACAAATAGCCCTACAAAAAACAAAACCATAATGAGCAAAATAACATATGCCCAAATCATGCTAGTCAAAGCCTCTAATGCCACAGGCCA
>NZ_LQXQ01000201.1 GCF_003268395.1 Acinetobacter sp. CFCC 10889 | reverse complement strand
GTGGGGGTGTAGCTAATGGCTAGAGCACGCAACATTAAACCCTCATTCTTTTTAAATGAGGATATTGTTGAGCTTCCGTATGAAGCTCGACTACTTTTTATTGGGTTGTGGACCTTAGCAGATCGTGAAGGGCGTTTAGAGAATCGCCCTAAAAAGATCAAAATGTCTTTATTTCCTGCTGATGATATAAACGTTTCAGAACAGTTATTAAACATTTCTAAATATGGTTTTATCAAGTTATACAACGTAGATGATCTTGATGTTATCCAGATAGAAAACTTTGTGAAACATCAAACCCCACATGGATTAGAGAAAGATAGTG
>NZ_LQXQ01000200.1 GCF_003268395.1 Acinetobacter sp. CFCC 10889 | reverse complement strand
CATCCACCACATGCACTTAATTACTTGACTATACAACCCCAAACAGTCGCTTGTTCCTACAAGTAGAACAATCAACATTACAGTTTGAAGTACTGTGCACTTAAGCACCGTACAGCTTCAATCTAAATTCATATACCAAAACGCTTGATTCAGTTTTATCGCTAGTAACTCAATTTCTTTTAATCATTCAAACATGTCACTTGCGTGTCATATTTTTATGTTTAATTGAAACGAGTATGAACAATTTATTTCAACTCAAATATATTCTGTTAATGATTAACTACATCTTCGTCAGATCGCAGCAAACTGTGATAAATCACAGA
>NZ_LQXQ01000199.1 GCF_003268395.1 Acinetobacter sp. CFCC 10889 | reverse complement strand
GATTAAAGGTACTTGGCAGATTGTGCAATGGTGTCCTGATCTTGTGGCAAGGGAGTGGTTGAACATTGGTGTGGGTTTTAAATCAGGTGATTTTCAGTGGTTTAAATATTTAGACAGCTTTAAAAAAATTGAAAATGTTTACGACAAAGATATGGCGCAACACGCACATGCAGTGGTTGATCTCACAGCTCAATTTTTTAGCAAGCAGCTTTATGATTTTTCACCACAAATCAAGATTTTAGAAATTGGGTTTTCACAGGGTAAATCAGCTCGAGAGAATTTAAATAGGTCTTATGAGCGAGTGGTAACTTTGCGAGGTGCGCCGTGAA
>NZ_LQXQ01000198.1 GCF_003268395.1 Acinetobacter sp. CFCC 10889 | reverse complement strand
CATCTCTCTGAGATTCTTTTTTACCCTTTTTCTAAGCTGCCTATATGGCAGTGAACCTTCAATCGGTGTAACTCACTCAGCGATTGCATTTCTAAGCTGCCTATATGGCAGTGAACCCTGAATTTTGGCGACATTTCCAAAATATCAATTTCTAAGCTGCCTATATGGCAGTGAACTTGAAAAGTTTGTTAGATCACAAGGATTTAATTTTCTAAGCTGCCTATATGGCAGTGAACTATTCGTTGGTTTGGTGTTGTCAATTATTATTTTTCTAAGCTGCCTATATGGCAGTGAACTTCATCATCTACGATTCAATCGGTGTAGGTGCTTTCTAAG
>NZ_LQXQ01000197.1 GCF_003268395.1 Acinetobacter sp. CFCC 10889 | reverse complement strand
GCAACTGTCAACTCAGTGCCTAACTTGTTAGTTGATGAACCTGTATCACCTTTGAACGTTAATGGCGTGTTCACTGCTTTATCGAGCGCAGTAATCGCATCACCAACATTGTTCGAATTAGTGACTGTTCCTGTACCAGGCGCTGTTGTCGTGTACGTTGGGTTGCTTACAGTACCTGTTGATGGATCGTATTTCGCTCCACCGCCTAAAGTATCTGCTGTGCTATTACCCAAAGCATTTAAACCATCTTTGCCATCTTTGCCTGCTTTCGCAACAAGATCTTGTACTTGGTTTAGGTTAGTTGCATCCTTACCATCTTTCGCATCGCCAAGGTTACTGAT
>NZ_LQXQ01000196.1 GCF_003268395.1 Acinetobacter sp. CFCC 10889 | reverse complement strand
GAATACGATTAGTCACTGTATAGATCGACTTAAAATGAGCCATGCTCATAGTGTGACATTTGATAATGGTAAAGAGTTTTCGGAGCATCAGCGCTTAACAAACCAAGGTATTGATACATACTTTGCCGATGCATATTGCTCAAATCAGCGAGCAAGAAATGAAAATACCAATGGTTTAATCCGACAATATTTGCCAAAATCATCTTCATTCGAACATATTAGCCAAGAGCGAATTCAAGAGATTGAAGATGCTTTAAACAATCGTCCTAGAAAGAGTTTAGGATGGCGAACACCTAGCGAAGTAATGGCTGGGTTTTATACCGTTGCACTTGCTAGTTGAATCCGCC
>NZ_LQXQ01000195.1 GCF_003268395.1 Acinetobacter sp. CFCC 10889 | reverse complement strand
AACAGAAGATGGCAGCACAGTAGAATCAGCACCTGCAATCCGAGAACCAATCACAGCTGGTAGCATCACGGTTGATGTTGACCATCATGGTCAAATCACAGGTACGACAACAGAAGTTCCAGCAGGTCAAACTGTTGAAATCGTGGTAGAAGGCACAGGACCAAACGGCGAACCTGTCAAAGAAACCATTACAGCAACAGTCGACAGCAACGGTAACTTCACCAGCACAGTGCCACCATCCATTGCAGATGGCAGCACGACAGTGACCGGTAGCACCACAGACCGCAATGGCGAACCTGTCAGCGATACTGACCACGAACCTGCGCTTGACCGTACTCCGGGCGGGATCGAAATTG
>NZ_LQXQ01000194.1 GCF_003268395.1 Acinetobacter sp. CFCC 10889 | reverse complement strand
CTGCCTATATGGCAGTGAACACAAACAAGAATAAGCGTGCCGCGTGGCTTGATTTCTAAGCTGCCTATATGGCAGTGAACACAAAGTTTTGGGATTTAAAATGTTCTCATCTTTTCTAAGCTGCCTATATGGCAGTGAACGAAAAGAAGCTCTAAAACAAGCTGAAATCGCATTTCTAAGCTGCCTATATGGCAGTGAACCGGATTTGCATTCACATACTCGCTATCTTTAATTTCTAAGCTGCCTATATGGCAGTGAACCGATTGGTCGGGTGTGCACCCTGATATTAAGTTTTCTAAGCTGCCTATATGGCAGTGAACTTTATGGCTGATAGGATTTGGGATGAGGGATTTTTCTAAG
>NZ_LQXQ01000193.1 GCF_003268395.1 Acinetobacter sp. CFCC 10889 | reverse complement strand
CTGCCTATATGGCAGTGAACTTGTTTCAAATGCATCATTTGCCATACCGTATTTTCTAAGCTGCCTATATGGCAGTGAACGGAGGATCACATCGACTTCCCCTTTTTTTATTTTTCTAAGCTGCCTATATGGCAGTGAACTCCTGTATGTTTTGTTACACCCTGTTCTTGTTTTTCTAAGCTGCCTATATGGCAGTGAACACAAAACTTGTTAAGTCCAACAAAAATATTATTTTTCTAAGCTGCCTATATGGCAGTGAACCATCACTTGAGATGGGCTTGAAGTGATGCTCTTTTCTAAGCTGCCTATATGGCAGTGAACCGATCCCTCCAGCTTTATTGTTTATTGGCAGATTTCTAAG
>NZ_LQXQ01000192.1 GCF_003268395.1 Acinetobacter sp. CFCC 10889 | reverse complement strand
GACTTCGCTAAAGAATCCGCAGATTGAGCTGTAGCCGTTGCTTGGTTTGCAATACTTGCCGCACTATCTGCTTTAGTCACAGCCGTATTGGCTGTTGTTAAAGCGGATGCACTGTTTTCCAATGCCTTACCAGTGTCTGTTTCAGCGACTTTTAAGCGTGAATCTAATGCATTGATACTGGATGCATTGGCATTGGTTTTATCAGTTGCAGTTTTAATATCACTGATTACTGAAGACATCGCTTTATCATTTGATGAAATATAAGTATTCAGTGCTTGAGTTTGGGCTTTATCTGTATCAGCTAAAACTTTTAACTCTTGTTGAATACTCGCTTGATTCTCATTAAATGATGCATTCAATGTATC
>NZ_LQXQ01000191.1 GCF_003268395.1 Acinetobacter sp. CFCC 10889 | reverse complement strand
TTGTGTTTTGCAAAATCTTCTGTAGCCATATTCATACCCATCACCCTAAATTTTTACGCTTCTTAAATTCTTCAACAGCCTTTTTATGTTCCCGTGACACCATACGAAAAATAAAAATAGCTGCAGTCACACCAAAAATGATTGCTCCAGCCGCCACCCATGCAAGAAATTCAAATCCATTCATAAGTCACCCACCAACCGTCTAATATCATCAATCGCCTTACCGCTTTTAACCTGCTCAGTGCTATATCGATACACTGAATAACCCAACTCTTGTGCCGAGTTATATTTCTCCATATCCCCTAAATAACCCTTACCCCTCGTATGCCTCCCCTGACTCCAAATCCCACCTTCAACCTCGATCAAAATCA
>NZ_LQXQ01000190.1 GCF_003268395.1 Acinetobacter sp. CFCC 10889 | reverse complement strand
GCAGATTCAACAACGAAGTGCAACACTTTTGGAAGTAGTTGAGAAAGTTAGGATATATTGACTTTATTCTGATTTTTTCAACTCGCAATTGGAAAGCACACAATGAATCAATACACCCAACTTTCTCAAGAAGAAAGATACGAAATTTATGCCGCTTTGAAAAGCAAAACTTCACAAGCCCAAATCGCTAGAGACCTCAATAGATCCCCTGCAACTATTTCACGAGAAATTAGACGAAATAAAGGACTACGAAGTTATCGTGCTAAACAAGCACATGAACTTTCAAAACAGCGTTGCTATCGTAGAACCTCTTCACTCACCACATTTGCTTATGCTTATATTCGCCATCTGATCGAAGCCAAATGGTCACCTGAAC
>NZ_LQXQ01000189.1 GCF_003268395.1 Acinetobacter sp. CFCC 10889 | reverse complement strand
CTGCATCTACTCGTAGACTCTACAGGCATGAAGTTTCTAGGTGAGGGCGAATGGAAACGCAAGAAACATGGAGCTGAATATCGTCGCCAATGGCGTAAACTACATATTGGTATAGATGCCAAAACCCTACAAATACGCGCTATTCAGCTCACAACCAATAATGTCAGTGATTCACAGGTGCTTGGTGATTTACTTAATCAGATTCCACAAGATGAGCAGATTGACTCTGTTTATACCGATGGAGCTTATGACACCAAGCAATGCCGTCAGGTCATTGCAGATCGGCAAGCGCATGCGGTGATTCCACCTAGAAAAAATGCGAAACCATGGAAAGATACAAAGAGTAGCTCGCTAGAGCGAAATGAATTACTTCGAAC
>NZ_LQXQ01000188.1 GCF_003268395.1 Acinetobacter sp. CFCC 10889 | reverse complement strand
CCTAAAGATAGACGGAATAAGGATTTAATCATTAAGCAGCATTGGATAGCTGCGTCGGAGTAGGTTTGATTTCGCCCTTGTTTGCCTTTTGATGGAGCATACCATTGCGTAGCAGGATCAAACCAAATGGCAATATTTCCGCGACTCATGAGTGCTCGGTTATATGCGGACCAATTGGTTGTGCGGTAGATTTTGTGTGTAGGCTTCTTCATTTGAAAATTATATCGCTGAAAAAGCCTGTACAGATAGGTTTGTGCAACAAAGCCCACCAGAGCGGCTTTTTATTGATTATTCATGTTCCACGCTTAAAATTCGAACAGTGTTTCATGATTTTTATAAGTTAAACTAAATTTAGTTGCTAATCCCAATAAGCTATTCACTAACTTGT
>NZ_LQXQ01000187.1 GCF_003268395.1 Acinetobacter sp. CFCC 10889 | reverse complement strand
AGTGTGCCGCAGCAAGCGGCGTAAGAGATGAGGGTATGGCCCCTCGCTATCGGCTTGCAGGAGCAGGTAGCAAACCACCATAAGCGGCTTGGATCAAAAGTCCCGGTCGTGAGCGTTATGGAAAAGGCATCGTAGAGATGTCAGGTAAGAATTAGGAAGGCGAACAACAGTGAACTGCCGTTCAAGTGTCGAAAGTACTCAAATGACATCAAAACCGGGGATGGAAGTTACCCCGCGATTAGTTTGGCCGTTACCTGCTTACGGGCCATTCGGTGTCCGGCGTAGAGGCAGCGCGATCCTAATTCAGGCTCTTACGTTGAACTGCGGGAACCTTCGGTGGCGATGTCAAGCGAAAGGCACAAGCTCAAAAGGCAAGGCTGATAATAGCAATG
>NZ_LQXQ01000186.1 GCF_003268395.1 Acinetobacter sp. CFCC 10889 | reverse complement strand
ACATCGTCTTCAACTAACAATATTCTCACGTCTGAGCTCCCCCTCTCATTCTACTTCTTGCAAGCCTAAATTTTATTTCCGTGAAAACGACAGCTATAGCTGAATTCTGAAAGACATAGCACCGAAATATTTTCGTAAAATACTATTTTATCAAGCTTTTACCGTGCTGCTCAATTAAGTAATCAGCTATACTCTGGCCCCAAAAAGACAGAATACCAGCCGAATAATGACCACACAGGGCATTGATGTATCAGCACTCTACTATATTTTACTCTGCCTGATGATCCTCATGTAAAGGCCATAGTTGATGTGAATTCAGCAATAGCAAACTCAAGCTTTCTGCATAATCAATTTTGGCTTGATCAATTCGACCACGCGCATCAACCAGTTGCTGCGAATGGA
>NZ_LQXQ01000185.1 GCF_003268395.1 Acinetobacter sp. CFCC 10889 | reverse complement strand
GACAGAAGATGGCAGCACAGTAGAATCAGCACCTGCAATCCGAGAACCAATCACAGCTGGTAGCATCACGGTTGATGTTGACCATCATGGTCAAATTACAGGTACGACAACAGAAGTTCCAGCAGGTCAAACTGTAGAATTGGTGGTGATAGGTCATGACAAAAATGGCGTAGAAATTGAAACTAAGATCACAGCAACAGTAGGTGCAGATGGTACATATCAAGCACAAGTCCCTGTTGAATTTATGGATGGTGACATTCAAGTCTTTGCTTCAACAACAGATGCAAACAACCACCCATTAACATCAAAAGACAACGAACCTGCGCTTGATCGTACACCACCAAGTGTAACGGTTGAAATCGAACCGAATGGCAACATCAAAGTTACCTTTGATCCAGATGTAGACCCAAGC
>NZ_LQXQ01000184.1 GCF_003268395.1 Acinetobacter sp. CFCC 10889 | reverse complement strand
CCGAAATACAAAAATCCACCTCCATACTAATCGATACCCTATGCGCAAGTACCTTGCGGCTATGCCAATCAATCACAGCACATAAATAAACAAAGCCTTTTGCCATAGGGATATACGTTATATCCGTAGGCCACACTTGATTACTGCGCTGAATTGCCAATCCTTTGAGCAGATATGGATATTTACTGTGAGCTTGATTAGCCTGGCTTAAATTTGGTTTGCAATATAACGCCTGAATACCCATTTTCTTCATTAAAGTACGTGTATGACGTCGTCCTATATGATGCCCTTGACGATTCAACAAATCACGCATCATAGACTGCCTGCAAAAGGATATTGCATATGTAATTCATCAATACATCGCATCAGCTTCAGATCTGATGAGCTAACAGGTTTTGGGCGATAATAATAACAACCAC
>NZ_LQXQ01000183.1 GCF_003268395.1 Acinetobacter sp. CFCC 10889 | reverse complement strand
AATAACTTAAACTTAGTTAAATTGTCTTTTATTACAAAATAGTTATTAACTAATAAATGTCATGAAATTGATACTAAAAAATTAAAGGACAAAATAGTTATTAACTGACTGCTGAAGTTACCAGCCTTTCTCTTTGATACTCAGTATATTTTAGCATCTAAATTAATTCAGATACTAAAATATGATTTCAGAACTCAAAATATTATTTATTTTGAGCGATTTAACTCATAAACTAATCTGAATAGCTCTACTTGGTATTTTGCATCATGCAAAGCATTATGATCACCTTGTAAGGTCGGATGTACATATTTATCTATTGAGCTTGATTTTGTATCGTGCCAACTACATTTTGTAGCGCCCATAAAAAGAGCTTTGATATCTATGGCTGAAATACCGAAAGGATTTCTATTTAACGTGAATTCGGAA
>NZ_LQXQ01000182.1 GCF_003268395.1 Acinetobacter sp. CFCC 10889 | reverse complement strand
CATTGCCAGTCTTATTATTGATTGATCTAACGCCTGTGGTCAGTGTTAAAACATTGCCAAAATTGAGGTTAATAATAACGTCAGGTTTATTAATCTTTTCTTGAATTGGCAACGGATTATTTGACCAAAAAGCACGTAGAGCAATGTTCATGCTGTGACACTCCGCTCAATATTGAAAGTCAGTGTTTGAGAATGTCTAACGCTATTTTCGATGACTAATTTAATATCTAACTGAGCTTTACCCATTTTCCAGTTTTGCGTAATTGATGCAGGTACTTCTAATAAAATCATGCCTGCTTCAGTAAGTTTTATGACACTTGGTGTTGCAATGACTTGACCTGAACTATTAGCAATCTGAGATGAAATAATCATCTCATCTGTAATGATCATGCCTAATTTAGTATCAGTATCATAAAATTGGATGGGC
>NZ_LQXQ01000181.1 GCF_003268395.1 Acinetobacter sp. CFCC 10889 | reverse complement strand
ACCCATCCAATTTTATGATACTGATACTAAATTAGGTATGATCATTACAGATGAGATGATTATTTCATCTCAGATTGCTAATAGTTCAGGTCAAGTCATTGCCACACCAACTATTAGTAAACTTGCTGAAGCAGGCATGATTTTATTAGAAGTACCTGCATCAATTACGCAAAACTGGAAAATGGGTAAAGCTCAGTTAGATATTAAATTAACCATTGAAAATAGCGTTAGACACTCTCAAACGCTGTCTTTCAATATTGAGCGGAGTATCACAGCATGAACATTGCGCTACGTGCTTTTTGGTCAAATAATCCGTTGCCAATTCAAGAAAAGATTAATAAACCTGACGTTATTATTAACCTCAATTTTGGCAATGTTTTAACTCTGACTACTGGCGTTAGATCAATCAATAATAAAACGGGGAACG
>NZ_LQXQ01000180.1 GCF_003268395.1 Acinetobacter sp. CFCC 10889 | reverse complement strand
ACAGTTGATGTACCTGCAGGAAGTTATGAAGATACTTCAGGCAACCCAGGTAAACCGGGTACAGGTGATAACAACGTAACATGGTGCCACCAGGTGTGAAAGTAGAAATCACTCCAGAAGGCGATATCAAAGTTACCTTTGATCCAGATGTAGACCCAAGCACCATCACACCAGATGATATTAAAATCACAGACAAAGATGGCAATCCAGTTGAGATTACCTTAACTCCAAGTGAAGATGGCTTAACGTGGACAGGTAAAGTACCTGAAAATGTTGAAGGAAAAGTCACAGTTGATGTGCCTGCAGGAAGTTATGAAGATACTTCAGGCAACTCAGGTAAACCGGGTACAGGTGATAACAACGTCAACATGGTGCCACCAGGTGTGAAAGTAGAAATCACTCCAAAAGGCAACATCAAAGTTACCTTTGATCCGGATGTAGACCCAAGT
>NZ_LQXQ01000179.1 GCF_003268395.1 Acinetobacter sp. CFCC 10889 | reverse complement strand
ATATTTTTAGTAATTCGAGTATCTAGTTTGCCGACTTCAGTATTAATCGTGCCATTTAAAGTACTCACTTCATTACCAAGACGAGTATCTAACGCAGTCACTGTACTTTGATCTGCTTTTAATTTAAGTTGCCCAAAGTTCACAGCATCACGATCAGCTGTACCATTTTGTAGGTTGGTAATTTTTGTCCCTGTAGCACCCGCTAAGGTTAATACAGTTTTACTTGCATCATCATAAACAACCGCTTTGTTTTGTAAGGTATTTATAGCATTGAGATTATTGGTAATTTTACCATCTAATAGGCTAGCTTCCTGATCAGTATAATTCTTCGCACTTGTTAAAGTCGCTGTCGCTTCTTGATCTGTATACGCTTTGGCATCAGTTAAGGTATTCGCCAAACCTGTATTTAATGCAGTTGTAGAAGCTTTTGTCGCTAAACCAGTAGTTGTATCATTGACTTGAGCATGCAAA
>NZ_LQXQ01000178.1 GCF_003268395.1 Acinetobacter sp. CFCC 10889 | reverse complement strand
TAAGAAATTTGATAAAGAATAGGCATTTGAGTCACAATTTAATCACGACAAAAAACTGAATAACCTCAAATGCCTATCGATACACAGCTTACAACACTTTTTTGTTTAATTGATGATTTTTGTGCTGATATTACCAACAATGTTGAACAATATAGGCTTACTTCAGGACAAGCTAAGCGATTGCGCCAAAGTAAAATCAGTGCTTCTGAAGTTCTCACTTTATTATTGTGGTTTCATCTAACAGGGAGTAGAAACTTCAAGGCTTTTTATCTTTATTGGGCTAAGCCTTTTCTTTGCTCTTACTTTCCAAACTTACCTAGCTATAACCGATTCATTGAATTAAAAGCAAAATATGTGATGTATTTTGTCGCTCTTATTGAGAGTTTAAAGGTGCAATCCTCTGGAATTGCTTTTATTGATTCTACCAAATTAGCTGTGTGTCATAATAAACGTATTCAGCAACACCGTGTATTTGTAGACAG
>NZ_LQXQ01000177.1 GCF_003268395.1 Acinetobacter sp. CFCC 10889 | reverse complement strand
AATACGCTGACCAATCGCTGAATCTGCATCTACACGCGCTGAAACCTCCTGTTGAATTAATGCTTTGTTATCAATGACCGAAGCAGACACCGTATCAATACGCTGACTTAAAGCCAGATCACCTTCAGCAAATGCACTTTGTAAGGTCCATGAGCCTGCTTGGTTTGATGAGCTATCAACTGTCAGCTCAGTTGAATCCGCAGTAACAGGTGAAACCTGCGCATAAACACCATCTAACTTTTGTGCATTGGCAGTCACTACACCATCAATTTCTTTCACATCTGCTTGCAACTCTGACAAAGCTCCTGCACTGGCTTTATCTGTAAGTTGTGCATTGATTGAAGTAATGTCTTTGGCATTAGCACTGGATTGATCCGCAGCAGCAGTTGCTTTACTGAGCGCAGTTGCAGCGTTAGTTTTAGCTTCAGTTGCATTGGTATTCGCCGCATCTGCTGTGTTTTTTGCGGTACCTGCGGTTGTATTTGCA
>NZ_LQXQ01000176.1 GCF_003268395.1 Acinetobacter sp. CFCC 10889 | reverse complement strand
ACAGAATTTAAAGCTGAAGCCATCAAATTAATTGAAGCCAATCAAGGCAATGTCTCGGAAACAGCCAGACAACTTAGCATTTCAATGCAAACTCTTTCAAATTGGAATACCAAAGCAAAGGCTGGAACTTTAGCAGGTACAAAACAGTATTCACCTGATCTAAACGCTCTACTCGAAGAAAATAAAAAACTCAAACAACAGCTCAAAATAGCTGAAATGGAACGTGAATTTTTAAAAAAGGCAGCAGCGTACTTTGCCAAAGAAAGTCAGTAAGGTACGCCTATATGAAACAAAAAAGATATTCTTTTCCAATTACCTTAATGGCTCGATTACTTCATGTTTCAGTTTCATGTTTTTATGATTGGCTCAAGAGAGGCGTGAGCAAAAGAACGATTCAACGAAATCAACAGACGATATTGGTGAAAATAGCCCATGAGGAGACAAGGCAGAGCTATGGTTATATTCGATTAACCAAATACTTACAAGCTCAGGGCATAAAAA
>NZ_LQXQ01000175.1 GCF_003268395.1 Acinetobacter sp. CFCC 10889 | reverse complement strand
CTTTAAATGAAGCGATTGAAAAATATGGATCACCTGAAATATTGAATACAGACCAAGGCAGTCAGTTCACCAGTGATGCATTTATTGATGTATTGAAATCAAATGGCATTCAAATCAGTATGGATGGTAAAGGTCGATGGGTAGATAATGTGATGGTTGAACGATTATGGCGGAGCGTTAAATATAAAGAGGTGTATCTCAAAGCTTATAGCAGTGTCACAGATGCGAAAAAGCAATTGAGTGCATATTTTGAGTTTTATAATCTGAAACGACCTCATTCGAGTCTAGACATGAGAAGCACTGCTTCGCAAGGCTAAATGAGTTTTACTATGATCAGCTACCCCAACAAAACAAGGTGGCTTAACTAGAGCGGAATATCACTTATAAATATGCTTTTAGTTGTTCAAACAAGTGGGACCACCTCTAAACTAAGCGTCCAACATGATCGCAAATCAAATGAATTTTGAAACCATAAAACCAATCTACAGAGGTTTTCCCCCGACTTGCA
>NZ_LQXQ01000174.1 GCF_003268395.1 Acinetobacter sp. CFCC 10889 | reverse complement strand
ATCAATATTATATTTCCAATCCTAGCTTTACCCAACAACACCCCGATGCCATTGATAAATTTATTTCGGGTGCAAATCACGCCAATACTTGGATGCAACAAAACCCACAACAAACCGTTAGTTATTATGCACAATCCATTGGTCAGGATGAAAATATTGCCAAACTTGCGCTAGATAAGCGTCCTAAAGATATCAACATTCGTAAGTTAGATCAGAAAATCATTGCCTCACAACAACGTATTGCTGACAATTTTTATCAAACCAAATTGATCCCACAAACGATTAATATCCAAAGCGTAACATTTACACATTAATCAAAGGTTTTTTAAGCAATTGTCATAAACAATGCCACATTTTTTGATGAACAATTTGCTAAAACGAGGATGATATTATGCAAAACTGGCTTTTATTTAAACGAGATACTTTTAAAAATGCCAATATTGCTCCATTTTTAAACACTTGGTTGGTTTTTTTATTTTTGATGCAGAAAAATATTTGACACTTTTTAATATTCACCCTAATATACGCCCACCTCTGAAACGA
>NZ_LQXQ01000173.1 GCF_003268395.1 Acinetobacter sp. CFCC 10889 | reverse complement strand
TGAGTATGTACGCTGTACGTCAGATAAAAGCGCTGAACCACCTGTATTGTAAGCGACACAAGCGTTTTAAAAGGACTACGAATAGTGACCATAATCGAGCGATCTATGAAAACCTGCTGGAGCAACAATTCTCAATGACTAGACCAAATCAAGCATGGTCAAGTGATATTACGTACATATGGACTGTTGAAGGATGGCTGTACTTAGCAGCGGTAAAAGACCTTTACACGAAGCAAGTGGTTGGCTATAGCTTAAATGAGCGCATGACAACACAGCTTGTTTGTAATGCGCTAAATATGGCTATTCACAATCAAAAACCAACCAAAGAACTGATTGTGCATTCAGACAGAGGAAGTCAATATTGCAGCCATGAATATCGAAATATACTTGAGCAATATGGTTTTCAAGGTTCAATGAGCAAGCGCGGAGACTGTTACGATAATGCACCGATTGAAAGCTTTTGGGGAATACTGAAAAATGAGTTAGTGCATCATTACAACTATCAAACCAGAGAAGAAGCCAAAGCAGATATTATAAAATACATTG
>NZ_LQXQ01000172.1 GCF_003268395.1 Acinetobacter sp. CFCC 10889 | reverse complement strand
ACGAACTTTAGTAATGGTTTCTTTAACACAGAAGAAGTTGAAATTATTAATGTCTTTGACAAACCGTGTATGAAGTCGGTGTGGGATGAGGCAAATAAACCAAGCTGCTTATATTTTTCTTTAACTCAATGGATTAATGAATCTGAAATGTCGGATGTGGAAAAACAAGAAAATCCTAGTTTTTCATGCACTGGTGGTTATTTGAAAAAATATGACTACAAAGAAGCTTTTACAAAATCTGTAACAGAAGCATCAAAAGAAGATCGTGATTTGATTCGAGCATTACCGAATTTTAACAATGAAAAATTCTTAGAAATTTCAGGCGTTGATCTAAGTCAACTTGATTAATAGCAGGCATTAAAAAGCCCTCTTACTCACTAAGAGGGCTAGCGTAAACACTTGCAAGTCTACAGAGCTAATTATTACACAACCTGCCGGGTTAGAAAAGTCATATTTAGCTTAAACATAAACAACTCAGATGAGAAATGAGCGAGATCAATTATGAATGCAAAACCAAATTCCATCAACCCTACTGTTACACATCGTGTACAGCCGGGTTATTTCAAGGTCGGCTTAATTGCCAGTGCACTTACTTTC
>NZ_LQXQ01000171.1 GCF_003268395.1 Acinetobacter sp. CFCC 10889 | reverse complement strand
TTTAATTCGATGCGTGCAGACGATATGTCTGATTTCATTATAAAACTCTACAAAACGAGATTAGAAGAAATAAATCAAGAGTTTAATTTAAATGAAGAGAACTTTATGTTGGCGATATTCACCATAGAAGTGGCATTGGTTTACACACGACACACTATGACGCCTAAGAGCAAAGCCCAATTGATTCCAGAGATATACGAGAAGTATCATTCAAATTCTGCAATGAAGCAGGCAACAATTAAACAACTTGAGAAGTACAGAGGGGAACAAACGTAAATGCTTGAAAATACAAATGACGATCTGGTGCGAAATATCGTAGGAGCAGCAGCTCCAAAAGAGTTTAGTACACGTTTAAAGTTTATAGCATTAGATAAAACAATATTTGAAATAGAACTTAGCACAAACACACCTGGTCAGCTGAATGACCAGATGCGTGAATTAGTAAAGGCTTCAGTCGAAGCTGCAACCAGCACGATTCTTAGTGCAAAATAAAATCTAAAAAAAACGACTTCACCCACATAACCCAAATTTTAGTGCAAAAAAAATGGTAAAGCCTTGATCCAGCTTTACCATCTAAAATTTCCCTCAAACCCTTACCACATCAAACTCTCATCCCA
>NZ_LQXQ01000170.1 GCF_003268395.1 Acinetobacter sp. CFCC 10889 | reverse complement strand
AAGGGGCTTAGGAAGTAAACAAATACAAAATGTATGGTAACTTCCTAATATGAAACATAAAAATAGATACTATTCCCGTTCAAAAATCAGTGAAGTAAAATTCAGACAGATTATTCGCTTTTTTGCCATGGATTTTACTGCCACTGATACTGCCAAATTGACAGATATTTCTGTCCGTTCCATTAATCCCATCTTTATCAAAATCCGTAAGATCATTGCAGTAGAGTGCGAAAAAACTTCACCTTTTGAAGGCATCGTGGAACTGGATGAATCTTACTTCGGTGCCCAACGTATCAGAGGAAAGAGAGGTCGTGGAGCCTCAGGTAAAACTATTGTTTTTGGATTGCTTAAACGTGAAGGAAGCGTCTATACCGAAATAGTACCTGATTGCTCCAAAGCTACGTTACAAGGCATTATCAGAGGACATATTGAGCTGGATTCTGTAATCAACACAGATGGCTGGCGCGGTTATGATGGATTGGTTGATCTGGGTTATGAAAAGCACTTACGGGTCAACCATGGCAAGAATGAATTTGCTTGTGGAGATCGTCATATTAATGGGATAGAGTCATTTTGGGGCTACGCTAAAAAGCGCTTAATCAAGTTCAATGGAATTGACAAAAAGATGTTTTATTTGCATCTTAAGGAAACGGAATATCGCTTCAATCATAGACATAGTAATCTATACCTCGATTTGCTTAAACTACTCCGCGAAAACCCTCTTTAGCTTCCTAAG
>NZ_LQXQ01000169.1 GCF_003268395.1 Acinetobacter sp. CFCC 10889 | reverse complement strand
CCGATGGTGGTGTGACATGGAGTACCACAAAACCTATCGCTCAGGAAGGTGAGAACAGCATCAGCGTACGTCAAACCGACAAAGCTGGGAATGTTTCGAATCCGACAGAGATTAAATTCACTTTAGATACGCTTGTACCGACAGCGAGTCTAGTAATTGATTCGGTCACAGCGGACAACATTGTGAATGCTGCGGAAGCAGGAACAATTGTGACGTTAACTGGTCAAGTGACTGGTGAATTTACTGAGGGCGATACCGTCACTCTGACCATCAACAATCAACCGTACACTGCTGCTGTTCAAGCAGACGGTAGTTGGAGTGTTGATGTAGCAGGTAGTGATTTGCTGGCTGGTGGCGGCAAATCAATCGCAGGCAGTGTGGTGGTGCATGATGTGGCAGGCAACCCTGCGACAGTGACAGCTGATAAAGTCTATAGCATTGACACCACAGCACCGACAGCGACGCTTAGCATTGATGCGGTTACAGCGGACAACGTTGTGAATGCAGCGGAAGCAGGAACAACTGTGACGTTGACTGGTAACGTGACTGGTGAATTTACTGAGGGCGATACCGTCACACTGACCATCAACGATCAACCGTACACTGCTGCTGTTCAAGCAGACGGTAGTTGGAGTGTTGATGTAGCAGGTAGTGATTTGCTGGCTGATGGCGACAAATCAATCGCAGGCAGTGTGGTGGTGCATGATGTGGCAGGTAATGGCGTAATTATTCTAATACGTAAAGATTATAACGTTGATGAAT
>NZ_LQXQ01000168.1 GCF_003268395.1 Acinetobacter sp. CFCC 10889 | reverse complement strand
AGTTATTTTATAATCATCGAAGAATTCAAAAGGGTTTGGGTTTTAAGACACCAAATCAAATGGCCGAAGACTTTTATAAGTTGGCTGCCTAGAATCTCCCAAGGGAAAGTCTCCTGATAATTCAGCGTATATCAGCGGTGATTAGTAACTCTTGATCGGAACCTTCATGTTGATCAATTTCAGGATGTTCTTTGAACTTAAACCAATACCCGACATGTGCATCACGTACTGTTGAAGTCACACTAAAGTACTTGGCTTGCGAATTGAAGTATTTGCTTAAATTTTCATTCAGTTTTTCAATTTGTTTGTTGCCAGACTGAGTTGCACCATCTTCACCTTTGAGGTCTTGTATCCATGCAGGACTGATGTGAAAGGCTTGTTCTAAGTGAACCGTACCGGGTTTGTCGGAGACTTTTTTATTTAAGTTAGGCCACCTGACCTAACGGATTAATCTTATCATAGTACATTGCTTCAAACTCAAAAGGCGATACATAACCCAGTGCACCGTGTACACGCTTTTTGTTGAACCAATCTACCCAATTTAATGTCGCAAGTTGTACATCTGCTAAACCTTGCCAATCTGCTTTTAAATATTCAATCACCTCTGTTTTGTATAAGCCATTCACCGTTTCAGCCAAAGCATTATCGTATGAATCACCCGTTGTACCGACTGATGCTCGTAAATTTGCTGCTTCTAAACGATTGGTATAGCGAATAGAAAGATATTGAACACCTCTATCTGAATGATGAATTACATTCTTTGGCATGCCTCGATCGTGC
>NZ_LQXQ01000167.1 GCF_003268395.1 Acinetobacter sp. CFCC 10889 | reverse complement strand
CATATTCCTGTGTAAATCTACCCCCTATTCCTATTTGCACCCTACCATTCATTTCTGTTCGTATAAGCCACTAGGCATGTCAAACTCTTGATTAATGGTATCAATATTGATACTATCAATCATTGGCACTATTGAGCATTTAAATGGCAAATCTTGATCAACTTATAGAACAAATGCGGAATAATCCAAAAAATATCCGCTATGTCGATTTACTCAAGGTTTGTAAGCAATATTTTGGTGAACCAAGGCAAACAAGTGGTAGTCACACGGTATTTAAAACACCGTGGCAAGGCGATCCTCGTATTAATCTTCAAGATGATAGCGGAAAGGCTAAACCTTATCAGGTTAGGCAAGTATTAGCTGCACTTGATAAACTTAAGGCATTGTGAGGTGTCAAATGGATAGCAAACAATATACTTATCGTGTTACATGGTCAGCAGAAGATAATGAGTATGTCGGTCTATGTGCCGAATTTCCATCATTGTCTTGGCTTGATGCAGAACAATCTAAAGCATTCGCAGGAATTGTTGATCTTGTTGGTGAAGTCGTAGCAGATATGGTCAGCAATAATGAGAAATTACCTATCCCTCTTTCAGAAAAAAAGTATAGCGGACGGTTTGCCGTTCGTGTTCCATCAATGGTTCATCAAAAACTAGCACTTGAAGCTGCGGAGCGTGGTGTGAGTATGAATCGTTTGGTATCGGCAAAATTGGCTATGTAGTTTTATATCTTGATGGTCTACTTGGAATGGAAATGACTGGTAGACCATAAACAAGAATAGCTGGTTAGTTTATCCAATAATTTGCAG
>NZ_LQXQ01000166.1 GCF_003268395.1 Acinetobacter sp. CFCC 10889 | reverse complement strand
TTACTTAAATAAAAGTTAGTTGAAGAAATAACTAAGAACTATTATTTGTGTACTTATAATGTTGTATGGACTCCATAATATATTTATTATCGAATCAAATAAATTGAAAACTGATGACCAAAGATCTATGAATAAAAAAAGAATTTTTATATTTTTAATGCTATTTATCTTTTCTTGTCGCACTTTCTCTTCTGTAGAGGAGGGTCTAAAAGCTTATTCAGAAAAAAATTATAAGTTGGCAGCCAAAGAGTTTACAGTGTCTTCCAATGCAGGAGAAGCTCGTGCAACACATTATTTGGCGAGTCTATATTATCAGGGTTATGGTGTAAAAAAGGATTTAAATACAGCAGTAAAATTATTTACTCAATCTGCACAGCAAGGTTATGTACCATCTTTGGCAAATTTAGCTGTGATGTATAATATTGGTGATGGTGTTGAAAAAAATAGTTTTAAGGCTATGGAATATCAGGCTTTGGCAGCAAAAGCAGGTGATGTGCAATCACAATTTAATTTAGCTCAGCAATATAGAACAGGACAAAATGTTGAGCAGAGCTTTGACAATGCGATGTTGTGGTATTTAAAAGCAGCAAAGCAGAATTATATAGCTGCTTATAATGAGATCGGGCTTTTATATGCACAGGGTCAAGGTGTAAAACAGGATTATATACGTGCCTATGCTTGGATTTATTTGGCTGCCAAAAATGATGATGCAAAAGCGCAACTGAATTTAAAAAACTTTGATCAAATTTTAAGTGTTAAAGAAAAGGAAAAGGGGAAAATGTTATCTCAGACGCTGCTTTCCAAATAGGAAAATT
>NZ_LQXQ01000165.1 GCF_003268395.1 Acinetobacter sp. CFCC 10889 | reverse complement strand
ATGGACCATTGCAGGTTGAAGCTAATTTTTCGAGTCAGTGGCTTAAGAATTTAAAGAGGCATGCATTATGAAAATACATTACTTTGATGATGGTATATATGAGCACTTTTGCCCGGGTTGTAATTTACTTCACATGATCGCAGTCGATAAGCCTTTTGATAATGGACAGCAATGGTCGTTTAACAATGATATGAAAAAACCAACATTCTCACCAAGTATTAATATTGTTGGTAGATGTCATTACTTTATTCGAGATGGATATATTGAATACTGCATGGATAGTCAGCACAAATTAGCAGGCAAAAGGATTGAGTTGCCAGATTTGAGGTAAACATGGACCAAATCAGACCATTCCCGCCGACAGAGCTGATTGACCAAGCTGAGGAAGAGGAAGCAATACGCTTAGCACCCGCCGTAGGTCTTAAAGATTGGGTGGTTGCAAATTTTCTTACTATTGGTGGCGCATTACACAATCCTGATCATGATCACATTGCCGAGCTACTTCACGACAATGAAGAATTCTTGGCATTTGCTTGGGCATCATCTGCCGCCGTTGCTAAAAAGAGAATGGTATTGGGGCAATGTGAAAAGGTCATGTTTAACGTGGGTGGATGGAAGAAAGCACGGCAAGAACAGCAAATGCGAGACTGGTTCGGATTTGTACCAACCTATTTAATTACGATCGATGCGAGTTATTGTGAAAATACCAATGACCGTAACTTTTGCGCGTTACTTGATCATGAGTTGTATCACATTGGTGTAGAACGTGATGCTGATGGTGAAATGCTTTATAGCGATATGACAGGTTTACCTAAACACTATTTGGCAGGTCATGACGTTGAAGAATTCTTCGGTGTGGTTAAACGTTGGGGAGCGAATG
>NZ_LQXQ01000164.1 GCF_003268395.1 Acinetobacter sp. CFCC 10889 | reverse complement strand
CCCAAAAGTGGATGCTTTAATTGATAATAAGCTTGATAAAATTGATTATGTTCAGCATTTTAGAGGAATATTTAGCAGTTATTCTGCACTAAGTCTAGCTTTACCCACTGCATTAGACGGTGATTATGCACATATTGACAGTGGTAGCGGTTTTGATCGTATGTGTGCGATTTGGGATAGAGATGACAATGAATGGCGGATCATTGCAGCGAATATTACTTCAAATACGGATGAAATGCCTGAAGGTTCAAACAATCTTTATTTTAAATCTGAGCGTGTCCGTCAGACTGTATTAACTGGACTTTCTAGTCAAACTGCAACTGATATTTTAGCGACAGATAGTTTAATTATTGCTTTGGCGAAGTTGCAGGCGCAGTTAAAAGTACCACCACAAGTCAAATGGCATAAAGCAGAAGATGTTCTGATTCAAAAAGTAGTAAAAACAAATCTGTATGCAACGATTAGTGGTGTTCGATTTGATCTTGAGTTTGCAAAAATTAATGGAATGTTGTGGATGCGAGGAGCTTTTGAAGTTTTAAGCTCTATACAGATGGGATATACAATATGGACATTAAAACCAGAATGGCGGGTACAATCAATTAGGGTAGGAAAAGTACCAAATTACACATCACTATACAATGTATATGTTCCGACAAGCCCAACAACTGAAAACTCACTTTATGTTCATTCTTATGCAGTTGTAAATTCAGATATAACAGTAGAGCAAGATATAAGGGCGCTTGGTTTTTTGTCAGTGAGTATTTGGGGAGTTGGTGGAGCTGTTTGCTTAGGTGCATTAATTACGTCATAGTTGGTGCAAAATAACTTGTAAATATTTAGTGCAAAATAAAAAATAAATTAGTGCAAAATAAGCCGAAAACTTACA
>NZ_LQXQ01000163.1 GCF_003268395.1 Acinetobacter sp. CFCC 10889 | reverse complement strand
TCTGGTTTGATCCTAAGACGCAATGGTATGCACAACCACAAGGCAAGCAAGGACGAAATCAAACTTATTCCGATACAGCGATTCAATGCTGTTTAATGATCAAATCTCTATTCCGTCTTTCTTTACGTATGGTTACTGGCTTTGTTCAAAGCCTGATTAAACTCTGTGGCTTGAATTGGACAGCACCAGATTACTCCACCCTTTGTAGACGACAAAAGCATATTGATATTGCGATAAGCTATCAGAAAAGTCATGATGGGTTACACCTACTTGTCGACTCTACGGGTTTAAAGTTTTTAGGTGAAGGCGAATGGAAGCGTAAAAAACATCAGCCTGAATACCGTCGGCAATGGCGTAAACTGCATATTGGTATAGATGCTGAAACACTGCAAATACGTGCCGTTCAGCTTACTACAAATAATGTCAGTGATTCACAAGTACTAGGTGATTTACTGGATCAAATTCCACTAGATGAGCGAATAGATTCTGTCTATACCGATGGCGCGTACGACACGAAGTGCTGCAGAAAAGTGATTTCAGATCGTCAAGCACATGCAGTAATTCCACCCAGAAAGAATGCCAAGCCCTGGAAAGATTCTAAAATAAGTTCAATAGAACGAAATGAGTTACTTCAAACGGTTAAACATTTAGGCAGAACCCTATGGAAAAAATGGTCGGGTTATCACCGTCGTAGTTTGGTGGAAACCAAGATGCATTGCATCAAATTATTAGGTGATAGGCTGACGGCAAGACATTTTCAAAGTCAGGTCAATGAAATTCATGCGCGTGTGGCAGTTCTGAATAGATTTACGGAATTAGGTAGACCTCGCACCCAAGTTGTGTCTTAAATTTGAATGGATTGGGGAGAACTCAGCTTTTGAATGTTTATGCAACAAAGCCC
>NZ_LQXQ01000162.1 GCF_003268395.1 Acinetobacter sp. CFCC 10889 | reverse complement strand
CCCCAAGTGAAGATGGCTTAACATGGACAGGTAAAGTACCTGACAATACACAAGGTCAGATTACCGTGACTGTGCCAGAGGGCAGCTATGGTGATACATCAGGCAATCCGGGTACAGGTGGTACAGACACAGAACTCGTTGATACCACAGCACCAACTTTAGAAATCACCTTAAATCCAGATGGTACAGTACTCTTCACTTTCTCAGAAGAAGTAAAAGGCTTTACTTCCAACGATATTTTAGTGAATGGTGCGAACCTTGTAGCAGGCTCATTGGTTGATCTTGGTGATGGTATTTGGACAGCCAAACTCGACAAAATGCCAAAAGACGGTACAACTGTTACGGTTGAAGTCAAAGACAATACCTATACCGACTTAACTGACAACCTCGGTAAAGGTGACATTGACCAAGAAATTCACATCAAAGTCAACACAGTAACACCAAACCCAGCAACAGGTGGGACAACGATTACCGGTAAAACAGAACCGAATAATACCGTTGAAGTTACAGTTCCAGGCTATGACAAACCATTCATTGTGACGGCAGATCCAGAAGGGAATTGGGTTGTAGAAACTGATGGTCCAATTAAAGATGGTAACTCGATTACAGCGACGACACCTGACCAAGATGGCAATCCAGTAGAAGATCAAATCCAATTACCATATGTGAGCATTGATGTCATCGCAGGCGATGACATTCTAGATCCAAGCGAATTGGCAGAGATCAAAACAGGAACGACTTTCACAGTAACGGGTACAATCAGTAATCCAAATGCGGATATGACCATTACCTTTAATGGCAAAACCTACAGTGGTTCACAAGTTACGATCAATACAGATGGTACTTGGTCAATCCAAGTTCCAGTAGAAGACATCCGAAGCCAAAATACGGTGACCGCACAAGCGACTGCAAC
>NZ_LQXQ01000161.1 GCF_003268395.1 Acinetobacter sp. CFCC 10889 | reverse complement strand
CTTCCAGAGAAATATCAAATTTCTCCTGTCTGTGAAACTATTGTCCATGCACTTCAACTAAATAACTCACACCATGTGCATAGCTCAGATCATTCTTCGCATACTCACTCTCATCAAGAGTTGAATTTAGCTAATCATGATACTGAAAAGCTTAATCATGCACATCTTGAACAAAAAACTTCGTCCAGTCATCATCACGATGCAAATCATCAATGTCAGTACTGTGTGGTTTACGCACATGTCGTTCCTTTACCAGACATTCGCGTTAAAGAAATACTTGTTAGAGTTCAAGTTCGGTTATTAGCTTTTAAAGAAGCTTTCTTTCATATCTTCTTTATTTTAAATCAATTATTTCTTATCCCTCAAGGTCGA
Organism: Acinetobacter sp. CFCC 10889; assembly: GCF_003268395.1. Taxonomy (GTDB): domain Bacteria; phylum Pseudomonadota; class Gammaproteobacteria; order Pseudomonadales; family Moraxellaceae; genus Acinetobacter. The sequence continues at coordinate 544 of NZ_LQXQ01000161.1, read as the reverse complement.
GCACCTCCTCTCTCTTTTGCTGTCTAAATTTATTGGCAATTCCTTATTGTTTTGAAATTTAATTAGTTGAAGAGACTAATCGCTATGTTATTACTTTTAAAAAATGCACGTATCTGTGTAGGCACACGCATATCAGAGCATATGCAATCTAGAGCATGCTTCGGATGTGGAGAGTTGCTATGACCTTAGGTTTTACGGCACTTGAGTTAGCACGTATTCAGTTTGCATTCACGGTATCATTTCATATTATTTTCCCTGCGATTTCTATTGGGCTTGCAAGCTTTCTTGCAGTTTTAGAATGGCGATGGCTTAGAACAAACGACTCTATTTATCATGATTTATTCAAATTCTGGGTGAAAGTATTTGCATTGTCATTCGGCATGGGGGTCGTTTCTGGTGTCGTAATGAGCTATCAGTTCGGTACAAACTGGAGTGAGTTTTCTCGATTTGCAGGAGGCGTTACAGGCCCGTTACTGAGCTACGAAGTTCTAAGTGCTTTCTTCTTAGAAGCAGGATTTTTAGGCATTATGCTTTTTGGATGGGA
>NZ_LQXQ01000160.1 GCF_003268395.1 Acinetobacter sp. CFCC 10889 | reverse complement strand
CCCCATCCAAAAAGCATAATGCCTAAAAATCCTGCTTCTAAGAAGAAAGCACTTAGAACTTCGTAGCTCAGTAAGGGGCCTGTAACGCCTCCTGCAAATCGAGAAAATTCACTCCAGTTTGTACCAAACTGATAACTCATCACGACACCAGAAACGACACCCATACCGAATGATAATGCAAATACTTTCACCCAGAATTTGAATAAATCATGATAAATAGAGTCGTTTGTTCTAAGCCATCGCCATTCTAAAACTGCAAGAAAGCTTGCAAGCCCAATAGAAATCGCAGGGAAAATAATATGAAATGACACCGTGAATGCAAACTGAATACGTGCTAACTCAAGTGCCGTAAAACCTAAGGTCATAGCAACTCTCCACATCCGAAGCATGCTCTAGATTGCATATGCTCTGATATGAGTGTGCCTACACAGATACGTGCATTTTTTAAAAGTAATAACATAGCGATTAGTCTCTTCAACTAATTAAATTTCAAAACAATAAGGAATTGCCAATAAATTTAGACAGCAAAAGAGAGAGGAGGTGCTCGACCTTGAGGGATCAGAAATAATTGCTTTAAAAGAAAGAAGATATGAAAGAAAGCTTCTTTAAAAGCTAATAACCGAACTTGAATTCTCACGACTACTTCTTTAACACCCATGTCTGGTAGTGGAACGACATGTGCGTAAACAACACAGTACTGACATTGATGATTTGCATCGTGATGATGGCTAGATGAAGTTTTTTGTTCAAGATTTGCATGATTAAGCTTTTCAGTATCATGATTAGCTAAATCCAGCTCTTGATGAGAGTGATTATGCGTAGAATGATCTGAGCTATGCTTATGGTAAGAAGTATCTAATTGAAGTGCATGGACAATAGTTTCACAGACAGGAGAAATTTGATATTTCTCTGGAAGCAAAGGCTGTAT
>NZ_LQXQ01000159.1 GCF_003268395.1 Acinetobacter sp. CFCC 10889 | reverse complement strand
TTAGCCGATTTTGAGCAATTTTTAAATACGGAAAATAAGACCGAAGAAAATAAGCAGAAAGATAAAGATCTTTTTAATGGATTTATTTGGGATAAGACCTAAATTTCGCATAAGAGATTTTATGTTAAATAAGATGGAACTTAGACAAAATTTTATTAATAGTTATGCATTCTGCACAGTTAGTTTTAGACCTAAAGCATTTACTACACGATTAATCGTATCAAAACGAGGTGCTGAATCTTGACGGAGTGCTTTGTAAAGTGCTTCACGTCCAATTCCTGCTTCTTTAGCGATTTGAGTCATACCACGAGCTTTAGCAATTACACCAAGTGCATGAGCTAGTTCAGCAGGGTCATTCTCTTCAAGAACCATATTAAGATACATTACAATATCTTCTTCACTCTTAAGTGCTTCTGCCATGTCAAAGCTAGGTAGATCAGCTATTTTAACCATTTTTCAATCCTCTAAAGATTTTGATAAATCAACAGCTCGTTCTATATCCTTTTGCTGTGTAGATTTATCACCACCTCCAAGCATCACAATGATTACATCACCATGTTTGATGTAATACATGCGCCAACCTGGTCCGAAGAACTCTCGCATTTCCCAAACACCTTCTTGAAGATGCTTTACATCGCCCCAATTACCACGCTGAACCTTATCTAATCTTCGATTCAGTTTAAGACGGGTCATACTGTCTTTAATGCTATCTAGCCATTCATCAAATTCAGGGAGACGTTTAATCTCGGTCATGAAAGTTCCTCTTTATTGTATTCGATCGAATACACAACATTATAATGAATATATTTTATGAGTAAATGAAATAATAAGAATATATTTTATCAATTGATTATTTAATAACCTATGTTCTTGGCAAAAGGTATCAAACCTGCTCATAAAAAAGCCGACTTGTTTCTAAGTCGGCTTTTTACTGTTTTTGAAGTCAGTC
>NZ_LQXQ01000158.1 GCF_003268395.1 Acinetobacter sp. CFCC 10889 | reverse complement strand
TTTCACCTGTAGTACCAGTTTCACCTGTGGCACCAGTTTCACCTGTGGCACCCGTTTCGCCTGTAGATCCAGTTTCTCCCGTTGAACCATTGATATCAGGAGCTATCGCTTCTGCTTTATCAGACTCATTACCAGCAGCATCGGTTGCTGTCACATCAACTTTTTCACCATTAGTCAGCGCTGTATCTAAATCGACTGTAAAGTTACCATTACTGTCTGTTATACCTGAACCAAGAAAATTACCATTTTATCTTTAATTTCAATGATTGAATCTGGCTCTGCCTTACCTGTTATTGTTGAACCATCTTCATTAAACTCAAGATCTGTTGGCACATCAGGTGGTATCACATCAATCTGTCCACCATTATTTCCACCACCACCCCAATTAGGTACAAGTGCTTCAGTAGGCTGTGAAATATTACCCGCAGCATCAGTTGCAGTTACGTAAACTGTAGAGTTTTTATCTAATTGGGTTTCAAATTCAATATAAAAATCACCATTTTCATTTGTAATACCCGATCCAAGTAAATTACCATCTTTATCTCTGACATCAACAATTGAACCTGCTTCTGCCTTACCCAAAATATTAAAACCATATGGGCTTACTTCTACATCCGTAGGTGCATCAGGTGGTGTTGTATCTGCATTATTATCAGCAATAACCGTTGTTGGTATAGACTCATTGCCAGCTTGATCTTTTGCTGTAACTTTAACCTCAGTTCCATCTGCTAATGATGGACTAATAATAATTTGGAATTTCCCTTTCTCATCTGCTTGACCCAATACTAATACATTGCCATCTTTATCTTTTACTGTAATGGTGGCATTTGGCTCAGCTGTGCCAATTAATGTTGTACCATCAAAAGTATCAATATGTGGTGCCTCAGGTGCGGTTGTATCCGGTGCTGTCACTTCTGCTTTATCAGACACATTGCCTGCAGGATCTTTAGCAGTAACATCAACTTTTTCACCATTAGTTAATGGCTTATCTAAATT
>NZ_LQXQ01000157.1 GCF_003268395.1 Acinetobacter sp. CFCC 10889 | reverse complement strand
TCACCTCTGATCAACGCAGAATTCGTGAACTTGAATTAGAAAACAAACGCTTAAGAGGTGATGTCGATATCTTAAAAAAGGCTATGACTTGCTTCATCAAACCAACAACGTAGATGAATCTGAATTATTTGAACAATGCAAAGAGCATCCAATAAAGCAAATTTGCAGTCTGTTAGGATTAAACCGTTCAAGTATTTATCGGCATAAGCAAGTCAAACCCAAGCAAACTTGTCAACGTACACAGTTCATCACTGAGCAGATTTGCACCATCTTTAAAATGAGTGGTCAAAACTATGGTAGTCGTAGGATTCAACGAGCTTTACATGCTGAGAATATTGCAATTGGTCGATATAAGGTGCGTAGAATCATGCGTGAACAAGGATTAAAAACGACATGGATACGAGCATTTACCAAGACTACAGATTCAAAACACAAAATGAAAGTTGCTGATAATGTGTTAGTTCAGCAATTTAATCCTGACGTGGTTAACAAAGCATGGGTTGCTGATATGAGAAGCACTGCTTCGCAAGATATTTGGACAGCAAGTGGTTGGTTATATTTGGCTGCCGTGATGGATTTATATTCACGTAAAATCGTAGGTTATAGCCTATCCAGTCGTATGACAGCAGATCTGGTCTGCACAGCATTACAGATCGCGATTTATACCCGACAGCCACCTAAAGGGTTAATTATGCATACAGACAGAGGCAGTCAATATTGCTCACAGCAATATCAAGCGTTGCTTAACCAGCACGATATTGTATGCAGTATGAGTCATAAAGGTCTTTGCTATGATAATGCCGTGATGGAGCGGTTCTTTTTAAATCTAAAGATGGAACGTGTTTGGCAAACTTATTATGCAAACCATCAAGAAGCAATTAAAGACATTAGTCATTACATCACGGTGTTTTACAATCAAGTCCGTTTGCATTCAACATTGGGATATTTATCACCTAGCAACTTCGAACAAAAAAACACGAGTATCTTTATCGGGGTGTCT
>NZ_LQXQ01000156.1 GCF_003268395.1 Acinetobacter sp. CFCC 10889 | reverse complement strand
GATGTATGCTGATAAAAGCGGAGACTTTAACTTGGTAAACTAAACGTACTCATCAGGAGTTTACCATGAGCAAAAAGCAAAAGATTTATACAGCAGAATTTAAAGCTGAAGCAATAAAACAAATTGAAGAAAATAAAGGCAATGTTTCGGAAACAGCAAGACAGCTTGGTATTTCCATGCAAACTTTGTCAAATTGGTACAACAAAGCAAAAGCTGGAACATTAGCAGGCACACAGCAATATTCACCTGATCTCGTTGCTTTACTCGAAGAAAATAAAAAACTCAAACAGCAACTTAAAACTGCTGAAATGGAAAGAGAATTCCTAAAAAAAGCAGCAGCGTACTTTGCCAAGGAAAGTCAGTGAGGTACGCCTGTATGAAACAGTATAAAGATACATATCCAATTACCATGATGGCAAAGCTGTTAAAAGTGTCAGTTTCGCGATTTTATGACTGGTTGAAACGAGGCATGAGTAAAAGAGTTGTTCTAAGAAACCAGCAGACAATCCTAGTCAAAATAGCACATCAGGAAACCCATGAAAGCTATGGTTATGTTCGTCTAGCAAAGTATCTACAGTCACAAGGCATTCAAATCAGTGAGTATGCAGTCCGTTGTATTAAAAAGCTAAATCAGTTGTACTGTAAGCGTCATAAGCGTTTTAAAAGGACAATAAATAGCGATCATAATCGTTCTGTTTACAATAATTTGTTAGAGCAAAACTTTGCAGTAACTGCTCCAAATGTTGCATGGGTAAGTGATATTACGTACATATGGACGGCTGAAGGTTGGCTATATTTAGCTGCTTTAAAAGACCTTTATAGCAAACAAGTGGTTGGTTATAGCTTAAGTGAACGGATGACAGCAGATCTCATTTGCAATGCATTGAGTATGGCGATTCGCAATCATAAGCCATCTCAAGGCTTAATTGTTCATTCGGACAGAGGTAGTCAATATTGCAGTCATGAATATCGTAATATGATTGAAAAATATGGATTTCAGGGTTCAATGAGCAAAAAAGGAGACTGTTACGATAATGCACCTATTGAGAGCTTTTGGGGCATACTCAAAAACGAGTTGGTT
>NZ_LQXQ01000155.1 GCF_003268395.1 Acinetobacter sp. CFCC 10889 | reverse complement strand
GTGCGATGACCTTTTTGATTTTTAAATTACGTAGCTTAATTTCATCATTTTTCAGACTAATTTCTGTAAATATCCCTCGTCTCCGGAGGTATGTCGCTTGAGGACCTTCGTGCTGAGTTGCTTCTAGGTCACTTTCCTGGTCTTCATAACTTCTGTGATCGACACGTTCATCAAATCCATTTTGTTCCAGGTGATGATTGCATAACTCTGCAAATGATTCTCTCCAGTGGCTTACAGTTTCTGTGCCATTGTCACGACTGAAGTCCCTATATTTTTTTGCTGAAAAGCCACCCTGCTCATTAATACTTCGGGTTGTGAACATGATGTGTGCATGGTAGTTGCGTTCATCACTTCCACTGTCTGTATGAGGTGCATGAATAGCAGCATCAACGATGACACCGTATTTTTTAACGAGGTTTCGGCAAAGTTCATTGAGCATATTTTCACGCTGTTCAGCGTTTAACTCACTGGGAAATGCAATCTCAAACTCTCTTGCAAGTAATGCATCTTTTCTACGTTCAACCTTTTCGACTTCATTCCAAAGTGTTTGGCGCTTGAGTAACTCAGTATTTGTATTTTCAGGTGCATAGATTTTTGTAAATTCGACACCAGTTTTTCTTGTGTAGTCTTGTTCTTTTCCATAAAAATCGCATACCAATTTTTCACTTGAACGATATGCAGCACAAGCAACGGCCGATCGTCCATTACCTCTACTAATCGTTTTAACTGAAAAATGATATATCGCCATTTTGCTTTTGCTCTTTATTTCGATTTATCGAAATTACCAACATGTATATGTTGGTCAGGGGATTACAAAGGGGATTTACCCCTTGTCGCACCATTGGATGAAATCCAATGGCTAAGTGCGCCCTTCGGGAAAACCACGATAGCATGGGCTGTCTTGAATTTCAATTCAAACAGACCTATGCTTGAGGGGGATTCCTTGAGATGGTGATGGTATGAGTGTTGAAACTTTAGAGCAAAAAATTGCAAAGCAAGAAGAACGATTAAGACAACTAAAAGCACAAAAACAAGCTATTGCTGCTCGTGAAAAAAAGAAAGTTTCTGATCAGCAACGTAAAGATGATACGAGACGTAAAATTCTACTGGGAGCTTGGGCTTTAAATAAATTAAAAAATGATGAATCGTTTAAACAGCAA
>NZ_LQXQ01000154.1 GCF_003268395.1 Acinetobacter sp. CFCC 10889 | reverse complement strand
CTCTGTACACGACAAATTTCACAGAACCCTTATCCTATCAGGGTTCTGCCTTCTTAAAATTGCCAAAATTTCCTTAAACTCTTCTTTTTTCCCAAAACCAATTAAACGCTGAATCGCCATTTGAACATAGTCTAAACCATAGCGAAATAAACTCATTGAGAGTCGTCCATGCTTCTTTATTTTTATCACTTTTTTTTGATCATGTTGCCATTCACCCGTTAAGTAACACCAACAGAAGCTTATAGCTAACACCGCAATCAATTTTTTCACTCGTCTAGCGTCTGTCAAGCGCGTATTTTCAAGATTAAACCCGCGTCCTTTGAGACAACTGAATAAGGTTTCAATTTCCCAGCGTAATGCATAATCCTCAATAGCATTGGCATTAAACTGAGGAGAAACGACGAGTAAAAGCTCTCCATTTTCTAACTGTAGTGCACTTATATATAGTTTCACCCGACCAACCAAAATCCGTCGTTTACGACATTCAATTTGACCAACTTGAAGATGGCGAAATAAATCACTAATTTTATGATTCTTTCCTAAATGATTGGTGACAATAAAGTTTTTTTAACACGAATGCAGAAGTTGATCTCTTGTTCAATTAACCATGTAAACCACTGCTCACCGATAAACTCTCTGTCTGCGAACACATTCACAATACAGTCTTTACCAAAAATGGATATGAAGCGTTGAATTAAAGCAATACGCTCTTTCGTATCTGAATTTCCCCGTTTATTAAGTAATGTCCAAACGATAGGTATCGCTATTCCACGATAAACGATTGCGAGCATCAGGATATTAATATTTCGTTTTCCCCATTTCCAATTGGTTCTATCTAAAGTCAGTTGGACTTTGTCGAATGAAAATATATTGAAAATCAACTGAGAAATTTGACGATAATCAAAATACTGACCTGCAAAGAAGCGCTGCATACGTCGATAAAATGATTGTGGTAAGCACTTGATGGGCAAGGCTTTAGATGCAGAAGAAAGATTACATGTTTGCTTTAAAATAATCACAAGCATGATGAGCGCAAAGCACTTTAAATGTGACTTGTTCCATTTTAGAGATTTGTTTAAGATAAGATATAACTCATTGAGATGTGTCATAGTATTCGTCGTTAGAAAACAATTATTGTGACATTATTTCAATGAGTTATCTATTTTTGTCGTGTACAGAG
>NZ_LQXQ01000153.1 GCF_003268395.1 Acinetobacter sp. CFCC 10889 | reverse complement strand
AATTATGCAGTTACTTTAGCAACTACACCAGCACCTACTGTACGACCACCTTCACGGATCGCAAAACGTAGACCTGGGTCCATTGCGATTGGGTGGATCAATTCTACTGACATTTCAACGTTGTCACCAGGCATTACCATTTCCACGCCTTCTTTCAACTGGATTGCACCAGTTACGTCAGTTGTACGGAAATAGAATTGTGGACGGTAACCATTAAGGAATGGAGTATGACGACCACCTTCTTCTTTAGAAAGTACGTATACTTCTGCATCGAATTTAGTGTGTGGTTTGATTGAACCTGGTTTAGCCAATACTTGACCACGTTGTACGTCTTCACGTTTAGTACCACGTAGAAGAATACCACAGTTCTCACCCGCACGACCTTCGTCAAGAAGTTTACGGAACATTTCAACGCCAGTTACAGTTGTTTTAACTGTATCTTTAATACCAACGATTTCAACTTCTTCGCCAACTTTAACGATACCAGCTTCAACACGACCTGTTACAACTGTACCACGACCAGAAATAGAGAATACATCTTCGATTGGCATTAAGAATGCTTTATCGATTGCACGCTCTGGCTCTGGGATATAAGTATCAAGCGCTTCAACAAGAGCAAGTACAGCTGGAACACCGTATTGACCTTCTTCACCGTTAAGTGCAGCTAAAGCTGAACCACGGATTACTGGAGTGTCATCACCAGGGAAGTTATAAGTAGAAAGAAGTTCACGTACTTCCATTTCTACTAATTCGATTAACTCTTCGTCATCAACGATGTCACATTTGTTTAAGAAAACAAGAATGTAAGGTACACCTACTTGGCGAGAAAGAAGGATGTGTTCACGAGTTTGTGGCATAGGACCATCAGTCGCTGAACAAACAAGGATCGCACCATCCATCTGAGCAGCACCAGTGATCATGTTTTTAACATAATCGGCGTGTCCTGGGCAGTCTACGTGAGCGTAGTGACGGATTGGAGAATCGTATTCTACGTGAGAAGTATTAATTGTAATACCACGTGCTTTTTCTTCTGGTGCAGAGTCAATTGCAGCATAGTCTTTCGCTTCGCCACCAAAAGTTTTTGCACATACAGTTGCGATTGCAGCTGTTAAAGTTGTTTTACCATGGTCAACGTGACCGATTGTGCCCACGTTTACGTGTGGCTTATTACGTTCAAACTTAGCCTTAGCCATG
>NZ_LQXQ01000152.1 GCF_003268395.1 Acinetobacter sp. CFCC 10889 | reverse complement strand
CCCATTGCTGTCCCACAATTTTTCACAAGAGGAAGCTCATTTGAGCTTCCTCTTGTTTTATGGGTATTTTATCGGGTGAAAATAAAGCTTTTAAAGTTCTTCTTTCAAACAAATTCACTTGAATTATTCTGAGTAAACGTTGAACTGTCCAACCTGTTTTCCCTAAATGTTGAGCGAAACTCACCAATAAATAGGCGATCATCGCAATCCAGATTTGTGTCTGAATTGCGTTTCTGCTGCGGCCTAGAAACGCTTTTAATTTGAGATTCTGCTTAATCGTCTTAAAGAACAGCTCAACTTTCCAACGATCTTTATAAATCGCCGCAATGGTGGAGGCGGCTAAATGAAAGTTATTGCTGAGAAAGCTAAAGTGCTTGCCACTTTGCTGATCTCTATATTCAATTCTTCTTAACACTGGGGCTTTTCTTTTTAGGGCATGTGCGCTATTCAGCTGAATGGTTTCATCTTTTAGAATACCTTTGGATTCAAGCACTGGATGTTGCTGGATCACCTGATACACAGATTTAGGCCTAAAACGTGTGACAAATCCAATGTTTTGAGCAGTCAGATTTGCATACCATTGGTAATCGACATAGCCTTTATCAAAAACTACAATGCTGCCAGCAGGAAACTGGAATTTGCGGCCTTGTACCATGTCATTTTCTTTGCCATTTTCAACTGCAACAAACTCAGGAATATCATTGCTGTGATTCAATCCTATGCTGAGTTTCATGCTGGCTTTTGAGTTGTGAACTTTGGCCCATTCACATAAGGAAAGCGACAGGTCAATATGACTGGCATCCAAGGAATACAAGGGATTCTTAAAGCGAAATTTATGAGCTACTTTTGAGTGTTCATAGTATTTAAGCAACTTGTAAAATAGCTGTTGATACAAGGCAGCAGGCTGCTGCTCATTGATTCGTGCCAGCGTGCTTCGGGGAATAGACTTTGCTCCGAGATGACTTAGCTTTTCCTGTTGGCACTCCAAATTGGATTGAATATCTCTCAGACTTTGCCTACAAGAGAATTGAGACATCAATATGGCAATAAACTGATCCCACCGGGAAGCCGCTCTAAATTTCTGTCCAACATGGTGTACTTTAGCAAGTTGTTCAAAATCCTGTCGCACAACAGGTTTAATTAGCTCATGAAATACGGTATTCTGATGTGACAAAACCTGAATCCTAGTCGTTAAAGTGTTTGTTTGCACTCATATTTTAACTGTTAGGACTCAGGTTTTTTTATTTAAAGCAAACTATGGGACAGCAGTGG
>NZ_LQXQ01000151.1 GCF_003268395.1 Acinetobacter sp. CFCC 10889 | reverse complement strand
GATGTGGACTCAGGATTTTAGACCACAGCTATAAGTGATAATCTACTCCCCAATGAGCATGGGAAATGCTTGTTTTTGGAGTCAAATATGACACGAAGAAAACGTCGTAATCACTCAGCAGAATTTAAAGCTAAGGTTGCATTAGCAGCACTGAAAGGCGATCAGACACTTGCTGAGCTTTCTGTTCAATTCGATTTACATCAAAACCAAATCATTGATTGGAAAAATCAACTGCTTGAACAATCAGTCAATATTTTTTCATGTCCAACAGCACAACCAGAACCAGAGATTGATCTAAAAGCCTTACATGCCAAGATAGGACATCAGGCACTGCAAATTGATTTTTTAGAATCTGCGCTCAGAAAAACAGGGCAACTGAGCGGCAAAAAATGATCGATAAGACCCATCGACTTTCGGTACGGCAACAAGCACAATTGATTAAAATCAATCGTAGTACGTTGTATTACAAGCCCAAAGAGATTTCATCAACTGATTTGAGTTTGATGCGTCTAATCGATGAGATTCACCTCGACTATCCATTTATGGGCAGTCGAATGATACGGGACATGCTGCAGCGTCAAGGACATCAAATTGGTCGGCGTAAAGTCCGACGATTAATGCGCTTGATGGGAATACATGCCCTGTATCCAAAGCCAAATACAAGTAAGCCTAGTCTTGAACACCGTATTTATCCATATCTGTTGAAAAACATGGTTATAGATCGTTCCAATCAGGTTTGGTGTACCGATATTACGTATATTCCGATGGCGAAAGGCTTTGTCTATCTGTGTGCGATAGTAGATTGGCATAGTCGTAAAGTACTGGCGCATCGTGTGTCTATCAGTATGGAAGTGGACTTTTGCATAGAAGCTCTGCAAGAGGCAATCGTGAAATACGGTTGTCCTGAGGTATTCAATACAGACCAAGGCAGTCAATTCACCAGTGAATCCTTTCTGAATGAGCTGAAATTGCGTAATATCCGTATCAGCATGGATGGTAAAGGACGGTGGATGGATAATGTCATGATTGAGCGTTTATGGCGTAGTGTGAAGCATGAAGAAGTTTACCTGAAGGCTTACGATACTGTTAAAATAGCGAAACAATCGATTGCTAAGTATTTGGATTTTTATAACACGATACGTCCTCATTCAAGTTTAAATAAGGCAACACCAAATGAATTTTATGATCGACATTTACCCAAGGTAATGGCAGCATAATTTGAATATTTAGAGTGGATTTATTACTTATAGAAATGATGTTAGTGGTCTAGTTAGCGGAGCCACATC
>NZ_LQXQ01000150.1 GCF_003268395.1 Acinetobacter sp. CFCC 10889 | reverse complement strand
TGTCTCGTCCTGAAATAGATTGACAGTATTTCATTTAAAACCGAGTTAAGCAATTAGCTCGGTTTTTGCTTTCTCATACATTTGATTTGGAGTTAACATCTCCAAGCTCAAATGCGGTCTATAACAGTTATAAATCTCTACCGATTCTATAATTAATTGATTCAATTCCTCCATCGTATTACAGCGCGTTGTTAAAAACTCTTGCTTCAATATACCATTCACTCTTTCAGCAAGCGCATTCTGGTAACAGTCATGTCCGTCTGTCATCGATGGAGTAACTCCATGCTTATTCAAAGCTGATTGATATAACTCAGAACAATATTGTGAACCTCGATCTGAATGATGAATCATCACAGTGGATCGATCTGTTGAGTGTTTCATTGCCATTTCAAAAGCTTGTACCACGCTCTCTGCTTTCATATCTTTCGATAATTTATAGCCTTTAATCTGTCGGGTATAAGCATCTGTGACCAATGATAAATAATGCACACCTTCAGCACTTTCGACATAAGTAATATCACTAACAAGAACCTCATTCGCTTGTACGGGTTTGTAGTCTTTCAATAAATTAGGATGTTTCTTCATCCAATGTTTACTATCTGTCGTTTTGGTATAACGACGTTTAGGTCGAATTAATAAGTTATTTTCTTTCAATATCTTAAATAATTGATCTCGACCAAACTTTAAACCGCGTTCTATGAGTTTCGGTTTAATTAACCAATACAACTTACGAGTACCAATGCTCGGCATTAAATAACGATAATGCATTACAAGATCAATCACTTGCTGAGTTTGTTGAGCCATAACTTGAGCACGTTTTTCCGATTGATAATAGGCTTGCCTTGAAATTCCAAGCCATTGGCATAAGCGAGTAACACTTAATCTTCTTTTGCTTTTCCAATCTTCGAAACGTGCTCTATATACTTTTTTTGAAAATCCGTCCCACATTCTTTATCTAAATGATAAATCACATCTTCAACAAACTCTGTTTTAAGTTTTTCCTCAGCCAATTGCTTTTCTAACTGACGAATACGTTGTTGCGGAGTGAGTTGGCGTTTTGATGATTTTGGCATGGTTTTAGAGGTCCAATCTTGTTGCCCGAACTTACGTAGCCAGACTAAAACAGTTGATCTACCTTGAATACCATATTTTGCTTGTACTTGCTTATAAGTCTTTTGCCCTTTTTCAACTTCATGAATAACCATCATTTTAAAGGCAAAGGAATAATCTCTTTGAGTTCGTTTAACTCTTTGCTTTTGATCTTGTTCCATAAAATAAGTCTCTAATATGTAAACTTATTTCAGGACGGGACAAT
>NZ_LQXQ01000149.1 GCF_003268395.1 Acinetobacter sp. CFCC 10889 | reverse complement strand
GTTTGAATATACGGGTGAGTAGACCAAGGGAATTTCACCCTTAGCCCCTCGCAGAACCGGACATGAACCTCTCAGCTCATCCGGCTCCCATTATCCAACCGATGGTAAGCATCCCATTTTCCAGTGCACAAAGGCATTTGGAAAATCACGCGCAAGTCGCCCTAAGGCATATCTAGCCCGTCTTTTATGACGGGCCAAGTTTTTATACTTACGCCTCATCCAGCGTATAAGATAAGCATTCATGTGTTGCCAGATCGCTGACATTGCTGAACCATGGAATCGACCATAGTATTGCTGCCAACCTTGAAGAATTGGATTGAATATTGCAGATAAATCACTTAATTCGCGATTACACATCAGATGTAGATGCCATTTCCGAATAGTCTGTCGCATTGCTTTAAGTGCATCACGACTGACTGCAGGAGAGAAATTTACATAAACTCTTTTATACTTGTCCACAGCCTTACGGGGCCTAAACGTGTACCCGAGAAAAGTAAATTGAACATCGGGATATGCTTTACGACGATTAATATCTTGGCAATAAACAATCTTTGTCTTGTCTGGATGCAATTCGAGACCACATTCACGAAATCGTGCATCGATCTTTTGTAAAACAAGTTTGGCTTGAGATAAACTCCGACAATGAATTACGCCATCATCTGCATAACGGCAGAACCGTACACTTTGAAGATGTTTCGTAATCCACATATCAAAAGCATAATGCATAAATAAATTCGCCAATAAAGGACTCACAACACCACCTTGTGGTGTGCCGCGATTCCTTTCTAAAAGATGGCCATTTATGTGTTGCATTGGTGCTTTTAACCAACGTTGCACATATAAAAGAATCCATGGAGTTTCACAGTGTTTCTTGAGTGCACGCATTAGTAAATCATGGTCGATGTTATCAAAGAGACCTTTGATATCAAATTCCACAACCCAGTCATAATCCCAACTTCGTCTCCTCACTATCGCAATTGCATCATGGGCAGAACGCCCCGGACGATATCCATATGAGTTTGGATGAAATAATGGATCAATTTTCGGCTCTAATAAGAGCTTAACTGCTGTTTGCGCGACTCGATCTGCAACTGTTGGAATACCTAGTATACGCACGCCACCTGACTTCTTTGGAATCGGAACAGCCTTAACTGGCGGTGGAAAATAACTGCCAGAACAAAGTCGATTCCATAGTTTGTATAGGTTGTTCTTTAAATGCTTTTCGAATTGCTCAATAGATTCATGATCAACGCCTGGAGCGCCACCATTCTCTTTGACTTTTTTAAATGCCTCCCAGATTAACGCTTTAGGAATGTTAAATGGTTTGGTCATAAAGTTTTGCTCCTCCTGCTTGCACAGTTGACAAATCCGTAGACCTGGGTAATGCAACCCCTTCGCTCCATTACCATTACAGTAACTTCAACACTACTACGAGTTGCTCCGCCCCTTGGTGACG
>NZ_LQXQ01000148.1 GCF_003268395.1 Acinetobacter sp. CFCC 10889 | reverse complement strand
AAAAATTTCATACTTTGTCGGAATGTAAGGCTCTTTTTTATCTTGCCAGTAATGTGCACTATCTTTTGTAGTCTTTAACGGCCAGTTTAGATTAGTTCGAAGTTCAATATCAGTATTTAATTTATCGGTATCCGTTCCACAAACAATAGATGCATTATCACAACAACCCTCTGGATAGGCTTCGGCAAAGAAGTTTTTTTGTTCGAAGCTTTCAATTAATGCAAGGCGAATTCCAAAGTTTGTGGCTGATATCTTCTTCTGTACGTGGCTTTGAACCTAGATGTCTTTCAGAATATAGTTTCATTTATTTAATTTTCCATAGTGTATAAAGCCTTACAAATTATTATGCAAGGCCGTATTTAATTTTTTATTTTACTCAAGATAATATAAACAACATCAAAGTTAAAATCACGAATAACCTCTATCTGCTAATGCTGTATTCATGATTTGAATTACTTCTTGTGTCGTTTTAGTGAGATATTCCTGATATTCTTTATTTGAAAAACTGTAAGGGTAGTATAAGTTTTTTGCGAATCGATCATCGACAGGTTTTTCGGTGAAAAAATATAGCTCAGGATGTCCTTCTATGACTGCATTATCGTGTAAATATCTACTTGCAATCTCTGCATACATACATAAATTCATTTTCATTCCCTCTGTATAACAAGCTTTTACAAAACCTTGTAGACCAAGCAAACCACTTTTAAAGAATGTATCTAAAGTCAATTCAACAACATCTCGGATTTCGGATGGATCATTATTTATATTGAACTCAGGTATAGATGAGGTTGGCACTTGAGTTATAGGGTTGTTTATTGCTGCTGTCTGCTCTTGTACATTGTTAGAAGTGGCAATATTTTCGACTGCAACTTGTTCAGGTTTGATTATTACCTTTTCATCAGCGTTTTTTTCTTCAATTTGATCTTCTGCAATTAAAGCTTCATCATTAGATGATGTCTCATATCCTGTTTCTGCTAAATAGTCTTCCTCGCTAGAATTACCTTTAGAAATCAAATTCATTAAAACTATAGTAATTGCACACAATAATATCGCTGAGCAAGTCCATGTCATGACATTATTTTTTTTATTTGGTTGGGTTTGCGACTCATTGTTCGTATTTGAAGCTTTATGACTTGAAGGCCTAGACGTACTTTGAGGGTGTGTTCTATTGTTGTGAGCAAATTCCTCTTTTTCTTTTTGTCTTATAGAATTATCTTGTTGCTCTTTTCTCTTACGTTGTTCCGCAAGAAAATTATCATAATTTGCTCTTTTAATCGGGTCAGATAAGATTTCATAAGCCTCTCTAATCTTTACCATGAGTTCATTGGCATTATCCGCTTTGTAGCGGTCAGGGTGATATGATATACGCTGAATTATCAGGAGACTTTCCCTTGGGAGATTCTAGGCAGCCAACTTATAAAAGTCTTCGGCCATTTGATTTGGTGTCTTAAAACCCAAACCCTTTTGAATTCTTCGATGATTATAAAATAATT
>NZ_LQXQ01000147.1 GCF_003268395.1 Acinetobacter sp. CFCC 10889 | reverse complement strand
TGGCTTTCGTGTGCAGGATGATGCTTGGTTGAAGAATAAAATCACGGTAGAACCAGGCGAGTCTTTATATGATGCGATTGCGAAAGCGGCTCAAGTGACGGGTCAATTTGTATGGATGGATGAGCAAGGTGTCATGAATATTGGCAACCCATTTAACCAATCCCAACAACCTTCACAAACATTAAATCTAATGTTTGGTGGTCAAAATAATAATGTGCTTTCAGCGAGTTATGACGAAGATGTGTCTAATGTTTTTAGTGATCTTAAAATTTTAAGTCAGGATGAAAAAGGTCAGCATATTTTAGCTGAAACTAAACGTACCACGCCTTACGCTTATGCAAGATTGAAAATTATCACATTAGGGGATGTTGAAACCCAAGCGGAAGCACAAGCTGCAATTGATAAAGTTCAACATGACAATGACTTAGAAGCCTATACATTGACAACCACTGTACCCGACTGGGTCATCAATGGGTCAGTTTGGAAAACAACTGGACTGATTCATTTTAATAGTGATGTTCTTGCACGTTCAAATGCCAAATGGGTGGTGATGGGTCGTACTTTTCGACTATCTCGTCATGAGGGTAAAACCACTGAATTAAAGCTTAAACGTGAAGGCGATTGGGCACAACCATTGCTCTACAAGGAAAAAGAAGTAAAAGGCAAAAAAGAAACTAAGAAAAAGGAAAGTTCTGAAGCCAAGCCAACTGGAGATAGCCAATGAGTATGATTTCTAAAAGTTTAGGTCAAATTAGACAGGCATTTTTAGGCATCGTTGCCCGTGCCGGAGTCAAAGCTCAAATCCAAGGCTTAGCCGATGAAGTGATGGACGAAATGGAAATCTATCAGCAAGTCGGATTTTCATCTTGGATACCTGAAAAAAGTCGGGTGGTAATACTGCCGATGATGGGCAAATCTGCACGATCCATCATTATTGCAAGTACTGAAGCACCGATCATGATTACTGTCAATGAGGGTGAAACCTGTATTTATGATCAGTTTGGGCATCAAGTTTTACTAAAACAGGATGGCATACATTTGAAAGGTGGTGATGTTTTTATTGATGACGGTGATTTACATGTTTTGAATGGTGATGTCATTGATAAAAAAGGCTCTATGCAAGCAATGCGAGATGCTTATAACCCTCATACACATGGCAACTCCCCTACACCTTCAACTCCAATGGAATAAACATTTATGGCAGAAATTGATCTAAAAACCCGTGACTATGTCATTGAGAGTTTGAATAAAAAATTTGATGTCAGCCTTATTCAAGCTGTGATTATGCGACTACTTGTACATCGTGGTAAATACTGGGCTAATCCAAATCTCGGCAGTCGATTTTATTTATTGTTACGTTCCAAGGACGTTCCTCGTAACTTATTGCTCGCTAAACAATATGCATTTGAAGCGTTAGAAGACCTGTTAGAAAGTCGTGTTGAAGCGATCAATATCACAGCCAATCAAAGTGAAAAAAGCCGTATTGATTTGCTGATCGAAATCACCCAACTCACTGGGGAAAAGCAAACCATTCTTTATTTTGTGCCCGTTGGAGGATAACAAATCATGGCATTTAAGATTCCTACTTTTGCACAAGTTAAAAAAACCATTGTGCAGGAAATTCAAGGTCTAACGGGACTGACAATTC
>NZ_LQXQ01000146.1 GCF_003268395.1 Acinetobacter sp. CFCC 10889 | reverse complement strand
CGGTTTTCGTGTCCAAGACGATGCTTGGTTGAAGAATAAAATCACGGTAGAACCAGGCGAGTCTTTATATGATGCGATTGCGAAAGCGGCTCAAGTGACGGGTCAATTTGTATGGATGGATGAACAAGGTGTCATGAATATTGGCAACCCATTTAACCAATCCCAACAACCTTCACAAACATTAAATCTAATGTTTGGTGGTCAAAATAATAATGTCCTTTCAGCAAGTTATGACGAAGATGTGTCTAACGTTTTTAGTGATCTTAAAATTTTAAGTCAGGATGAAAAAGGTCAGCATATTTTAGCTGAAACTAAACGCACGACACCCTACGCTTATTCAAGATTGAAAATTATCACATTAGGGGATGTTGAAACCCAAGCGGAAGCACAAGCTGCAATTGATAAAGTTCAACATGACAATGACTTAGAAGCCTATACATTGACAGCCACCGTACCCGACTGGGTCATCAATGGGTCAGTTTGGAAAACCACTGGGCAAATTAATTTTAATAGTGATGTGTTTACCCGATCTAATGCTAAGTGGGTGGTGATGGGGCGTACTTTTCAGCTGTCTCGTAATGAAGGTAAAACCACTGAATTAAAGCTCAAACGTGAGGGCGATTGGGCACAACCATTGCTTTATAAAGAAAAAGAAGAGAAGAAAGCCAAAGAAAAACAGGAACGTAAAAAGAAAAAAACTTCAAGAGCCAAAAAAACCAATGCCGATCTCGGACTAGATGAAGATGGTTATGGTGTTTATCACGGAGCGAGCCAATGAGTATGATTTCTAAGAGTTTAGGTCAAATTAGACAAGCATTTTTAGGCATTGTTGCACGTGCTGGAGCGAGGGCGCAAATCCAAGGTTTAGCAGATGAAGTGATGGACGAAATGGAAGTCTACCAACAGGTGGGTTTTTCATCTTGGATACCTGAAAAAAGCCGTGTCGTAATTTTGCCACTCATGGGGAAATCATCACGATCTATCATTATTGCAAGTACTGAAGCACCGATCATGATTACTGTCAATGAAGGTGAAACGTGTATTTACGATCAATTTGGGCATCAAGTTTTACTAAAACAGGATGGTATGCATTTGAAAGGTGGTGATGTTTTTATTGATGACGGTAATTTGCACGTTTTGAATGGTGAT
This sequence comes from Acinetobacter sp. CFCC 10889, assembly GCF_003268395.1. Lineage (GTDB taxonomy): Bacteria > Pseudomonadota > Gammaproteobacteria > Pseudomonadales > Moraxellaceae > Acinetobacter. The sequence goes on along the minus strand of NZ_LQXQ01000146.1, from coordinate 553 downwards.
GTCATTGATAAAAAAGGCTCTATGCAAGCAATGCGAGATGCTTATAACCCACATACACACGGCAACTCCCCTACACCTTCAACTCCAATGGAATAAACAGTTATGGCAGAGCTTGATTTAAAAACCCGTGACTATGTCATTGAAAGTTTGAATAAAAAATTTGATGTCAGCCTTGTCCAAGCCGTGATCATGCGACTCCTTGTACATCGTGGTAAATATTGGGCAAATCCTAATCTTGGTAGCCGTTTTTATTTACTCAGACGTTCCAAGGACGTGCCACGTAATTTATTACTTGCGGAACAATATGCTTTTGAAGCCTTAGAAGACCTGTTGGATAGTCGAGTGCAGGACATTGATATTACGGCAACACAAAGTGAAAAAAGCCGTATTGATTTACTGATCGAAATCACTCAATTAACGGGTGAAAAGCAAACCATTCTTTATTTTGTGCCCGTTGGAGGATAACAAATCATGGCATTTAAGATTCCTACTTTTGCACAAGTTAAAAAAACCATTGTGCAAGAAATCCAAAGTCTAACGGGTCTAACGATTT
>NZ_LQXQ01000145.1 GCF_003268395.1 Acinetobacter sp. CFCC 10889 | reverse complement strand
CAATTATGCCAAGTATTCAATTTACTTACAGGTAAACCAAGTGATAGTTTTAATATACTGATAATGCTTAATCGATAGTTGGCATAAAAATAGCAATTACATCTGCTTCAGTTAATTTTTTGTATCATTGTTAAAAGTATAAAAATCAGGTTTTTATCTATAAAAATTTCCATATCGGAGATAAAATTGCATATGGTGGAGGAGAAGCTTTTCCTCTTAAAAAAAGGAATTATTCATGGAAAGTAGAGGTAAGTGATACTTGCGATATATCGCAAGCAATTATTATTAATAAAATTTTTAAACCTCTTAATCCTAATTAAAAATTCAGGGGTAATAATGGATAATTCTGAACGATTAATTACAGCATTTTACTATTCTGTGGGTGGGGTCATCCTAGGTCTAGGACTAGCAATATTTTCCTCTTTATATCTAGGCTCTACGGTTAGTTCACCTAAAATTATAATTTTTACAGTAATCAGTTGCTTCGTTATAGGTTATTTATTTCCTAATATGGTTGGCAGTATTTTTAAATGGGTTTGGAGAATTTTTGTTAATTAAGCTCTATATCTACGCCTATTTAACATAATGGGCGTTATACGAAATGCAAAATAAATAGTTTTATATTTCAAAAAGTTATGCTATAAGAAATCGGGGACGCAAACCCGAAAAGCCGACTTGGAAACAAGTCGGCTTTTTTATGAGCGGTTTTGATAGTTCTTGCCAATAATTTTGTTTAAAAAGTAGTCAATTTTGCGGTTTTTCCAATGTTCTCAACGTCCCAGGATCTAAAATTATCCCCATTTCCTGCGGATAAACCTGGGACAGTTTTTAATCATCTTTGTAAGCATTTTCTCACATTAATTCAAGTCTATGAATACTAGTTCACATACTTGAAAATTCATATGATTAGTCCATCAGGAACAGGAAGTTCCGGAACGTAAAATGGATGTTTATGTTCTAACGCAAGGATCGTGAGGTACAACAGGACGTTATACCTAGAACCGAATATGAGAAACCCCGGCAGGATGCCGGGGTTTTTTATTGCCTATCCTTTCTCATTTGCAAAACAAACATAATGCCCCTAAAATATAGACTATAATCTATATTTTGGTTGTGGTATGTGGACAGTCATTACGACAGATCTATTTAATCAGTGGCTTGAACAGCAAGATGAACCTACACAAGAGAAGGTCCTAGCTGCCCTGGTTGTTCTACAGCAGTAGGGACCGAGTTTAGGCCGTCCTTTAGTAGATACTGTGTATGAGTCTAAATTTACCAATATGAAAGAACTGCGCGTTCAACATCGCGGTAGACCCTTAAGAGCTTTCTTCGCATTTGATCCCTTACGACAGGCTATTGTTCTATGTATTGCTGATAAAGGCGGTAAAAAGCGTTTTTATAAAGACATGCTGGATATTGCAGATGAACAATACCAACTTCATCTCACTACCCTAGGAGATAAATCTAATGGCTAAGACTCTGCAAGAATTGTTAGCTAGCCGCTCTCCAGAGAGCCAAGCCCGTATTCAAAAAATGGCTGATGAATTACTGCTAGAAAATCAGCTTCATCTTATTCGTGAAGAACTCGAAATTTCTCAAAAAGAGCTTGCTGAAACTTTGGGAATAAAACAGCCATCGCTTTCAGCAATAGAAAATCGTGGCAATGATCTTAAGATTTCAACCATGAAAAAGTATGTTGAGGCAATGGGTGGGAAGCTCCGTATTGATGTAGAGCTTCCAACAGGAAAACATATAGGATTCAACGTTTAACAATAAAAATGGGAGCTATAGG
>NZ_LQXQ01000144.1 GCF_003268395.1 Acinetobacter sp. CFCC 10889 | reverse complement strand
TGAAGAACAACTTGTGTGGATTTTTACTGGTTGATCGATCGAAATTATTTTCATTGATTAATGGTAGAAATTACTCGAAGTTTATTTGAGAAATATTTGTCAGTAATTGATGAGCCAGATTTGGTGTTTAGAATAAAACACTATTGATTTTAAACTGAAGAGTTTGATCATGGCTCAGATTGAACGCTGGCGGCAGGCTTAACACATGCAAGTCGAGCGGGGAAAGGTAGCTTGCTACTAGACCTAGCGGCGGACGGGTGAGTAATACTTAGGAATCTGCCTATTAGTGGGGGACAACATTTCGAAAGGAATGCTAATACCGCATACGTCCTACGGGAGAAAGCAGGGGATCACTTGTGACCTTGCGCTAATAGATGAGCCTAAGTCAGATTAGCTAGTTGGTGGGGTAAAGGCCTACCAAGGCGACGATCTGTAACGGGTCTGAGAGGATGATCCGTCACACTGGGACTGAGACACGGCCCAGACTCCTACGGGAGGCAGCAGTGGGGAATATTGGACAATGGGGGGAACCCTGATCCAGCCATGCCGCGTGTGTGAAGAAGGCCTTTTGGTTGTAAAGCACTTTAAGCGAGGAGGAGGCTCTTTTGGTTAATACCCAGAATGAGTGGACGTTACTCGCAGAATAAGCACCGGCTAACTCTGTGCCAGCAGCCGCGGTAATACAGAGGGTGCGAGCGTTAATCGGATTTACTGGGCGTAAAGCGTACGTAGGCGGCTTTTTAAGTCGGATGTGAAATCCCTGAGCTTAACTTAGGAATTGCATTCGATACTGGGAAGCTAGAGTATGGGAGAGGATGGTAGAATTCCAGGTGTAGCGGTGAAATGCGTAGAGATCTGGAGGAATACCGATGGCGAAGGCAGCCATCTGGCCTAATACTGACGCTGAGGTACGAAAGCATGGGGAGCAAACAGGATTAGATACCCTGGTAGTCCATGCCGTAAACGATGTCTACTAGCCGTTGGGGCCTTTGAGGCTTTAGTGGCGCAGCTAACGCGATAAGTAGACCGCCTGGGGAGTACGGTCGCAAGACTAAAACTCAAATGAATTGACGGGGGCCCGCACAAGCGGTGGAGCATGTGGTTTAATTCGATGCAACGCGAAGAACCTTACCTGGTCTTGACATAGTAAGAACTTTCCAGAGATGGATTGGTGCCTTCGGGAACTTACATACAGGTGCTGCATGGCTGTCGTCAGCTCGTGTCGTGAGATGTTGGGTTAAGTCCCGCAACGAGCGCAACCCTTTTCCTTATTTGCCAGCACTTCGGGTGGGAACTTTAAGGATACTGCCAGTGACAAACTGGAGGAAGGCGGGGACGACGTCAAGTCATCATGGCCCTTACGACCAGGGCTACACACGTGCTACAATGGTCGGTACAAAGGGTTGCTACCTAGCGATAGGATGCTAATCTCAAAAAGCCGATCGTAGTCCGGATTGGAGTCTGCAACTCGACTCCATGAAGTCGGAATCGCTAGTAATCGCGGATCAGAATGCCGCGGTGAATACGTTCCCGGGCCTTGTACACACCGCCCGTCACACCATGGGAATTTGTTGCACCAGAAGTAGGTAGTCTAACCGCAAGGAGGACGCTTACCACGGTGTGGCCGATGACTGGGGTGAAGTCGTAACAAGGTAGCCGTAGGGGAACCTGCGGCTGGATCACCTCCTTAACGAAAGATTGACGATCGGTAAGAATCCACAACAAGTTGTTCTTCATGAATGTATCTGAGGGTCTGTAGCTCAGTTGGTTAGAGCACACGCTTGATAAGCGTGGGGTCACAAGTTCAAGTCTGTCAGACCCACCAAATCTGACAAACAAGCATTTGAATAAAATGTAGGGCGAACAGAAAATCAGAAACATTAAAATCTATATGATAAGCTGGGGACTTAGCTTAGTTGGTAGAGCGCCTGCTTTGCACGCAGGAGGTCAGGAGTTCGACTCTCCTAGTCTCCACCA
>NZ_LQXQ01000143.1 GCF_003268395.1 Acinetobacter sp. CFCC 10889 | reverse complement strand
GTGTATTATGTTAATTTTAGATAAACTATAGAATCCATTAGTTTTTAAACCAATAAATTAAATATTTTATGGAACTCCAGAATATTTATTCAGGCGATACTTAAGCAATAAGGGTAGGGTGATTACATAAAGTATTGCAGCTAATGCCCATACCATTCCAGGAGCTGATGCCTGAGTCATAAAATAGAGGCTAGTAACTAATACAGGACCAATTATAGCCCCCAGACTATTAAAACTGCTTAATAGCCCTTGTAATTCACCTTGTCTTTCATCACTAATACCTCTGGACATCATTGCTTGCAAAGCAGGAACGGCTACTCCACCAAGGGCAAACAATGGTAACAACGCAAAAGGCACCCATTCTTCAACAGCAATAGATAAAAGAAGTAAACCAATTGCATCGCAAGCTATTCCACATAACAACGTATTTTTCTCTCCAAACCTCTTTACCATAGGGGCGATAGCAAAAGCCTGTGCAATAGAATGGCTTATTCCATAACTAGCAAGGGAAACACCTGCAATAAATATACTCCAGCCATAACGATCCTGCCCATAGATAACCCATAAAGTTGCGGGGACTTGTGAAACCAATGTGATAATTAAAAAGATACCAAGCAATGGAGCCATATTAGGTTGAGTGATCAAATAGGATAATTTCTTTAATATTGATTGCTCCTGAACCTTCTCAGTCATTTTATTGCTGTGTTTTGATTCTTTTAATAAGACTGCTGTCATTATTAAATTAATCCCATTCATAAAAGCAGCAGCAAAGAACGGTGCATGTAAGTTCCATTCACCCAAAACTCCACCTATTACCGGACCCGCTATAAACCCAATACCAAAGACAGCTCCAAGGAGACCAAACCTTTTTGCACGCTCATGGGCTGGAGTAATATCTGAAACATAAGCTGTTGCAACAGCCATGTTGGCACCTGTAATTCCCGCAAAAATACGACCAATATATAGCCACAATAGAGAAGGAGCAGCAGCCATTAGGAGATAATCAGCCGTTGCACCAGCAATTGAAATAATTAATACAGGTCGACGTCCAAATCGGTCACTCAACGCTCCAAGGATAGGTGCAAAAATGAACTGCATCAGAGCATACACAGCTAATAAAGCACCATAGTGAACACCGCCTGCTTCAGCTCCAGCCAATGACCGTAATAATTCAGGCAAGATCGGCATAATTAAACCAATCCCAACAGCATCCAGAAATATAGTGATTAAAATCACGCTCAATGATTTCTTCACAAATGCCTTCTCTAGCAATGATAGAATTAATATTCTCTCACACACTCCCTATCAGTGATAGATTTATGAGTAAAAAAGATATTGCACCTCAACGTCTGACACGTGAAATAGTCCTGCGTACCGCATTGGATATGTTGAATGAAGAAGGCATAGATTCAATAACCACACGCAAGCTAGCTCAACGATTGGGTATTAAATCTCCAACTCTATATTGGCATTTCAAGAATAAATCCTTGTTAATGGAAGCAATGGCGGAAACCATTATAAATGAACACCATTTAGTTTCTTTACCCATCGATGGGATGACATGGCAAGATTGGTTGCTCGCTAATTCTGTAAGCTTTCGTCGAGCACTACTAGCTTACCGTGATGGTGCTCGTCTACATGCAAGAACTAGCCCCAGTCAAGGACATTTCAACACGATTGAGGCCCAAGTTGCGCTGTTATCTCATGCTGGGTTTTCTCCTGTTGAAGCAGTTGCATTACTTATGACATTAGGAAGGTTTATTGTTGGGTGGGTCCTTGAGGAGCAGCAAGAAGAAATAAGATCAGACCCACCATTCGAAGCCGATCCAACTATATATCCACTCATGCTCCAAGGAGTGAATACCTTACAAAATATGAATGCGGATGACATTTTTGAAAATGGGATTCGTATGGTGATTATCGGTGCTGAAAGACAACTTGATATTAAAATGCAAACTTAACTCTATACTGCTTTAAGCAACTGTTCTATTTAGTAATAAAGCTTTTATCCTTAATTATTTAACATAA
>NZ_LQXQ01000142.1 GCF_003268395.1 Acinetobacter sp. CFCC 10889 | reverse complement strand
AAACCTATTCTTGATTTGCATCATTAGATAATAATTTAAATACTTTGAACTGTGTTGATGCGTCAGCATTGTTTGAGGTATAGTGAGAAGTGAATTTAGTTTAGCGATTGAATTTTACTTTCTCGCTATTTTTTAATAGAAAATGTCAACATAGCCGAACTTTTATAAATATATTTTATTAAAAAAATGTTTTTAATTAAGGTTAATTTTATTAGTAGGTATTACCAAGGGTATGCTATCAGCCATCTTTTAAAGAAAAGAAGTGTAGCAACTTGCTACACTTCTTGATTTTTTTCCACCAACTCTTTCAATAGGGTTTCTAATTTTTCTAAACTAGTATCATCAAAATGAGAAATTTTTAGAGAAACCTTTAATAACCTATCATTAAATTTAATATTACCAGCAACTTTCCCAGCATATTCAATTTTTTTTACAAGCGATGTCGATGGCGAATCATTATTATCTTGAATTAGATATTTCGTAGCGTGTGCAACTGCCTTAGTTTGTTCAAGTTGGCCTTTCTTTACTTTTATCCAAGCAGTTAGCAAGGCTTTTTCAGCACGTTGTTTTATTTCGTCGTGATCTGCAAGAAATTTTTTAAAAGCTGTTGCAGCAGTTCGACCTAATAATTGAGGCTCTTTTACCAAATCATCTAAGATAGCTTTAGGCAATTTTTCAAAAGATAGATATTTATACATGTCTTCGCGATTTAAGCCTAAAGACTTCGCTAAACGCTGTTTATTTTTCTTTAAATTTTCATCCAAGCCTACTAGACCAATATAGATTTCAAAGTCTGTTAAATCCTGGCGTTTTAAATTTTCAGCTAGTGTAAGTAGTGAAGCTTCTTCATTATTTGCATCAATAATAATGGCTTCAATAGTCGATTTTTTTAAAATTTCATGCGCACGTAATCGACATTCACCCGCAATTAACTCAAATTTTAAATTTTCAAGTTTTCGAACCGTGATTGGTTGCAACAAACCAACTTCATCGATTGATTCAGCGAGTTCTTTTATTTCCTGCTCATCAAATTTTCTACGCGGTTGATAAGGACTCCGTGAAATGTCTTCAATGGGGACATTTCGTCTAAATTCCTTTAATTCCTTAATATTATCTTTTTGAGCTAATTGATGCTTTTGAGTATTTTGTTTCAGCTTTTGAGCTAAAAGTTCTTTTGCAGTTGCCATAAAATTCTCAATCAGTTAACTTTAGCTAAAACTTCTTTAGCTAAACTTTCAAAAGCCTTTCTAACCTTTCCACTTTTGTCTAGCTTAAGTAAAGACTGCTGCATAATTGCGGCTTGATTTACTTTTGTACTTTGTGGGATAGTCGTTTCCATAATATAGCCAACTTGCTTAAATGCTTCATCACGAATGAGTTTACAGACATTTTGTCTTTCATCGTGCTTAATAAGTAATGCACCTAATAATTGTAGTTCAGGATTGATTCGCTTTATTTTTTCTAAATGATTAAGTAAGTCTGTTACACCATATAGACCATACTGTGAGCCAGATTCAATCGGAACAATTACATGTGTTGAAGATGCTAAAGCATTACTAGTCAATAGTTTTAAACTTGGAGGGCAGTCAATTAAAATAAAATCATAAAGATCTTTTAATAGTTCTAATTTTGTAGTGAGTTCTTCTGATGGTCTTGGCGCATCTTCTTTTAGCTGGTCCTCAGTTTTTCCTAAATTGAGAGAACCATAAATTAGTGAAACATTATCAAAATTAGTATCTTCTTCTAAAGCATCAGTAAGTAATGATACATCACCCACTAATAACTCAGCGGTTGTTACTCCAACTTCACTTGGATGTTTTAAACCAATATGCAAGCTAGCATTTGCTTGAGGATCTAAATCAATCACAAGCACTTTTTTTCCTAAGTTTGCTAGCTCAGAGGCTAAATGAACAACTGTTGTTGTTTTACCACAACCACCCTTGTGATTCGCAACAGCAATAATTTTTGCAGACATACTTGTCAAATCATTCTATATTTACAATTACTATTAATATAAATAACTTTGGGCTAAGTTACTACACCTTTTAAATTTAAAGCAGATCATTTGTATAACGCTAAAGCAATT
>NZ_LQXQ01000141.1 GCF_003268395.1 Acinetobacter sp. CFCC 10889 | reverse complement strand
TGATATTTTGGAGTTACAGAAGCTGTTATTCACCAATTAAAATGTCTATGCGATAAACCATTTAAAATGTCCTGTTTTTAACCACAAGAGTCAAGCACAGGATTTAAGTTTCTTTGTTCAACAACAGCTTTCTGAGCTTTACGACTTGGCATACTTTTCTTGGCCCGGGAACGTTTATTCTGTTTTTCTAGTTCTTCATGCTGCTGTTGAATATGCGCCAGGACTGAACCTAACCGTTTATTCTCAACAATCTCATTTTGCTGTAGCCCAGCCAATTTATTGAAGATGCTGTAGTTGAGCTTTCGTCCTTCATGCATGAGGGCCACAGTGCCATCCGGATACTCCAGAAATGCAATGTATTGCCCAGCAAGCTTATGATTCAGCTCTATCGGTTCAAGCAGATAAATACATTTGTCATAGGTAATCGTCAGGTTCTTGGTGACCTTACGCGGTTCCTGCCAGGTAAAAATATCATCCAGTTCAAGATCAGATTCGGTTAATGGTCGATGCAGGTTCTTTGAGTTTCGCGCACATTTGGCGAACTTCTGATTGAACTGCTCAATAAAGCAGGGCAACCAGGCATTTGCTTCTGCAATCGAACAGATGCCTTCCAGGCGCATATCCTTGATCAAACGGTCCTGAAGGGTTCTATTCGCTCGCTCTACGCGACCCTTCGCCTGTGGGGAGTTGGCGAAGATAATATCAATGTTTAACTCATTCAGAATCCGCCCAAATTGCGTGATCTTGCTGTCTTGGCTGGATTTCTGATTCACTCTGAATACCGAGTGTTTATCGCTGTAAAAGGCCAAGGGCTTGCCGTATTGCTCAATGTAGGCTCGGGTTGAAAGCATATAGTCAAAGGTCGTTTCAGCCTCACAAAAGCGCAGATGCAACAGCTTGCCGGTAGCATCATCGATATAAACCAGCAAACAGCATTTGGTGGCTCTTCCTTCAAACCAGTCATGATATGAGCCATCAATCTGGATCAGCTCACCGAAGCAATCACGGTTATAGCGTGGCTGGTATGGGCGTTTTAGACGTTTGGATCGCGGAATCCAAAGGTCATTTGCAGTCATCCAGCGCCGAACCGTTTCTACCGGGATATTCAGGTCAAACATGCTGCTGAGCTTCTCATGCGCCAAGGTAGGTCCAAAGCCCAGCAGATGTTCAGAAATAATGGAAAGACATTGCGATTTTAATAAATCGTCATGGCGATGATGGCCCGGTTGACCACGACTGGCATGCGTCATGCCTGAAACACCATCTTGATTGAGCTTCTGCAATAACCGGGTAATTTGACGGGTGGAAAGATTCAGGATTTCAGCAGCACGGACTTGGGTAATACGATGATCTCGAACGTCTTGCAGAACTGCAAGACGTTGAATTTCTTTGTCAGACATAGTGATCAGCATCTATATTTTATATCCAGTCCATGGTGATAAAAATCATCATAAACCAGACATTTTTATTGGTGAGAATATAGACACTTTAAATGGGTTCTAACAAAAGCATTTCGCATAATATAGATTATGTAAAATGAGAAAGAATTATTTCATTATAATCAAAAAGGTTATCGTCACGCGACACATAAGTTGTCATTTGCGACACATGTTACGTCATTCATATATCTATGTTGTGCATAGCATTCAAATTTAAATTACAACTTGGTTATTACGGGTTTACCTAATTTGATGAACTTATTTAATATGGTTACACATGCATGTACTTCATTGACCTGACTCTTGATACTTTTCGGCTCAACTTTTTCCTATTTTTCAGGCTGTCCTGAATTGAGCTCTTAACAATTCTTTAGCTCTAATGAATGACCCTTTTGATCTTTCCAATATATTGTATTCCCTTATCAAGCTTAAATGATCTATCGTCAGCGTCTATACTATTGTGAAGTTTACGTAGCTCGTTTAGTAGAATAAAGAGTTTCAATTACTTTGATGAAATACTACTTTGCTCCTGTTTTCTTAAAAAAGCTCCTGAATATTTCATATTTATAAAAATAATATTGCGAAAATGTAATAAAATATTTCAATGCCTTAAAATACATTTATCCGTTTTGCTATGCTTTCTTAAAATATGTTCATGAAGCTTTAAAA
>NZ_LQXQ01000140.1 GCF_003268395.1 Acinetobacter sp. CFCC 10889 | reverse complement strand
AATTAAACGTTTAGGCAGGACACTATGGAAAAAATGGTCAGGCTATCATCGGCGAAGTTTGGTTGAAACTAAGATGCATTGCATCAAATTATTAGGAGATAAACTCAGTGCAAGGAGTTTTGATAGCCAAGTGAATGAGATCCATGCACGTGTAGCAGTTCTTAACAGATTTACGGAATTAGGTCGACCACTTACCCAAGTTACGCCTTAAATTTGGCTCAATTAGGGGCGCTTTGCATTTCAAATCTTTGTGCAACAAAGCCATTCTGTGGTGTAAGTCTTGTGTTTCTTGCTCATGGTAAACTCCTGATGAGTGTGTTTAGTTTACCAAGTTAAAACCTCCTGTTTTTTCAGCACACATCAGATTGGGCTTAGTCATTGAAAACTGTTGCTCTAGTAAATTTGCGTAGATCGCTCGATTATGATCACTCTTCGTAGTTCTTTTGAAACGCTTATGACGCTTACAATACAGCTGGTTGAGCTTTTTTATTTGACGTACAGCATACGTACTGATTTTGATACCTTGCGCTTGTAAATGCTTAGTTAATCGAATATAGCCATAGCTTTGTTTAGTTTCCTCATGAGCTATTTTGACCAAAATTGTCTGTTGATTTCGCTGAACCAATCTTTTATTCATGCCTCGTTTTAGCCAATCATAAAATCGTGACACTGAAACGTGAAGTAATCTAGCCATAAAGCTAATCGGGAATAAATGTCTTTGCTGTTTCATATAGGCGTACCTTACTGACTTTCTTTCGCAAAGTACGCTGCTGCCTTTTTTAGAAATTCACGTTCCATTTCAGCTGTTTTGAGCTGTTGTTTGAGCTTTTTATTTTCTTCGAGTAAGGCATTTAGATCAGGTGAATATTGTTTAGTGCCTGCTAAGGTGCCAGTCTTTGCTTTATTATTCCAATTTGAAAGAGTTTGCATTGAAATGCCAAGTTGTCTGGCTGTTTCCGATACATTGCCTTGATTGGCTTCAATCAATTTTATTGCTTCAACTTTAAATTCTGCGGTGTAAGTCTTCTGTTTCTTGCTCATGGTAAACTCCTGATGAGTGTCTATAGTTTACCAAGTTAAAACCTCCTGTTTTCTCAGCACACATCAGTGGGGCAACCCACTAAAAACTCGCAAAAAATGGCTGAATTTGTGGACGTTGTTTCTGCGATTCGATCCAAAGAGAGTACTTTGATTGAACGCGCATGAGTAAATCAGCACTAATACCTAAAGCATCGTGCAAACGTAAGGCTACATCGGCTGTTACTGGTGCTTTGCCATTAATAATTCGAGAAAGTAATGGACGTGTTACTTGGATACGTTCAGCAAGTTCAGTAATCGTAATCGCTTGCCCTTCTTCTTTTAAGCCATCTAACCATTCTGATACTAACTCACCTGCATGAGCTGGATTATTCATCATCATATTCACCTCAATGGTAGTCCTGATAGTCTACGATATAAGCATTACCATCTTTAAAAACAAAGGTCATGCGCCAGTTTGCATTGACTGTAATAGCCCAATGATCTTTTAACTTTCCTTTCAATGGATGAAGCTTCCATCCAGGGAAATTCATCTCATCAATGCTTTGTGCTTCATTCAGAGCGGTTAATTGTCGCTTTAACTTGGTTGAATGAGCTGACTGAATCCCTACTGTAGAACTGGTTTTAAAAAACTTTTCCAGCCCTTTATGATTAAAATCTACAATCACAAAAAATCATCCTTTGTATAGTTTTAATATACAGTAAATCGTTCAGTAAAACTATACACAAATTTTTAATCAAAAACTTTATAAAAATACAGACAATAAAAAACCCCGACATCCTGTCAGGGTTTTTTACTGTGCGATCTTTGGTAGGGGATATTCTACCTCACAATCCTCGTGTTAGAACTTATCGTTGTTGTTTTCTGTTCCGGAACATCCTGTTCCTGTATGACTTCATCATAGGAACATTCTCGTCTTCCGGATAGCAGCAAAGAACCGGAATTTACGTAAGCCATAACGTACAAAATAGCCTAAATTTTATCCGCAGAAATTGGGGATATTTTCTGCCCCGGGAAGGCTGACAACATTGAAGAAAGTTTTAATTTGATTGAAAAACAATCAATTTTATTGGCGGAATATCTCAAAATGTCTCGTCCTGAAATAGATTGACAGTATTTCATGATGTGTGCTGAAAAAACAGGAGGTTTTAACTTGGTAAACTAAACACACTCATCAGGAGTTTACCATGAGCAAGAAACACAAGACTTACACC
>NZ_LQXQ01000139.1 GCF_003268395.1 Acinetobacter sp. CFCC 10889 | reverse complement strand
AATGATTGGAATGGATATGGATGAACAGGGTTTAATCCAACAGTTTGACCAATGTTTACTGACGGATGTGGAAATGGCTGGAGGACCTGAGCAGTGGAAGCTTATGGTTAATCCATTTCCTGAGTGGGAGAACTTAGAGCAATCTTCAGATAATTGATTTGAAAAAAGTAACAGACTTTTTTGCTTAAAAAGTGAGCAGAAGAGTCTGTTATTCCAAATGTGAAATATTTTTAGGGAGTTAACATTTCTAGTCCGAGTCCATGTCATTCATACAATATAAGCCGTATAGGGTCTGCATGATTTGTAATATTCTCATATCACTAAATTGATAAAATATTTGTTTGCCTTCGCGGCGTGTCGATACCATTTTACTTTTTCTGAGTATCGTTAGTTGTTGTGACAATGTTGGTTGGTATACCTGAGCGGTTTTTTCAATTTGTTGAACATTCAGCTCACCATCAATTAAGACACATAAAATTTTAAGACGATCAGGATTCGATAAGACTTTTAGACAATCAGTGACAAGGTCGACTTTTGAAAGATCTATTTTCATTTTTAATTCATTGGTTTTCATAAGCGTATCCTAAAAATCATCTTATTATACAAAAAAATAAAGTAATACTTGTATATTATTTAATTATATAATATTAATAAGTATATTGTTTGCGTGATTTGAATTGTATGTCTGACTATTTGATTTCCTTTATGGGTGGATTATTGCTAGGTGCAGCTGTAGTTGGCTACCTATATGTACATGGTCGTATTGCTGGAATTAGTGGATTAGTTGCACAAACTCTAAACTCTCAAACGATATTTAAGACGCCTGCTATTTGGTTCTTATTGGGCTTAACTACTGCGCCATTTGTATATGGACTATGGATAAAGCCTGAAATTGAATTGAATGCCAGTCCGTTGATGATGATCATTGCTGGACTATTGGTGGGTTTTGGGACACGCCTAGGTTCAGGCTGTACCAGTGGTCATGGCATTTGTGGAATCAGCCGCTTATCTAAACGTTCGATCCTAGCCACCATGATTTTTATGTTCGCTGGATTTGTTACGGTTTACATGATTCGCCATGTCACAGGAGCTTTCTAAATGAAGAATTTTCTGGCTTTCATTTTCGGCGGTTTATTTTCTGTAGGTTTGATGTTTTCAGGGATGTCCAATCCAGAAAAAGTTCTAAACTTCTTAGATTTGTTCGGTGATTGGGATGCGAGTCTAGCTTTCGTAATGATTGGAGCGATTATGGTTGCAATTATTCCTTTTCAAAAAGCAGTACGAAGTAAAGCACCCAAAACCGTATTTAATGAACCAATTGAATTACCAAGTAATCATAAAATTGATTTTAAATTGATCTCGGGCAGCCTTTTATTTGGTATTGGTTGGGGGATTGCTGGGATATGTCCTGCACCCAGTTTTACCTTGATTGGTCTTGGGCATTATCAGGTTCTGTATTTTATTGTCTCGATGTTTGTAGGCGTCTTGCTTCACCGTAAGTGGACAGGAGCTTAATAATGTCAAATTCCCCTGTTGTAAAAGATTTTTTTCATGAAGATACGAACACTTTCAGTTACGTGGTGAGTGATCCAGCTACCAATTCATGTGCAATTATTGACAGTGTGCTGGACTATGATGCTGCATCAGCCACAACTTTTACCACACATGCCGATCAGATCATTACCTATGTCAAAGCGCAGGGTTTAACAGTCGGGTGGATTTTAGAAACCCATGTTCATGCCGATCATTTAACTGCTGCACAATATCTCAAAACCCAATTAGGCGGAAAAATCGCCATGAGTCAGAGAATTGCTGCGGTACAAGAGACCTTTGCTGCGATTTATCATTTGGATATCAAACAGTGGAATACCCAACAATTATTTGATTATTTGTTTGATGATCATGAGCAATTTCTAATTGGTTCAATCGAAGCATATAACATCCCTACTCCTGGACATACGCCAGCCTGCTTGAGTTATGTCATCGGTGATGCCGTGTTTGTGGGTGATACCTTGTTTATGCCGGATTACGGTACGGCACGCTGTGATTTCCCAAGGGGAAGCGCATCAATTCTTTTTGATTCAGTACAAAGCTTATATCAATTGCCTGAGAAAACACGTGTATTTCTCTGCCATGATTATTTGCCAGAAAAGCGTGATACCTATATGTGTGAAACGGATATTCAGACTCAAAAAATCAGAATATCCATATTCACGATGGCACGACCAAAGATGATTTTGTCGAAATGCGAAATAAGCGTGATGCAGGTTTAAGTATGCCCAAACTGATTCTGCCTTCGATACAGATCAAC
>NZ_LQXQ01000138.1 GCF_003268395.1 Acinetobacter sp. CFCC 10889 | reverse complement strand
CTGGTAATCCAATACCAGAATTTCCTTGAAGTTCTGCATCATATTGGTGAAGCCAGCGGTGTACGCTGCTTTGTCCTAAACTGTTATCTGTACAAACTTGGGTAATGGTCAATCCTTGTTTGCGGATTAATTCACAGATATGAAGTTTGTAATTTGCATCAAATGTTCGTTTGATTTTGCTCATGTTGAAATCCTCTGTTCAGTGAAATTATATCTCTATATCACTGTCTGATTTTACTTGACCATTACATTTTTTTAAAAATAGTATTTAGTAGCAACATAATGGAGATCTTGGTTGAAGGATTGTTGTGTCGTAACTACATTCTACTCAATTTAAGATCTCCATTTTTTATTTTTTACTGTCCGAAGTGTTGTTTCATTGAATACCAAAACTCTACATCCGAATTTTGGCATGCGCTCAGAAATTGATATCCACCTTTGCATAGCAACTTTTTGGGTTTTAGAAAAATTAATAGCCTTTTTCTACATCGCCCAACCCAGTACGGTTCACATTTTCAAGGCAGTGGCTCTCAAGTCTCAAATTACTTTTTAGGCTATATCTTTGAAAACGGGGTTTTAAATAATAGTACAGCAAATATTGCAAAAGTATTATCGTTGCGTGCAAAAATAAAATATCGTAGTTAGTCTTATCTAGTATGTTATTATTTTGCAAATTTTTAACATGATAATAATGTATGAAAAGATACGAAAGCTTAGATTGGTTGCGAGGCTTAATGGCATTCGCAATCATGATTTATCACCTTGTAAGTTGGCAGATTTATCACCCGCAAGCAGGAAGTATACTTGGAAATTTAGGTATTTATGGTGTTTCAATATTCTTTGTGCTTTCAGGTTTGAGCATGGGGGTCGTTTATAACAATTACATTAAAGACTTATATTCATCTTACGTATTTTTTGTTCGTAGATTATTTCGCTTATTACCACTTTTATGGATTGCTATAGCTATCGTTGTAGGTATAGATTTCATTTTGCGTGGTGAAATTGATATTTATAAAGTATTTTTAAATATCACTTTGTTATTTGGTTTTATAGCACCAAGCGAATACATCAATATAGGTGCTTGGAGTATAGGTAATGAGTGTGTTTACTATGCTTTTACACCGCTTTTAATCATGCTTTATGCAAAAAATAAGCATCTTGGAAATTTGGCAGTACTATTAACTGTCGCAATAGGAATGTATTTTACTTTCTACTTATTAGATCCTAGTAAATCTTTGTCTGAACAATGGAATATATATATTAATCCTTTTAATAATATGTATTTATATACACTTGGTTTAGCACTTTATTATAACTTTCACGATATCAATTTAAAGAAAACATCTTATTTTTTAATAGTAGTTTCATCTTTAGTTTTCATTACATTTCCAGTTTCTGGGGATCAAATTGAAATAGTTAGCGGCTACACTGATATCATATTTTCATTAGCAGCAGTTGCATTAACACTTGGATTTTATAAGTTGGAAATTAATTTACCAAATTGGTTTGCCAAACCATTTGCAAATTTAGGAGAGGCAACTTATGGTGTATATTTATTACACCCAGTTGTTTACATTTTTACCAAGAAATTGGGGGGTGACCCAATTTTATGTGTTGTTATTACTTCTATTCTAACGATCATTGCTGCAAATATTTCATATAAATTCTATGAGAAACCATGGATCAAAATTGGTAAAAAAGTGACAACAGTGAAACTCAAAGATGTAAAAACAGTGTGATGAATTTAAGTCGAGTAATTTTTTTAATTGCAGTAATAATATCTGTATTAATGCTAATTTATGGCTTTTCTGACAAGACTTTTTTGTGATTGGGATTCTCGGCTTGTTAGCATCAGAGCACTAATTTATAGGTTGCTCAATGTATCTTTTAAGAAAGATTCGTAGCAAAAAACTTAAACCCACTCTAAAGCTCCAATCGGGGCTTTTTTATTGCACGCAGATTCAACAACGAAGTGCAACACTTTTGGAAGTAGTTGAGAAAGTTAGGATATATTGACTTTATTCTGATTTTTTCAACTCGCAATTGGAAAGCACACAATGAATCAATACACCCAACTTTCTCAAGATGAAAGATACGAAATTTATGCCGCTTTGAAAAGCAAAACTTCACAAGCTCAAATTGCCAGAGACCTCAATAGATCCCCTGCAACTATTTCACGAGAAATTAGACGAAATAAAGGACTACGAAGTTACCGTGCAAAACAAGCGCATGACATTTCAAAACAGCGTTGCTATCGTAGAACTTCTTCACTCACCACATTTGCTTATGCTTATATTTGCCATCTGATCGAAGCCAAATGGTCACCTGAAA
>NZ_LQXQ01000137.1 GCF_003268395.1 Acinetobacter sp. CFCC 10889 | reverse complement strand
TTGAAATATTTCCTCGCTTGATTAAAGCTTGGTTATACGAGGACCAATTGGTTGTACGATAGATTTTAGGTGTAGTGCTTCTTCATCTGGAAATTATATTACTGAAGAAGCCTTCAAGAATAGCTTTGTGCAACAAAGCCTATGCAAACTAGAACAAATGACAAAATATTATATTTGCGTAGGTGATCGGACAACCGGTGGTGGTGTGGTTGTCGAGGGTAGTGTTTCGATCACAATTTTAGGTAGACCTGTTTCAACAATCGGTATGAAGGCAATTTGTTGTGGTAATGCTCAAACCATTCTAAAAGGGTGGGAAAATCACAGTATGTTTGGCCGTAGTGTTGCATACGATGGTTGCTCGCTTTCTTGCGGCCATAAAGTTGTTGCAAGCCAAAATCTTATGGGTTGGGACAATGGCGATTCTAGCCCACCCGAAAGTATTATCTCTAATCCACAAAAGTATCACGAGTTTTTTACACTAACTGGTGATGATGATAAGCCGGTCGCTAATCAAAAATATAAACTTTTTGCTTCAGATGGTAGTGAGTTAATCGGCTATACGGATGAACAAGGTAAAACAGAGCACCTTTGGACTCATGAAAAACTCCCTATTAATTTGGAGATCCTTGATGATGAGGAAGAGCCTGAATTCGATACTTATCATATAACCGATGTGTAAAAAGGATAATAATAATGGCACGTGATAAAACATCTTCAGGTACTTCGAGTGATAATAAATCGGGAAGCTCAACAACCAAACCAACCAGTGAAGGTACGCCTATAAAATTAGAGGTAGGCGGCAATAGATCATATTTGTGTGCTCATATTTGCGCTGCGAGTAAAAAGCCTCGGACTGGTAATAAAGGGCAAAACCTATACCAACGCACGGTAACTATCGCAATCCAAGCTGAAGCAGAGCTTAATCATGGTGTTTGGTCGTATTTAGCTGAAGTTGGTTATAACATGCGCACTGTTCCACCAAGCGCTCTGATGAGCGACAGGGAGGGAAGGAGACATCAGCCATCGAGTTTCCCTTTAGGTGCGGCTAAGCGTGAAATTGAAAATATGGGTAAAGGTGCTTTCCGTATTCCTGATGTCACTATTTTAAAAGTTACGGCCGCTGAAATTATTCAAATGCGTAAGGCAGGTGTAATTGATTGGAAGCGCTTTGAGCCTATAGATGCCAATATTGAAAACTTGGTTGAGATTAAGTTTGGCAATGACACTTGGGGGAATAAGCAATTCGAAGATTACAATACGATTTGCCCTACCAAGGTACGTGAAATTGCCGATAAGGATTGTAGTTGCTCTACTCGCAAACCGCCTAAAGGTGGGACTGCACCTGTGACTTATCCTGCTATAAAGAACCCAGACCCATACAAGAATGCAACTTTTAGACCTGCAGCGGTTGGTCTTACTCCGCAACGTGGTATCCCGAGTATGCTGGGGGCATTCGGGAAGATGATCTCGCCACCTTCTCAAAAGGTTATTTTTTATCGAAAATACGTGCCATTAAAGGAATATAACTCCATGATGATTCCAATTACTGCAGGGATTGGTTTGGCTTCAGCATTTATCTGTGGTTCGGTTATTATTGCAGGTGGTGCTGCTGCAGGTGGAGCAGCTGCAGGGGCCGCCGTTGGTGGGAGTTTAATGATCACTGGTTTTGCAACTTTGGCTACTTCATAAAATATAGGGAAATCACTTTGAAAATAACAAGCTATTCAGATCTAGATCCGTATTTTTCAGACTTCCAGTGGAGTGAGGCGCGTAAGGACCAGTCTGCGCTATTTATTACCGGGGCAGAGTTTCAAGCACACTTCTTATATTTTGCAGGCCATACATCACAAAAACGTCAAGCATTGGCCGAATGTGTAGAACTCTTTAATCGACATTTTGCTGAGCACCTTGAATGGGGCGGTTATTATGATGAGAACGGTGATGGTCATTATGCTGAGTATAAAGATCCTCAAATGCCAACAATTCGTCAGGTGATCGCTCAAAATAAAGATCCTGATGATTTTATTGAATGGTACTGTGCATCTGGTGATCGTGATGAGGCACCAGAGTATATGATTTCTGCGATGACCAATCGTGATTGGGAAGGTCACAACCTGTATTGCTCAGAGATTAAGTTTTGTGTGCCAAATAAGTTGATCTTTGAACCTGAAATGAAAAAGGTTCTCCTTGATATGATTGATACCTTTATTGAAAAATTAGGTGTCTATCACGCCGTGGCTGGCATACAAAGTGTTTTGCCATATCGTCCGCAAGGTGTGGGTGATTATGCTCGGCTACAGGCAGAGCGCTTCCTTGGGATCTACATGGGTGCTGACAGCACTGAGCGCAATTTAAT
>NZ_LQXQ01000136.1 GCF_003268395.1 Acinetobacter sp. CFCC 10889 | reverse complement strand
CCTGCGGAAGGCAAAAATGCAATTCCAATGAACATGGTTGAGCAGATTGCATCAAACACATTGGCAGGTGTGATGCCACATCAATTCCAACGTGGTTTAGTTTTGCTGAGTACATCAGGCAAAACATTCATGCCAAGCTTTGCTGAGTTCCGTACTCTGTGTATTGGTCAAGATTGGTGGAATACTGAAAAAGCATGGGTGAAAGCGTGTGAGTACACCAAGATTATTGAGCACAAAGCTATTGAAATTGAGAAAGGTGTTTTTCAATTCCAAGAAATCACCACGATCGCTAAATTTGCACTGGATCAAGTTAGCCTTCTGATTGCTGATGGTGAGATGCATCGAGCAAAAGATGAGTTTGTAAGACTGTATGGTGAATATTTGGCTGAAGCCCAATTGAAAGGGCGTGTTCAAGAGTGGTACCAAGAGCCAAAGCAGCTAACTTGGGATAACGAACAAGAAAAGCGAGTAGAGCACAAACCTATTTCAAACCTCGAAGCACAAGAGCGCTTAAACGCACTTAAGCAAAAAATGAATGTGCGTAACCGCAATATTTCCAAACCACAGGAATTAAAACCGTCAGCTAAACCATTGAATACACCAATTATCAATGAGTGGCCAGATCCTTTTGATCAACCAGAGGAATATTTAAAACAGTGCCAATTGGATGGTTGTGCAGTACCTGCAACGATTCGTAAGCAGTTGGGAGGTCCTTATGTTTGATTTACTTCCTCACGAATTGATCATCGATAACTTTGCTGGCGGTGGTGGAACGTCAACCGGTCTAGAACAGGCATTTAATCGTCCTGTGGATGTTGCAATTAATCACGATCCAAAAGCCTTAGCGATGCATCGAGTGAATCATCCTGATACTAAGCACTATTGCGAAAGTGTCTGGGATATTGACCCAATCCAAGTAACAGACAATCAGCCTGTAGGCTTAGTATGGCTTTCGCCTGATTGCAAACATTTTTCAAAAGCTAAAGGCGGCAAGCCTGTAGAAAAAAAGATACGTGGATTGGCATGGGTTGCACTACGTTGGGCTGCCAAAACTCGCCCACGTGTCATTATGCTTGAGAATGTCGAAGAATTTAAAACTTGGGGTGATCTTGCTGCAGATGGAAAACCATGCCCAAAAAATAAAGGACGCACTTTTAATTCATTTGTGAATGCGCTCAAAAGACAAGGTTACCAAGTTGACTATCGAGAATTACGAGCATGTGACTATGGTTCGCCCACCATTCGTAAACGTTTTTTCTTAATTGCGCGCGTGATGGTCTAAAAATTCAATGGCCACAACCAACACATGGCCATCCTAATTCAATCCAAGTGCAAAAAGGTAACCTAAAACCTTGGCGCACAGCTGCAGAGTGTATCGACTGGAGTATTGAAGCACCAAGTATATTCACTCGTAATCGCCCATTAGCTACAGCAACAATGGAGCGTATTGCAGCAGGGATTAAGAAATTTATATTAGATGTTCAAGATCCTTTTGTGGTGAATGGAATTGCACCTGTATTAACCGAATGTGCCAATGCATCAAATAAACGATCTATGCCGATTGATGAGCCACTTCGAACCATCTGTGCTCAAACTAAAGGTGGTCACCATGCTTTGATTGCACCAAGTCTTATTGTCAATACGAGTAGTCATCCTGGTAATCATGTTTCTAAGCCTTTGCATACCATTACTACAGGTGGACACCATGGTTTAGTCTCTGCATTTTTAGCAAAGAATTATACCGGTGTGATTGGTAGTGATATTCAAGATCCAATCCATACCATTACTGCAAAAGACCACAATTCATTAGTGATAAGCCATTTATCTAAAATGAAGAACAACTGTGTTGGCCAAGATTTAAATGAGCCGATTCACACCATGACCACAGTGAACCAATTTGCTGAAGTTCGTGCTTTTTTAACAGCATTTTATGGCAATGAAAGAGATGGCAATTCGGTTAATGAACCATTACGGACCATACCAACCAAGGATCGTTTTGGCTTGGTGCGAGTTGAGGGGCAAGAATATTCAATTGTTGATATTGGTTTTCGCATGTTGCAACCGGTTGAATTATTTAAAGCGCAAGGTTTTCCTGATTCATACATTTTTACGCATGGGATAAATGAACATGGAGACGAAATTCGCTTAACAAAAACAGAGCAGACCAGAATGGTGGGTAATTCGGTTTGTCCTCAATTAGCACGTGCTTTAGTTGAAGCGAACTTTAGCCATGAGAAGAAATATAGAGGTGCAGCTTAAGTGACATCAATCTCAATCGCTGACTATCACGCTAAATACGCAAAACCACGCCGTACCAAACGTCGTGTGTCAGTGAAAAAAGAACGTGTGGTGAGTGAGGGTGAGGCAACTCTCATTCAGCATTTAAAAACGTACAACATTGAATTTCAGGCGGAATTTCAATTTCATCCTGAACGGAAATGGAGAGCTGATTTTCATTTGGTTGGAAAAA
>NZ_LQXQ01000135.1 GCF_003268395.1 Acinetobacter sp. CFCC 10889 | reverse complement strand
GGGAGACTTTCAGCAGCTTAGCTTGCTTAGATACTGAAATCTAAAGTGAGTCGTCGATTAACTTTTGTGGTTGAAGCGGCCCAGTTTCTTCAACACACCTTCTAAAAAATCAATTTCTAATGCCTGCTCACCGATTTTTACATGTAACTTTTTAAGATCAATGGGGGGTTCTGATGGAGCTTTTGATTGATCGAAAGCTTGTGAGGAAGCTGAGATCAATTGATTTTTCCAGTCAATAATTTGGTTTTGATAAACATTAAACTCAGAACTCAATTCAGCATGTGTTTTTTCTGCTTTGATCGCAGCAAGTGCTACCTTAGCCTTAAAGTCGTTTGAATGATTTCTTCTTGGTCTACGTGCCATAAAATACTCCATATATTGATGTTTATAACATCATTTGAGGAGCAGAATATCAATTATAGGAGTTGTTCAAATTTCCGGATCCATCTCTGTTGAAATGAACGTTCAATATAACTGTTTTACTAATTAAAGTTATAAGTGGTTTCTTTAACTAAGAATAGCCGATAAAAGTGTAGCAAGTTGCTACACTCCTAGATAATATCCTTTCCGAAAATTTCATTTAGACGATCCTTGATGTCTTCCACAAATTTACTATCAGTTTTCAATTTATTTTTCATTTTTCTCTTAAAGTCACTTAAGCTCATTCCAACTTCAGCAAAATCCATTTGAAATAATGAATCATTGATAACAACGTTTGCTTGAGAGTCTGTGAGGCAACCTACAGTCTTAAACCACTTTTCAAGCTGTAAATAATTAGCATCATCATTAAAAATATACCATGAACGTACAGTGGTATCGAATTTTGCACCTAGATCTTTTACCTCAGCATTATCTTCAAATGGAACATCTAAGTAGATCTTTAATTTTTCGGCCTTTTTATTTTCAATTACAGGCTTTTCAAAACCACGATGATGTAGTTTAAATTTTACGCCTACAATAGGGCGTCCTTTTTTAATTGTTTCATATTCTAACTGTAGATCGGTGTTTTCATTAATTTCAGCTACAATTTTATCTAATACATAACGTCGAAAATCGACCCAACGGTCATATTTAGTTTCATTTATAT
Organism: Acinetobacter sp. CFCC 10889; assembly: GCF_003268395.1. GTDB lineage: Bacteria > Pseudomonadota > Gammaproteobacteria > Pseudomonadales > Moraxellaceae > Acinetobacter. The sequence goes on along the minus strand of NZ_LQXQ01000135.1, from coordinate 1,474 downwards.
CAATTAGAGCTCTGAGATTCTCTAATAATAATGGAACTTCGTAGATTTCTTGAGTCTTAAATTTGAATTCGTTTTTTATGAAATAGGTATAAAGACTCATACTTGCAACTGAATCTAGAGCAAATAAATGTTTTAGTTGGTATGTAGTAAAATTACCACCAGCTAATTGAGTAAAGTAAGGTAATACTTCACTGGTAAATCTGATTTGAAGTGCATTCTTTGAATCATCTTCCCATCTTAACTCACGGATAATAGGGACAACCGAGTGAACTCTTTTAGTCTTTTTCTTTATATCATCTACAGGTTCTTCAATTACAAAGTGCGCCACACGGGATGAAAGTTCTTTGTAAATTCGATCAATGGCTACATTAATTGAATTTCGCTTACTTAATCCCAGTAATTCAGCTAAATCATCTTTATACAGATAGATGTATGTTTGTTCACTAATCTCTTTATCGATATGATTCTTCTCACCGTAATTGGCAACAGCCATCGCATATAAAAGTGCTTTATATTCATTCGCTGACAATTCAATAGGTCGTATCAAACGATTGCTAGTACTTACAACCCCATTGTGACGAATATTACCTATGCAGTACGGGATTGAATCCAGCTCTTCTTTGTTATGGCTTAGTTCTGACATAAAGTGTATTAACTATTTTAAGTGTGCTTAACTTGATTATGCATGTTATATAAAAAAGTGGAAAAAGATTCAACACTTTCACCTAAAAAAACCTAAGGTGGAATACTTGTCACCAAATTTAGGTAAAAATCCATTAAAGTGGAAATATATTTTTAAATTCCACTCCAAGATGACAAACACTCCACTTTTAGATGTTTTTGATTCTTTATAGAAATACGGATTGATGAATAAACACCCATAATGGATTTTAAATAATCAATTAACCTATTTCGATATGACAAGTTTTCCACCTTTAAAAACGCAGATCACTGAAAAAAAATATCGAGTTTAGTCATAAGAACAAAATATCTGCATTCTAGGGTGAGTGCGTGAAATTCTTTCCACTCTTAGATCAATGAATATATCAAAAAATGGTGTAGTAAAAAAAAGCCTTGCAACTTTATCCACAATATTATTTTTGTAAGTGATTTTTTTTCCACTCTTGCACTTAAATTCATTAAGTTATCAACATCATAAATAATTGTTTTATATATTTTTTAAATGATAATACATATATTTTATAATTAACAGTGAAAAACATTCCACCATAGTGACAAATACTCCACTTTTAAGTGACAAATACTCCACTTTACAGTGACATATATTCCACTTTTAAGTGATCATCTTTCCACTTATAGAAGACAACTCTTCCACTTTAAGATGACAAACCCTCCACCTTAAAGCTGATATGGTATTGTTTTTAAATGAAAAATATCAACTTAATTATTAATTAACTTAATTATTAATTACTATTAATTATTAAATAAGCTAGCTATATAAAACTTTAAATTT
>NZ_LQXQ01000134.1 GCF_003268395.1 Acinetobacter sp. CFCC 10889 | reverse complement strand
CGCACCCGCTGTAACATTAGTAACATTCAAGTTAGGATTTAACTTAACTTGTACACCTGTTGCTGTCGCTACGGTTGTAATATTTGTATCACCTGTAACAGCAACACTATCACCTAATTTTTTAATACCCGTTGAACCACTGTCACCATTAAATGTGAGCCCTGTATTATCTACAGCTGTTTTTGCATCAATGCCTTTTTGAATGTCCGATTTAGTTGCAGTCGATAAATCAAGTGCATAGTCAGTGACATTGGTTGTTGTATCTTTTGCACCTTTCGATACAGTTAAAGCAGAACTAGTAGAAACGCTTGTACCATCAGCATTTACAGTATAAGTATCTTGACCAGTTGCAGATGTAACTTTCGTTACACTCGTTACATTAGTGCCATTCGTAACAATAGTTTTTGCAGCTTGTACATCCGAAATATTTGCAGCATTGGTTCCCACAATTCCGCCACTAGCAAGTCCGGTGATTTGCTTATTGTTAAGTGCAGCACCACCGTTTAAATTGCTGATACCTGTAACAGTTTGCGTACCGCCTACAGTACTATTGCCTGTTACTGTGCTATTACCATTGACTTGTAAACCTGTAGAAGTCACTGTTCCCGCAAATACTGGTGCATCAACAATATTATATTTATATGTATTTGTTGCAGCATCATACTCAGCAGTTGTATTCTTACCATCTGAAAAAGTAATCGTCTCACCCAACTTCACATTATCCGCAGTTCCATTATTTGCTTTGAAGTTTAAACCTTGATCTGCTGTTGCTTGTGCTGTATCCGCATTTGATAATGCAGTATCTGCAGTTGCTTGTGCTGTATCCGCAGCTGCTTTTGCTACTACAGCTTTACCATCTGCTATTGATGCATTTGTAATTGCATTATTCGCTGTGGTTTGTGCTGTAGTAACATTCGTATTCGTTGCAAATAACTGACTACCATTTATAGCTTCCTTTGAAGTTGATGTCAGTGCACCATTGTTTACATTAATAATTTTTTGACTATTCGCATCAAAACCATTGGCTTTAACTTGACCTGCAAATGTTGGTGCATCAGCAATCTGAATATCAACAGTATTACCTGTAATAACTGTTTTAACATTATTATTTGAACTAGCAGCAGTAGAACCACCTTTGATATTAAGCGTTGATCCTAATTTTTGATCATTTGTGCCACTATTACCTGTAACAGTAATCGCTTTATTGACTGCTGTATCGAGTCCTGTAAGTGCTTCTGCTACAGTATTCACATCGCCTGTTTTTGTTCCAGCAAAAGGATTTGTTGTGACATTATAGATTGGTTTTGTATATGTATCTGTCAAAGGATTATAAGCTGCTCCACCACCAAGTGCATTTGTATTCCCTACCGCACGATTATTGACATCTTTTAACTGAGCAACAGTTACAGCATCGGAGTCTAAAGCACCGTCAGCAAGGTTTTGAATACGGCGATTCGCAGTACCATTTCCGACAGAAACGACAGCTGAAGTAGATAATGGTTGACCTGTTAAATAACCTGTACCTGATGCAGCAGTTGTTGTTGTATTTGAACCGAGCGCCACACTATCTGCAGTGGTAGCATTTGCCCCTTTACCAATCGCAATACTATTATTAACACTTGATGAAGCATTATTACCAATCGCAATTGAATCAGTCCCTGCGCTAGTTGCTGTACGTCCTTGAGCGATACTTCCTACACCATCAGCATAAGCAAAACGTCCTAATGCGATTGCTTCACTTGCTGCACGGTTACCCAAACCCACAGCAACTGAACCAACACCTGTAACAGCGTTACTTATCCCTAATGCCGTATTAAATCCCGTACCTGTTGAAATGTTTCCTGCACCAACTACGACACTTTGAAAATTAGTATTAGCTTTATTAAATGAGCCAATACCTACTCCACCACCAAACGTCACATTATTTTGATTACCTATCGCAATCGCTGTAGAACTAACATCTGTCACACCACTTGCAAAAGGAGGATTGCTATTACCATTTCGTATATCAGTCAGTAATTGTCCTTGTCCAGTGCTACTATCAGCTATTGATTTATTACCAATCGCAATATCATTGAGTGCTTTAGCCTGTGATGCATAACCGATCGCAGTTGAGTTTATGCCTGAAGCTTTAGAATTATAACCAAAGGCACTTGCACCTACTGCTGTGGCAGCAGTGAAATTTGTTCCATCATGATTCCCTGCACCCACTGCTGTTGAGTTCGCTTGAGTAGCTTGAGCGTCATTCCCTACAGCAAGAGAACCCGTACCATTCGCATCTGCACCTGAGCCAAAAGCTGTCGAACTATTTGCTGTGGCATATGAGTCATTTCCTATAGCAATAGCATATGTTCCTGTTGCAGAGGCAACATTAGAACCAGAACCTCCAGCTATACCAATTGATCCTGTTCCTGTAGCATTACCACCACTTCCCCCTGTATATGCAGCCATTGCATTTGGACTAAACGTCACCATTAAGCCAATCGTTGCTGCACCAATAATCTTGGTTACTTTTGAAGATTTTGTTTTGCCTTTAGCAAGTTCTGAAACTGCCACCCATGTACCTAAGGTCGCATTCCAAATTACGG
>NZ_LQXQ01000133.1 GCF_003268395.1 Acinetobacter sp. CFCC 10889 | reverse complement strand
CTCCACCAACGTTACCCAAAGCTTCAATAGCCGCTATTCTTTGATTTGGAATAGTGCTTCTTGAAAGTGTTAGAAGACGATCAACTGCCTTTTCTCCACCAACGTTACCCAAAGCCTCAATAGCCGCTATTCTTTGATTTGGAATAGTGCTTCTTGAAAGTGTTAGAAGCTGACTCACCATAGTGTCATTTGAATTTGACATATTTGAAATTACCTAGATATTAGATTCATTATATTTATGAGGTAACAATATTGATTTTCAATATTTTTTTTAAATTAGCATTAAGTCGATTAAGGGTAGAGCATTTCATATAAGGTGTACTATATTCACTTTATAAAATCTTAAGCTAAATAATTTACAGGTCCTACCATGAGTTCCAAAGTACTTGATCGTTTTGAACAGTTGATTACTGAAGCCAAGCAAATAGCCACTAAGAAACAGTCCTCAACAACAACAAGAATGAGCAGGACAACAACTAGAGAGTATTTTGATGAAGTTACTAATGAACACTATTTGTCATGGAAAGTTAAAACTGAAAATTTGTTAAAGATTTCGTGTGGTGAAGATTCAGTTCATTATCAAGCATTCTTGCGTGAAAAAGATAATGGCCTTTCTTTTCCATCAAGGTTAAGAAATTCAATTCCTGTAGTGCTAGCTGCTTATGATGATTTAAAAAATGGTTTTTTAATTTCTTTTAAACAAATCGTACAAGCCGAAGTTTTTGATAGCGAATTAGAACAAGCAAAATCACTTTTGGAAAGTGGGTACAAAAATTCTTCTGCTGTAATTGCAGGAGTGGTCTTAGAAACTGCAATTAAAGAATTATGTTTAAATCATGGAATTGAGCTAGATAGAAAAAAATTAACTCATTTGAATGATGAACTTGCAAAAGCTGGCGTCTACAATAAACTTCAACAAAAGCAAATAACTGCTTTAGCTGATATTAGAAATAATGCAGCTCATGGTGATTATGATCAATTTACCAAAGAAGATGTAATTAGAATGATTCAAGATATTGAAAGATTTATATTAAATTTTTCGTCTTAAAATAAAAAAAGAGAGCTTTCGCTCTCTTTTCTGAATCTTTCTCTTTTCTCGATAAGAGAATCGTATTTGCTGCTGCCAAATTAAGATAGAATTTTCGCTCTTATCGCTGGCCTCTACCTAGCTCACACAGATCTCTTTGTTGTTTTGAGACAGAGGAGACTAATTCCCGGTCTCTTATTAAAATAAGCTTTAATAGGTACAATGACTAATGAATTATTTTTATAGTTAACATGTTTTTTTATAAAATCGAATTAACATCAGGTTTTTTTATTAATTTTATTAAGATGTGGACTAAACAAAACAGCCCCTAACACAATGTTATTTCTATTATTTTTAATAATTTTTTCTTTAGCATTGATAACAGTCGAACCTGTAGCAAAAAGATCATCAACTAATAAATATGTTCCTTCAGGTAATGAGTTTTGTGTAATTTCCACAGGATCTAAATACTCTCGAAGATATGTTGGAACATCTGAAATAGAAAAACTTGTTCCAGATTCAGTAGCTCTATTTATTACATATATTAATCTAGACTTATCCAAACTCTCTAAATCTGAGCATTGAATTTGTTCTATCATTTCATCATTGGATTTTTTTACAAAAAGGTTGTCAAACAATATAGCATCCGGTATCAACCTGCTAATTCTCCTTGCTAAGCTGCTTGATAGGCAGTGCTTAGACGGCATTGGGACTATATAATCTACTTTATGAAGTTCCAATATTTGATTTACCATTTGATCTAATAACGTATAAAAATCTTCTCTCATTCCTGTAAGTGAATGTCTAGTTATATACAGATCAGGAACTTTCTTTTTCCAAGCATATATAAAAGGGCAATTATCTCCTTTTAAACGTGAGCGTTTAGAGTTTTTAGGCCGATAATAAATTGAATGTATAATCATAGGTTGACTACACTTCGTTTCTACTACACAAGGACTTTTACCAATGTTTGCAGCGGTTACCGCATACTGATTTACCTGATGATTTATACTAACTAAACCATCCTCTGCTATAGAAAAGCCCAAGAAACCCCCTATGATAAATCTAAATAGCTAATTTATTTTGATAAATAATAACAAAATCGTGGGTATATTTCTGAACTTTTACTACTTATCAAAGTTGCTCATTTATCTTTGGGTAGCCATTCACAGATGGCTTAGACTTAACATAAAATCTCTTATACGAAATCCAGATTCAAGACATAAAAAAGCCCGACATCCTGTCGGGCTTTTTCATATCGGGTTGCTAGTCTTACTGATCTCGTGCTGCCCATTCCTTGCGCTATTTTCTTATTCTTGTTTTCTAGAAACATCCAGTTCCCTTATGTATTCATCATAGGGCTAATGCTTTGGATTACTAATCCGCAAAAACCTTAAATCTGTGTAAGTTTTAGCTTACAAAGTTGGCCTATTTTATCCCAAGAGTTGTCCGCAGAAATTGGGGATAATTTAAGCCAGCGTTGGCTTGATAACGCAGAGAAAAATGACAAATCGATTAAATATTAATCAATTTTATTGGCAAGAAGTATCAAAATTGCTCAAAAAGAAACCGACTTGTTTCCAAGTCGGTTTTTT
>NZ_LQXQ01000132.1 GCF_003268395.1 Acinetobacter sp. CFCC 10889 | reverse complement strand
CTTCTTGAATCTTGTATCTAGGTGCTGACTCTATTCGCACAACGGTATAACCCATTTTTTCAGCAACATCATAGCGATCCAAGCTCCATGCTTTATTTGCTAATTTTCCTTTGCGACCACCCGACCAAGGACCGCCTGAAATCTCAACCAAAATCCTATGCTCAATTAACAGGAAATCAAAACGCCAGTGTTTGGTAGACTTAATTTGAAATTTCTTTTGATATTTGATTTCAAAAATATTCAGTGCATGTTCGAATTTTTCTTCAGCTTCTAAATAAGCCTCTTTCGCCTTAGGCAGCGGTCGAGTTTTCGGCTTTCTTTTTATTTCGGATTTTTGGGTGAGCTGGGTGTATTGAGATGGGTCCATAAATTTTACTCAATAAAAAAGCCTCACATCTCTGTGAAGCTTCTACCTTAATTTTTGTGCTGATTAAGGTTGTTGTATGTTTTTCATTAAAATGAATAAACAGTCACATTATTATAACCAAATGTGATACATATTAAAAGAAATATAAAGTAAAAAACCTCCCGAAGGAGGTCTAAACATTCATAACTAGGGGATATGAATGCAAAATTTACAGCCATTACTTAAAACTAAGTCTGAATAACTTAAGAGTTAAAAAAACCTCACATCCTGTGAGGCTTCCCCCGACTCTTGCGCTGATTCAGGTTTTTTACTGCGAGTTCAATATAGTACAAAATCTAGACCTATTCATTTGCAAAATATTACATATAATCAATTAATTCAGCTTTAAATCAATATCAGGAATGATCGACTGTGGCTTGAATGCAACTTTATAGTGATAAGCACTCACACCCTTACTGGATAGCTGCTCTGAAAAGTAAGTTACATTGTCTGAGATATCCAATGAATGTTTCTTGAATTCTGATGCACCTGTCTTACAAGTCACATCAACCTTACGATCACTAACAGCATCGAATGAACATTTACCTTCAATCGTTAAAATGTATTCACCAGTAATACCATTGTAGAAAACCACACGGCGATCCAGTTCAAAGTTATCCGCAGCATAAGATAAATTCTTAGATGCGACTTGAGCATCACGAGAACAACCAACCATTGCTACTGCACACATTAAACCAACAGCTAAAAGACGTTTTTTCATTGTTTTGCTTTCTCCAAGACAAAATAAAACCTCTTAAGGTTTAAAACAATTCGATACGACTAATGAGAATTGTGTAATACCAATTCATTGCGTCACACTGCTCTTGAAGCAATGTCCAGTTTTTATCATCAATAAATTTAGGTTGACCCTTTTGAAGAAAACCCATCAATTTATCTAGACGTTCTTTTAATTGCTCTTTTTCCTTAACTACGCGTTGTTCATGCGGTTGTAATGTTTTTTCAGACATCTTCACTTTCCTCTAGGCATTAAAAAACCCCAACATGTGAGGTTAAAGGTTTCGAATTCGATAGGTTTAAATGGTGTGATTACACCTAATTAAAGGTGGTGACCAAAACCATAAAAAAACTCAATTAAATATCTGTTTTATATATAAATAATAGTGATGATCAAATTATTAAAATATGGCACGCCATACAGGATTCGAACCTATGACCATCCGCTTAAAAGGCGGATGCTCTATCCACTGAGCTAATGGCGCGTTAAAAGACCTACTATACGCATTACGTATAGCAGGTCAGTAGTGTGCTTCAAGGCTAACTTATGTGTTAAGAGCTTGCCAATTCTCAAGTAATACTCACCTTTTACAACTAGATGTTTGTTTGTGCTCGACCACATACAAGCGGATGTGTAATGAGGGATTATCTTTACCCTTGTCTAACCCTTTACGCCCCTATGATGTGCTGAGTGAAAAACTCAATGCCAAAGGCTGAGGCAACAAAAAAGCCCACTAAAAAGTGAGCTTCTATCTGGTGGTGGATGATTAAATTAAACCACTACGAATAAAGTAAGTCCGCCATAATGCAAAAAAGCTCAATTTTATGAGCTTTGATGACTTGGTCTCGGAAAACCGTAATACGACCAGTATAGAAAAATATACCCTGTTTTTTGCAGGTATGCAATTACAAATCATACTCTTCAGCAACTTTAAAGAAGTAACCACGCAAATGTGCATCCAAGTCAACTCGCCAATCACCAAGTTTCACTAAGGCGTATTGCTCATATTTTGCATAACTTTCCATATAAGATTGTCGAGCAATTGCTAACCCTGAAATACGATGACGCTCAGACTGATTATAAGAGTTCTCTTTTTTACCCTCACACTTGCTACACTCAATATGCTTTCTAGCATCTTTAGCGAATAAGAAGCCTTTACCATTACACTTGGTGCACATTCCACGTTTAAATAAAAACTGTGTTAAAGCTGAGCGTGCCACACCTTTGGCAGCATCTTTACTTGGGATTTGCTTAGTCTGAAACCCGTCTTCTTTAAATTTCAAACGGATCTCACTTGTTAGTAGGTTATGTAACAAAGCAAAGTGACGATCATTGGGAGTAATTGATCGTACAAGTGCCCATAACATTGCACAATTTTCTGTACTCATATCCTGCATCATTAGAGCAGCACTGTTTGTTTTGCTTCCATAATTTGAAGCACCACCAACACTATCTTTAAAACCATCCATTGTTTTCTGTGCTAGATCCAATAAAGTAAAATCCACTTTCGATACACTTGGCTTGAACATTAAGCGACGTAAATCATGAACAATCATCAAATTC
>NZ_LQXQ01000131.1 GCF_003268395.1 Acinetobacter sp. CFCC 10889 | reverse complement strand
TTTTCTACGAAGTTCAATATGCCCATCAAGATGATTTTTGTGTGTAGATATGAGTTTAGGATTGTTGTGGATCTCAATTGAAATCTCATCCAACTCTTGAGTATTTATTTGAGCAATTTTGTACGTTAATTCTTGTTTGATTTCAGAGCTGATACGACTTTTCTCTGCATCTCCTTTAATAAGAAAGTAATCATCAGCTGGCGTGTTTTCTGGAACTGTAACTTCTTCTTGATCAACAGTCTCAACATCGACTTTAGGTGTGTATTGCTCAGGATCTAATTCAAGCAATTTATCTTCAGTCAGTTTGCATAAGTACTGCTGTTGTTCTTGCTCCAAATAACCATTAGCGAAAAATATTGGGCGCAATGAAAGTACAGCATCAGTCGTGGTGCAATTCGCAATTTGAGTTGTAAATTTCTCAATGATTGCAGCAGAGTCTGTTTCTATTTTAGCGACATCATCAACAGTGAAAGCAGGGCTGTTTTTAGGCTTCACATCAACTGATGCTTCAATAGCATCAGTTGTTGCAGATTCTTTGGTTTTGCGCGTACGTTTTTTAGGTTTTTCTTCAACAGTTTCAGCAGGAGTTGATTCCACCTCTTTTGATGGCGTGTTAACAATCACTGGAGGCTCAATCTCAATTGGGTCCAATGAACCGCCATTTAAAGTGATGAATGCACGTGCATGGGTAATCGCATCATTAGTAGTTTTATGTAAAAGCTTTGATGCAATCAAACGTTTTAAATAAAGGGCATTGTCAGTAGTACTTAAAATCTCAATAGGATGATCCACATCTAAAAGATTAGGTGCGTAGTAATACATTGCAGCATCAATTAAGTCATCAAAGTCTTGAATACACTCAGGTACTTCTAGATCCACTTGACCAATGGTCATGAAACGTGGAGCAAGACAAAATTCATACTCAGTACCAAAAAATACGGTAGCAGGGAATTGACTCAACTCGCCAAAGTCGAGCAGCTGCCCGACTGCACGACATAACACTGCTTGACCAGATGACATTGCCTCAAAAGCTTGTTTAGCGTTTAAAATATCCATTTGCTATCCCTCAGTGATGCATTGCTTGTTGATTTGAGTTTTGGTTTTGTTGAGCTGGATTGGTTGACCAACCCATTTGATCAGCTCGGGCACGACAGGCTTGCTGAATTTGATTGTTGTATTTGGTTTTACCAAATGTGCTAATCGCTTTATCAAGTGTGTTCGGGTTCTTTGCATTTCTAATTGAAGCAAGTGCATCGTTGTAGCGCTGATCAATTGTCTTTTGCTGAGTATTGGTCTGATTTGCTGTTTGTTGTTGAACAGGCTGTTGTTGTATGTTCTGATTTTGCTGCTGAGATGATGCCTGACCCTCTTGATAAGCATGGTCATATTCATATAAATACTTACTACCATCATAATTTCCAAGATAAACATCAGCTGCTACACCTACAGCTTTAAATGCGACACCAAGTGCATCAGTAACTGCCTTTTTATAACCCTCATCACTTGCTTTTAATTGCCCCTTAGCAATTTCAACAATTTCAGATCCGCCGATGCCTGAGAATTCTTCGCCCCATGCACCTTCAAATTTAGTTTTAACCGCAACTTCAGCAAAACACATGATCGATCCACTTGGTGCTGTTTCAGACCAAGTGCGAACAATACGATATGTCCAACCATGACCAACAGGACCAAATGCCTGCGTCATTGCCATTAATCGCCACTGTGGGTTAATGTCAGATTTGCCTTTAAGATAGCCAAATTCAATTTTTTTCAGGAAGTTGCTAGGAGTTTGTTTAACATCATTCCAAATTTTTAGATTATTTGTTGTCATGATTAATCCGCCTTAGTTATTGTATTTAGCATTGTTATAAGCAATGCGTTGATTAGCTGAATAACGTGTGCCACGTTGAAAACAAGGTTGGCTCAACATGATTGCCAATGCTTTACGTCGCTGGAAGTCACGCTCACGTACCAATTCTTCTTGAACCCAATCCAATTGATTGAGTTTTTCACGTAAAGCAGCATCAATGTCTTGTGTAAGCAACCAACGCACATAACTATGTGGAATATCTTCAAAAGCAGTGCCTTTGAATTTCCCGAAGTGAATCACTTCTTGTTTTTGAGTAGAAATAGTCATTTGCTCAGCTCCTATCGTGGTGCATAACCGATGCGTGCCAACGCATCTTGCAATTCAGCAACAGCTTCATGCATACGATCAGCTTCAGAATCACTTGAAGCATTTGTACGAAGCTCACGGTATGAAATACGTTTAACCAACTGAGCTAATGCCATTGCCTGCGCTTCAGTTAAATTCATTTCGAGAATTAGAGGGTTTTCCATCAGATCGCCTCCACCAAATGATTTTTTTCAATAAAACCAACGAGCAAATTATTAAATTGGCGGTGGTCGATTTGATCTGTGAAGTCGAGATACGGATTGTCATTTTCATCAAGAACAGTCATTTCACCGTGTGCTGTAATCTCTACAGCAGTGAAGCTTGATCCTTGTACGCCGTAGCTATCTGGATATGCTTTGTATTCAAAAGGGAACTTCACGGTAAATTCATTCAATTGAATAACAGCGTAACCTGTGCTCATTGAAGTGATTTCAACGGTTTGCACAGCATAAGTTGAAGGGATGTATTCGGTTGCTAGAGGTGGTTTGTACTCAGTGGCTTTTTGGTCATAACCAAGGCAAAGACCACC
>NZ_LQXQ01000130.1 GCF_003268395.1 Acinetobacter sp. CFCC 10889 | reverse complement strand
TGGATGAAAACATCAAAGTATCTGAGGATCTTGTTCAAAAAGTACGAAGTGAGCTTCAGTTTCAATACTCTCAAGCTGAGTATTCAGAAAAAACTTCTCAGAAACTTTATGAATTCCAAAATGAAGAATTATCAAAATTAACAACAAAATTAGACACGATGAGTTCTGCAATATCAGAACTACGCAAAAAAGAGCCTTTATTTTTTAAAACAAAATGGATCAATCAAATAAATGACCTGATCGACCAACACAACACCCAACTAGACATCCAAAAGCATATTTCTGGTCTTAGTGAAATAGAAAAAAAAGAGAGATATTCTGATCATTTAAATAAATGGACAGAAGAAAATCAGCTGCTCCAGCCTAAAAAGTCTTTTGCAAAATTTGACGAACCGAACATCACTGTTAAACAACGAAAACTTAATGATCAAATTTCAAATATAGATCATCAAATTTCTGAAATATCACGCAGAGAAACTGAGTATCAAGAGTATGTACGCGATCAAAGACTGGAGATCATAAATAGTTATATATTTGAAGAAGATAACTATGGAAATAAATACTTTAGTCCTCAAAATGGTGAAAAACAAAAGCGACTATATGCAGAAGAAATGGAAGATCTAAAAATCCAAGAATTGCATGCGGCTTTTACAAAAAAAATTGAGACCGAAGCGCAGCAAGAGTTTTCCCAAAAAAGAGCAATACAGCTCGAAAACGACCGAAAAGATCGTGAATCTAGAGAACAGCAGTTACGTAAAGAACGAGAGCAACAAGAACAACGCTATGCACAAGAACGAGAGCAACAAGAACATTTGGCATTTGTAAGACGCCAAGAACAAGAAAAACAGCAGAGAAATGAGCCTAAAAAGCCAGAAAATGACAATAACCATGACTACACGCCTTAGAAATCCCATTTAAGCGCAAAAAAACGGGGGTTTTAGCGACTTTTGATAGAAATACAGTAAAACTATAGTTGATAAAAATAAAATCGCTTAGAACGCAAATGAGAGCCTTTTAGCGAGTATCTACGAGCGACACAACGAAAGTTTGCTTATTCCCCCTCTGAAAAACCGTTTTTTATTGAATTACTGGGGACAGTGATTAGCGAGTGTCTACGAGCGAAGTATTGATGCTTTTGCTCGTCAAAAAGCATGAGCATAGCGAATGCATTATTCATGTTTTGCTTTTTGAATCCTTGATCATATATGCAAAAAACTGCCCCCACGAAGCGAGTGAAACGAGCTTCAATAGAGTACGAGCTTTAGCGAGTACCAAGGGCAGTTTTAATAACTCACTTTGGAAATAAATTCCCTTTTATTCTTTTAAAAAGCTTTTAAAAGCTTTTAGACCCTCTGAAAACCTTATGCAGCAATAGTTTCAAGCGTTAAAAGGGTACAAATAGCATGATAAAGGGTACAAATAGCATGATTTTATCGTTTAAAAGGGTACAAATAGCATGATTAAAGGGTACAAATAGCATGATAAAGGGTACAAATAAATTATTGTACCCTTATGTTTATTGGTGTACATTGTTTTCTCATAAGGGTACAAAAATCATGTTCATTTTTTATAAGGTTTGATATCTGAATGAATAAAGAAAATAGTTATGATAAATCTTATCCAGTAACAACAATGGCTATTCAAAACAAAGTTACTGAATGCTTTAAAAGCATGTCTGTAGATGAAAAAAGAATTTTAATTATGGCTTCTCCGATTGCTAGAAATGTCGATGCAAGTGAACAAGATCAAATCTTAATATCTGCTCAACAATTTGCTGATGACTGTGGTATCAAAGTCAATTCTGCTTATAAACAAATTGAAAATGCGTCAAAAAAACTAGTAGATCGGTCCTTTTCATACGTTAATGATAGGGGGAAAAAGGTCTACTCTAACTGGGTAATTGATGCTACTTATGAAGATGCAGGGATATCTTTAAGGTTTACATCTATTGTTTTGGTGATGTTGAAAATTTTAGATAAATACAATCCATACACTCGTTATAAAAAAGATGTAGTTCTAAAATTAAAAAAAGACTACTCAATAGACTTTTACCATTTAGCGAAAAAAAATCAGGCAAAAAATGGCTTTGAATTAACGCTAAATGAAATGTTTACAGAGTTTGGTTTACCAGAATCTTATAGAGATTTGAGGAACTTAAAACGAAGAGTTTTGAAGAGCTCATTAGATGAAATTAATGAATTTACCGATGTAACAGTTGACTATAGTCCAGTTAAAAAAGGACGTTCTGTTGTCGGCTTTAAGTTCACTGTGAAAGAAAAATCTAAGCCAAAATTAATAGCTCCTGAGCGAGATCCAAAAACAATAGATATGTTCTGCAACCTGTCTGATGCTCAAATTAACAAGTACAGTGCTATTTTATCTAAACTTTCTGAGCTATCAGACCTAAGTAACTTCCAGGACTATCCTAGTTTTGCCCTTTGGATTAGTGGCATCTTACGAGATCCGAAAAGTGTAAGAGAGGAAACAGCAAAGCGGATTTTTAAAGCTCTTCATAGCAAGACGGATTTTAAACCATGAAAACTAGAGCTGAATTAGATGCAATGAGCCATCAAGAACTCAAAGACTATGAGCAAATTTTACTTGCTCTGTGGACACCAAGAATGGCTATTGAAAGTGACATTGAAAGGTTAAGCACTAATCGCAACGAATTATTAGAAATTTTTAATCAATTAAAAAATCCTGATGCTCCTGAAAATGAGCGTTTAAAAAATTCTATTTTATCGCTCAAATATAAGATTGAAGATTTAGAAGATA
>NZ_LQXQ01000129.1 GCF_003268395.1 Acinetobacter sp. CFCC 10889 | reverse complement strand
TTGTTCCAACCAAATGAAAATCTGCTCTCCATTTCCGTTCAGGATGAAATTGAAATTCAGTCTGAAATTCGATGTTATATAGTTTTAAATGCTGAACGAGCGTTGCCTCACCCTCGCTCACCACACGTTCTTTTTTCACTGACACACGGCGTTTCGTACAGCGTGGTTTTGCGTATTTGGCTTTGTAGTCAGCGATGGAGATACTAGTCACTGGTACCTCGCCCAAATTCAGCAACTTCTTTTCTCATATCATCAATGCTGATTAGATGATCTATGTATTCAACAAATCCTGAACTCCTCTCCCAAATGCAATCATCCTCACAAACAGAATGATTGATTAGATGACCTGCTTTTGGTTCGTCTTTAGCAATTTGAAGATGCTCTTGATCTATATCTTTCACATAAACATCATTAGTGAAGTGATAAAACTCAGCATCAACTGGCAACGTATTGAGCGCTATAACCAATTGCTTAAATCTCAACAATTGATCAATAGCATCCACAACTTGATCGCAAGTCCATGTTTCACGTGATGACAAACCATTGATCCCACAAAGCTTGCTATATATTTTTCGCATTGATGTTTCAAAACGATCCTTACGAACCACTTCACCAGTTCCATCAAATTCCAAATCTTCTATATTTGCGTCTCGAAATTGAGGTAGGCGAATGTCTCGTTCTGTAACTAGCTTTCTACTCATGCTCACCTCGCAAAGCCTCAACTAAATCAACGTTAATTAATTGCTCAGCATCATCTCTATAACTCTGATCATCCCACGCTTGAATCAAACTCAAGGCAGTCGCAATCTGCTTATTTTTCTCAACCAATACTTCAACCACTGCATTAATCGTAAATCGATGCCCCTCAATCATTGCCCAAAGTCTACGAGCCAAACGAATCGATAAAATTTCATACTGACCATTACGACGGATAAACAAACGCTCGCCATGTTGAAAAACCAATGTTTGATATTCTGGTGATACTTCAATCCACTTCTTAAATTCAGTTTCAGCATCATCATTAATTACAACTACATCAGCTTCAGAGCACATAAAAGTTTGACCACTATCAAGACGACCATATACATAACCATCTTCAGCACGATCAATTACACCCTCACCCTCAATTTTTTTACCTGAGAATTCGGTACGGCTTTCACTGAAAAAATCAACATGAACCCTATTGCCTGCTTTGAACTCGTTATTCACCCAGCACCCCAAAAACTTTAGGACCACTCCAAACATCACAATCCTCAGCTTTAACCCAACCAATTGTGTTTGAAACAAATCCCAACCACTTCACACCCTTGCTGATCCGAACTTGCTTGATCATATTTGGACGACCTGTGCTTGGGTGTGTGACGTAATTACCTATTTGAAAATTCATACCGCACCATTCTTTTGCACACGCTGATCCGCCCAATTACATTCAACCACCATCAACCCATCATGTTGAAAACGAGACCAAAGACGATCTCCTAGATCTTTCTGCAATTCAGCCAAAGTAAAATTTGAAATCAGCATGGTTGGCTTACCTGCGTCATAACGTGCATATAAAACTTTATGAATCAGCTCCAAGCGCTTTTCACGATCGTGCAAACCATACTCATCTAGGATCAGTAGGTGGTATTGCGTAAAATCATGAATTACAGATTCCTCAGATTGACCTTTGCTGTCCTTATCCCATGCATTCATGATTCGTTGTGCAAGTTCTTCGCTTGTGATGTAACGAACATACAGCCCCTTGTTGAGCAGCGTTCTTGCTGTCGCACAAGCTAAATGGGTTTTACCCACACCAGTACTACCCACCATGATTAAATTAGATTTCAAACCTGTTGCAATCGATTTGGTGTAATTCACACATTGGCTTCTCGCATTTGCTTGACCAGGATTATTTGAATCCAACATGTAATTTCTAAATCCTGAATTTGCATGGCGAACTGGAAGCATTGCACCTGAAAAATGTTTATCACGAACCATGCGATCTACCTCAGCTTGGCGATCTTGATTCGTTGTTTCAACGTGATTCACGGCACATTTAGGGCAAATTTGATATGGTCCTGATTGAACTTTGGCAACTCGGTGTGTAGCGCAATATGCTTCCACCTGTTGAAAACCATGGTTGATTAGAGAAATTGCATTCATCAGTAAAAATCCTCCGGTATTTCAACTGGCTCAACATGACCTTGGAATTTAGGAATATCTTTCCATGCATCGTTGACGTTGCGATTTAGCTTTTCAGGGGATGAATAACCTGTTTTTTTTCCAAAATTACTAAGTGGGGTTTGTTGTCTGCGTTCTACCCATTGAACAAGTTTTCCAAGAACTTGGTTCTTCACCATCTGTTTTTTATGACCGTACTCCGCTTGCAAATCACCTTGAAGTTTATCTAGATCCACCTGAGTAATTTCTTTCAAGCCACGAATTTTAATTTTGGTGTTGACCACAGAGAGATCAAAAACAAAACGGTCGTCTTCCGCTATCTTTGGATTCAGTGAATCAGGATTCAGATTAAAGGATTCAGGATTCAGGGCGTTTTGGTCTAAGATAGAAACAGTTTGATAACCGTTATTGTCATGTTCACTAACTTGTTCCGTGTTGTCAGAAACACCATTGTTTTGATCTTGATAACTGTTATCAGCACATTGATTTGGATGGTTTTGAGAAAACTCACCTGTTTTAGCGTAAAAATCTGCCAATTGATCGTGTTTTAGATACAGTGGTTTTCCAGTTATAGTCTTGTTTTTAGGATTGCGAAAATAGACTGTATACATGCCTTTCTGATCAGGAAGCT
>NZ_LQXQ01000128.1 GCF_003268395.1 Acinetobacter sp. CFCC 10889 | reverse complement strand
CTAAATCAAGCATTTTGCTTTGAATTTGATGAAACATACAACTGTTTGGGTGTTGTATAGTCAAGCCTCACGAGCAATTAGTATTGGTCAGCTTCATGCGTCACCGCACTTCCACATCCAACCTATCAACGTCGTAGTCTTCAACGGCTCTTTAGAGGACATAAAGTCCTAGGGAAATCTTATCTTGAGGTAGGCTTCCCGCTTAGATGCTTTCAGCGGTTATCCCTTCCGAACATAGCTACCCGGCGATGCGACTGGCGTCACAACCGGTACACCAGAGGTTCGTCCACTCTGGTCCTCTCGTACTAGGAGCAGATCCTCTCAAATTTCCAGCGCCCACGGTAGATAGGGACCGAACTGTCTCACGACGTTCTAAACCCAGCTCGCGTACCTCTTTAAATGGCGAACAGCCATACCCTTGGGACCTGCTTCAGCCCCAGGATGAGATGAGCCGACATCGAGGTGCCAAACACCGCCGTCGATATGAACTCTTGGGCGGTATCAGCCTGTTATCCCCAGAGTACCTTTTATCCGTTGAGCGATGGCCCTTCCATACAGAACCACCGGATCACTAAGACCTACTTTCGTACCTGCTCGACTTGTGGGTCTCGCAGTTAAGCGCGCTTTTGCCTTTATACTCTACGCGTGATTTCCGACCACGCTGAGCGCACCTTCGTACTCCTCCGTTACTCTTTAGGAGGAGACCGCCCCAGTCAAACTACCCACCAGACATGGTCCTCGTCCCGGATCACGGGACAGAGTTAGAACCTCAATATTACCAGGGTGGTATTTCAAGATTGGCTCCACCGAAACTAGCGTCTCGGTTTCAAAGCCTCCCACCTATCCTACACAAGTAAGATCAAAGTTCAATGTCAAGCTGCAGTAAAGGTTCACGGGGTCTTTCCGTCTAGCCGCGGGTACACCGCATCTTCACGGCGATTTCGATTTCACTGAGCCTCTGCTGGAGACAGCGCCCCCATCATTATGCCATTCGTGCAGGTCGGAACTTACCCGACAAGGAATTTCGCTACCTTAGGACCGTTATAGTTACGGCCGCCGTTTACTGGGGCTTCGATCAAGAGCTTCGCTTACGCTAACCCCATCAATTAACCTTCCAGCACCGGGCAGGCATCACACCCTATACGTCCACTTTCGTGTTTGCAGAGTGCTATGTTTTTAATAAACAGTTGCAGGGGCCTAGTTTCTGTGGCTGTCGTCAGCTCAGGAAGCAAGTTCCATCACCAACAACAGCGTACCTTCTCCCGAAGTTACGGTACCATTTTGCCTAGTTCCTTCAGCAGAGTTCTCTCAAGCGCTTTGGTCTACTCGACCTGACCACCTGTGTCGGTTTCGGGTACGATTCCTGTGTAACTGAAGCTTAGAGACTTTTCTTGGAAGTATGGTATCAGCCACTTTACTGTACAAGTACAGCTTGCTATCAACTCTCAGCATAGAGCACCCCGGATTTGCCTAAGATGCATGCCTACTGTCTTTCACCTGGACAACCAACGCCAGGCTGACTTAACCTTCTCCGTCCTCTCATCGCATTACACAGAAGTATTGGAATATTAACCAATTTCCCATCGACTACGCCTCTCGGCCTCGCCTTAGGGGTCGACTCACCCAGCCCCGATTAACGTTGGACTGGAACCCTTGGTCTTTCAGCGAACGGGTTTTTCACCCGTTTTGTCGTTACTCACGTCAGCATTCGCACTTCTGATACCTCCAGCAGACTTCTCAATCCACCTTCATCGGCTTACAGAACGCTCCCCTACCACGTACACATAGTGTACATCCGCAGCTTCGGCATATAGTTTTAGCCCCGTTACATCTTCCGCGCAGGCCGACTCGACTAGTGAGCTATTACGCTTTCTTTAAAGGGTGGCTGCTTCTAAGCCAACCTCCTAGCTGTCTATGCCTTCCCACATCGTTTCCCACTTAACTATAATTTTGGGGCCTTAGCTGGCGGTCTGGATTGTTTTCCTCTTGACTACGGACGTTAGCACCCGCAGTCTGTCTCCCGGATAGTACTCATTGGTATTCGGAGTTTGCATCGGTTTGGTAAGTCGGGATGACCCCCTAGCCGAAACAGTGCTCTACCCCCAATGGTATTCGTCCGAGGCGCTACCTAAATAGCTTTCGGGGAGAACCAGCTATCACCAAGTTTGATTAGCCTTTCACCCCTATCCACAAGTCATCCCCTGGCTTTTCAACGACAGTGGGTTCGGTCCTCCAGTTAGTGTTACCCAACCTTCAACCTGCTCATGGATAGATCACCTGGTTTCGGGTCTACACCCAGCAACTAGACGCCCTATTAAGACTCGGTTTCCCTACGGCTCCCCTAGACGGTTAACCTTGCTACTGAATGTAAGTCGCTGACCCATTATACAAAAGGTACGCAGTCACCGAACTAGTCGGCTCCCACTGCTTGTATGCATGCGGTTTCAGGATCTATTTCACTCCCCTCACAGGGGTTCTTTTCGCCTTTCCCTCACGGTACTGGTTCACTATCGGTCAGTCAGGAGTATTTAGCCTTGGAGGATGGTCCCCCCATATTCAGACAAGGTTTCACGTGCCTCGCCCTACTCGTCATCATTATATGTGCCCTTTCGTGTACGGGACTATCACCCTCTACGGTAGCACTTCCCAGAGCTTTCCGCTAAAACACATATAACTTAATGGGCTGATCCCCGTTCGCTCGCCGCTACTGAGGGAATCTCAATTGATTTCTTTTCCTAAGGGTACTGAGATGTTTCACTTCCCCTCGTTCGCCTCGTAACACTATGTATTCATGTTACGATACCTACCTTATGGTAAGTGGGTTTCCCCATTCAGACATCTCCGGATCACAGGATATTTGCCGCCTCCCCGAAGCTTTTCGCAGGCTATTACGTCTTTCATCG
>NZ_LQXQ01000127.1 GCF_003268395.1 Acinetobacter sp. CFCC 10889 | reverse complement strand
ATGATGATCATGATGCAGCTATTCGTGCAGATGGCACAGCTTCAGCTGTAGATGGCTTATATAGTCATCAATCTTATATTCAAAAACAGTTGTTTATTGCTACTGCGGATGAGCAATTTTTATATATTCATGCAGCTGAATTGGGCTTGCCCCGACTCGGTGGAACACTTGCTTTAGGTACAGTGACCGCACTTTCTAACGTTGAAATTACATTGACAGCAGGAACTAAATTAACAGATGGAAAAAGTCATTACTGGATGGTTGTTGCAGATACAACTATCAACGCCAATAGCCCAACTTCAGTCAATGTAGTTGCTGAGCAAATCGGTGTGTCATGGAACACTATTGGCTCACTTTATTGGTTAAATCCGAAAGCTGGACTAAGTGGTACAGTGACCGAGGTTTCTATTGGTGGCGGTTCAGATCAGGAGGAATTAGAAGCATGGCGGGCACGTTTACTTGAACGTAAACAGCTCGGTTTATCCCGTGACCGTGAGGCTGATTTGATCGGCTTTATGAAAGGTGTCGCAGGTGTGAAGCATGTTTATGTTTACCCGAAGCGTCGAGGTCTCGGCTCATTAGATGTTGCAATTACAGCTGTAGGTAATCCCCCAACCCTACCAAGTTCAACACTTATTGCCACGGCTCAAACAGCATTAGATGAGTATGCAGGATTTTGGGCAGATTGCCGTGTCTATTCACCAACAGAACAGCTAATCAATATAAAGGCAATTATTACAGGCTCAGGTATCAATCTAACGGAAGTACGTCAGGTGATCCGTGACTATTTCGCTGAACTTGCACCCGCTGCGCCATATCAGCATGCGATTTTAAGCGCTCGAATTGTTGACCTTGCAAACGTGTCAGATGTTACTTTAACACCCGCCACCAATGTTGTTCCTACAGTCACATGGGAACATACAAAATGGTTGAGACTCGGTACTTTAGATGTGAGTAATCTGTCATGAATTTAGAAGAAACCACACAACTTTATGCGACTGTTTTAAGACAATTATTACCAGTTGGTGGTTATGACACATCACCAAATACAGATTTAGCCAAAGATATTCAGGGACATGCCAAAGCGTTAGCTCAATGTGATCTTAATGCAAAAAGACTACTGACTGTGTTGGAAGGGATTCCCCCTGAACTTCTCAATGAATATGAGAAAGAATATGGCTTACCACTGAAATGCACGACTAATGTTGCTAAAAGTTATGCAGAGCGTATTCAAGTTATTCAATGGGTTAAAAATACTAAAAATGTTTTTAATCGCACTTACTTGGAACAGTTGTTGAATATTTTTGGTGTGACGATTGTTGAGTTAGTTAAGTTTGTCCCATTTAGATGTACTCAAGCGTGTAATCAACCGTTAAATACAGAGCAACTACGCTACAAAGTGACTTTGAAGCTACGGCAACCCATCCAAGCTGACATGGCTTGTATCATTAAAAATTACCTACCCGCTTTTTTACTTTTTGATATTGTTGAGGTTTAAAAATGCAAAGAATTGATAGTGCTAATGCTAGACCGAATCAAAATGGTACAGGTAAAGCAGGTTTCCATGACAATGCTGATTTGGCAGGACAAGATGCAACATATCTGACACCCAAATGGTGTAATACGGTACAAGAAGAATTAGCCAATGCAATAGAGCAGTCAGGTGTTGACTTAGACCCAAATGATCCAAGCCAACTCTTTCAACTTTTCAAACTACATAATAAAGCGTTGGTTCAGCGTATTTATCATGTTGGTTCTAAGCATATGACTGATAATATCGATTGGAATCCAGCGGTTGAACTAGAAGCATACTTTGGTTATCAAACAAGCTGGATGTTGTGGTCTTATATACCACAGGGAGTTACTGGCTTTGCTGATTCTATCGGACAAATTTCTCAACTGAACTCAGGTGGATCAAATCAAGCAAAAACAACACGAATTTGGCAACGATTGCCCGATGGTGAATCTGCCCCAACTTATTTATTAAGTGCTGATAAAAGTGCAGTCAATGAAGGTGAACAAGTTACTTTCTTATTAGAAACTACAGGTTTACAAGAAGGTACTCAAGTTGATTGGGTAATTACGGGTATACAGAATGCAGACATTACACCAAGTAATTTA
This sequence comes from Acinetobacter sp. CFCC 10889, assembly GCF_003268395.1. Lineage (GTDB taxonomy): Bacteria > Pseudomonadota > Gammaproteobacteria > Pseudomonadales > Moraxellaceae > Acinetobacter. The sequence continues at coordinate 815 of NZ_LQXQ01000127.1, read as the reverse complement.
ACAGGTAAGTTTATTGTTGATAAATGGTAAAGCATCATATACATTAACTGCTGTTGCAGATCAAAAAACAGAAGGTAATGAAACACTTAAACTTTCTCTAACTTTCATTCCGAATCAATCTATTGATGTGATGATTATGGACACAAGTAAATATCCTGAAGGTCTTCGAACATACTATGAAGGCACACATTCAATTGAAGTACAGCCTAATCAAACAATTATCTTAGATATGTATGGTGCAGGTGGTGGTGGCGGTGGTTCAATCTACACTCCAGACACTGGTGCCGCTGGTACGAGTGGCGGTAATGTAAGTCTTACATATCTCGCTAATGAACTTACTGCTGGCGGTGGCGCAGGTGGTACAGGTGGTGCTTGGGGCAATGGTAGCCATTTTTTTAATGGTGAAGCTGGTGTAGGTGGCATTAATACTGTTGTAGCTGATTCTAATTTTGAAATTCAAGTCAATCAAAACGGCAATGATGCTGTCATCGGATCACGGTGGGAAACTCAAAAAGGCGGTGCTGCGATTGCATCTAGTATTGGGGCAGTCAATGGGGGTGGTGACGGTGCAACAGGGATCGGTGATGAACGTTGGTCATACGGTGGAGGCGGCGGCTCAGGCGGACGTTTGAAAGTGAAATTCACCAATACAACTGAAGACACCATTATTTTTAAACTGGTGGTTGGAGCTAAAGGTCAAGGTTGGAAAAATAGCGGTAATGCAGGTCAAGATGGTGGTATTGGCTTTGCAACAATCATGACAAATTAAGAGCACTGATTATGATCTCAATCAAACAAGGTGACAGCTTTACTCT
>NZ_LQXQ01000126.1 GCF_003268395.1 Acinetobacter sp. CFCC 10889 | reverse complement strand
GCACGATCGAGGTATGCCTAAGAATGTGATTCATCATTCAGATAGAGGTGTTCAATATCTTTCTATTCGCTATACCAATCGTTTAGAAGCAGCAAATTTAAGAGCATCAGTCGGTACGAGAGGTGATTCATACGATAATGCTTTGGCTGAAACGGTGAATGGCTTATACAAAACAGAGGTGATTGAATATTTAAAAGCAGATTGGCAAGGTTTAGCGGATGTACAACTTGCGACATTAAATTGGGTAGATTGGTTCAACAAAAAGCGTGTACACAGTGCACTGGGTTATGTATCGCCTTTTGAGTTTGAAGCAATTTACTATGATAAGATTAATCCGTTAGGTCAGGTGGCCTAACTTAAATAAAAAAGTCTCCCACAAATCCGGTACGGTTCAGATACTGGGAGCAGTCCAGGATATAATGATCGGCCTGAGTTGAGACTTTACTATACATATGCATTTTGGAATGCGGCTGAACAACGGATGAGAGATTTGGTTAACCCAGATAGTAGCTTCTATAACACATCCAATGGTTCAAATATTGGTATCCAATTAGAACATTCATGGTAATTTTACCTTTAAATTGAAGTTAAGTCTTAAAAAAGGGAATAGCTGAATATCCTCCAGTTTTGTGATAATTGGAGGTTATTTGATACTTATATATTAAATTTCAAGTATGTTTGAATATAAATGTTGATTACATTTAACCTATATATCTGATACTTCTTTAACTTCCCATATATCTCGATCTATTGTGTCTAGATGTTGTTCAAATCTATCTTTATGTATTGCTATACAAAGTAGCTGAGTTGCTCTTGAAAAGCCAACATACGCCATTTTTGTTGATTGGATAATTTTGTCATGGCTTGTTTTCTGTGTTTCAAGAGTTTGAGGAATTGTTTGGATACCTAAAAACTGATTTCTAAGACGTTCTGACTCATAGTTTCCATAGCCTTGATTATAGAATGATTCTAAATAAAGTGTTGCATCATGTGTTTGCCCTTTGACTGAATGTACACTAGTCATTTCTATTTTTAGATTATTTTCTACAACAATATTTGAAGAGGTAATATTATTCTGACTAGTTTGGTCAATGCCAGTTGTGTCCTTATTGATAAAGTCACTGCAATTTGGAGAAAGCTTATGATTTTCTTTAAAATAAGAAATGAATACAGGAATATAAGTTTGTAAGTCAGACAAAGCCTGATTCTTTTCATTTCTAATTACTTTTAAACAACATTGATATACTTTTAAGTTTAGATCTGAATAATTTAGCTCTGAGTTTACCTTTAAATGGTTAATTAAATTTGAAATGGTATAAAGGCGATTTTCATTTGTCGAAATATTTTCAATTCTTAAAATCTTAAGTAGAGCATGGAAAATATTTTTTCTAATCATAGATAAAGTAGTGTGTTTTTTATCATAAAAATGGAGATAACTTTTTAAGCATTTATAATCTTCTTTTGGTTTGTGCTCATTCTTTTTAAAAACTTGATGATAATCTTCTAATCTGAGTTTAGCAGGATTAGCACGGCTAGCTTCATCATCTTTCCACTCGGTATTCCAGCTTATGACTTTTATTTGTAGAGGTTTGTCTTGATGATAGTGAAGTTCACCAGAATCTTTATATTGTTCCACAAGTTGAGAAAAGTGTGAGATAACATTTTTAATAGATGAATCTGAAAATAATAAGATATGTGGTTTAAGCTGACATTCATTCATGCCTCGAATATCCGTACAATGTTCAGGATACAGGGCAAAATTTTTAACAATATTTGCAATAGGGCTACTTAAACGTTGACTATTTGAAAGGTAAAGAACCGTATGTCTATCTTGCCAAATTGAATTTGTTTTTACTGAACTATATATAGATTGATTTTTGTCACCAATTCTTTGAAGAATTGATTGGCTGCTCCCATCGTCATAGAATATTTTTTCTATTAAATTATATTGATTAGTATCTATATCTTGCATTTCATCGATATAAACATAGTTAAATCTTTTTTGTAATAAAGATTTGAGTTGAGTATTGGAATTAAGATGATAATCACCTAATATATATGCGTAGTCAAATGAAATAATGCCTTTATTAAGTACTTCAAATATTGTCTTTTTAAGACCAATAAATTTTTTATTTGTGGGTGTTTTAAGACTAAAATCTGACGTAAAATTTTCAATCTGATTTGTATTAAAATTGAAATAGGTGTTTTTTACTTCATTATCAATATATTGTTGTATTAACGTTTTTCCTTCTGACGTTTGTACTTTGTCTTTTGGTACTTTATTTATATGTCTTCTATAAAAGAGACTTGTTGGTTTTTCATATTTTTCAGCCCAAGCAATCTTTTTAAACTCTTGAAGAATTTCATCCTCATACTTTTCTTGGTCTACCCAAAGTAATTTTTTATTAAAATAATTTTGAAAAAAGGGTTTTGTAAGAAACTCATCTACAAAACTTTGTATCGTTCCAATAAAATTGGGATAGCGAAAAAGTTTTGGACAGTACTGTTGAATTCTTTCTTTAATTTCATCTACTGCCGCATTGGTATGCGACAGGACTAAAATTCCTGAGCCGTCATGCAAAGGGAGCTTAGTTTCTAAAATTAATAGTTTTGCCAAAAGAGCAGTTGTTTTTCCACTACCTGGCACAGCTTGTAAATCTATCGTAGATAAATTACGGATAAATTTTCGCCGTTCATCATCAAAGGTCTTACCTTGAGGTAATAAAATATTTTCAGCGTATTGTATATCTTCATCTGTGATTTTAATTGTTTGTGACATATCGAATCGCCTCGATTAAATAATAAATACTATCTGTCGTATCTGTTTCGTGTAAATTTATAGTTCTAACAGATTTTTCTTTTTTCATTTCCACATCTAAATCATGTGCTAAACGATAAGCTATTTCTGTTTTTTTTAGTCCTTGGTTAATTAATTTTTTAGCAAGCTCTAATTCAAAATTACTATCCCACGAAGTTTTAGTATGAATCGCTTTAGCATGTATTTGAAATGAGGATGTAAGTTTTTTGGATTTAAAAATAGAATATTT
>NZ_LQXQ01000125.1 GCF_003268395.1 Acinetobacter sp. CFCC 10889 | reverse complement strand
CGGGTAAAACATCTGCTGTGGGAATGTCGGTTCTTGCCGATGCACTTGCAACCTATGGTTTAAGGGGTGAACAAAATTTACAAAAAAGCTTTGCAATGACAATTCGTTCAGGTGAATTAGGTGGCTATGAACTTAGAGACATGCAGCAAGATTTGGCTCGCCAATTAGCCCTAGCAACGTCAGCTGGCTATAGTGGTCATGAAGGTTTAGCAAGTTTGTTATCTTTAAACCAAGTATCAATGGACGTTTCAGGTAATGCAGGTGAGGCAGGAAATAACGTTGTCAACTTACTGCAAAAACTAAATAGTAGAGAACTATCTGACAGTATGGCAAAAGCCGTGGTAAATACTGAAGGTTTAGCGACCAGACCATCTTATAGTAAAAAAGGAAAATATTTAGGCGAAGTATTTGATTGGAATCAACAACAACAAGTTGGACGTTCCCAAGGTAAATTTGGTGCTGAAGTTTTGGGTGATGTTATTGATCACCAATTATCAAATAATAATGATTACCAAGCTCTTAAAAAGCAAATTTCTACAGCAAGTGACGCTGAGCGTAAAAAATTGCTTGGTGATATGGCAAACATTGCTTTAGGTGGTGAAATTGGTCAAATCATTGCTGACCGCCAATTTTTAATGGCAACACTGGGACAAACTTTAGCCCGTTATAATATCGATGAAAATGGTGTTAATCGTATTGACGGTTTAAAAAATGAAACCCTAAAAGCCTCTTATGATCAAGTTATCAAGCCCACAATATCTTTTTTAAATACACAACCATTTGGCAAAGAGGGTACAGCAAAAACCAATGCACAAATTGTCCGTCAAGACTCTTTTGATAGAATCTCTGGTGGTTATGGAACTGCTTTAGATAAGTTTTCGGAGCTTACTCAACAATTCCCAGCTTTTTCACAAGGTTTATTTATTTCTACCACCGCACTGACAGCCTTAGCCGCTTCTGCGGGGGTAGCAAGTTTAGCAATGCGAGCTGGTGGCGGCGCAGGTGCAGTAGGCGGTGCTACCGCAGGTGCAGCAAGTGGTGCAGCGATGGGCGCTGCACGTGCTGCTGGTCAAGTTGGTCTAGCGGGTGTACTCGGTTATGGTATTGGAACAGCAGCTCGTAATATGTATATGCAAACTGATGCAGGACAAGCGGCAGATAACTGGATGGGTGAAAAAATTACTCAAGTGCTTGCAGCTTTTGGAAACGATAATGCTCAAGCTGCTCTTGATGCCCAAGCTAAATATGATGAAATGATTCAACAACAGCAACAAGCGAATCAGCAAAATGCACAAGTGATTCGAGAGTTACAAAAACTACCATCAGCAATTGGTAACTCTATCAAGATACCCGTTCCAACACTTAATTCATTACAACAACCACAACAAAATGCTGTTGGTGATCGTCAAGGTGCTGTACCCTTTATGCTGCAAAAACATTAAAAAATTGGGGATATTATGGATAAGTTTTTTACTTATTTGGGCACTATATTTTTTGTAGTTATTCTTTGGTTCGGTATTAGTAAAGGCTTAAGCTATTATACGAAACAAAACATTTTTAGTGAACAAGATGAAAAAATAGCATTTTTAGAAAAAAATAATGCTTCTCTATACGAGCGTTGTGACGCAATCAATACAGGTCTGATTCATGCCAAAAATTATGCGGATCAAAATAAATTTAATAAATATAATGAAATGCTTAAATCTTTACACTGTATTTAGTAAAGGAAGCCGTTCCACCTAAACCCATCTATAAATCAAAGACAAAATACCCTTTAAATGAGGGTATTTTTTATGGCATGGTCTACTGATCTACAACAAGCAAGCTTTAGAAACATTGAGTTTGAATGTATTCAAACCAGTGAGTCTGTATCTAAAGCATTAGCCATTCAGCAATCGCCCTACTCGAATAAAGCTCAGATCGAAGACATGGGCAAAGATGCTGAAAAAATCAGTCTGCGTATCTTTTTATCAGGTGAAAACTATCTCCTCTATTTAAATGCTTTAATTGCAGCATTCACTCTAACGGGGCAAGGTGAACTTATCCACCCGATCCATGGGATTAAGAACGTTTATGTAGCCAGCTGGAATATTGTCCACGGTACAGAAATAGTCGATGGCTGTGATTTAGATGTTGAGTTTGTCGAAGCTGAAGCCAAAGAAAGACCATTATTTGTACCCGCTTTCGACATCGAAATTGATACGCAAACCTTTTTTTATATTCCCGCTTCAGCGTTAGAAAGTGAGTTAGAACAGCTCAAAGACAAAGACCCCAATGCTTTTTTTAAAGCCGTCAATCGTATCCGCAGCGGCTTACAAAAAGCACGTCAATTTTGGGTGTCGTCCGTTCTACTGTAGACAATATTTTATCACCACCTGAGTGGGCTGTCGGACTAGTTGATGACGTTGTTCGTCTTGCTACGTTTGAGTTCACTGATATTTCGGCGATTAGCAAATGGCAATCTTTATCTAACCGACTCAAACGAGTAGGTCAAATCTTTGATGATAAAGACAGTAGCAATGACAGTTCTGCATTTAAGCAAATGTGGCGAGCGGTCACTGTTGCATCTGCGGCTTCAGCAGCTCAAGCCATTGTTAAACAAACCAAGTTAGATACAGCACAAAATAAAGTGGTGAATATCACGCCGATTGATTTGGCTGTGATCCGTCAGCAAGTGCGCACCGATATTCAACAAGCGATTGTTGCAGAACGTACAATTACCCAAGAACAAGCCACCATTTCAAATATTGATCCTGCTGCTCAAGTCGCTCAATACAAAGTTTTAGCAACAACTGTACATGATCAAATTCAAGCTTTAATTGAGACACGTCCACCTATTCGTACTACGCCTATTATGTTGCATTGCACAGCACATTGGCTGGCTCACCAGTTGTATGGCGATATGAATAGAGCTGAAGAAATTAAACGTTTAAATCCAACTGTTTTTAACTTTGCCCTTGTGCAATCAGGCACGGAGTTAATCACTTATGCTCGATAATGCAGGCAAAGAAATCCGTTTAATCGTTGGCGGTTATGAGTGTAAGGAATGGGATGATGTAACAA
>NZ_LQXQ01000124.1 GCF_003268395.1 Acinetobacter sp. CFCC 10889 | reverse complement strand
CCACGTATATCGGTCGTATCCGCACATAGCTTTGCTGACTATGCAGACAAGGACTCAAAGTCTTGCACTTCGCTCCACGCGCTCCCTGTCGTTACATTGCCTGTATCTCTGCGAGGGTTTCCCCAACATGCAACTTAACAAGTCCTATGTAACTACTCCCAACGCTCCGCCTATGTGAAGTTCCCCTGTAAGCGGTTTAGCCTTTCGACTATAGCTACAATACGCCAGTGACACTTATTCCTACCACACGTAATGCATGCCGACCGTAAAACGGACACGCAGAAGCGGGCAAAGCTCGATCTAGGATGCTTATTTGATGGTTTAAAACACGAATTAACGAAGACTTATCATTTTGAGGCTTGATATAAACACTGTTTATTGTGAAAATAGAATTCAGGTACAAGCCTTTTGGTGAAATCATAACGGTCGCCAAACCTTATGATCTTCGTTACTTGATGTTCTAGCATCAAATAACTGCGTACCGCTGAATTTACTTGAAAACCCCTCTAAGTTGCAAGACTTAGAGGGGTTTTTGTTTATAATTTTAAATTACAAGTTACTTATCCTTGTTTAAAGCAAATTTTCGCTTCTTAATTACAGTAATTGGCTTTTCTTGTGGAGCCATATTTTTCTGAATGGCTCCCTGCTTCATCTCTACTGGGACAGCACTATTTTCAGTAGTCTTTGGACTAGATTCTTTAGGCTTTGACTCTGTTGGCTTTTGCAGAGTTGCTTCCTTATTTTTAATTTTTATATAAATTTTATGAGCAACTGTATTGTGCTCCTTAATTTCCCTGTTCTTATCAGCCAATTTTTTATACTGTTCTTTAAAAGGTTTTATAAATTTTTTGATAGCTGATAAGAACACGGCTTCTTCAGGGTATATGTCCGCTAATGTCTTAGGTGTTTCCTTTTGCACGAAATTGATGAGATCGGCTGGAAATTTATTAAGAATCTCTGGAGTAGCAAAGCTTACAAAATCATAGTCATGATAAGAAATTACAGCATATCGGGTATTTTTCTTAGTCGGACTTTTAATATAACCCTTAACTGTTGCCTCCCCTTGATCAAGTAACTTTTTCAAATAGAAATCTTTGATTTGGTTTTCTATAAGCGCATTACCTCTATAGAACCTAAGCTTCTGACTGATTTCCGCCTGTTCTTCCAGGTTGTCTTCATCAACAAGTTTTAGCTGTTCGGATTGGTCAATGAATTGAGCATAATTATATTGAGCAAGTTCGGATGTCCAAATCAATAACTGATCAAGGTTTTTAGGCATAGGAACTTTCAAATCATTCAAATCAAGCTTTTTAATGGGCGCAAGTTCTTCTTCCTTAAACTCTGTTCTTTCTAAACTTGATTGCTTTAACATAATAATTTCCTTAACTTCCACTAATTTTAAACATAATAAAAATTATAAATGAGTGCTTAGAGCCTTTATTTTCAGATTCAGCTATTTGGGGTCAATAACGCATAAATCCCCATGCTTCCCATAGCCACACTGCTCTTTCATCACTCGGACGCAGGGCTTGGACTCTTCTCCAACGGCACAACTTTGAATATCAAACTGAATACCTTGCTGCCTTAAACTCTCGATCTTTGGAATATTCTCTAAAGGCTTAATATAAGATGCAAATAGCCACGTCATAGTCAGTATGAGAACTGAAAAAACACCTAAGAAAGTGGTGATTAACTTCCATGAAAATTGATCACTGGCTGATTCAATCGAGTTTTTCAAGCGTCCAAGCGCTTTAGCGGTCTTAATAAGTTCTGCTGTACCGTCCTGTAAGCCCTCATTTACCGCTTTTGATATAGTGTGGTGGGTTTGCCCAGCAATAGTGCTTTGAATGTGTTCTTTCGTGATTTGAAGCTCTTTAACGGCCTGATTGACTAAGTTTTGCTGTTGTTCTGCAACTGCCATCAGTGCATATAGCTTTTTTTCATCAGGTGTCATCGGCTCATCCCTCTAAACTTCATTGTTTTCTGTTGCTCTCTTTCTAATTTCTGCTGTTGTTTGTACTGTTCCAAAGCAAGCTGTTTAAAGCTGTCAAAATCAGCCTTAAAGTTCTCAATACCCTGTTTAATTTCTTTGTCTGAAATTGGGCTGTTTTTGAGGTCTTTCAGGTCTTTTTTAGGGTCGCCTAAATCTAGTTGCTCAAGCTCTTTATAGGCTATACGTGACTGTTGCAAGGCTTCCCTGATTTCAGGGTCTTTAGCTTGGCTTGGTAATAGTTTCTTTTCGGGTTCTTTCTCTATGCCTTGCTCTTTGTAGCTTCGCATATCAATACGGCTGTCAATTTGGTGTTTTTCTAAATGGCTGTTGCATAAATCTGCCCATCTTTGGCGTAGGTCTTTAATATCAGTTTTTCGTTCCTGGTAACCCTTGCCCGTATTGTCTTTTTTAGCTCCGCCACGTTCAGGATTCTTGGCGTTATAGCGTTTGAAATATTGCTCTGGATCTCGTTCGATTCCATCTTGCAGACGTTCATTAAACATGAGGTGAACGTGAGGCTGATCCTTGCCGTCCATTGCTTTAGGGTTATGAATCGCAAATTGATACGGATATTTTGAGCCGATCTCAGACTGAATGAAGTCCTCAACCAGTTCTAGGCGTTGCTCGGCATTCATCTCTCTAGGCAGGGCAATTTCATATTCTCGATAGGTACTGCCATTTTTACGCTCGTAAAGGTCGGCTGCCTGCCAAAAGGTAATCGGATTATGTTCAGCCCATTTCGGCATGTTTCCATAAGCACTATGTTCAAGATCGGTTTCTACCTGTTCCTGTGTCAGCTTCTTTTCTTCGTCCCGATCAATATATTCGGCATGCGGTGCTGCTTTGCCTGCCTTACCGACTTTGACACTTAAACGAGCAATCGCCATTAGGTTTTATCCTGTTCCTTTTTTCGGTTGCGCTCTTTCTTAAACGCTCTTTGATCAAGTATCGAAGCCCACATCATAATGATGATGATTAGCGGTGCTGCGATCACACCAAAAGTAATATCTTTGATTTTTCCCAGTACCTGTTTTAGTTGCATGTTGTTGCTCCTAGCTTTGGTACTTCTTTCT
>NZ_LQXQ01000123.1 GCF_003268395.1 Acinetobacter sp. CFCC 10889 | reverse complement strand
AAATTGAAAATTTACGAAAAAAAGAAGTTTCAGGGTTTTAGGGATGAAGTCCCTAACGTGCTTAGGTTTCTCAATGAAATTGAGACGTCTAAGCGCGCCATCAAATTTTTGATGGAAGTACAGGCGAAATTTTCTAGAACGAACTTTAACAAAATTGCGGACATTGGACGTAATTATTTTGTTATCGTTCTTTGAGAATTGAGCCTGTGCTTATGCGGTATCTGACTTAAGGAATTGAATATGACGAATGAATGGCTTTCAGAAAGACTAACCTATATTTCTGCTTTAAAAAATCCGAGTGATGCTCAAAAACTTTTATTGGAAATTGCTCAAATTCAATATCGAACACCTGAACAAGAAAAAAAATTAAATGCACTGATCAAAGCAGAAAAAGCCATAGATCGAGCAAATAAGCAAAAGGTCGTGGTTAGAAAATTATTGAATGCTGAAAAAGAGGCTGAACGTAAAGCACGTACTCGTCACTTGATTCAGTTAGGCGCACTGTTTGAAATTGCTAACCTGGATAAACGGGACCCCGCCGAACTGCTCGGTATACTACTTAAAACAGCGGAGATTGATCCTAACGATATGAAATGGCAGATTTGGAAAGACTTAGGTCAAGAGGTGTTAAATCAACGTAAAAAGACTGAAAAACAAAGTAATTGATTATGCAGTTAAGCTACTTAAAACCGTGGAACATTGTTTAATAAATAAGCGTGGAACATGAAAAATCATAAAAAAAGCCCCGATTGGAGAAAAGGGGCTTTAAAGATTGCATTATAGCTTTGAAAAATAAAGAAAAAATATAAGCATTTCGTATAACGTGCATTATGTTAATTTTAGAAATATTAATTAATAAAAAAAAGCCTCAGTCAAAACTGAGGCTTTTTTATATTCTGGAGCGGGAAAGGAGACTCGAACTCCCGACCCCAACCTTGGCAAGGTTATGCTCTACCAACTGAGCTATTCCCGCAATATATTCATATTATATGAATTATCTAAGATATAGATCAAACTTATAGAATGCTATTTAATTGTTTTTTGAACAAAAAACTAGAGAGAAAAGCTTATTTGTAGGAAAAATACTCATATCCATGAAAAGATAGCGTTTTAAAAAATGGACTCATATTCTAATGGCTTCAATAGATCCCAGGATTTTAGCTCACGCACAGAAAATTACGGCTAAACGTGCGAAAACAGTCATTGACCATATTATTAAATATGGTTCAATTTCTACAGAAGAGCTAAAAAATATATATGGTTATGACCATCCTCCTAGAGCAGCACGTGATGTTCGTGAGCAAGGCATTCCTCTCGAAACTATCAAAGTTATGGGTTCCAATGGTAGAAGTATAGGAGCTTATATCTTCGGTAATCCAGATGATATTCAAGATAATAAACTAGGTGGACGAGTTATCTTTTCTAAGGCATTCAAACAAAAATTAATAGACAAATATGGCTCAAAATGTGCCATTACTTTAGAAAACTACGACTCTAGATATTTACAGATTGACCATAGAATACCGTATGAAGTAGCTGGTGAAACATCAGGAACTGAACGTTCTCCTGAACATTTTATGTTGCTAAGTGCTTCTGCTCAAAGACAAAAATCTTGGGAATGTGAACACTGTTCAAATTTGCTAGTTAATCGAGACTTAAATACTTGTAGGACTTGCTATTGGGCATATCCTGATGAATATACCCATGTAGCATTAAGACATGAAAAAAGAGTAGATTTAATTTTTCAAGGGGAAAAAGAAGTTCAAAAGTTAGAAGAAATTACACAACAAGCTCAAGCTGAGGGTTTGACATTAAAAGAGTTTCTGATACGTGGTCATTAAAATTAGATTTATCTAAAAATGCTTCTGATAGATAAAGAGACTCTAAAGTTATCGAATTACCTCCTAACAATGTAGATTGCGTAGATCTTCCTGCATTTAATAATAATTTTTTCATTTTTAAATGCTCAGGAAGGTCTTTTCCATAACTTTTATCACCACATACCCCATCAAAACTAACCATGTAAGGTATTTGTCTGTTATTCAGATCTTCAAAGTTTGCAATTAACTCATCTAAATCTAATAGATGAGCATATCTAGGATTTGCCTTGTTACTTGTACCTTGCCAAGGAGGATCCATATAAATTAAATCACTCGGTAAAGCATCTTTTATAATTTCAGAAAAATTACCCTTTCTAAGTTCAGCTTTATTTTTTAAAAGTTCTGAAACTTTTAAAATTTCTTTAGTAATTTTATCTGGATTAGTTCCTAAACGTCTCTTGTCCATTCCCTGATTAAACTCACCTGAGCTATTAAATCTGACAGCATTCTTTACACATCTTGCAGCTAAATATAGAAAAAGACATGGGTCATGTGATTCATTAAATTGGCTACGGATATCATAATAATACCCAGTTGGATCATCCAACTGATTGTTCCAAATAGCTGTATATTTTTGGCTTATTGCAATAGGATCATTGATAATTAAATCCCACAAATCAGAAATTACTTCTAACTTATCACCAAATATATATCTTTCAGCCAATCCCATATTAGCTGCTGCAATGGTGATTGCTGCGGATCCAGCAAATGGCTCATATAACGTATCTATTTTAAAATTAACAAGATCTAAAATTTGATTTGCTAGTTTTCTTTTACTACCTTGATAGGGTAAAACATGAGGAACTTTCATCATTCAGATCCCTCATTTAGTTTATATAAAAGTTGTTTATTTTCTTGTTTAATAATAAATAAAGTAGATAACTTTAAAATTTCTCTTTTTCTCTCTCTTCTATAAATTATCGAATAAAAAGATTTAATAGGATTTTTACCAGTTAATTTAGTAGGTTCTTTTTCTTTTATCATTTTTACTAATTCAGTAGATAACAAACCATTAGGATGATTTTTTAATATATCAACAGCAGTATTTTCAATAATACTAGGTTTAGAAAAAGAGAACATAAAAGAAATACTCATTAAAACAAAGCATGCTATTGTAAACATTATGGGCATGCTATTGTCAATAGCATGCCCTATTTAACATTCAAAGTCTCTTATCTGAATAAATACTCTCAACTCTCTCAACATTCCCCACAGCGTCGCACTTCGTGCTTTGGCTTTGGTGAACGGTTGAGAGAGTTTCGGCAATACTCACCCTAAGGGCTGTCATTTAAAAAAATGACATATCCCCTAAGTATTGCCGATTTACCTATATATATTTGGCTTCGGAG
>NZ_LQXQ01000122.1 GCF_003268395.1 Acinetobacter sp. CFCC 10889 | reverse complement strand
CTATTGATGCCTCTCATATGCGAGTGCATCAACATAAGGCAGGAGTGAAAGACCAAGCTATTTCTAATAACGTTGGTGGAAATAGTTCTATAATCTATTTAGTTGTGGATGCGGATGGAAATCCTATTGAATCTATTTTTAATGATAGCAAGACCCATGATGTGAAAGTGCATCTTATTTGTTTGATGTTTTGGATTTAAAGGAAAAAGAAATATTGTGTGCAGATAGGAGTTATAATTCAGAATTATTTAGAGAAAAATTGAGAAAACCGAAACCAAAGTAAATATACTAAAAAAATGTAAGTCTAAATCTAGTAATCAACATATGGATTGGTGTTTATATAAAATCAGGTATTCAATGGAAAATGCATTAACAAGATTAAAAAATATTTACGATGAACTGCCAATCGGTATGACAGGCTAATGCGGAACTATGAAAACTCCGTTGCTTTAGCCTGTATCTTTATCTGGTTACCATTATGAAATGTCAACAAAATCTAAATTATTTTTGGATTTGTTAGAAATAGATTGATCTGGAGTTGGTCACTAAAATCATTCTAAAATTAAAAAATATAGCTTATAGTGATTAGCTTCGATTATATGCAAATTATATAACTTGTAATAGACGCAAAAGTTGTGCCTGTGAAAGAGATAATACTTAAAACTTGTCCTAACCACTTATATAACATTGGAGGATAACTAAGAATTTTGATGCTGCATTTACAATAAAAGAAAAATTGGGCTTGTGAATGTATTTGGCGGTTTGAAAAAATTCAAATTTATTGCTTAGCAATATCGCAATTGATGCAAAATATTAGGTTATAGATCCCATTCTATTACTGGAATCTATAACCTAGAACTGAATAAAGAATGACTTATGAAAGAACCCTATTATTAATCTTCATAATCTAGAAAGGCTTTGTTGCACAAACCTATCTGTAAAGGCTTATTCAACATTATAATTCTCAAATGAATAAGCCCACATCTAAAATATATCGCACAACCAATTGGCCTTCTTATAACAGAGCATTAATAAATCGAGGAAATATCTCTATTTTGTTTGATCCCAAAACTCAATGGTACGCTCAACCAAAAGGCAAGCATTGAATAGCCACCACTTTCCTAGAAAAATATCGTCTATTCTTTTTCAGGAAAAGGTGAATATTCGACTTGATAGTAGTCATATTTATTATCTTTTGTGACACAAATTACGTCATCTAATGCCTGCGGTGTATCGTCAGTATCATCAATCGCTTTAAATAAAACCTTCTGGTATTTGTCTGGGAAATTCAGCCAGTCAGCAAGAATAATTATGCCGAATAAAGTTTGATAATCATAGCCTTTGCATGTAATCGCAGTACTTTTAATATTATCTTTAGACATAAGCTTATAGATTTTATTAGTATTTTCTCTATTGTATACCCTAAAGTTCAAACTTATTTAAAAAATATTGAGGTATAGTACTTTACTTAAATAACCAAGACAGAGTTTGTGGCAGCCATACAAATATCTATAGTGCCTTAAAAATGTGTTTGATATAATTAAACACTGGCAGATTAAAGAATGAATAAAACGACAATATGGCGATCAACATATACGCTGCTTTAGAACAGCTTGGACTGACAGCTCAGAAACGAGCCATTCATATCCAATTTTCAAATACTGACTTAAATAACAAAGTCTTTTTGCAACGTGTTGATGGCACACATCAGTTGAACGATGGTGTTCACCTTCAATTAATCTGCCTAGCAACAGATGCCACTATTCCATTAAAGCAATTCATTGGTAGTCAAGTTGCTATAGATATTGTCACTGATCAATCTCAGTTGACTCGTACGACTGGGATTATCACCAAAGCTGATGCAGGTGCGAGTGATGGTTCACTTACCCTTTATCGTTTAACTGTAGAAGACCCAGCTGCATTGTTCAAACACCGCAGAAATAGCCGTGTATTTATGAATAAATCCGTGCTTGATGTGGTCGATATCTTATTCAAAGAATGGCAAGTGAAAAGCCCATTACTCGCTTCTAGCTTAACCTTAGATAAAAGCGGATTAAGCAAAAGCTATGATGTTCGTCCCTTCATCATGCAGAGCAATGAAACCGACTACGACTTTATTAAACGACTTTTAGCTTCTGAAGGTGTAACTACACTGATTGATGAAGCACAGCATCAAGTATGGAGTTCATCTGAACAGATCAAACCACAAAAGCTACGCTTAATTGATGATAATGCCCAATTTCAAGCATTAGATCGTCGCAATATTCGTTTTCATCGAAGTAGTGCTACAGAACGACAAGACAGTATCACAGCATTCACAGGATTGCGTTCTCTACAACCAACTGCGGTACACCTTCAAAGATGGCAAGCAGATGCTTTAGCACAAGAAGAAGGTGCAGGCTCGGTACTCACAAAACATCAGCATTCAGATAATCAAGATGTAGCAAGTTTAGGCTTTGAACCGTACCGGGTTTGTCGGAGAGTCAATATTCTGAGAGACTATTCCGATGAAAAAACCAAACTATACCCCCGAAATTAGAGAAAGAGCGGTTCAATTACTAATTGAATCTGAAAAAGATTATCCATCGAATTGGGCAGCAGTTTCCGCAATTGCTCCTAAAATTGGCTGTACTCCTGAAACGCTACGTGTTTGGTATCAAAAATACTTAGATCAACAAAATCCCGCCAAAGTACAACAGGTATCTGACCAAGAAAAAATGAAGCAAATGGAACGTGAAATTAAAGAATTAAAACGTGCCAATGAAATTCTACGTAAAGCAGCCGCTTTTTTCGCCCAGGCGGAGCTCGACCGCCCACACAAATAATGGTGGATTTTATCCATAACAATAAAGATCGATATGGTGTTGAAGCGATTTGTAGAATTTTACCGATTGCAGCTTCGACCTATTATCGGGCTTTAGATCTCGTTGATAACCCAGAACATCGAGCGAAACGTGCTCTGCATGATTTACATCATGCAGAGCAAATCAAACGTATTTGGAAAGAAAGTTCAGGTCGATATGGTGTACGTAAAGTTTGGCAAAAATTGAAACGTGAGGGTTATGTTATTGCACGTTGTACAGTTGCTCGATTGATGCAAAAGCTAGATATACAAGGTGTTTGGCGTGGTAAGAACAAACAAACTACCCGCAGCCGAGATGATCAAAAACGGGCAGGTGATTTAGTGAAACGGAATTTTAGTGCTGATCGACCTGACCAATTATGGGTCAGTGACTTT
>NZ_LQXQ01000121.1 GCF_003268395.1 Acinetobacter sp. CFCC 10889 | reverse complement strand
CTATAGGCTCCCATTTTTAGATTCGTATAACGTTGAACCCAACGGTAAATAGTCGTGTGATCAACATTCACACCCCGTTCGGCCAGCATTTCCTGCAGTTCACGATAGCTAATGCCATATTTACAATACCAGCGCACAGCCCAAAGAATGATTTCGCCCTGAAAATGCCGACCATGGAAAGGATTCATATGCTGCACCTTTAGCTAAAACAGTCTTCAGCTTACCATTCGTGGTTATTTGCAACAGTGCCGATTTTTTGAAAAAAGCATAGGTCTAGATAATCAAGCTAGATTTTTTAAAACTCCACATTGGTCAATTGTACATAAACCATCACAAGTACCTCTTAAATCAGATAGTTGTTCAATAAGCTTTTGTTGCTTGATTATATTTTCTCTGATAGCACTGACATGTAAGTCAATTAATTCATTCACATCTGAACAATTTTTCTCAGGTTTGTCTTTATAGGTAAGTAATTGACGAATTTCATTCAAACTCATATTTAAAGTTCGGCAATTCAAAATAAATTTAATTCGCTCAACATAGCCTACATCGTAAAGGCGGTAATTTCCTTCCGTTCTTTCCGGTTCCGGAATTAAACCTTCCTTTTCATAAAACCTAATTGTTAATACTGAACATGAGGTTTTTTTAGAGAGTTCACCAATTTTTAAATGCATTGAGTTAGTATTTCCAAAGATTCTTGACTCTATAGTAACTATAGGGATTCTAATATTCAAAGTTTATAATTTTTTTAATGGGTATAATTATGAGTGGTTGTGGATGTAGTAAAGAAACACCATGCGAAGATAAGAAATCTCAACAAGAAAATCATCCATCAATTGCAGAAGCAAACAATTCAAAGAATTGCGATAATACGCTTAGCTGTTGTGGTGAAGAGGAAGAAAAAAAATCTTCATCTCCTTGCTGTAACACTTCAAACAGTTGTGAAGATACCGCTCAATCCTGTTGTGGTTCTGATCCCAAAGAAAATTTAAGCACTGAAGACGTTTTAAAAGATTCGCACTACATGAGTGAATACTTAGTTCCCAAAATGGATTGTTCTGCGGAAGAACAGATGGTTCGTATGGCGCTATCTTCAATTGATGGTGTTCAAAAACTCATCTTTGATTTACCTAACCGTTCTTTAAAGGTTCTACATAATCAAAAAGATGAAAATATAACCACCAAACTTGAAGCTTTGGGTTTTGGTGCAAAGCTTGTGAAGACTGAAACTTATATAAGCAATCAACAGGCTAAGCAAACAAGTACCTACACCATTCCTAAAATGGATTGCTCTGCTGAAGAGCAAATGGTCCGTATGGCTCTTGCAGATATTGAAGCAGTTAAAGGTCTTACTTTTGATCTTCCCAATCGAAAACTGAAAGTCTTCCATAATGAAGGGATTCAGCAAATTACGGCTAAACTCGAAGGACTGGGTTTTGGGGCGAAACTTGATGAAATACAGCTTTCTTCAGGCGATATACCTAATGAACCTGATCCTGTGAGACAAGCTAAAGTACTTAAACTGTTATTAGGTATTAATGCTCTACTTTTCTTTATAGAATTCATCAGCGGTATTATTGCTGCGTCTACAGGATTGATTGCTGATTCTCTAGATATGTTTGCCGATGCAGCCGTTTATGGTATTGCGCTATATGCCGTCGGAAAAGCTGCGAAATATCAAATAAAAGCAGCCCATTTCGCAGGTTGGATTCAGTTATTACTTGCTGTTATCGTGATTGTTGATGTCATTAGACGATTCATGTTTGGAAGCGAGCCAGAATCAACGCTCATGATTGTTATTGGCCTGCTCGCACTTATAGCTAACGTGACATGCTTATATCTTATTTCTGGTCATCGAGAAGATGGCGCACATATGAAAGCCAGTTGGATTTTCTCGGCGAATGACGTTGTCGTAAATATGGGCGTTATATTTGCCGGTGTACTCGTGGCGTGGACGGGATCAGCTTATCCAGACTTAATCATTGGCATACTGGTTTCTTTATTCGTACTGAATGGTGCCCGAAAAATTTTGGCTTTGAAGTAAGGGCACTGTTGCAAATAACCACGAATGGTAAGCTGAAGACTGTTTTAGCTAAAGGTGCAGCATATGAATCCTTTCCATGGTCGGCATTTTCAGGGCGAAATCATTCTTTGGGCTGTGCGCTGGTATTGTAAATATGGCATTAGCTATCGTGAACTGCAGGAAATGCTGGCCGAACGGGGTGTGAATGTTGATCACACGACTATTTACCGTTGGGTTCAACGTTATGCTCCTGAAATAGAAAAACGTTTACGCTGGTATTGGCGTAATCCTACAGATCTGAGCTCGTGGCATATTGATGAAACCTATGTAAAAGTGAATGGACGATGGTCTTATCTGTATCGTGCAGTCGATCAACGTGGCGATACCATTGATTTTTATCTTTCTTCTAGACGTAATACCAAATCAGCATATTGTTTTCTTGGAAAAATTTTAAATAATGTGAAGAAGTGGCAAATTCCACAAGTGATCAACACGGATAAAGCACCCACATATGGACGTGCTTTATCACGGTTAAAACGGGAAGGTAAATGTCCACCAGACCTTGAGCACAGGCAGATTAAGTATAAAAATAACGTGATTGAATGTGATCATGGCAAGCTAAAGCGGATCATCAGGACCACATTAGGATTCAAATCTATGAAGACGGCTTATGCCACAATTAAAGGTATTGAAGTCATGCGTGCACTACGTAAAGGACAAGCATCGTCATTTTATTATGGTCAGCCTCAGGGTGAAGTGTGTCTAATCAACAGGGTTTTCGGTCTCTAAGTACTTTTTAAAGGGAACATCATCGACTCAAATCTCTATTTGCAACAGTGCCCCTAAATTTCAGGAAATGTTGAACTATGTCCGGGAAGGGGACAGGGTGATTGTACATTCAATGGATCGTTTTGCGCGAAGCCTAAAAGATTTGGTCACTGAAGTAGATAAACTGGTCAAACGAGGGATCGCCATCCAGTTTGTAAAAGAAAATATTACTTTTACAGCCGAATCCACCCCGATGGATAATTTGATGCTTCAAATGATGGGTGCTTTTGCACAGTTCGAACGTGAGATCATTTTAGAGCGGCAAAAGGAAGGAATAAAACTCGCCTCTGCTCAGGGGAAGTACAAAGGTCGGGTGCATAAACTAAAGCCTGACCAAGCTGAAGCTTTACGACAAGCATGGAAGGAGGGGAAGTATCCATCGAAAATGGCATTAGGGAAAGCTTTTGGGATTAGTCGTCAGGCGGTATACCGATATTTACAAGGGGG
>NZ_LQXQ01000120.1 GCF_003268395.1 Acinetobacter sp. CFCC 10889 | reverse complement strand
GGTCGCCAGTGTTCCAGTAGCCAGTGTTGCGGTCGCCAGTGTTCCAGTCGCCAGTGTTGCGGTCGCCAGTGTTGCAGTTGCCAGTGTTGCAGTAGCCAGTGTTGCCATTAGCATCAGTAGATTCAGCCTGAGGCTCAGCCACTTTTTCAGCTTTCTGATTCCCTAAAACATAATTTTCAATGTCTTGAGCTTTTTCAATATCACCGTCGGTGATGTGTAGTGCCTGGAGGCGTAAATTTTGAATTTCCATTTTTGTCTCTGTGGTTGGGGTGTAAGATTTATATTAACTACAGTTAATTTATTAGTCAAGAAAAAAGTTAACAATAGTTAATCTTCTTATTAGCTATGGTTTATGTTTTAATGGACAAAAGAAAACCCACACTGGGTGGGTTAGATGGAGTTTGTTATGAGTATAAATCAAATACTAAATACGCAAATATTTTTCAGTGTAGCCACAATCTTTTGGAATATTGTTATTTGGTTTACTTTTTAGGGATGTAATTTTATGCGTGAAGAAGACAAACCTATTATGCTTATCTCTCTGCTGTTTGGCTTAATAACCTTAATATCTTCAATTTTATTACTCATTTGTAGGCTGGTGAAATTATGAATATTGAAAACAAAAGTATTTTAAACCTTGTTCTGGTATTTCTAATGGTGTGCTCTGTGGTTCGAACTTTTATTTTAGTAATGCAATAACACTAGCTGCAGCAGCAACAAAGGTTAGCACCAAAATTGCGTAAACATTCCAGTGAGGTTTTGATGATGCCTTAATCTGTCTACTTAAAATCTCATTGGAGATAAGCTGAATAGTCGTCTCATGAATTGAACCATCGTGACTTTCACCGCTTAAAAGCTTAAGTAGTTCATTGGTGGGTAAGTCCTTAACCTGATCGACACTTAATCTTAAAAAATTAAAATCATAAGATTTATTTTTCGTTCTCATTGCATCTCCAGATAATATATTATCAATTTTAGGGTTTTTTCCTAAAAGTTCATCTAACTCTTTCAGCATTAAATCATCATCTTTCTGATTGCTCTGCGGAACATCCATTCCATTAGTAAGTTTTTCAAGCGTTTCAAGATTAAGGTGACCCAAGTTAATGGGTTTCTTTTCATCATCTTTTTTCAAAATAGTTTCCAATTTAATGAATTTATAGGGATTACTTGATGGATTATTTTCAAAAATTAATAAGCTTCTACCTCGCTCATCCTATCCTCTGCAACTCAATACTAACTTTTATATATGGATTCTTGTATGGTGGAGGTTATCTGTTTGCCCGACGCAAATAGAGTGCGTCGGGTTCGCAGTTTTAATTATCCTGCTCGCCAAAATTGACGACCCATAACTCTAAAATTCAATCCATTTTGTTCTGATACTTCTCTATCGCGATACTTTGGATTAAGACTGTGAAGTATTAATCTTCCACCTTCTTCTTTAAATATCTGTTTGATCATGCCTTCACCTTCAAAATAAAAAGCATAGATCTCCCCATCTATAATTTCAGTTTGAGACATATCAATACCAACCAGATCCCCATCAAAAATACGCTCAGCCATACTATCGCCTTTGGCTTTGATTATTTTTACATTCTTAGGATCAATTCCTTTTTTATAGAAAAAGCTAGGAAGGAAAGGTTGCTTTCCACTAACAACATCAAAGTGAAACTCGATTGATTCACCAGATCCGCATGAGAAATTAGCCTCAACAACATCAATCCAAATAAACTGATTATCACCCTCATAATCAACAATTAAAGGAGATTGAATATCATTCTTATCAAATGAAGATTCATTTTTTACATCCAACTTATGCTTTGATATGAATTCTCGCATATTAAGGTCGTCTAGCTTTTGAGGATTCTTCCCTGTTAATAACCAGTCATCAGTTACACCAAGAAATTTAGCAATATCTTTTAAATTCTGAGCTTTGGGTTGACTTGTGCCGTGATACCACTTCCCTGCAGCAACAGGGGAGACTTTTGCTGCACGAGCAAGGTCAGCAACACGAAGATTTCTTTCTTCTAATTTTTGTTGTATGCGCAAATGTAAAGACATAAATAAACCCTCAAATTATTAACTAATGTTAATACAAAACATTGAAACTACGGTTATCATGTGTTAACTTTGATTTATTAACTACAGTTAAGTTAAAGCACTATGAATGTAAAAGACCTTATGAATCACTACGGGTGTGAAAACCATACTGATTTATCTAAAAAGATTAAATTTTCAAAGGTAACTCTGTGGAAGTGGGAAAAATTCGGAATCCCACCTCGCACCCAAGCGACCTTTGAAGTTTTATCAGGGGGGAAACTAAAAGCCAACCTCCAAACATTAATCGCTTAGGAGCCACTATGAGCAAATTATCAATCGAAATGTCTGCAAGTGCTAGAAATGACATGGCGCGTGTATTTAATGCGCTTGCACAGGCGAACAATAGTGTTTTGGCAGAGCGCTTAGGGATAGACCCAAGCACGCTCTCAAGAATGAAGAATGACAAGAAAAGCAATGGTTTGACTGAAATTGAAAACGCTTGCGCCTTATTGAGTCTTCTTGGATTCAAGGTTGTTCCAAAAACTTATGAAAGCTTAGATCGTGAAACGGCAGCTTCAATGTTTCACATGATGAAGTGCTATATCAATAGAGTGGAATCAGTAGATGATCTTTTCCATCACGAAATCAGTGAACGTAAGGAAGAGCTTGGCTATGGAAGCGTAGAAAAGGAAAAAGCCTGATCTAGTACATCAGGCTTTTAGTAATTCAAACTTTAGGAGGCATGAATATGAAATCAAATATACCAAAACATCCATGTGCTAACAAGTACACAGAATTTAAAACAGAGCAGTGCAATCACTGTTTAATTATGGCGAATTCGCCGGAATTGGAATCGACTGAAAGTGATTTCCTGGTTGGTGATGTGGTTGTATCAACTTGTGATGATGTAGAGCCATATCTTTTTACTGTTATAGCTATAGAGCGCAACTCTGGCGAAGAATTGGTTCACTGCAGAATGTTTGGTTACTTAATAGGGTTCTCATGCATGTTAGCTATTAATGAAATCCGCACAGCAACCGTTGCCGAACTCCACGCCAACCGCCGTTTAACCGAAGCTGAACACGCTTTAGCGGAGGTGTCATGAACTCAGATCAAATCATTCAATCTTGGCATGAACCTGCGTTACACACGCTTGGTTCACTGCTTTCAGTCCGTAAAGCCAACTTACGTAAGATCAACAACGAGTTCATTCAGCCACGCATTGTTCGTCAATTGGAAATGCGTGGATTGGTGAAGTTGA
>NZ_LQXQ01000119.1 GCF_003268395.1 Acinetobacter sp. CFCC 10889 | reverse complement strand
TTTCCTGAATTTTGTATCTTGGTGCTGACTCTATTCGTACAACGGTATAACCCATATCTTCAGCAACATCGTAACGGTCCATACTCCAAGCTTTATTCGCCAATCTACCTTTGCGACCACCCGACCAAGGACCACCTGAAATCTCAACTAAGATCCTGTGCTCAATTAACAAAAAGTCAAAACGCCAATGTTTAGTTGGTTTAATTTGAAATTTCTTTTGGTATTTAATCTTAAAAACATTCAGTGCATGTTCGAATTTTTCTTCAGCTTCTAAATAAGCCTCTTTCGCCTTAGGCAGCGGTCGAGTTTTCGGCTTTCTTTTTATTTCTGATTTTTGAGTGAGTTGGGTGTATTGAGATGGGTCCATAAATTTTACTCAATAAAAAAGCCTCACATCTCTGTGAAGCTTCTACCTTAATTTTTGCGCTGATTAAGGTTGTTGTATGTTTTTCATTGAAATGAATAAACAGTCACATTATTATAACCAAATGTGATACATATTAAAAGAAATATAAAGTAAAAAACCTCCCGAAGGAGGTCTAAACATTCATAACTAGGGGATATGAATGCAAAATTTACAGCCATTACTTAAAACTAAGTCTGAATAACTTAAGAGTTAAAAAAACCTCACATCCTGTGAGGCTTCCCCCGACTCTTGCGCTGATTCAGGTCTTGTACTGCAAATTAAATATAATTTAAAAATTAACTTTATTCATTTGCAAATTATTACATTAAATCAATTAATTCAACCTCAAATCTATATCGGGAATAATCGACTGCGGCTTGAATACAACTTTATAATAATAAGCACTCACACTCTTGTGTTTCTCTTGCTTGTTTTGGTTGATTACTCGCGCAACCTGTCAACACCACTATACATAATGCTAAATATTTCATTACTCTTCCTAATTTTTATCAGGTTTTAGTTTAAATAATTTTTAGCAGATATTTTGTAAGAATTTAGCACGCCATACAGGATTCGGACCTATGACCATCCGCTTAGAAGGCGGATGCTCTATCTACTAAGCTAATGGCATAAAAAGGATATGGTGATCTGCCACATCCTACCTTAGATTACGATATTGATCAGCTCGGCAACTGATCTACCGCTACTCAACACGATAAACATCTCAAAGTTAGCTATTGATCTGCTCTGTATCTTTCGATTCCGTTTGTCTGGGAGTCACCCACAACTTGTGGCTCTGAGGCTAATTCAATATGTGACGAAATCACATTGGATTCAAACCGATTTATACGGCTGGTTTCTGCATCCCACCGTTTGCGCTTATAGCTGAACAATTTGTACAGCGTCACAAATCGAAATCACCCTTGTTTCGGGTGGCGCACTACCCTTATGCATATGTTGGCATGATGAATCTCCCGTCTTGTTACTTGTGCACGTCACAAGCACCTTTATAAAATTTAGGCAATAAAAAAGCCCACACCTATAGGAGTGAGGGCTTAGGAGTAATGATTATTTTTATACCTGTTGAATTATACAGCTTATGCTACCTTAAATAATAATGATAATCAATTGCATTTAATTACAAAATAATCTCTTCTTTATTATTAAAGACCATCATTGTGGTGGTTAATGCATCGAATTCGGAATACCTATTTCAATCGATCAACATACTTACTGTATGTAACTCTATTACATTTGGAACATTTCCACTCACTAATAGCATCAAAATGGTAAACCTGCTTACTATCTAGTTTTTTTACGATTTTATAATCATGTCTACAGAATAAAGACTTTATTATTTTTACAAACATATTTTAAACCCTCTTAAAAATATATTGAATTTCAATCAATTACTCTAAATCCTTAACATTGCACACTTAATCTTAACTAATCAAGTATTTTAGAGGATGGTATTTTAGTATGCAAAAAAATATCCACACATGTTGGAGGCTGTGTGGATATATAAAACTCTAATAAAAAATACCTACCAATAGGGGTTAATAGGTATATAAACTTAAAAAAATGCTCACTAATGGGTGTGAGCATATCAACTGGAGAAAAAATACTTACTCTCTAGCATTCTATCCCTAAAGTAAGTATATGAACCTTAAATCTAGTGCTCGTCTTTCCGAGCCGCCAACTTTTTTTCGCCTAAAGCTTATTTTAAATAAGCATAAATCAAAATATAAACACATTTGATTATAATAAAACAATAATGATTTAAGCAACTAAATATTATGTAAAGATGGTCTTTTTACAACAAAATAAGGCGCTATTTAAATTTTATACCTTGATACATATCGTTATCTTGATTTGCATACCCATGATCACCTTCTGTCTAAAGCAACAAAAAGCCCACATTTCTGTGAGCTTCTTTAGATTGATTAAACTTACTACATAGGTAAATTCCCGATCATATATACAATTGTTGTAAGCACTAAATACATAAACACAAAAAACAATAAACTCATAGACTTATTCAGCATTTTATTTCTCCTTATTTTCACTGTTCTTTTTTTATACAGAAATTAAAGAAAAATAACAACTGTCATTTATATTCTTGTCTATCAATTTATTACATAAATAGTTCAAATTCTGATAAGCAAAAAAATACTCACCTTAGGAGTGAGTATGTAAATTATAAAACTTTCATGGTCTCGGATAAACCGTAATACGACCAGTATGGGAAAATATACCCTTAATTTTGGGACTATGCAATTACAAATCGTATTCTTCTGCAACTTTAAAGAAAAAACCACGCAAATGTGCATCTAAGTCAACACGCCAATCACCGAGTTTTACCAAAGCATATTGCTCATACTTATCATAAGTTCTTAAGTACGCTTTACGATCTATAGACAGCCCTGAAATACGATGACGCTCAGACTGATTATAAGAGTTCTCTTTTTTACCCTCACATTTGCTACACTCAATATGCTTTCTAGCATCTTTAGCGAATAAGAAGCCTTTACCATTACACTTGGTGCACATTCCACGTTTAAATAAAAACTGTGTTAAAGCTGAGCGTGCCACACCTTTGGCAGCCTCTTTACTTGGAATTTGCTTTGTCTGAAAGCCATCTTCTTTAAATTTCAAACGGATCTCACTTGTTAGTAGGTTATGTAGCAAAGCAAAGTGACGATCATTGGGAGTAATTGATCGTACAAGTGCCCATAGCATTGCACAGTTTTCCGTACTCATATCCTGCATCATTAGAGCAGCGCTATTTGTTTTACTTCCATAGTTAGAAGCACCACCAACACCATCCTTAAAACCGTCCATTGTTTTCTGTGCTAGGTCCAATAAAGTAAAATCCACTTTCGATACACTAGGCTTGAACATTAAGCGACGTAAATCATGAACAATCATCAAATCC
>NZ_LQXQ01000118.1 GCF_003268395.1 Acinetobacter sp. CFCC 10889 | reverse complement strand
TGGGTAATACATCCGCAGCTGGAATGTCGGTTCTTGCCGATGCACTTGCAACCTATGGTTTAAGAGGTGAACAGAATTTACAAAAAAGCTTTGCGATGGCGATTCGTTCAGGTGAATTAGGTGGCTATGAACTTAGAGACATGCAGCAAGATTTGGCTCGCCAATTAGCCCTAGCAACGTCAGCTGGCTATAGTGGTCATGAAGGTTTAGCAAGTTTATTATCTTTAAACCAAGTCTCAATGGACGTTTCAGGTAATGCAGGTGAAGCAGGAAATAACGTTGTCAATCTACTGCAAAAACTAAATAGTAGAGAACTATCTGACAGTATGGCAAAAGCCGTGGTAAATACTGAAGGTTTAGCGACCAGACCATCTTATAGTAAAAAAGGAAAATATTTAGGCGAAGTATTCGACTGGAATCAACAACAACAAGTTGGACGTTCTCAGGGTAAATTTGGTGCTGAAGTTTTGGGTGATGTTATTGATCATCAGCTATCGAATAATAGTGATTACCAAGCTCTTAAAAAACAAATTGCTACAGCAAGTGACGCTGAGCGTAAAAAACTGCTTGGTGATATGGCAAATATTGCTTTGGGCGGTGAAATCGGTCAAATCATTGCTGATCGCCAATTTTTAATGGCAACACTGGGACAAACTTTAGCCCGTTATAATATCGATGAAAATGGTGTTAATCGTATTGACGGTTTAAAAAATGAAACATTAAAAGCATCTTATGATCAGGTGGTCAAACCAACTGGGGTTTTCTTAAATTCTCAGACATTTGGCAAAGAAGGTACTGCAAAAACCAATGCGCAAATTGTTCGTCAAGACTCTTTTGATAGAATCGCTGGTGGTTATGGAACTGCTTTAGATAAGTTTTCGGAGCTTACTCAACAATTCCCAGCTTTTTCACAAGGTTTATTTATTTCTACCACCGCACTGACAGCCTTAGCCGCTTCTGCGGGGGTAGCAAGTTTAGCAATGCGAGCTGGTCGTCCACCTGTACCGCCAGTACCTCCGCCACCACCTGTACCACCCACTCCACCACCTACAGCTGGAGCATCAATTGGGCAAGCTTTAGGATTTGCTGGCGGAGCTTACTTAGGTTCTGAGTTACTTAAACCCGTAGACGATTATTTTTATAATATGGTTGATAAGTTTTTTGGTGGTACAGGTGAAAAAGTTGATTTTGTTCAAGAAGCAATTGAAAAAAGTAAAGAACAGCAAGCACTTTTACAACAACAAGTTGAGCAAAATGCTCAGGTTATCAATGAACTTCAAAAACTTCCTAGTGCTATTGGGAAATCCATAAATATACAAATGCCAAATTTTAGTCAACTTTTTAGCCAACAACCACAACAAAGTGCTGTCGGTGATCGGCAAGGTGCTGTACCCTTTATGCTTCAAAAGCATTGATTAAAAAATAGAAATTTATGGGGACTTAATGAAACTATTATTAACTGCTTGTCTTAGTTTGTTTTTAGTAAGCTGTTCAAAGCCAGTACAAACAGATGAAACAACTATACCAACTCAAGATGATATAACAACTCCTAAAGAGCAAAGCTTAAAATCTGAAAGAATAAGTTCATTAACAACAAGTTCTGCGAATTCACCTTCTGCTTTTTATAATGAAATGGTTAATGGGCGAGTACAATTCAATAATCAACTTGATGAAATAGATAGTAATACTGTACGACAAACCATTCGTAATGATTCTAACACTATCACGGCTATTCTTGATTGGAAAAAGCTCAGTCCAAATGAGTGGGAAAGCACAAAACTTGATTTCATTTTTTCAAACCAAGTTGATCGAGATTCCTTTCAAACAATCTTACGACTTCCTTATAGATTAAAAGATCATGACACAATTTCAAATGCGATGAAACAAAGCATAGATGAGCAAAGAACCGTACATGTAAGATTGATCAATGGTGCTGTTTTTACAGTTATTCGTGAGCCGTCTGGCACTCATTTAATTATTGAATAGAGCCTTTTGAGATATACACTCATAGGAAGCCGTTCCACCTAAACCATTCCAACGATGAAAGACAAAATACCCTTTAAATGAGGGTATTTTTTATGGCATGGTCTACTGATCTACAACAAGCAAGCTTTAGAAATATTGAGTTTGAATGTATTCAAACCAGTGAGTCTGTATCTAAAGCATTAGCCATTCAACAATCGCCCTATTCAGATAAAGCCCAGATCGAAGACATGGGCAAAGATGCTGAAAAAATCAGTCTACGTATCTTTTTATCAGGTGAAAATTACTTACTCTATTTAAATGCTTTAATTGCAGCATTCACTCTAACAGGTGAAGGTGAACTTATACACCCGATCCACGGCATTAAAAACGTTTATGTAGCCAACTGGAACATTGTCCATAGCACAGAAACTGTGGATGGCTGTGACTTAGACGTTGAATTTGTTGAAGCTGAAGCAAAAGAAAGACCATTATTTGTACCCACTTTCGACATCGAAATTGATACGCAAACCTTTTTTTATATTCCCGCTTCAGCGTTAGAAAGTGAGTTAGAACAGCTCAAAGACAAAGACCCAAATGCATTTTTTAAAGCCGTCAATCGTATCCGCAGCGGCTTACAAAAAGCCCGCCAAATCTTAGGTGTCGTGCGTTCAACAGTAGACAATATTTTATCGCCTCCAGACTGGGCGGTTGGACTTGTTGATGATGTGGTTCGTCTTGCTACATTTGAATTCACTGATATTTCTGCAATCAGCAAATGGCAATCACTGTCTAACCGCCTGAAAAGGGTCGGTCAAATCTTTGATGATAAAGACAGTGGCAATGATAGCCCCGCTTTTAAACAAATGTGGCGAGCGATCACTGTTGCATCTGCAGCTTCAGCAGCTCAAGCCATTGTTCAACAAACTAAGTTAGATACAGCACAAAATAAGGTGGTGAATATTACCCCGATTGATTTGGCTGTGATCCGTCAGCAAGTAAGGACAGATATTCAACAAGCGATTGTTGCAGAACGTGCTATTACGCAAGAACTAGCAACCATTTCTAATATTGATCCTGCGGCTCAAGTCGCTCAATACAAAGTTTTAGCAACAACTGTACATGATCAAATTCAAGCTCTGATTGAGACACGTCCACCGATTCGCACTACGCCTATTTTATTGCATTGTACGGCTCATTGGTTGGCTCATCAACTGTACGGTGACATGAATAGAGCTGAAGAAATTAAGCGTTTAAATCCAACTGTTTTGAATTTTGCACTTATTCAATCTGGCACGGAGTTAATCACTTATGCTCGATAATGCAGGTAAAGAAATCCGTTTAATCGTTGGCGGTTATGAGTGTAAGGAATGGGATGATGTGACC
>NZ_LQXQ01000117.1 GCF_003268395.1 Acinetobacter sp. CFCC 10889 | reverse complement strand
GTTATTATTTTAATAATATCAGCATGTACAGATGACACAGTTATAACTAAATTTACTGACATGCAACAGGCTCAAGCTGAACATGCGTTTGAGAAGGGATGGCTTCCTCCTATTTTACCGCCAACCACAAAAAATATAATACAAAGTAATAATCTTGACCTTAGTATTGGTACAGGTTCATTTAGTTTTTCACCCTTGGATTTTAAATTTTTTGAAAATCAAGGTGCACGAATAGTAACTGAACAAGACTTAAAACTAAGTACGCAAAAGGAAATGCTAAAAAAGGGCTTTCATCTTCTTAAATTTTCATCTCAGACAACACAATGGCTCATTGCGATTCACCCTAATGGGCAAGGCTTTTATTGGGTAGAATATATTAAATGATTAGACTTAAGTTTAATCACTCATAGGAAATAAGTATGCCAATCAATCTAGTCGTTTTAAAAGTCCAAGATATTGAACGAACTTGCCAATTTTATAGTCAATTTGGACTTAGCTTTCAAGTAGAACAACATGAAAATGGACCTTAACATTATTCATGTAATCTCAATGGATTAATCTTTGAAATCTACCCTACTTTGGCTGATCTAAGCAATTTAACACAAAACATAAGATTAGGTTTTTGCGTTGAAAACCTATCTCAACTTTTTACAAATATCACAGATATAGAAAAAATTATTTCCCCACCACAAAACACGCCTTTTGGATTTAGAGCTGTGATTAAAAATCATGATGGGCATGTGGTTGAACTGACTGAAATCGCTTAACTAGATACTGATATAAACATGAACAATAACTTGTAATATTTTGAGTTTAGCCTGTATTTTTTTAAAAATTTCGCTCAAATTTTATAGCTAATATCTACAATATTTGACTCACTTAAAACCTTGAAACCATTTCTTGTTTATCTTCAACATAAAAAATCCACTTGTTTAAAAGTGGATTTTTTATCATTAGAATCTATTGATTTTTAAAATCAATTACATCTCAACCATTTCTACGCCATCAATACGAGCAACGGTCATCAAGTCTTTATCACCACGACCTGAAACAGTCGCAATGATGATTTGATCTTTCGACATTGTTGGTGCAAGTTTGGTCACGTATGCCATCGCATGTGAGCTTTCAAGCGCAGGAATAATCCCTTCAATTTGGGTTAAATCACGGAAACCCTGTAGAGCCTCAGTATCATTGATTGGTACATAATCCACACGGTGCATATCTTTTAAAAAACTGTGTTCAGGACCTACACCAGGATAGTCCAGACCCGCTGAAATACTATGTGTTTCAATGATCTGACCTTGTTCATCAGACATAAGATAAGTACGGTTGCCATGCAATACACCGACATGCCCTGCATTTAACGGTGCAGAATGTTTACCTGTTTCGATGCCATAGCCTGCAGCTTCAACACCATAAATTTTCACATCTTGATCATTTAAAAATGGATAGAACAAGCCCATTGCATTTGAACCACCACCGACACAAGCCACAAGCGCATCAGGTAAACGCCCTGCTTGTTCTAAGATTTGTTTACGTGCTTCACGTCCAATGATCGATTGGAAATCACGTACCAATTGTGGATATGGATGTGGACCTGCAACCGTACCGATCACATAGTAAGTTGAATCAACATTAGTCACCCAGTCACGCATCGCTTCGTTTAGGGCATCTTTTAAGGTTTTAGAACCACTTTCAACAGGTACAACTTTCGCACCCAACAAACGCATACGGTACACATTCATTGCTTGACGTTTGACATCTTCTGCACCCATGTATACGACACATTCCATACCTAAACGTGCGGCAATAGTTGCTGTTGCTACACCATGCTGACCTGCACCAGTTTCCGCGATAATACGTTTTTTACCTGAAAGCTTTGCAAGAAGTGCCTGACCGATGGTGTTATTCACTTTGTGTGAGCCTGTATGATTCAAGTCTTCACGTTTCAAATAAATTTGAGCACCACCTAACTCTTTAGACCAACGTTCAGCATGATAAAGCGGACTTGGACGACCCACGTAATACGCCAAATCACGATCAAATTCAGCTAAGAATTTTTCATCAGTTTTCATGCGATTATATAGATTTTCAAGGTCTTCTAAGGCTGCCATCAAAGTTTCTGATACAAAACGTCCACCATGGATACCAAAATGTCCTTTTGCATCAGGAAATTGGGTATAGTCAATCACTTGATCTTGTAAATCATTTTGCTGATTACTGTGCTGATCCACGTTGGACTCCTTGCATAAACTGTTGAATAAGTTGTTGGTCTTTAATACCTTTTGCGGACTCTACACCGCCACTGACATCAACTGCATAAGCAGCCGTTGTCTGAATTGCATCTTCGATATTTTCAGGATTTAAACCACCTGCCAATATTAAAGGAATATCGAGTTTGGGAAATTTCCCCCAATCAAAACGATGCCCTGTTCCGCCTTTAAGCTCAGGATGCCATGCATCTAACAGCATAGCACTTGCACCTGCTTGTTGATATTGCTCAATTTCTGCAATCACATCTAAATCAGCTTTGACTTGAATGGCTTTATACCAACGGCATTTATGTTCTTGTGCAATTTTTTGGCATTGTTCTGCGGTTTCATCACCATGAAATTGTAAAATATCTAAGGGAACTTCAGTCAAAACTTGTGCAATTTCCTCACTTGTTGCATTGACAAATAAGCCCACAATGCTGACATAAGCAGGGATATGCTGTGCTAACATTTTTGCTTGTTCGATATTCACAGCACGTGGACTCGGTGCATAAAATACAAAACCGATTGCATCTACACCTGCATCGACTGCTGCATGAATATCTTCTGTACGCGTGATTCCACAAATTTTGGCACGGGTTCGCATAGTTTTAACTCTAATTCCATTTTTATAAAATAGATGTTGTCTCTATTTTAGCGCAGTCATTGTAATGTAATTTTCAATAGTTTGCTGAAAACTATAGATATGAAAAACAATGTATATGCAACATTTTATACTAGCGCCTTTGCACAATTGAGTCTGGACCAGAAACTTTGGTTCTAATTCGCTGGGTTGTATTTAACTCACGACCATAATTCACCTTTGAATTTGGTGCAACCACATCAATAAAATCAACAGCATTGACAGAAACAAGGGTATCAGGTCCATAAACTTTCAGTACATGCACACGATCTGCTTGAATGTTTGAATTTGGACCACTAATCACTAGATATGGACAATATCCTGTAAATTGAAGTCGAGCATCAGATGCTAATAATTCAACTGCCTGCCCCTGACAATCATAAGTCCTCATATGATTTTCTAGGTGAAAAATCTGAATTTTTTCTTTAGGCTCTACAGGAAAGCTTTGTTCTCTTATCGGTAAATCACTTGCTACTGTCATGGCATCTTGAATATTTTCATCAGCTTTTACACTGGCTTGTGAGCTGTCTATTGAATGTGGATGTTTGCGAAGCTCAACATGTGGTTTTGATGGTTCTGTATCAGTTTCAGGGGCTATATATGTCGGGG
>NZ_LQXQ01000116.1 GCF_003268395.1 Acinetobacter sp. CFCC 10889 | reverse complement strand
CCTCTGAAAACTATTTTAGCTGGAAAGTAATAGTTGCAAGTTTCTAAATTTTTAAAATACAGGGGTATAATTAAATGGCTATAGAATTTGTTTCTAAATCAAAGTTACCTACTGCGTTTGGCGATTTTGAAATTATAGCGTTTCAAGACCAAAGTACTGGTGAAGAACATATCGCTCTTGCCAAAGGCATGGATACTATTTCGAATCAACCAATACTCGTCAGAATTCATTCGGAATGCTTAACAGGCGATGCTTTGCTTCACTGAAATGTGACTGTGGTCCACAATTACATTCAACTATGAAAATGATCAATGATGCAGGTCAAGGTGTGATCTTATACTTACGCCAAGAAGGTCGCGGCATAGGACTAACCAATAAAATTCGAGCTTACGCACTTCAAGATCAAGGACATGATACTCTTGAAGCCAATTTATTATTAAATTTACCAGCAGATGCTCGTAAATATGATATGTGTACCATTATGTTAGATTATTTAAAAATAAAGAATGTAAAACTCATTACAAATAATCCCCTTAAAATTAAATCTTTAACTGATTTAGGAATTAATGTTGTTGAACGTATTCCTTTAAAAGTTGGTTTAAATATCTTTAACAAAGCTTATCTAGAAACAAAGCAAAAACGCATGTCACATCTATATGATAATAGTGATTTTTAAAAAGCGATCACTTTTAGAAAAAAATCCACATATAAAGTTCTATCTCCCTTTCGGGAGATAGGCGAAGATAAAATACTGTTTTATATTTAATTATGTTTTTAAAGAATACGCAAATACCTATCAAAGATAGCTGGCTTATTCTTTATTTTCTCTAAGTATTTGCGAAAAAACTGTGACTTTTTCTAAAGTCGCATTCATCCCCTTATTAAAAAAAGTATTGACAAGTGCTGAGCCAATGATAATAAGATCTACTTTATTGGCTAAAGCTTTAACATGACTTTCATTTTTGATCCCAAAGCCAATTGCAACTGGAATATTAAAAATAGGCTTGATTTCAGCAATCTTTTTCTCAATATTGGGTAGATTTAAATGCCCCCCTGTTAAGCCATTTTCTGCAACATGATATAAAAAACCTGTCGCGCGCGCTGAGATTTGCTCTAACCTTTCAACTGGGGTCGTCGGCGCTGTCATTGCAATTAAATGCATATTTTTTTCATGTAATTGCACTTCAAAGTTTTCTCGATATCCATATGGAGCATCTAAAATCAATATTCCATCTATAAGATTTTCTGTTTCGGCGACAAGTGTTTCGAAACCATATTGCATCATCGGATTTAAATAAGTCATAAAAATTATTGGTGTCGTGTCATCATGCAGCCTGATTGCTTTTACCAACTCAATGGTCTGTTTTACCGTTTGACCTGCACGTAATGCTCTAAGATGTGCTGCCTGAACGATCTCTCCATCTGCCACTGGATCTGAAAAAGGAATGCCAACTTCAATAATGTCAGCCCCAGCTTGACCTAATTGGCTCAACAGACGACAACTTTCTGCAAAATTAGGATCTCCAGCAGTAAAATAACAGACCAGACCGCTTCGATTTTCCAGTTTCAATTGCTCTAATTTTTGATCTAGACGGTTCATGCTGTAGCTCCTGCAAGATATTTTTTGACCGTGTTTAAGTCTTTGTCACCTCTGCCGCTTAAATTGACAATAATAATCTGTTCTGGCTGCATTTCTTGAGCAAGTTGAATCGCATACGCAATTGCATGAGAACTCTCAAGCGCAGGAATAATGCCCTCCTGTTGGCTTAAAAGCTGAAATGCATTTACAGCTTCTTGATCGGTTATAGCCGTATATGTCACACGTCCTGTTTCAAACAGAATGCCATGCTCAGGGCCAATACCAGGATAATCTAGGCCGGCTGATATAGAGTGTCCTTCTAAAATCTGCCCATCTAAATCTTGTAATAAATAGGTTAAATTGCCATGCAGCACACCAACTTGACCTTTGCAAATAGAGGCGGCATGTTCACCAGTATGTGTTCCTTTTCCACCTGCCTCAACGCCAAAAATTTTGACATTCAGGTCTTCTAGAAAGGGATGCATCAACCCTAATGCATTTGATCCACCACCAACGCAAGCAACCAAAACATCCGGCAATTTATTTTCTTTGAGGAGTATTTGGTTTCTGGCTTCTAGACCAATAATTTTCTGAAATTCTCTAACCATCGTCGGATATGGATGAGGGCCTGCGCCAGTACCCAACAGGTAATAGGTTGTATCCACATGACGAATCCAGTCACGTAATGCTTCATTCATGGCATCTTTTAAAGTCCCACGACCTTTTTGAACACTTCTGACTTCAGCTCCGAGTAATTTCATGCGTTCAATATTCATTTGTTGGCGCTGAATATCTGTTTCTCCCATAAAAATGGTGCATTTCATCTTAAACAGCGCGCAAACCGTTGCTGTTGCAACACCATGTTGTCCAGCACCCGTTTCTGCAATGATTCTGGTTTTCCCCATAAATTTGGCCAATAAGATTTGCCCAACACA
This sequence comes from Acinetobacter sp. CFCC 10889, assembly GCF_003268395.1. GTDB lineage: Bacteria > Pseudomonadota > Gammaproteobacteria > Pseudomonadales > Moraxellaceae > Acinetobacter. The sequence continues at coordinate 1,160 of NZ_LQXQ01000116.1, read as the reverse complement.
ATTATTAATCTTATGCGCACCCGTATGGTTCAAATCTTCCCGCTTGAGATAGATTCGAGCACCTCCCGCATAAGCTGTTAGGTTTTTTGCATAGAAAAGAGGACTAGGCCGCCCAACAAAATCTGTTAAAATTTGCTGATATTCAGCCCAAAATTCAGGTTTGTGCCGAACAGTATTAAAGGCTTGCTCTAATTCTTGAAGTGCAGGCATCAAGCTCTCTGGCATGTAACATCCGCCAAATTTACCAAAAAATCCCAAGTCATCAGGACCATTACCTGTATAAGGGGTTGTCATCTCATATCTCTTGCTGTATCCATTTTTTTCATCTTAAAATATTTTCATTTTTCTGATAATTGATATATTTTGAGCTTATGGTGTTAGAAAATTTTACAACATGAAACGTAGAACATTGCCTCCCCTTAATGCTTTAAAAGCATTTGAAGCCGTCGCCAGAAATAAAAGTTTCAGCTTAGCTGCGGAAGAGTTGTGTGTCACCCATAGTGCGATTAGCCATCAAATAAAACAGCTAGAAGAATGGTTAGATAAAAAATTGTTTATTCGAAATTCCTCGACCATCTCTCTGACGGCGGACGCCGAAGAATTATCTCGAGTTTGTACGCATCTTTTTAATAATTTAGAACAATGCATCTTTGAATTAACAAATAAAACATCAGAGGTAGAAGTGGTAATAGGCGCTTCTCATAGTTTTATGGCAAATTGGCTAATTCCCCGATTAGAAAAACTCGAAGTCATTTATCCCAATATCCATATCAAATTAATGACATGTAATGACTTAAAATTGTTAGAAAAAGAGAAAGTTGACATATTGATCAATAGCATCAATGAGAATCATATGCTTCCCAACTTTTTGAATAAATATCTTTTATTTCCCGATAACATGGGGCCTATTTGTAATCGTGAAATAAATCCGCTTCATACAAAAAATGATCTTTTAAATTATCCATTACTTCATACCCACTCAAATAAAAATGCATGGCATACATGGTTTAATCAGTCCCAAATTCACTTTTCCCCAAAAGCGAATGATCGCTATTTTGATAGTCTCAATTTAATGATAGAAGCTGCTGTGTCTGGGTTAGGAATTGCGATAGCGCCTCAAATTTTAGTAGAAAAAGAAATATTAAATGGAAGGGTCATTG
>NZ_LQXQ01000115.1 GCF_003268395.1 Acinetobacter sp. CFCC 10889 | reverse complement strand
CCAAATATTTTATTAAACTCTTGGTTAATATAATAAATTTTATGATTAGCCTCAGCGGAATAATGCAAGTCATATTTTAATAAAAGCATTAAAGGTACAATAGGTAGATACGCATTTTCCATACTATTGGGATTTTGATCCAATTTACTGAGAAATTGTTGAGTGACTGCATTTAACTGTTCAATATCAGATGTAGAATAGGCTTGCTTATCATATAAACTTTTTAGTGAGTGATAGATCAAAATCTCCAAATCGCGTACAATTTCTCTCGAATCCCCTTTAAGCTGTTGTTTTTCTAAATTTAACCATTCAATTTGATTGTTAATCTGAGTCTTTTGACATTGATCCGTCAACTTTAAAGGCAAATAAGGTCCAAGGTCAGGTAAATCAGAGTTATAAGAAGATACTATATTGCCATTTTGCAAGTTTTCTTGTTGATAACTTTTCAATTCCTGATATTGAAACAACTGTTCATAACTTTGACAATTTTGTTCTAAATCTACGAGCATCTGATCAACAACTAAATTTTTGGCAGCAACCGATTGTATAATCATCAGAAGCATGCCAAATAATATTATTTTTTTAGGCTTGCACATAACTGTACTATTTTTAAAATTTTATGATGCGCTAATTATATTGAAAAATTTATTGCTTCCAATATTTTTTCACTTTTCATTGAACTTAATTTCAACAATGCTTAATTTTTTAATTTCAGAGGGTAAAGAAAAACATTCACCTTCTTTACGAGGATTAATAGAAACCCATACTGGATTTGCACCCATGATATTTTCCTTAAGTTTGTTTATTATTAGTGAAAAATCATAATATTTTTTACATCGATTGGAAAGCACACTCAAAGAGAATACGACATTTGGTGTCGCCTTCATTTATGTTGGTTTTAATCAAAATACAATATGATATGACACGGCTAAACATTCTCATCCACTTGCAAAATCTTGCCCTATTGCATTGAAACAAATCATAGTATGATCTAAACGGTAATAATGCTGATGAGTAATTCTTTTAATTTCCAACTCTTCACTAATTGATCTAAAACTTTAACAGACCGTTATAACAATGAGAAATCGTCCACCCAATAAAATTTTATTAAAACCACCGAAAAAACAAAAGTTCGTCATTTTGCAATTCTGCGTGCTTATCATTTTTATTATTTTGATCGGATTTATTTTAAATTATTTCATTTTTTCAAATGATTTAGTCACTTATCCATATTTTCCATCATATGGAATAAACCTGCTGAATCAAGGTATTGCATGGTTATTTGCCTTGATCATTGGCTGTACCATTTCTCTGTTCTTTATTTCAATCTGCCTCGATTGGTTAAGAAACTACCGTCAGAAAAAATTGATATTTTATTTATTAGGCAGTTTTCTCTTTTTTGCTGCCATTTGTTTCGGCATATTTTTTGGACAAGTCGCTTATAAAATAAGCTATGCGCTTACATTTGGCATAACAAGTCAGCTTGCCAAAAATGTAGGAGTGACTGAACCCAACAAAATTAAAATCGCAGCACATATTGCTAAAAACTCACTTTATAAGCAAACCATTGGCATAAAAAGAGGCAAATTTTATAAACATATCATTGACCCTGTAGCCTATAAAATTCAAATTCAACTGAGTATAAATGATCGTCCTTATTTACTCGAACCATATTGTTATACGCAAAATAGTCAGATTTTAGCCTTATCAAGCTCATCTTTTATGGCAATCGGGCAGCATTCAATGTTAGGTTTTCGTTGTACCGCACGGTGTGAATTACATGCTTATTTTCAAGCAGACGATCATTCGCCCCTTTCATCTGCTAATTTTACTCAATGCTCTCATATTTATGCACAACAACCTGATTTAGATTAATAATATGAATCATGTTGGAATAATCTAAAGATATTTTTCTACTTAAGATTAAAAATTAAAAGCTTAAGTTCTATAATCTAGTAAATCTTAAGCTTTTAAAAATTTTACAGTTTATTTTTAAATTTCCTCTTCGATCTCTTCCGCATTCTGTTTTTTCTTCTGCTCAATGTCTTTATTTAACTTTAAAACATCTTGATACAACGCATTAAACTGCTTCACTTGTGCATCCTTTTGGAACATGATTTGCCCATTTTCCTTATGCCACTCATTATTTTTCAACAAGGCAAACATTTGCTCTGCTTTATCTAAAATCTGTAATTCCAACAAAATCAGCGCACTTTCCTGATCAAGCTTTAGATTTTTCTCCAATTTTTCCTCTAAAGGTTGCTGCAAAGCATGATCAATGCCTAAAGTCTTTACCTTTGCCAATGCATCTTGCTTATCTGCGAGATTTTGACGCTGATACTGAGTCATAATTCTACGCACTGCTTGCAACATCTGTTCAGTTTCAACAAACTTCTGCTTACGATCTGCATCCAAACGATTCACATCTAAAAAATGATTCCACTTAGCAGCTTCCAAATCACGAAGATATGTATTTCGTGTTTCAATATTTTTCAGCCAATAATTTAAAACAAATTCAGACAAAACCCGATAATCCCCACTTAAACGAGCATCATGAATATCCATCGTGACAGGCTTTGACCAATCCTGTGCAACTTCATATAAAGTTTGCATTTTTTCAGTCATCACTACATCAAACATTTGCCGTTGTGCCTCATTTTTTTTCAACTGATAATGCTCATAAGCAAAATATGCAGCAATCGCTAAAACAATTACAACAACAAGACTAATGATCCGACGCATAAACTGCTCTTTCACAAGGAATAATCGCTAGATTAACCGAATTTTCATAAACTGTATATTTTTTATGCAAAACCATTTAGTTGACCATTGTTCAATCAGCAGCCCAAAAAACGTCTTTCACGAAAAAAAGCTTTAAATACACAAATGATCACGCTACCCTCATACGCAATTGAGCAGTTTAAGGAATTCCCATGCGTGTAGATATTTGGTCAGATGTGGTTTGCCCATTTTGTTATATCGGTAAAAAGCGCTTAGAAGCGGCAGCACAACAAGCCGAAATCGAACTTGAGATTCATTGGCATAGTTTTGAACTTGATCCTGAAGCTCCAATTCGCCAAGAAATTTCTAATTCTGAACGCCTTGCACAAAAGTATGGTCGTACATTGGCTGAAGTTGAAGAGATGCAACGCAATATTGCAGCGATGGCAAAAGAAGAAGGTATCGAGTTTAATTGGGAAAATGCCAACTCAGGTAATACTTTTAATGCGCATCGCATCATTCATTTGGCACAAAGTAAAGGACTTGGCTCAGAAGCCAAAGAAGCTTTTTTCTATAGCTATATGACCCAAGGTTTACCGATTGGTGAGCGTGAAACACTTGAAGATGTCGCATCACGAATCGGCTTAAATCCTGTTGAAGTCGATGATCTTTTAAACTCAGATGAATTTGCTGACTTTGTAAAATTTGATGAAGAAGTTGCCCGTGAACAATTAAATGTTACAGGTGTGCCTTTCTTTGTATTGGATCAACGTATTGCACTTGCTGGTGCACAGCCACGTGATGTTTTTATAAAAGTATTACAACAAGCACTTGAAACGAGTTCTGACGAAGTCGTAGCAGCACAAGAACAAGATGCTGTATGTACAGACCAGTCTTGTGATGTGCCTGACTCAAAATAAGATAATTAAGATTTCACTTGGCTGTATTGCATGAAAAGCCCACTTTTTAAGTGGGCGATGTTTTTTTGG
>NZ_LQXQ01000114.1 GCF_003268395.1 Acinetobacter sp. CFCC 10889 | reverse complement strand
CGAAATTGAGCCATTTAACGCAATTAAACGAGCAAATACAGAGCCAAGAACAACAAGCCCAGAATCAAGCGGTACAGAAAAAACTTACCACTTTGAATATGGGACTGATTTCAGTAGCAGTTATTTTGCTTATAGCAATTTTCTCGCTTGGTCTCGTCACCAAAAACAAGTACAGCGAGATGCAGACGCTAAATACCGTGATCAACGAGAAGCAAATGAGGGTCGACCATTTGAACCGATCGGGAGGCAGTTTGACGATCAGCACATGCAAGCGACCAGACAGCAAAGCACAGCGCCTATGTATTCAGATCAACAAGAACGCAGGCGAATGGCAGAACGGCTACATGATTCCAATGGGGTATTAAACGATGACCGAATTAGAAACACAATTATTGAGAATCATCGAAGAACAACAGCAACAATTAATGCAACAACAAGTGCAATTGCAGAAGCAACAGCAAGCTTTAGACACAATGCAAACCAAAATTATCCAAGCCTTGTCAGCACAATCAAAGACAATCAAGAGCGATCAGCAAAGCTTACAGCAAGCACAGAAATCATTAGCGACAATGCAGAAGCAATTTCACGAGCTAGAACGAAGTACAGCAAGCTATACCGAGCAGATCAATGGCAAAGTCCGAGAGATGAGCCTTATCACAGCCAACAACGAAGAAATTCTGGAGAGAATCTCAACCACACAGCATTCTGTCTCGTCAGAAGTAGCCAAAGCGCAGCAGAATTTGCTCGAAACATCCGAGATATTGAAAAAAATCTCGTCCAGATGAATGAGCGTAAACAAGAGATAGAAAAACCTCGACCTAAGCAAGATCGAGGTATGGATTTTGGGATGTAATTATTTTCTAGTATGTTGGTGTTTATTTCTTAGTATTAGCTTGTACTAATGTTTAAATTTAGCTATATTGAATGTAGTATAGGCTTGTTTATATATTTTGGTGGTGTTATGAATAATAACTGTGTAGTAGTACTAACTGCTCGTGGAAAGACTAGAATTTTAAAAGAAGGTGGTAGTCAGTCTTGGAGACTAAATGCTCATAATGCAGGAAAGTGCGATTATCTAGTTTGTGTGCAAAATAGGAAACAATCTTGGGGAGAACCAGAGGCTGATCATCACACTGCATTTTTAGTTGGCAAAATATCTAGTATCAGCCAATCTCAAGAAGAAGATGCAGATGGTAGATGGATAATAAATATCTCCGAATATGCTGATATATCTATTCCCAATATGTGGGATGGTAATCGGAATCCAGTTTCTTATAGTTCATTAGAAGAGATGAATATCGATTTGAATGAGCTGAAATTTACCAAATTAAATGAAGATAATTCTTCTAAAACACTGGATAAAATATCTATTCCTGAAGCTAAGAGACTATTAGCTAATTATTTTGATGTCCCTCAAGAAAATATTTCAATTACAATCAATATGTAAGCTTTTAATTGACCAAAAAAAGAAAAAAGCCTTTCACGTTAATGAAAGGCTTTTTTGAATCTTAGCGCTTGGGAGGGAAGATCTTAGATCCGCAGTCTCTCAAACTTACAACTATATATTAGGGTATATACGGTGGAATTGTCAAATGATGCAGTGCTTAAGATAGAGCAGGCTTTATCTATACCACGCTTATCTAAGTATGAAAATTTCTATAAAGATAAAGGTGAACCATATGAAAAATCTGATGTATTGATGCTTTATGAACGTAATTTAATAATTTCCAATAAGTTTTTTTACTTATTAAATTATTTTGAAGTTGTTCTGAGAAATGCTGTTGTTCAGGCAATAGAAATATCTTTTAGGTGTAATGAAACAAATAGTTGGCATGAAAATGAAGCTTTTATTCGAAGCCTTAGCCGTAGAGGGAGGTATAGCCCTAAAAGTATGTTTGATAGTGCTAAAGAGAAGTTCCCAGATTCGCCTAGTAAAATGATCCCTGAGCTTAAATTTGTATTCTGGCAAAAGATGCTTATGGCTAATTATGAAGAACGTATTTGGCAGGGATGTTTTAATTCTATTTTTCCTAATGCAACAGTTGAAAACAGGCAAATTTTTTACGATTGGACAGATCAATTACGTGAATTAAGAAACAGGATTGCTCATCATGAACCGATTATTTTTAACCGTAATCTAGAAAATGATTTAGAGGTTTTAACAAAATTTATTTACTGTCGTTGTATTAATACATACGATTTTATCGAGCAATCTGCATTAGATCTAAAAGAATATTTAGATTTTTAAGATAAGAATTTCACCCCAAACAATCGAAAGGTCAGACTATTTTGCAAATGTTGAATTAACAAGGTTAGTAGTAAAGCAGTAAATCCGATAACGGTAGCAGTGTTTCCTAACACCTGAGTTAAGCCGCGCCGCAAAGCGGCGTCGGCTTGGACGAATTGTTAGGCCGCATATCGCGACCTGAAAGCGGCACGCAAGACCTCAACCTTTTCCGCCCCGAGTGAGGTGCATGCGAACCTGTAGGACTCTATGTGCTTTGTAGGCCAGTCCACTGGTGGTACTTCATCGGCATAGTAAAAGTAATCCCAGATGATCGCCTCCCAGCTGTTACAACGGACTGGCGCCCGGCGATGACACCCTCAGCCGCCTCTGGGCACGAGCCCTGCGGAGCCTCCGCGATTTCATACGCTTCGTCTGCCCACCAAGCAGGTTCGCAGTCAAGTAACTCATCCCCGATCTCCGCTAAGAATCCATAGTCCAACTCCTCCGTGACGCGCCCGCCGAGCATTTCAACTATTGCCTCGAGCTCGCCGCGCCTCTCGCCGGGAAAAGTCAGATCAATATCATCGTGCTTGCGTGTTACACGCCCTAGCCGTGCATCGATCGCCCAGCCCCCACCGATCCAGAGCGGCAGATTTCGCTCATCTGCCGCAGCTAGAATTTGGTGTATCAATGCGACCTGCGTTGTGTCCATGCGGCCTAACATAGTAAGCCCTCCCAGAATGTCAGTAATTAGACTATTAATTGAATTGTTACATCCAATAGTGAGCTCCCAGTGATTGTCTTAACTATCCAACCTTTCGATTGGATGGGGCAGAGCACCATTATTCTGTTTGAATGCGGTGTTAGTGTCAACTAGGTTCTTTATTTCTTCAAGGAGTTTGAAAGTGCTAAGTATTTTTACTTTACTTTGTTCCTCAATATAAATTTTTTTAAGACCATTTAGCAGCTTGTATTTGGATATTTTGGATAGGAGAATGAATAAGGTTGCGGTATTGATTCTTCCCCCTTTTAGATGAAGTAAACGGTTTTTTTGCAGTATTGGAATATTTCTATATTCTGTTAGTTGATCTTTTAAGTCATCAGGAATTTTCATTTCGTAAAAATTATATTTTTTAGAACAGTCTAATATCGAGTGATTTAGGCTTTCTGTATTTGTATTAATAAAAATGCATTTTTCAAATGTGCAATTTTTAAAGCGACAATCTCTAAAAATAGCAGCATAAAATACGCACTTTTTGAAGTGAACATTCGTAAACCTATTCTTATTTAAGATTACTCCTGAAAAATCAGATAAAACAATTTTTATATTTTTGAATGAACATGATCGTAGGCGGGATCCTCTCAAATTAACATTAAAAAATGTTTTATTAGAGAAACGTACTTTAGAAGAAATAGATTTGGCTAGGAGGCTATTTGAATACTTACGTTTTTCGATGTGCTTGTTATGAAATCTAGGAAGTTTTGACATTAATAGTCCAAAGAATAGGAGTTTCAGCTTAATTCTTAGGTGTAATCAAAAAAAATAATGGACAGGTCTCTTGCGAAATCTGTCCATTAGTTTTAAATTCGATGGGTACAGTTATTTGATGCTTGCAACATCAATTAACGAAAGATCGGCAGAGCTTGCAACTCATACTGATATTCACCTTAAAGGCTAGTACCACTATCTATTTTAAAGAATTAGAACAGTTTGACAAGCCTCAATTTGAAGTCCTTCGTTAATTCAGCAGTTTAAATCATCAAATAAGCACCTAACGGTCGAGCTTTATCTACTTCTGTGCGCCTTTTTTAAGGAAGATATGCGTTGCATGTGGAGGGAATAAGTGTCACTGGTGCATCGTAGCGATAGTCGCAAGGCTAAACCGCTTACAGGGGATCTCACATAGGCGGAGCGTTGGAAGTAGTTGTATAGGTTGGTTAAGTTGCATGTTGGAGTAATCCTCGCAGAGATACCACCATACTTCGACAGGGAGCGCGTGGGAGAAGGTGCAAAACCTTTAGTCCTTGTCTGCATGGTCAGCAAAACCATGTGCGGATACGACCGATGCGTGGCTCCGTCAGCCCAATTACAGGTTAATCGGCAATACTTAAGAGGATATTTGATTTTTTTAAATCAAAGCCTCTTAGGGAAAGTATTGCCGAAACTCTCTCAACGTTCACCATCAGCCCGAGCAAAGCGAGGGATGTGGGGACGGTGAGAAAGAGTTGAGCGCATTTGTTTTTACAAGATTCATGCCAATACCTACTAGAGTTTATATACCGTGTCATTTGATTAGTTTTTATTGAATTTCACTCGTCCATTTTTAAATAAGCAAGGATACACAGCTACCCCTATTTAACTTCGTTAAACAGTGATAGTCTGTGACCTTGATCAGGGGCTTCACCCCCGATACCCCCGAAAAGCTTTAAACAGAAAAATCAAAGATTTTCCAATTTAAAGCTTACAAAAGCCAAAGCAGGGTAGATTGAAATGTCAGGACAGGAACAAGAAAACAAACAGAGCAAAGCAGTTCGAGAACGAACCTTTAAAGTCAGACTTTCAGAATCAGAATATCAATTGCTCGATTCCAATAATCCTTATGGTTCGATTGCAAAGTTGCTTAGACAAGCAGCAGTAGAGAAAGCGACTAAAATTCATAATTCCAAAGCAGAAGATGACCAAAAAATTAAAGCAACAAAGGTTGTTGAATCTTCGTATAGCAAGACAGAGCGAGCATTAATTTTAGAGCTTGGTCGGATTGGCAACAATGTGAATCAGATTGCTAAAGCAGTGAATACCGATATTGCAGGGGTAGGTACTTTTGACAAAGTGAAGTTACTTCATTTGTTGATTTCCATAGATCAGCAGCTTCGGGAGTTACGTCCAGATGATCGTTGATTTCTTTAGACATGGTTCAGGTTTATCAAAAGGCTGTCTCGATTATTTGTTAGGTGAAGATCGAGAGCGTGAACATGCTCAAGTGCTCAATGGTGATGTAGAACTGACAGCACAACTCATTGATAGCAGTCCTTTTGCCAAAAAATATACCAGTGGTTGTTTGTCCTTTTATGAGCATGATTTATCTGACCAGGATAAACAGAAAATCATGCAAAATTTTGAGGAATGTTTATTCCCGGGACTAGATAAAGACCAATATCAAATTTTATGGGTACAGCACCAAGACAAAATTAATCAGGACACAGGTGAGACAAGGCTTGAGCTTAATTTTGTGATTCCTAATGTTGAGCTTTCAACAGGCAAACGCCTACAGCCATTCTATGCGCCAGTCGATTTAGATCGAGTCGATCTATTTAAGCAGATCACTAATACCGAACATTCACTGTATGACCCCGATGATCCTGAGCATCGACAGCTATTTTTAAATAAAAAGAACCTACCCAAAGATATTAAGGATTTTAAAGCGCAGTTACATCAACGTGTTTACCGAGCGGTTGCCAATGGTGATGTTGCCGATCGGCAAGAATTGGTGCAATGGCTTGAATCGAATCAAATCAATGTCACTCGACAAGTAAAAAACTCCATATCCATTGAAAACCCATATGAGGGCGCAAAACGTCCCATCCGTTTAGAGGGCGAGATTTATGAGCAAGGCTTTAGAGCTACTGGCGAATATAGACAAGAAGTACAACAACGAATTGAAGAATACAGAGGAACAACTTCTGAGCGGTATCGAACAAACGTCACAGACTATCAGAGACAGCTTGAACATAAGAGCCAATATCACTGCGACCGCTATCCAACAGTCGGACGAGAAAATAGCCCAGAGCATTCAAAACAACGCCCAGACGGTCGAGAAGCAGTTAAGCCTGTATCAAACCTTGCTGCAAT
>NZ_LQXQ01000113.1 GCF_003268395.1 Acinetobacter sp. CFCC 10889 | reverse complement strand
AAAAAACTGACTTGGAAACAAGTCGGTTTCTTTTTAAGCAATTTTGATACTTCTTGCCAATAAGATTGATCGATATTTAATCAGTTTGTCATTTTTCTCTGCGTTATCAAGCCAGCGCTTGCTTAAATTATCCCCAATTTCTGCGGACAACTCTTGGGATAAAAATCCACCAATTTTGTACGCCTGAGCGCACATGTATTTAGGGGTTTTGCGGATATTCACAATCCCTTGTATTCAATATCATGAAGTCATAAGAGAACAGGACGTTCCGCAGAATAAAAATAAATAATCGCACAAGGATCGGCGGTACGACAGGAGTCATGCCAAGCGAACCAATACGAAAAAGCCCGACAGGATGTCGGGCTTTTTTTATGGCTTAAATTTCTATAACTGAGTATTGATCTGATAGCGTGTATTACGTCCCCCACCTTCCAATTTGACGATACAACCTTTCTCAAGTAAGTCAGATAAATGACGAGTAGCTGTCGCCTTACTTGTTTTAGCAACTTTTTGATATTGTGACGCGCTAATACCATGTTCAAAGCCATTTTCCCCACCGTCTAATAAACGATTGAGGACTTTGCGCTGTTCTTCACTCAGGGCTAAATTTGAATATTTATGCCAAAACTGGCTTTTAAATAATGTCCGATTGATCTGTACTAAGGTTTTTTCAAGGCTATCATTCAATGTATCTAAAAACCAAACTAGCCAATCGGTGATATCAGAATCATTTTTTTGAGTTTGTTCTAATATCTCATAGTAACTTTTACGTTTATTCAATATCGCAGTAGACATAGCATATAAACGAATGCTCTGTTCATCCATTTGAGCTAAAGAAAGGTCTGTAAGTGTACGTGTAATACGTCCATTACCATCATCAAAAGGATGTAGGGTAACAAACCATAAATGGGTAATACCTGCACGTAACAGAGGATCAAGCAATGAATCATTTAGACTTTGATTAAACCAATCTATGAAGGCATTTAAGCGTTCTTCTAAGCCTTGTCTTGGCGGTGCTTCAAAATGCACTTTAGGATAGTCCAATCGACCTGAAACGACCTGCATAGGCTCTGCCCCCCTAAGTTGACCAATGCGTAAACGGTGCATTGTCCAATCTGGGTCATTGAAAAGCCAACGATGCCACTGCATGAGACGATTAACAGTCAATGGTTGCTTAACATCGTTAAGCGCATCTAGCATGATATTGGCTAAACCTTCTGATCGATCTGAGCTTGGATAAGGCTGTTCAAGTGTGACACCTAAGCGTTGAGCTAGAGATGATCGTAGTGAAAAAACATTGATCGTTTCGTTTTCAATCGCAGATGAAGCAACAAGATTGGCAAGCAGAGTATCTAGGGTGAATTGCTCTTTTGCTAAATCATGCTGACTTTGCCCCAGAATAATCCCTATTTTTTGATGTATCTGTCTGGTTTTAGGTAAGATAACTGAATCTAGCCATGTAAAATTTGTCCAGTTTTCTGCTTGCCAAATCCATTTCTGCATTTTCAATCGCTCATCTAAAATTTCAGATGAGTTGAATATAGCACTTATTCGGCTCATAACAAGAGCCGAATATGATAATTAATCAGCTCATTTTTTATAGGACATTTTAAATAGTTTATCGCATAGACATTTTAATTGGGGAATAACACAAAAAATGGGAGCTAAGCTCCCATTTTTAATGAATATTTTTAAATAAGGCTAGGATGTGCATCTAAGATTCTAATTAATGTTGCCGCTGGTCCTGTCGGATAGCGTCGGCCTTGTTCCCAGTTTTGCAGGGTGCGATGACTGATGTGGAGACGTGCAGCAAATTCGCTTTGACTTAAACCAGTTTTTTCTCGGACTTCCTTAATATCAGGTAATTCAAGTTCGGTTGTTCGACTTGCTTTGATCTCTTTGCGTTTGATTGCTCCAGCTTCTTTAATCGAAGCGACCAAGTCATCAAATAAATTGTTATCCATGAAATTGCTCCTTCACGAGTTGGCGCAGAATGGCGGTTTCTTTATCCGTTAGATCATCTTTTACAGATTTTGGATAAGCCACCAAGAAAAAGATTTGATCATCCTCATTTACCCAATAGTAAATTACTCTGATACCGCCACTTTTACCTTTATTACCTTGAGCGCAACGTACTTTCCGAATGCCACCACCATTCTTGATCAAGTCACCTTTATCAGGTTGAACCAATAGATCTTGTTGAAGTTGACGATATTCCTCATCAGATACAAGGTCTTTGATTTGCTTGGTAAAGATACTAGTTTCAATGAATAACATAGATTCTATGTACGTCAATGGCGTACAAGTATTCTAGCAGTTTCCACATTAAAAAACGAGAGCTGCTGCCCTCTGCTGTTATTCCCAAGTAGAAATGTCCTACCTAATAACCAAATAGAAATGTCCTATATGGACATTTCCAAGTCAAGCACAGGATTTAGATTTCGTTGTTCAATCGCTGTTTTCTGTGCACGTCTGCTTGGCATCTTTTGAGAACGATTACGTTTGTTTTGCTGTTCCAGTTCTTCATGCTGTTGTTGGATATGATTCAGAACAGCACTCAACCGTTTATTCTCAACAATCTCTCGCTGATTCAGCTGACTTAATTTATCGAAGAGGCTGTAATTGATCTTTCGGCTATTATGCATGATGGCTACAGTACCATCCGGGTATTCCAGGAACTCAAGATACTTACCGATCAACCTCTGATTTTCTTCGGTGTTTTCCAAGAGATATACGCATTTATCATAAGTAATCGTCAGGCTATTCGTGACTCTGCGGGGTTCACGCCAAGTAAAAATATCATCTAACTCTTCGGCTGTTTCAGTGATAGGCCGATGTAGATTCTTAGGATTAAAAGCCATCTTGGCGAATTTCTGATTGAACTGCTCAATGAAGCAGGGTAGCCAGGCATTCGCTTGCTCAATCGAACAGATGCCTTTCAGGCGCATCTCCTTGATCAGACGGTCCTGAAGGGTTCTGTTGGCCCGTTCTACACGGCCTTTGGCCTGCGGTGAATTGGCGAAGATGATATCGATATTCAGGGTGCTGAGTACACGTCCAAACTGGGTAATCTTGGTGTCTTTCTTGCTGCTTTGATTCACTCTAAAGACTGAATGTTTGTCGCTGTAAAACGCTAAAGGCTTACCGTGCTGTTCGACATATAAACGTGTTGAAATCATATAGTCAAAAGTTGATTCTGACTCACAGAAGCGTAAATGCTGTAATTTGCCTGTGGCATCATCAATGAACACCAGTAGGCAGCATTTAGCAGCGCGTCCTTCAAACCAGTCATGGTGTGAGCCATCAATTTGGATCAGCTCACCAAAGCAATCCCGGTTGTAACGAGGCTGATACGGGCGCTTCAGGCGCTTGGATCGAGGAATCCATAAGTCAGCTGCAATCATCCAGGAACGCAGGGTTTCTACTGAAAGATCGAATCCATGCACGGTGGTGAGCTTTTCATGCGCTAAAGTGGGTCCGAAACCATGGAGTTGGTCAGAAACAATATTGAGGCATTTGAGTCTGAGTTCTTCAGGAAGTTTGGAATTGCTGATTTGGCCACGACCGGCATGGGCTAATGCAACTGGACCTTGGGCTTTGTATTTCTGCAGTAAGCGTCTGATCTGACGTTCTGAAATATGAAGTAGCTGAGCAGCATGGGATTGAGTTATGCGTTGATCGCAGATTTCCTGCAAGACCGACAATCGTTTAAGTTCTTTATCCGACATAGACACCAACATATCAAACCGTCCGCTAAGGAAATTGCAGAAGTGCATATTCTAAAAGCGGACATTTTTACTTTGGAGAAACCGGACATTTCTATTTTGGAGT
>NZ_LQXQ01000112.1 GCF_003268395.1 Acinetobacter sp. CFCC 10889 | reverse complement strand
TTTTACGCCATCTGAACAAGTCACTAAATCGTTTAAACCTAAATCTATGCCAATTGAGGTTTTAGCAGTACTTTTTTGAGTTTTAATTGAATCAATCACAAGGCAAACATACCAACGCCCACGACTATCCTCGACAAATGAACCTGTTTTAACATTGTATTTGCTGAGTCCGTAACTATCCCATAGTTTGAATTGATGCTTACCATATTGAACATAGTCATCAGCATATTTGATTGCTACTTTCTTGAATGGTATCCATCCTAAAGAGCGTCTAGCTGATTTTTTATTGCTGACACGCCATTTTAATTTTGCTTTCTTAAATTGCTTGCGTCTTGTCACTAACTCTTCTGCAACTGCCTGTATGGTTTGGCTGTGCAAGTTACATTCCTTGGATGCACCTTTTGTATATTTTGCAATATCGTATGCTGAAAAGAATTGTTGTTTTCTTTGCAAGTGTTTAAAACACAAATCATTGACATAATTCCAAACAAAGTTTACCTCTAACGCTAGTTGGTCTAAAACCTTGAAATGTTTGTCTTTTACTCGTAATTTAAGTGTCTTCATACTTAAAATATATTTGGTCTATGAGCAATAGTCAAGAGATTAGAACAGGTCGCCATTGTGTTTTCAATATGCACGTACATTTAGTCTTTGTAGCTAAATATCGTAGAGATGTTTTTACCAAAGCAATGCAAGAAACGATGCGTGAAGTATTTGAGCGTGTCTGCTTAGACTTTGAAGCTGAATTGATGGAATTTGATGGAGAACATGACTATGTTCACTTACTTGTGAATTATCCGCCAAAAATAGCAATTTCTAGCTTAGTAAATAGTTTAAAGGGTGCTTCTAGTCGAATTTTACGAACCAAACACCCCGAAATTAAAAACAAGCTATGGGCAAATGCTCTGTGGTCACCTAGTTACTTCGCTGCATCATGTGGCGGTGCTCCGATTTCAATTATTAAACAATATATTGAGAGTCAGCAGACACCGCATTAGCAATCCTAGCTAATCCCCACAAGGAGGACTAGCGGATTGCAGCCTTATATCCCCGCCCTGAAGGGCAAGGTTTTACGGCTATTCAGATAAATGAAGTGATTGGAAAAAATCTGGCCATGGCATTGTCGATTTACATAAAGCGATCACACAGTCTAGTGATACCTATTTTTATATATTGTCTTATCAAATGGGTATCGACAATATGTACAAATGGATGACCCAGTTTGGCTTTGGTGAAAAAACAGGAATTGACTTACCTTATGAAGATTCGGGATTATATCCATCACCCGAATGGAAAATGCGAACCCGTGGGACAAAATGGTTAATGGGTGAAACAATTTCCGTAAGTATTGGTCAGGGGGCATTCACCGCTACACCATTACAATTAGCCCTTTCGACAGCAATCGTTGCCAATTCTGGTAAGCATATTACCCCTCATTTACTTAAAGAAAGTAAAGGTTCAACACCCTACCCAATCCACCATGATACAGATGGTAAAATTCTCTTTAATGGCACCCCTAACGATTGGGTAAAAATGCATCACGCCATGATTGATGTGATTCAGTCTGGTACAGGTCAAGGTATCAAGTCGGGACTACAATATCAAATTGCAGGAAAAACAGGTACAGCCCAAGTTAAAAGTATTGCACAGGGCAAACACTACAATGAAGCCTTACTCAGTGAACGGCATTACGATCATGCTCTATTTATTGGCTTTGCTCCTGCGGATAACCCTCAAATTGTTCTTGCCATTATTTTAGAGAATGGACGCAGTGGTAGTGCTGCTGCCAAAGTTGCTCGTCCAATTTTTGATTATTGGTTGAAAGAAAGTATTCCCTAACAAATGTCTGAAATATAATTTACTTATGAGCTTATAATATGACATTTATTGAAAAACAAGCCTATGCGTTATCAATTCTAAATCCTCCTTTAAGTAAAAATCAGGGTTTTATAATCCTTATTTTTCATTAAATATCAATATCTTAAATTACATAAAAGACAGTGTGATCTTACTTATCAGTACAGACCCTTGCTATAGAGATGGTCTTGAAGCATCGCTCTAACTTTATCGTGATGGATCATAGTTTGGTAGTAATTCTGCTGAAGGATTACCCCATGAGTCGTTTTATAATCGAGTTTGAAAGCCTTTTAAACAGTATTTACACAAATTTTAAAAAAGTCCATTTTGTGAATGCTTAATGTCATGTAAATTAATTTGGGAGCTTAGGAAGCTAAAGAAATAAGTCTATTTCTGTTAAAACGCTATTTAAAAAATAAGCTGATACAATCATGATACATATGCATAACTTTCCATTACCCCCCCCCGATGAACTTCTATACAGCTCAATAGCACGGGCAGGTGTGTATCATGGCATTACCAGTCCTAAACAACTGTTGGATGAGGTTTTTGGTACTAGAGCTGTTATAGCAACGCTAGATTTACCCAGCCATGTCTCTAAAATTGCATATTTATTAAGAAAAACAAAACAATATTCAACTAATGATTTAATAAACCAAAATACCTTATTTCCACTGTATGCCCCATTTGTTCCACAAAAAATACGTAATAAAGCCATTAAACTGATGCAAGGTAAAACCAATGGTGCTCTACATACAATGTTTGGAGTTTCTGCATCAAGAATCAAGGCAATTCAGAATTTCCAAGTTTGTCCAAAATGTATTGAAATTCAAATACAGACTTATGGTGAAGCTTTTTGGAAAAGAAATTGGTTTATTCCTAACCTACCAATCTGTTTAGATCACGGACCATTAATTATTTATAAAGAAAAACCATCGGACTCTAGACATCATTTCCAACCCTTAATTGAATCAAACTTTGCAATAGAATCATTCAGCTCAGTCTTCCCTCAAGACTTCATTATGTCTTACCAAGTGCAAAAATTGTTTAAGCTATCATCCTATCCATCTATTTCTTTTGAGCAATGGAGTCATTTTTACCATGGATTAGCACATGACTTTGGTTACACACGAGGAAAGCATATTAAACATGATGAAATTTTATCCTTAGTTTTACAACACTGGGGCAAAGAATATCTTCAAACTAAGAATTTACTCTGCCACCAAGGTGAAGAAAATTCCTGGTTAAAAAGCATATTCCGTAAGCATCGAAAAAGTTTTAGCTTCTTTGAACATCTATTGATTCATCAAACCTTTACTCCAAAGGAAAAATTAGAAGATATTTTTCATTACGCCCAAAATATTCAACCCGTTTTTATTGTTAAAACTAAACCTAACGAAGATACCCTAGATATAATTAAACGTGAACAACATAGAGAACAATGGCAACAGTTAGTTCTAGAAAATGGTATTAAAGCAAGTCGTTCCATACGAAATGGAGGCGCTATCTATGCCTGGTTGTATCGCTATGATTATCAGTGGCTCCAGAGCTTTAACTCAGAACATCAAATAATCCAACAAGCACCTGAAACCCGAGTGGAATGGCCTCAACGTGATCAGGTGTACGTAAAACTATTACTACGAATTGCACATCAATCTAAAGATGATCTAAGTACTCCGAGACAGAGGTGGATCCAGAAATTTGAACAACTGCTATAAGTGATATTCTGCTCCTCAAATGATGTTATAAACATCAATATATGGAGTATTTTATGGCACGTAGACCAAGAAGAAATCATTCAAACGACTTTAAGGCTAAGGTAGCACTTGCTGCGATCAAAGCAGAAAAAACACTTGCTGAATTGAGTTCTGAGTTTGATGTTCATCAAAACCAAATTATTGACTGGAAAAATCAATTGATCTCAGCTTCCTCGCAAGCTTTCGATCAATCAAAAGCTCCATCAGAACCTCCCATTGATCTTAAAAAGTTACATGCAAAAATCGGTGAGCAGGCATTAGAAATTGATTTTTTAGAAGGTGTGTTGAAGAAACTGGGCCGCTTCAACCACAAAAGTTAATCGACGACTCACTTCAGATTTCAGTATCTAAGCAAGCTAAGCTGCTGAAAGTCTCTC
>NZ_LQXQ01000111.1 GCF_003268395.1 Acinetobacter sp. CFCC 10889 | reverse complement strand
AATTGGATGATCTTATTCAAGATAATCGCTTAAATCGTGCAGATTGAATTATTCAGTTTATTTAATTAAAACCGTGAAACATTGATCAAAGAATAGGCGTGGAACGTGAATAGTCACAAAAAAGCCGTTCCAGTGCGCTGAATACTGGAACGGCTCAAAGTAAGATAATGATTTAGAAGGGATAAATCAAAGCATTTCGTATAAGGTGTATTATGTTAATTTTAGAAAATCTTCACTACTATTATTTTAAAATAAGCCTTATATCCAAGCATAAAACAAGGTTGTCTAGACTTCTTTTAACAGTAAAGTTATCATAAAACTGAATTTTATTTTTTAGGTAAGTTTATGCATTCTATCCGCATTCGTTAAGACACAACTATTTGCATAGTGACACTATTTTATAATGGTGGGCTTTTGTTGTGTCTTTAAGAATATATGCGGATATATAAAGTAAAAGTATGCTTAATTTATAAGTATGCTTTTAGTGCATAGTTTCCAGTTATAACTTAATTGACTAGCTATTTGTCCACCCTGTGGATGAATAGCTTTTTTTTTGGGAGGACACTGTGATGCTAGCTTTTGTTTTCACCTAAATCCTGTTTGCTGCATAAAAAATTTCAAGAGCTAAACAGGAGTAAATAAAAATGAGTTTAATTATTAAAGCGAGAAACATACGCTTGGATTATGCTGGGCGTGATGTTTTGGATATTGATGAATTGGAAATTCACTCTTATGACCGTATTGGTCTTGTGGGTGATAACGGAGCAGGAAAGAGTAGTTTACTCAAAGTACTTAATGGCGAAATTGTTTTAGCCGAAGCGACATTACAGCGTTTTGGTGATTTTGCACATATCAGCCAACTGGGCGGAATCGAAATAGAAACGGTCGAAGACCGGGCAATGTTATCTCGCCTTGGTGTTTCCAATGTACAAAACGACACAATGAGTGGCGGAGAGGAAACTCGTGCAAAAATTGCTGCCGCATTTTCCCAACAAGTACATGGCATTCTAGCGGATGAACCAACCAGCCACCTTGATCTCAATGGAATAGATCTACTTATTGGTCAACTTAAAGCATTTGATGGAGCATTACTTGTTATCAGTCATGACCGATATTTTCTTGATATGGTTGTAGACAAGATATGGGAGTTAAAAGACGGTAAAATTACGGAATATTGGGGTGGTTACTCGGATTACTTGCGTCAAAAAGAAGAAGAGCGACAACACCAAGCCGTAGAATATGAGCTGATGATGAAGGAACGGGAGCGATTAGAATCTGCTGTGCAAGAAAAACGCCAGCAAGCTAATCGATTAGACAATAAGAAAAAAGGAGAAAAATCCAAAAACTCTACCGAAAGTGCTGGACGACTTGGGCATGCAAAAATGACTGGCACCAAGCAAAGAAAACTGTATCAGGCAGCTAAGAGTATGGAAAAGCGTTTGGCTGCATTAGAAGATATTCAAGCACCAGAGCATTTGCGTTCTATTCGTTTTCGTCAAAGTTCAGCCCTAGAACTGCACAATAAGTTCCCGATTACGGCAGATGGTCTGAGCTTAAAATTTGGTAGCCGTACTATCTTTGATGACGCTAACTTTATAATACCGCTTGGCGCTAAAGTCGCTATAACTGGATCGAATGGAACAGGGAAAACGTCCTTGTTAAAAATGATATCAGAACGTGCTGATGGATTAACCATATCTCCAAAAGCTGAAATTGGCTACTTTACACAAACAGGATATAAATTTAACACGCATAAATCTGTGCTCTCCTTTATGCAGGAAGAGTGCGAGTACACAGTTGCGGAAATTCGTGCAGTATTGGCTTCAATGGGGATCGGAGCGAATGATATTCAAAAAAACTTATCCGACTTATCGGGAGGTGAAATCATCAAACTGCTTTTATCCAAAATGCTTTTAGGAAAATATAATATTTTGCTTATGGATGAACCAGGAAACTATCTTGACCTAAAAAGTATTGCCGCATTAGAAACAATGATGAAGTCCTATGCAGGAACTATTATCTTCGTATCTCATGACAAGCAATTGGTCGATAATATTGCTGACATTATCTACGAGATCAAAGACCACAAAATCATCAAGACTTTTGAGAGAGATTGTTAATGATAGCCAATCTAATCCGAACATTAATTATTGAACTCTTTAAAGGAAATTAAAAATGACAATTCAAGATATTCAATCACTTGCTGAAGCACACGGCTTGTTGCTTACGGACAAAATGAATTTCAATGAAATGGGCATTGATTTTAAGGTCGTTTTTGCTCTTGATACAAAGGGGCAACAATGGTTGCTGCGTATTCCTCGTCGTGATGGCATGAGGGAACAAATCAAGAAAGAAAAACGCATTTTAGAATTGGTAAAAAAACATCTTTCTGTAGAGGTTCCTGATTGGAGAATTTCATCTACAGAATTAGTGGCTTATCCCATACTTAAAGATAATCCTGTTTTAAATTTGGATGCTGAAACCTATGAAATAATTTGGAATATGGACAAAGATAGCCCGAAATACATAACATCTTTGGCAAAAACCTTATTTGAAATCCATAGTATTCCTGAAAAAGAAGTTCGGGAAAATGATTTGAAAATTATGAAACCTTCAGATTTAAGACCTGAAATAGCAAACAATTTGCAGTTAGTAAAATCTGAAATTGGTATAAGTGAGCAATTGGAAACCCGCTACAGAAAATGGTTGGATAATGATGTTCTATGGGCAGATTTCACCCAATTTATACATGGCGATTTATATGCTGGGCATGTACTAGCTTCAAAGGATGGAGCTGTTTCAGGCGTTATTGATTGGTCAACAGCCCATATAGATGACCCAGCGATTGATTTTGCTGGGCATGTAACTTTGTTTGGAGAAGAAAGCCTCAAAACTCTAATCATCGAGTATGAAAAACTAGGGGGTAAAGTTTGGAATAAACTATATGAACAGACTTTAGAAAGAGCAGCGGCCTCTCCTTTGATGTATGGTTTATTTGCCTTAGAAACTCAAAATGAAAGCCTTATCGTTGGAGCAAAAGCTCAGTTGGGAGTTATATAATTTAAAAATATGATTGCTGAGAACTGCCTTGTTTTGAAACTTGGTTGGCTTTAATTAGTTTTTAGTATTCTTTATAGAAAATGCCTCGATCAAGGGGCATTTCTAACAATCATTTAACATAAAATTTCTTATGTGAAGTAACCTGAATGCAGCGGTGCCCCATTGGGGGCGCGTTGAGATAAGCCTCTTTTAGATAACTTTAGCAACTCGATAGACAGTTGCAACTCCACAATTCACTGCTTTGGCAATTTCTTCCTTAGTCATATTGCCAACTACTAGCAATTCTTTTATTCGTTTATGTTTAGCCTCATTTGCCTTCTTGCCTGTTGGTTTGTAACCCGAACGTGCCAGGCCCTGCTTAATACGTTCTATACGTTTCTCATTGTCTAGGCGGGCCATTGTTGCCAGAAGATCAATCAACATATTGTTGATGAGTTCCAAGATTGAATGAGTAATGCTGTCACTGGTTTGAATCATTTGGTAGGTAGTAGGAAGATCTGCTACGACTAAACGAAGTCCCTTCTCCTGGATCCTGCGCTTCAGCTCTTGAAAATCTCGTTGGGTTAGGCGTGATAAGCGGTCAATACTTTCAACTAACAATGTGTCACCTTGATTTGCTTCTGACAGTAGCTTATTCAATTCAGGTCGGTCTAACTTCGTACCACTATAGTTTTCCACGTACACAATGGTTTCACCCAAATTCAAGTTTTGGTTTAGATCCTGAAGAATCTGCAAAGCCCTTTCTGCATCTTGATCTTTAGTTGAAGCTCGTAGATAAATACGTGTATTCATTTCTATCATTTAATCTTAATTCTATTAGATTAATGATAATACTATCATTTAATTATTGCATTAAGTCTAATGATAGATATTGTATGCGATTTGGCTCGCTATCATTCAGGTATAGTCTTTTGATAAAAAAAGCATGACTAAAAGCCATGCCTTGGGAATTCGTATAAC
>NZ_LQXQ01000110.1 GCF_003268395.1 Acinetobacter sp. CFCC 10889 | reverse complement strand
CATAATCCCAAATGGCTTGTTCATTGTAAGGTAAAGTGACAAAAGTAAAATAAGTCTACACAGCGCATTAAAAATACTGTGTCTGATTTTATGGTGATTCTGATGCTATCGCGATGAGTTTGCGCACTCTCTGAATATAGTATTTCGCTTCTTCATCGCGAGAGAAAGCACTGATACTGACTTTGACACCATCAGGCATTCTTAGTGTAACTATTGCAGCATCGTAAACAGGGTAGTCTGATTCCAGTTCAACTTTATATACTTGTAAATTTGAAAGGGGGTAATGTGTTAGCCTGCTTCTAAAAGGAGACTTTCTTTGAAGAATGATTTCTCTAGATATGGAATTTAACGTCAAATCAATTGAATCACCTAAAATTGCAAACCACAAAATCATAGTTGAAAAAACAAGAGGAAGGATCAAAAATCCGAAAGTTGCAGAAATGACTCCGAAAATTGGAGTATTTGTCCAATCTGTCGATTGTGCTAAGCCTAAATAGTACAAGACGAAAGGAATACAAAACAGAGACCAGGGCAGCAGAAAAAGCCGAATCCAAAAAGGAAATTCTCTTACGTAGCGTACTACATCTTCTTCGAAGATAATAAACTCCTCTGATCTTTGTAACTTATTTTTACTTATCATTTTCTTCTTGAATCACATATCTATCTTGATGGTGTTTTATTTATTATACGCTTATCAGTTTTTTTCTCATGGTAAACTTCTGATGAGTACGTTTATTTTACCAAGTTAAAGTCTCCGTTTTTATCAGCACACATCATCGTTTAGAAGCTGCAAATTTACGAGCATCAGTTGGTACAACTGGTGATTCATACGATAATGCTCTGGCTGAAACGGTGAATGGCTTATACAAAACAGAGGTGATTGAATATTTACAAGCAGATTGGCAAGGTTTAGCGGATGTACAACTTGCGACACTAAACTGGGTAGATTGGTTCAATAAAAAGCGTGTACACAGTG
This sequence comes from Acinetobacter sp. CFCC 10889, assembly GCF_003268395.1. GTDB lineage: Bacteria > Pseudomonadota > Gammaproteobacteria > Pseudomonadales > Moraxellaceae > Acinetobacter. The sequence continues at coordinate 3,072 of NZ_LQXQ01000110.1, read as the reverse complement.
CACTGGGTTATGTATCGCCTTTTGAGTTTGAAGCAATGTACTATGATAAGATTAACCCGTTAGGTCAGGTGGCCTAACTTAAATAAAAAAGTCTCCGACAAACCCGGTACGGTTCAGTTTGTGCAACAAAGCCAAATTGAAATATCAAGACTAACAAGAAATTCAAATTGATTACTAATAGAGCGGCTCACGGTGCCCTATCTTTTAGAAAAACGTATCTGCCGATACATTAAACCGCTCAGACAATGCCTTAATATGACGAATATTCAGTTGGCGTTTACCACTTAAAATCTCAGAAATCACAGATTGGGTTGCAACTTCTGCTAAGTCAGACTGACCTAAACCATGTTGCTCCATCAAAAAAGCCAAAGCAGCACGACCATCCCCTTTAGGCATAGGAAGATGCTCATTTTCATAATCAGAAACCAAATCACCAAGCTGATGAATAAGCCCCATTAAAGGATTAGACTCATCATCACCAACGGTATCTAAAAGTTCATCTAAAGCTTCAACAAGTGTATGAAAGTCGTCTTCATTTTCTGGCTTGCTGAGCAATGGTGCAACGTAGTGCCAGTGGTCTACGGCCTGTTTAATCATCGCGTTCATACTAACCTTCCTTCCAATGACCTTTGTCATATTCTTTATGGGACAAGACATGACGAATATACACACGTTTTGCCTGATACATCACGACGGCAATAAGTCGGATCTTGTTCCCGCCAATATCGAATACATGGAACTTTCCAACTTTATCGACAGCTGGAAAGAGCTGTTTCATCTCAGCAAAATCTTTCGGATCGTTTGCCTTTATGGTTCGATACCAACCATCTAATGCCGTTTCAGCCTGTGGCCACTTTTGTATTGCTTCTATAATTCTAGCGTGGGTGATCACATGCATAACATTTTATCGCATTTTGCTATAAATCAAGTATAAACCAATTATCGCATTTTGCAATATTGAAGGGCCAGGATGAATAAAGCGCCAAATGGCGCTTTATTAATTATCAGAGGCTTTGTTGCACAAACCTATCTGTAAAGGCTTTTTCAGCGATATAATTTTCAAATGAAGAAGCCTACACACAAAATCTACCGCACAACCAATTGGCCCGCATATAATCGAGCACTCATGAGTCGCGGAAATATTGCCATTTGGTTTGATCCTGCTACGCTCCATCAAAAGGCAAGCAAGGGCGAAATCAAACCTACTGGTAATCCTCCCATAAATAACCGAAGTTAAAAGTGGTGGAAGTTGAAATCAAAACTGGTTTCTTATATAGGTTGATGACAATAAAAATGTTTAACCTATTTTTACCCGAGTAAAATGTTAGGAACTAAAGATTACTACTGTAATCTTTAGTTCCTATATTTAAGACTTAAATTAGTTTAAAAAAAAAATTTCAATTAATTTTTGATGGCGTCAGCCTAAATCAAAAATAAGTATTTAAAATAAATAAATTTTAATTCAATCAATATAACCAATTGTATATCTCATGTATAAGGTCATCTCTGTGAAAACAGAAATTGAACTGAAGGTTATGCTTCTTATCATTAACTATATTAGTTCAAACTCGATCGGATATTGCTCTATTTTAAAGAAGCCAATATCATCCCATTTTCTTGAAAGGACCAAGCTCTAATTGTATCGCTATTACTACCATTACCAACAATTACAGCTAAAGGGTTTGGTAATGAACTAATATTATTTCGTGAAAATTCACGAAAGCTTTTTATATCTTGTGAGGACAAATTAGGGGTTAACTCAGCATGTGTATGCCAGTATCCTACTAAAACCAACCCTTGATTTTGATACTCAATAGCTTCTTGCTTACACCTATTGGCATCTAGTTCCAACCATGTTGGACCAGATCGATCAGCATTATGTGGAGGTGTAGCTACTGCAAGCCATAAACCATCCGACATACTTGTATCAATAAATAATTGCCCACCTTTCTCATCTTCTTTTAATTTTTGTTGATGAGCAAAGAATATGTCTCTTACTTTTGTGGACACTTTCAATTCAACATTAAGCATCTTCCATCGCCATTCCCAGGCTAGATCATAGCTCATTAGTACACTACACTCTTGGCCACTCTCTGGAAATGACAATTTGCTTGCAACCGTCAGGTATATCTGGTCCAACGTATGTACCTTTGAATTCACGTATCTTTTCAATATCACCTATACTAGTAACCCATGCCTCAGATTCTACTTTTCCAGTAAGTACATCAAATACAGATTGAGCTGTTATTGTCGCTATTGTATTAATTCCAATAGGACCACCAGGTATAAAGGCTTCTCCACAACCAGGAAGTGGGCTGACCCCATTATCCTTCCATTCTGAATGTCGGTTTAAAAAGCTTCCATGCTCATCGAACAAGTAGCGTCCATCTGCAATACTATTTGGTCTAGTTATTAGCACATGCCCTATAATTGCATGAGGCTCAGCCCAAGCTTGGATTAAAGCCCACTTAGGTTGCCTAACTTGATGCAATAACCACATAAACTCTTCTGAATTCCAATCAGCAGTTGTAATTACCACCACATCCATTTCATCAAGCAAGCCAATATTCTTAATACATTCATACTGAATATATTGTGGAATTGATGTAATAGTGATATGAGACATATCTTTTTGGATTCGCTCTTTTAATGCTTGGGTTTTATATTTACCTAAATCATCTACCCCTAAAATATGTCTTCCTAGATTTGCACTTTCAAATCTATCAGGATCAACAATGGTGATGTCCGTAACACCTGCCCTCACTAGATGCATAACAACTGAACCACCTAAAGAACCTGCACCTATCACTGCAACTTTTTTACCAGCTATATCATTATTAGCTAATTCTATATTTCTTGAATGAATTACATTATTTGCCAACAAATGTACTGGACTATGTTCCAAACTCGACAATCTTACATTGTTATTCTGTTGCTCACGTAATCGACGCCCAGCACGCTTACCATAAACTTGATAGCTATCACTTTTGATACCTTTGTGTTTAAGAGTTATAGCTTGAATAATGGGTGGCTCAGTATTTGGGAGTTCTAATAACAACCATCTAATAGGAT
>NZ_LQXQ01000109.1 GCF_003268395.1 Acinetobacter sp. CFCC 10889 | reverse complement strand
TCTCTTATGCGAAATTTCAGCTCGATGCTTTGAAAGATGGCTAAAGCCATGTTTCAAAGTCGGGCAACTTTGCGCTTGCTGTAATTTGATTTGTAATGAGAAAAACCAAGCAAAGTACCGATCAACTAGTATTTTTTAGGGTCGATCTGACACCAGTCATACGTTTTTTCTTTGACACTACTCGGTTCAAACGAGTAGCAATTTTTCCTCATTATTCTCACCAATGTTTCACCATCACTTTCTCGAATTTGTAGCGGATATTTTTTTAGTACAGCCATATCTGCTCTACGTTCATCAATTTCGTCTTTGCTTGGTATGTATAAAAAGATAGCCAAAATGAACACCATCATCACAGCAACAAACGTGCTGGCAAAAATAAAGATAAGTTTTAAGTTGAGCCTGTTTGTAGCTTCGTTTAATGCCTGAATACTGTTGTTTAATGCACCTGTATGCTTCTTATTTGTGTTTTCTAGCGATTTTTCAGCCTTGTCTAGCACTCCACTAGCGACTTGGTTGTAAAACTGCTCTAATCGCTTCTTATCGTCTGCTATGGCTTCTCGATATTCCTTCATGGATGCCAATAAAATATATAACTGGTCATCTAAATCATTTTGATTACTCATAATGACATTCCGCCTCTACTTAGTTTTTGATATGCCTTGCGGAGTGCTTGCTCGGCTCGTTGTTTATCTAATTCTTGCTGTCGTTTCATTTCCGCTTGGCGTTCCAGTTCTAGACGTTTGGTTTCTTGGTTCTTCTGCCATTGATCAAAACCTTGATCGACACGGTTTAAACCACGCTGTAAAACGCTCTCTTTCTGCTGTTTCTGTTGGTCAAGCTGTTGGGCGTTCTGCTGTTTCACATTGTCATTAAAACGGCTGATTTCAGTGTCTATGCCTTGTCTGCGTAATTGGGTGACTTTAGTGCCTTCATGGATGGTGGCTTGTAGTCCGTTATTCTGATCGGCATAGCTGCGGTGATCTATTTTTTCTCGGTAGCCTGCTCGTTCTAATGCGTGATTGGCTAAATTTGCCCACGTTTCCCGAATCTGTTTAATTTCGTCTTGGGTTGTACCCATACCAAGGCTTTTTCGTTTGGCGTTGCTGAGTTCAATATCGGTTTTGGTGGTCAGGGTGAGTTTATTGTCCGTGTCCAATTCGGCTTTTCGGGTGGTAAGCATGATATGGGCGTGATGATTCTTATCATTACCGCCTTTGCTGGGTTCATGGATGGCTAAATCTGCGATCACTCCATAGCGATCAACTAAGGACCTGGCAAAGTCTTTTGCCAAGTCCTTACGTTGATCAGCGTCTAATTCATCAGGTAGGGCAATGACCCATTCTCTAGCGGTTCGGGCATCTTTACGGTTTTCGGTTTTTTCTGCCAAGTTCCAAAGTTCACCACGGTCAATTTCAATATCTAAATTAGACAGAATTTCAGAATGGGCGACACCGTCTTTTCTCGTAAAGTCATGGGTCAGTCCTGTGCGTTCATCTTCTAGTTTTTCCCCTGCACGATATGCAGATGATGCAACCGCAGTTCGCCCCGAACTTCGGTTCACCGTTTTAGTGGAACAATGATAAATTGCCATGCAGTCGCCTTGGGGTGCTTTTGCTTTTAAAAAATTGCGTAGCAGTTTTTTGGGGTTAAGGGGTGTCCCCTTGCGCAACTTTGACTTGAACTTTGTTCAAGTCGTAAGTGCGCATTTCATGAAAAACACGATAGCATATAGCCCGCTTGAATTCCAATTCATAGGGCCTTATGCTTGAGTGTTTTTCTATCTTCCGAAATCTGAATCATGACAAGAGCTGCTGAAACTCTCGAAAAGAAAATCGAAGCCCAGTTAGAGAAGCTGAAACAGCTAAAGGCCCGCAAACAGGCTATCGAAGCTAGAGAAAAGTCAAAGCAAAAAGAGCAGGAAAGAAAGGATGATACTCGACGCAAAATTTTGCTTGGCTCTTATTTAATTAAGAAGATGAAAGAAAATGAAGCTAATAATGAAAAAATTTTAGCTGAACTTAATGGGTATTTAACCGAAAATAGAGATAGAAAATTATTTAAACTACCTGAAATCAATAAAGATTAACTAGGATTTTTTATGAAAAAGCTTATTGCTTTGCTTCTTTTATTGTTGTCTTCTACGGTTCATGCTAATTGCACTCTTTACGTTTTTTATAACCATGATCTCAGTGCTTTGGTAAAAAAAAATAATGGTTGGAATTTTCCTAATTTCAATGAAGTTTGTAGAAACTTACAAAAAAATAATTTGGCCGCTCATATAACTCAAATGGAAATAATTTCTAAAAGTGCAACTACAGTGAGTACATCAGTCAAAGTGTATCCTCTAGAAATTAAGAATAAATATGATCAAATGCTTTTAACAAGTTCTGGAGTGGCCTCAATAGTAAGTAGTTCAGATAGGACAACTGAAACGTTAGATAGATTAAAATATCAAGATGCAAATGATGCATTAAATGAATTAACTACTAAATCAGGCGCTTGGACAGAAATAATTCAACAAGTTACTTTTATAAGAAAACATATTAAATAAAAAAGAAGGCGCTAATTAGCGCCTTCTTTTTTATTTATTTGAATCCGAGTTGTTCCAATAATGGATAAAATTTTCTAAATTTTGGAGGTTCTAAAAGCATATTAGCAATACGAACGGCAAATTCTTCATAACTTTCAGTTCCCTGTGAATACTCACTCAATTCAGGCAATCTAGACATTTTATTAGCGAACAAGTGGCGTTGAGCATCTGTCATTGGGATAAAGAAATCAGGTGTATTCGGATCTCTTTTAAGGTCAATAGTCTTTTCAATTCTTGGTTGGTGCTTTTGCTTAAAGCTGAATGAAAATGCTGAAATTAATCGCCCTTTTTTATACTGCTCATACGTTACAGTAATGTCTGTATATTTATTAATTTGCTTAATCGCTGGCTCTAATACACGCTTTTTAAAATCATTCATGGCTGTGTATTCAGTGTCTTCAACACCAATTTTACTTCTAAAATCTTCTAATTCAATTTTTGGAGTTTTTCCAACTTCACGCCATGCGATTAAAAGCTCATATAAGCGGATTGCGTATTTACTGGTAAGTTGGCTGACCTGTTTAAGTTGATAGCTAGTGAAATGCTGCTCAAGTCTGGTAATTAGTGGGACAACGTCAGGTGCAAACGTAATTTCTAACGTGGCTGAATCATCAACATATTTAATACGGCTTACCCATCTTGATTTTACCGTACCTACATTCCCTTTTTTATCTTGTTCTTTAAAGGAAAACTGTCGATCAAATAAGTTTAAGACAGCATTTTTTAATGCCTTATAAGCTCCATCATTGCTTATATCAAAACGACTAGCATAGTCCTTTGCATGTATTTCTAATTTACTATCGGCTGTAATACCGTTACCTGTTTCTCTTGCATTAAGAATTGCTAAAAGTATTAAACGCTGTTCAGTTACTTCTAAGTTATAACTAGCATTAATTAACGCATTATCCTTCACAACAAGCTCATTTTTCATAATCAGATTATATTGTTACTTATAATGCGGACAGTGTAAATTGAAGTCACTAAAGGGTCAATAACTACGATGTCCCTTTATAGAGAGCAAATGTCCCTTTATAACCGACTAAATGTCCCTTTATAACCGACTAAATGTCCCTTTATAACCGACTAAATGTCCCTTTATGGAGGCTAAAACCCTTAAGTAGAAAGGCTTTTAGCAGACGTAAAAGCATTTAAAAACTTTAAAATATATTAAAAGCATAAATAGGCATGAAAACAGCCCTATGCCCTCGCTAAAGCTCGGACGTTTTAACCTCGCTTTCGCTCGGTTGAGGGGCTGTTTTTTCAAATATGAATTGAGGATTTAATAAAAAAAAGAAACTATGCCTTCGCTTCGCTCAGTAGTCTTTATGCTCGCTTCGCTCGTCTAGAATTTCACTAACATAGTTCGCACCCATTCGGGATGCTCTGTATCTTTCGTTACGAAGCAAAAGTGAGCTTGTAATCAGGGAAAAGGCAGGGTCGAAATTTTAATGCCAGGTGGTCGCTCGTAGACACTCGCTCGGCTCTTACTGGAATGATTAAAATATCTAATCAAAACCGTGGAACAATGATTAAATAGTAAGCGTGGAACGTGAATAATCATGAAAAAGCCGTTCCAGTGCGCTGAATCCTAGAACGGCTTTGAGTAAAGTATTGATGCTTATAGGGAAATCTCAAG
>NZ_LQXQ01000108.1 GCF_003268395.1 Acinetobacter sp. CFCC 10889 | reverse complement strand
ATTGTTCTTATAATTTTCTGAACACTTATATATTTAAAGGTAGTTGTTTACACGACAAAACTTGTCGTTTTTAAAGTTGGACTCACTTCTTAGTATGCTATATTAAAGTTAAAATATTAAAATATAAGTAAAATGAGATAAAGACATAATGTCACACCCATTTGATGATGTTGAATTTGCAGTTGCTTTAAAAGATAAGGTATCTAACACATCCTTGAAGGTTCTACTTTTTGTGAATAAGTTTTATACCAAAATTTATGTAAATAACGAAAATAATGATTGGATAGAGTTGGGGTATGGCGAGTTAGGAAGAGAAACTCGTGATTATCTAAAATTACTAATAAAGGCTAAAAGAGTACTAATACTTGAGTCTGCTTCTAAAGATCTGACATTGGAGAAGCCTAAGTTTGAAGATGCGCAAGCTTTATCTACTTTAAAGAAACTTGATGAATGGATAAAGATTTCTATCAATTTGACTTCAGGTAGACTGGGAGAAGTAAAAACTCAAACTAAAAATAAAGTTATGTATGATGCAGCTTGGAGATGTCAACTCTCAGGTTGTGGAGTTGATTTAAGAGAACATTTAACTTCTGGTATGAGTGGAAACTATAGCTATTATGCTCATATTGTTGCATCTTCTGAGGATGGACCAAGGGGTAATAGTGATTCTGAAAAACTTGCGGATGAACCAACCAATATCATGCTTCTATGCGATAAGTGTCATCGTTTAATAGATAAAATTGAGCCTCATAACTACAGTGTTGAAATTCTAAGAAATATGAGGGAAAAAAGTGTAAACGAAGTAAAGCGATTATTAGATTGTTTGAAATTTCCAGAAGCGGAAATGATAGTTATTGGTGGAAAAATCGAGGGGCAAGCTTTTATTTTTAATAGTCAAGATGCTGAGGAGGCTATGTGGCGACAAGAAATGAAAAGCTTTTCTCAACCGCACCGAATTTTAAAGAATCCAGATTATTTTAGTGCATCTAATAACCCAAATTATTGGGTGAATATATTTGAATTATTTAAATCAGAAGATTTTCCTATTTTAAAAAAGATTTTGCACAAGGCTGCAAATGACTATAGACCAAAGATACTAGCAATCTTTCCATTACACGGAATGTCGGTTTTAATTTTGAGTGGGAGAATTATAGGTGATGCTTCAAGTATTGTGTTATTTCAGTTTCATAGACAAAAAGTTTTTGGTAAAGGCAAACAATGGGCATGGCCTGAAGTAGTTGAGCCACAAGGTAATAAGTTTAGAGTCACAACACATAAAGACAACCTTGTTGGAGAAAGTGCAGCTCTTTTATTGGTGAATATAACTGCTAAAATCCCTGAATCTGAGTTGCCTGAGTATTTATTTAATAATGGATATACTCTACCAACCATAGAAATAACACTTGATGAGTGTTCTTTTAATGCTATCAGTCACCCGAAAGATTTAGAGCATTTAGGTGAAGCGATTGATAGCGCTTATAAAAAGATTCAAGATGAATGGAGACTTCAGAAAGTTCACTTAATTATGGTTGCACCAACGACTGCATGTGTACGCTTAGGTCAAAAAATGCAGGCTCGCCATCATGCTGATTTTATCTTATATGAACGTAAACCTGGTACTGGCAACAAAGGACCATTTGAACCTACTATCCAAATTGGTGCAAAAAAAGTTAGTTTAGTTGGAACAGATCAGGAAATAGATATTTCCTAAATTTTACTCAATAAGTATGCCTTGAACTAGAATATGACTATTAAGAAAAAAGAAGTTTTCATCTCAGTGGATGTAGAAACATCAGGTCCTATACCAGGTGATTATGATCTATTGTCAATTGGTATGTGTTTGGTTGATAAACCAACTGTTAATTTCTACTGTGAGTTAAAGCCAATCTCAAACAAGTATGACCCTGAAGCATTATCAGTGACAGGGTTTAACTTAGATATTCTATTAAGTACAGGATTATTGGCAAATGTGGCTATGGCTGAGTGTTGTAAGTGGATTGATCAAAATGTTACAGCCAACGAAATACCTATATTTGTTGGTTTTAACGTTGGATTTGATTGGTCATTTATAAACTATTACTTCCATAAATATCTAGGAAATAATCCATTTGGCTATACCTCAGTAGATATTAAATCTATGTATTTTGGCTGTTTTGGTGGTGATTGGTCAGAAACTAAATCAAGTAAAATAGTTGAAAAGTTAAAGCCGAAATTTACTGGTAATCATCACGCTTTGCAGGATGCGATATTTCAAGCAGAGTTATTTAATTTAATTTTAGAAGAAGTAAATAGAAGGGGGTGAATTATGAATTTGGTAGCACAAGCGCAGCATCCAACACAAATAGATAGTTGGGAAGTGGTTTTAATGAATATTGTTCAAAAAATTTCATTAACTCCTGCTCAATATGATCTAATAACAGATAGATATAGTAAGCTACAAGCGATTTTAAATGTAGCTGAAGATGAAATATTAAAAGATGCTCATATTTTTGTACAAGGTTCGATTGGATTAAAGACAACAATAAAGCCAGCTCCTGAAGCAGAAGGGGATATGGCCAATGTTGATGCTGATGCTATTGTCTTACTTCCTAACGCACAAAATGTAGATTCAAAAGAAGTATTAGATGCACTAACAAGACGTTTCGAAGAAGGGACTAGAACTAGTGCTCCCATTAAACCTTTGCGTAGAGGCATTAGAATTGTCTATGCAGATGAAAATCCAGGTTTCCACATAGATGTTACACCAGCACGAAATGCACGAGGTAATGGTCAATCAGCTGGTTACGGAAATTTAGAGGTCCCAGATAGAGAGACTGGTTGGAAATGCAGTACACCTCGTGATTATTCACTGTGGTTAGAAAATTTAGCCAAGCTTGAAATCCAAATCATTCGAAAAATGGCTGATAATAAAGTTCTAATGGATAGTGCAACTCAAGATCCATTGCCTTTGTATGAAGACTACACTGAACATAATCCATTAAGAGCAACTATTAAATTAATAAAAAGACATCGCGATCAGTGGGCATTAAATTCAGAAAGTCCTGAGTATCGACCGATTTCTGCAGTGATAACAACTCTAGCAGCCAAAGCATATGAGAAGGTTTATAAAGAATCCCAGGCTCAGGCTCTAAGGCCAATTGAAGCAATTATAAAAATCATTGCATACATGCCGCAGTTTATAACTCAAACTGAGGATGGTTTTGCGGTTCTTAACCCTATGGATAAAGGCGAAAACTTTGCCGAGAAATGGAATCGTCCAAATGGTGAGGGCGAATCATATCGAGAAGCATTTTTTGAGTGGCATTCACAAGCTTTAGAAAGTATGAGGATAGGGCTTTATGATCTAGAAAGTCAAAAGAACTTCGAAGATAGACTTATTGAAAGCTTTGGCATCCCAAGAACGTTTATTCAAGAGCTAATTAGAAATGTTCCAGATAGATCATGGACATTACCAGGGAGAAATTCAAATGTATCTCTCAATACAATTTCATTAGGTGCCTTAGCTGGGACGTCATCAACAGCTGCTTCTGTACATACATCAACAGAACCAGTGGGTCGTCTTGGTTAATATGAAAAAAATCACTCCAAAAATACAACAAGGTGTAGACTTTTTACACCAATATTTAGGCCAAGATGCTTCATCTTGGCTGAGAGTAGTAGATCCAAAGGACAAGGAAGTTGTGGCTTATGAGTTTCCTTTACCTGAGGACTACTTAGGTGTTTCACGAGTACTTAGGATTAGTTTTTGTGAAGGCTTTCCGACAGTCGGTTTGCGTCTACAAATAAGCCCTTCACCTTGGCTTTTATGGCCTCATGCGATGCCACAATCTTTATGTTTGTATGGGTTTGGGGAGCATCCAGCTGCAAACTCTCCTGAAAGTGTAGTAAATGATGCATTGAAGAGGTTATCAAAGATATTGGAGCTTGTATTACCTTCCTCTAATATAAAAAAAAGAAACGAGGAGTTTTATAGGGAAATAGCTTCTTATTGGCGATTACAATTAAATTTTAATAACCAGCAGCTTGTTGTTTTGGAACCCCCCTCAACTAATGGTGAACTTTGTGGACTCACTGATCAAAGGGGAGGAATAAAACGTCATCAAGTTGTATGGTTAGCGTCGCAGCAAACAATAATAGAAAAACATCTTTCTAAAATATTAAACAGGGTAGAGAAAGTATCAATTTTAGCACCAGTTGCATATTTTATTCGCTTAAATTCATATCCAACTGTTGAGATTCCTAATTCCAATGAAATCTTTGAGTGGATTGAAAATCATATATCTTCAGTAGATTATCAGAAATTATTAGCATGGGATAAACGAAACAATATTTATCCTAGGGG
>NZ_LQXQ01000107.1 GCF_003268395.1 Acinetobacter sp. CFCC 10889 | reverse complement strand
TTAACTTCACTAATCCACGCATTTCCAATTGACGAACAATGCGTGGCTGAATGAACTCGTTGTTGATCTTGCGTAAATTGGCTTTACGAACTGAAAGCAGTGAACCTAGCGTATGTAACGCAGGTTCATGCCAAGATTGGATGATTTGATCTGAGTTCATGACACCTCCGCTAAAGCGTGTTCAGCTTCGGTTAAACGGCGGTTGGCGTAGAGTTCGGCAACAGTGGCATGCCTAACCCTATTGATTAAAGCTTTGTATATTCGTTTTGTTTTTGCATGTTGCACTAGGAGATCCTCCCCAGTACTAACTACAAAAAACAAAGATTCCACAAAATTACCAACAGAAACCACCACATCACCAACCAAGAAATCACTTTCAGTCGATTCTAATTCCGGCGAATTCGCCATAATTAAACAGTGATTGCACTGCTCTGTTTTAAATTCTGTGCACTTGTTAGCACGGGGATGTTTTGGTATATTTGATTTCATATTCATGCCTCCTAAAGTTTGAATTACTAAAAGCCTGACTTCAGCCGTCGGGCTTTTTTTATGTCTGCTGTTTTTATCGGTCGGATAAATCTGAACGGTGCTCATGGTTTTTATCGTTCCCTACTAATCCAAAAATCTTTTGTTTAATCTTCGTCTCGGCTTTTAACTGCTCGATATGAGGAATTATGAGATTTTCAAAAATATATTCACTTGCACCCTGCCCAGAACGTTGTGCCTCTGCCAAACCTGTTAATTGGTCTTTTATGGCTTGCGGCATGTGTATCGTTGCGGATGCGTCTTTCTTAGGTCTTCTGCGGGTCATAATAATTCCTAAGCGACAGATGATTTATTTAAGAAAAAATCAAAAATGCTCTCGTGTGTTAATTGCTTGTTGCTTGCATCAACCATTTTTTGGACGGTTTCCATGCTCGGTTTTTTGCGACCATGAATGAGATGAGATTCCATATATCCATAAGAAATTTTTGCGGTTTCGCAAAATTTGATGCGCTGATCCTTATCAAGACCTCGCCAAAAATCGTAAAGAGTAATCACAAGTACACCTTAAAGGTAAATTAATAATAAATATACCCTCAAGGTAAACTAAATTCAACCTATCAGGGTATTTATTTTTTCTACCTGTCAGGTATTTTTGTAATCTGTTAGAAAGGTATTTTGAAGAATGGCTGACTTAAAAACGATCCATGAGATTAGATTTTTAAATGCAAAAAAATTAATGGATGAATCAGGGCTTAAACGCAAAGAGTTTGCTGAAAAAATCGATATGTCTTACAGCTTGCTAAGTCAATATTTAGGGAAGAATCCCACAAAGAATATTGGTGATGATACTGCTGAGAAAATTGAAGATGCGTTCAACAAGCCTAGGGGTTATTTAGATCAATCATCGTTTTCCATTGCAGCTGAAAATAGCTTTGCTCAAAAAAAACCCCAACACATGAACTTTCAACCACCTGTCGATTTAACACATAGTGAAAATCCACGACAAACACCTGTTTTGTCATGGGTACAGGCTGGTGATTTTAGTTATGTATTATCTAGCGATCTGTCTGGCGCAATTGACTGGATACCTTATGATCCGAGAGCGGGTGAGAGTGGCTTTGCTCTTATTGTGAAAGGCACATCCATGGAGCCCGACTTTAAACCTAATGAGTTTATCTACATTAATCCAACCTATCAGATAGATGAATTGCATACTGGTGCTTTAGTTGTGATGGCTTGTGAGGGGGATACTGAAGCTACCTTTAAAAAACTAATTTCTGAAGATGAGAATTACTACCTACAACCACTAAATCCTAATTGGCATCCGCAAATTATTGAGCTTGATTATACTTGCAGACTTGTTGGGAAGGTGGTTGGTAAGTACACAAGATACTAGTGAAAGGAAACCACCATGATTGCAACACTCAATAAATCTAAAACCGCGTTAACTATTAATCGTCAAGAGTTTAAGCTGGCATTGGCGAAAATTGACGAGGGAATTGAAAAACAAATAGCCTCTCTCAGAAAAGCCAAACAAAGCTATAGCGCTTCGGAAATGGCGCATGAGGTCATTAACGAAGCGAATATCTTTGAAGCTATTATTGAGGGTTTTAACGAGGCGGAAGGAACGAATCTAAAACTGGCTGATATTACCAATCTTGAAGTGGCTCAGGGATGGGTGGATGAGTTTTTAGAGAAGTATTCTGGGGTGTGAATTTAAAGCTTGGAACCCGACGTAGAGCTTTGAGATTCTTATTTTAAATAGGTAGTAACTAAAGCAATATTTTATATTCTTTACAATAAATACTACCTATTTGTATAAAAATTCTTTTTTGTGTTTGTTTTTATCAATGAAAGTTGATAAAAGTTAACTTATAAGGTAACTTTCACGAATGATAGACCCTTACTTTTTCAGATGGAATCAAATTGGTTTTCCAAAAAATCTTCATGGCATTCTGTTACCTGAGAATATAAAGGTTTATATGCTTTCATCGTCATGTAGTAAAAATGATATTTTTTTATATCGTGATCGATCTGAATTTAGTTTGAGTAGTTCACGTGATGATGCTGATGTTATTCGTCTATTTACTCAACTAGCCTCAAAGTTGGAGCAGTGTCTTATCTTAAATGAAATATTTGATTTTTATGATTCTAGTGAATTGCATCGAGCTCATACAACCAAGGTTGAGGGTAAGGATGAACAAGTATATCGTATAAGAAAGGCTAGTATTCGCCTGTACTTGGTTTTTATAGGTGATGCAATGGTATTGTTTAGATTAGCACCTAAGCGTAAAGATAAAATTGACACGTCTGAAAAGATGATAATTGATGAGCGTGTTAAAGCAATTTTTAAGTATCCTACGGAATCAAATGATTTTTTAGTGAGGTTATTATGAGTAAAGTATCATTAATTAATGATGAATATCATGTTGATATGTCTATTGTTAAGATGGAACAGGTTGCATCTCAACTCACAGGTCTACTTCGTCATAAAAAAATCTCACGCGCTGAGTTAGCTCAAGAGTTGGGTTGGTCAAAAGGACGTGTAACAAGAGTTCTATCTGGTGATGTAAATCTTACCTTGAAAACAATCACAACCATTACCCAAAAACTTGGATATGACTTTGATGTAATATTTCATAATGAAAATTACAACAAACCCAAACAACCATGGCAAATAGATAGAGATAACAATGTAATTATCTCATCACAGCAAAACACAAGTGAAATTGAAATGGTCTTTCAAATGGAAACGGGTAGTCAGGTGGTTGATGCTGTTTTAGCGGGAAGGGAAAAGGATCTATATATAAGCATATCTTCACCCAGCGTCCTCTCTCAAGTAAGCGCTATTCCATCAATGACACCCAAGATCACATCTAGAGATCCCGCGATCAATATCACCTACTTAAATCAAAGCCTAGAGATTGTACATCATGAGTAAAGAAAAAAGCATTCAAGAAAAAGTCGAAGCGACAACTAGTTTGAATCCAAATATACAACCTATATATGCAGATCATATTTTACAAATTGCAATGGAAACAAACGCTCTAAAACTCGTACTTGGTTTTAGGGTAAACAATCAAGTGGTAAATAATGCAACAATTGTATTACCCATGAATGTTGTCTTGGCTTTACAGGATTCATTAAATAGTTTTTTGCAAATCCTGATTTACAAAAAGTTATTATAGAAAGTGCCGAGAGCTCAACTCAAGCATTAAAAGAAAAATTTAAACGTAATTAAACTTTTTAGCTCTCCATCTAACCCACCCTGTGTGGGTTTTCTTTTTAAAAATCCATACTTTCCCTGATATTATGAAGCTGAGACTCTGCACCAACATTGTTCTCAAAACATTCATAAATATCGGAGAAAATATGAAACCTGAAATTATAGAAGCTCTAGCGTTGGAGCTTACTAAATCAAAACTCGCCAATAAAGAAACTACTGCATCTGATTGGGTTCAAGCCTATAAGGAATCACATACAGAAATTGAAGAAGCATGTGATGAGGGGCGTGTGTATCAAAAACCAGTTGCTGCTGGACCTCTTTCATCTAGCGATTGGCCTTAGAAATCACAAGGCAACCACTCTTTTGTGAAAATTCCAAAAGAGTGGTTTTTAGTTCATCTATATACTTAAGTGGGCATTCAATCTCGATCGTGCCAATATAATTCCCAAAAATAAGTTTTTGTGCGGTACTCACCTGCTTCTCTATATCCTCAGGCTTCACGCCATTCAGCAATAGTTTTTCTACTAGTTGTTTACGCCATTCAAATATTTCATTCGAAAGCTGCATGCTCATTCTTGTCACCTTTACTGGTTGGATTTTCTTTTGTTTATTAAATAACAATTTACCAAATAAGTAAAAATAATTTTAAATATTTTACCTCACAGGTATTTACTTATATTTACCTAACAGGTATATTTTATCTCACCAACCACTCTCCGAGATAAAAATGGAACTTCAAAATTTACGTCTACAAGCCCTGCACATCGCAGAAGGCAATATCGAAAAAGCTCAAGCAATAGAAAGCTATGTTTTGGGTCAAAAGGCTGAAAAGGTAGTTGAGCCTCAAGAACAACCAGTGCCTACCAACTTAGGCGTGTCAGATGTTAAGCCTACTGATGAGAAAGGT
>NZ_LQXQ01000106.1 GCF_003268395.1 Acinetobacter sp. CFCC 10889 | reverse complement strand
AGGTCTACAACTAAATCTATAAACGTAAAACAGCAAGCAATAGAAGCCATTGATAGAATAATTAATGGGAATCCTATTGTTATTAGTAAGAAAGGAAAATTAATATTCAAAAATATTGCCAAAGAAGCGAGAGTTTCACCTACTGAGTTACATAGGGATTTTAGGGATGTGATGCTTTATGTCAGCTCATTAAAAGACTCAAAGAATGAAAGCATAACCATTCATGCTAGTCTTGTTAGAAAACGCTGTATGGAGGCAATAGAGCGTTTTAAAACAGGAGAAACAAGGAATGTTAATAAAAACGCTAAAGTAACTGTAGCATCTGTAGCTAAAGAAGCAGATGTTTCTGATTCGTACTTGTATGCATATTTCCCTGACATTCTTAACAAAATAAATGAGCTTCAAGGTGAATATGCTAGGTATGGTAATAAAGAAAAGCACGATAAGCTATTAAAAGCTTTAACCATATTGTTGTCTAAAAATGAGGTAATTACTGTAAAAAAAGTCTGTAGGGAAGCAGGGTTTTCTGAAACCTTTGACATGATGGTTAGGAAAAGTTATCCAGACGCTCATAATCAGATATTGATTGAAATTGAAAAGCAAAAAACTTCAAGGCACACCCAAGATCGCTTGATACTTTTGGAAGCCTTAGAAAGACTTAAAAATGGAAATCCAAAGAATACACCACCTATTCCTAATGGTGGATATATCAGTGTAAGAAAATTAATGAACGAATCAGGAATTGGTGAAGGTGTTATTAAAAAGAATCATCCTGATATTTATCAAGAGTGTCTGAAAAAAATTACTATAAAAACCGAAGATGTTTGGTTGGTTAAAAGTGATTTTGATGCTGTATCTAAAGGAGATACAGAAACACATAAACTGAACTTTAGCAACATTCACTTTGATTGGTTAATAAGTTCGGCTAAGGCATTTATTAAGGCTGTATTTTCAACTAGATCAAAAAGCACATTAAAGACAAATATTGATGCTATTACATTTTTCAGCAGAGCACTTTACTCTATAAACCCTGAATGCGAAGCGCATGAAGTTACTAGATCAGAAATGCAAAAAGTCTTTTTTGAATGGTCTAAATCTGAATTAAAATCTTCAACGATTAAAAGAAGATTAGCATCTTTAAGACAGTATTTTGAATGGTGTGAGGATACAAATTTTATTAAATTTGGGGCAACTAAACTAATTAGGGATACGGATTATCCAAGCCTGCCTAAATCAATACCAAAATTCATTCCCGAAAATGTAATGAGTCAATTAAATCAGCATATTGATAAATTAAATCCTGATGTGACGAGGTTTTTTCTTGTACTACAAGAGGTTGGGATGAGAATTAGTGAGTGCTGTAGTTTAATGTTTAATTGTATTTCTCCTGATGAAAATGGGGATTACTTTCTTAAATATTATCAATTTAAAATGAAAAAAGATCATATCGTTCCAATTTCAGCAGAGTTAGTTTCCGTAATCAGGGAACAACAAAAAGCTATGATTACAGAGTTTGGTCAAGCTCCTGTTTTACTATTTACAACCCCCAAATTTCAGGAAAATGGCATTCCTTATCCAAGAGCAGGAAAAGCATGGAGCAAAGGAACTCTAATTAAAAATCTAAACGCACTTGCAGTTGAAAATAATATAAATGATGCGAGTGGAAAGGTTATTCGTTTTGGGTTTCATCAATTTAGGCACACCGTAGCAACTCGAATGATTAACAATGGAGTTCCGCAACATATTGTCCAAAAATATTTAGGTCATGAAACCCCTGTGATGACTAGCACCTATGCTCATATTTTAGATGAAACATTAAAAAAAGAGTTCAAGAAATTTAACAGCACAATGATTGATATAAACGGTAAAAAGTTTAATGATCAAGATATTATTAATGATTTAACAATGGGAACAGATGCAAATAATATTGATGCTCAATGGCTTAAAAAAAACATAGCAATGCAAACTTTACCAAATGGACTTTGCTCACTACCCGTTGTTCAGGGCGGTTGCCCACATGCTAATGCCTGTCTGACATGCTCAAACTTTAGAACAGATCACACCTTTTTACCTCAACACAAAGAGCAACTACAAAGAACCGAAGTGATTATTGAAACGTGTAAAAAGAACGGTTGGGTTCGCCAACTGGAAATGAATGAAAATATCAAAGAATCTTTAGTGAAAATTATTGCACCCTTAGAGAGTAATTAATATGAGCCATGATAGAAACACTCAAGGTTTAAAGGAAAATGCCTTAAAGAAGAAGAATGAAGCTATTAAGCGCACAGAGTTAGCAATAAAACAAATGCTAAAGGAAAAAGCCACTATTAATTTCAAAACTGTAGCAGAAAAAGCAAACGTATCGACAGCTTGGCTTTATAGAGAGGAATCTATTGCTAATCAAATTAAGAAGCATAGGGTTGAGAGTAAGAGTAAATGTGCAAATACAAGCACATTGAAAAACACTTCCGAATCATCAAAGGACGCATTGATTGCTACTTTAAAAGCAAGGGTTAAGGAATTAGAAATTGATAATTTAGAGCAAAAAAAGACAATCGAGATGCTATATGGAAAGCTTCATGATTCTACATAGTAAGTATGTAAACAAAGTGGAATCCTTTGTTATGAAAGGATTCCAAGTGTTATTTGTATCTATGTGTTTAGATAGGGATCGAGATATAAACTCAGCTCTAAACATTCTTGCGCTTGGGCATAAGCGTCTAGCTGTAGGAATCACCCTTTTTTAAGGGGGTGAGGATGTCAAAACACGATACGTCCTCATTCAAGTTTGAATAAGGCAACACCAAATGAATTTTATGATCAACATTTACTAAAAGTAATGGCAGCATAATTTAAATATTTAGAGCGGATTTATCACTTATAAAACTGAATTGAGTGGTCTAATTAACGGAACCACATTAGTTTGTTCACTTGCTTTTTATGACTGAATTTAATCATTTTTTGTTGAAACTGTTTATGAAAATTGAGGGGTTGTAAATAAAAATGGGTCCAACACGATTACTAACGAATATTATTCAGCGTAAAGTCATGTCACTAGAAGAAATGTCTCCTTCAAAGCAACGAGACAATTTTGAGGTCACACTGACTGATTTTGCCCGGCACGAAATCCTTAAATGTTTATTCAAAGCCGATAATCAGCGCTCTACTGAATATTGGAGTGTGCAAGAAATTGCGAACTTTATTGAGGATTGCACAGAAGATCAGAATATCAATTTGTGTATCTTGTATTGGAAAGATATTAAAAACAATATTTATATTATCGATGGGGCGCATCGTCTTTCGAGTATTTATGCGTGGATCAATCGCTATTTTGCTGATGAACAAGTCAATCAAGCACCTAACTTTAATGACCAACAGAAAGAGGATATTCGTTACCTCCGAAGTCATTTAGGGGATCTGGCTGACTTCCAAAAAATTTGTACTGATGCCAAATTTGCAGAACAAAAGTCCAAATTAGAAGATATTAAAATCAGTTTCAGGCAAGTGCTTGGTACTCCAGAAGATGCACGACGCGTATTTCAATCAATTAACTCAGATACTAAACGCCTGGATAAATATGAGGAATATCATCTAAGAAGTCGGGGGAGTGATGCATATTATGCGATCTATGCCTGTTGCTATATCAATGACAATAAATCCAATTTAGAAGAGCTTCAATATACGCGTTTAAATGAGCTGATCGAGTTGGGGGAGAAGATCCATCAGCTGCTTTTCTCTACCATCTTATTAGACACTGAAATGAGTCATGGCAAAAAAATTGGCTTGGTCAATGAACTCATGAATATCATTGCGGGTGATCAGATTCATAATATTATGAGCCTGAATCAGGGTGAACGCGTTGAAAAGCTCATGTCGCATCTGTTTACGATCCTTTGCAGAATGGCAACTCCTGTAAAAATACTGGGGTTCCGAGTTTGGGTTTACATCCATTCTTATATTTTTATAAAGACCAGCGTTTTCAGATTACTTCCTTTCTCGCATGGTTTGCTATTGTGTTTGAAATTCATGAAAGCATCATGCAGATTCATCATAGAACGATTAGCTTTAAAGAGTTTACACGCGTCCGCAGTAGTATTGAATTCTTGATTGCCAATTTTCCAGTGGCGATCACTGAAACGGTCGGCAAGTTCGGGAGTGGGATTAAAGGCTATGATCGACTGCAAATCGTTTATAAGGCCTTTATCTGTTTAAGCCTAGAAATGGATATTGATTTTAAAGATAAAGAATGCCTGAATACCTTCATTTTGTCGATGTCAAAGGCTTTTAAGTACATCAACTTTAACGAGTTTTACTCTGAAAGATTTTTGGGTAATTATGATAAAGTGGTTGTAGAGCATGTAGTCGGATATGTGGAATCGATTAGCCCGATCTCTCGATCAAAGCCCAAGGCCTTTTCAGCATTAACCAAAAATTTGCTTAAGCACAATTTTCTGGTGGGTAATCATAACTTTTGCCCCATTTGTGATGGATTAATCTATCTCGATTCTACTGAATCGGATCATCGGATTGCCAAAGCCGCAGGTGGCCAAGGGGTGCTAGAGAATGGTCTGCTGGTTCATCCACTTTGTAATAGAATGAAATCAGATCTCAGCTTAGAAGAGATCAGAGCGGATTTGTTTGGTGAGTTATTGTATTAATCAGCAGGGCTATGATCTTGTTTTCTCAAGTGTATTAATTAATGATAAATCACATGATTCAACTTTTGATATATTCAGCCAGTGTAGCTTTTCTTAATTAAATGCAGAATCATAGCTAGAACCTAGCTGTAGTTTCTGAATGACCGTCAAGGTCCTTAGTTTTGCCCATTGATCCCTCTCTGGGCATTTTTTTTGATCAAAATATAACGCTATTCTTGCTAAAAATTATGTGTAGATAGGTCTAGATAAATTTTTATTCCATTTA
>NZ_LQXQ01000105.1 GCF_003268395.1 Acinetobacter sp. CFCC 10889 | reverse complement strand
AGCAGCTATTAAAGCTTTGGGTAACGTTGGTGGAGAAAAGGCAGTTGATCGTCTTCTAACACTTTCAAGAAGTACTATTCCAAATCAAAGAATAGCGGCTATTGAAGCTTTGAGTAAAGCTAAAAACTTCAAATAGGTAAGATGTAATTATTAGAATTTCTAAAATTAACATAATACACGTTATACGAAACTTCAAAAAATAGCCCTCAATCGAGGGCTATTTAACATAAAATCTCTTATATGAAATTTAGAACTTATCCCTTAAAAAGATCATTAAAAAGCTCTTTATCTTTCTGTCTATTTTCTTCTGTCTTACTTTCCGCACTTAAAAACTGCTCAAAATCAGCCCATTGATGTTTAAAAGATTCATCATTCTTAAATTTATTCAAAACCCAAGCGCCAAGCAAAATTTTCCGTCTAGTTTCATTTTTCCGTTCTTGGGCTTTTGCTTCGCTTAAAAGTTTTTGCTGTTTGAGTTTAAGCTCATTCTGTTTCTGTTTTGCCTGTTCTAAGATCTGCTCTTGTTCTTTTTTTAAATACTCAATTTGCTCTTGCAGGGATAATTTTTTCTGCTGTGCTTTGGTGAGTTTCTTTAAAACTGCATCTTTCTTTTCTTGAATATCTGACATAGTATTAAACCGTGATGATCAATAATCAAACATCATCATAGAGTCAAAAAACAAAGCGAGCAATATCAAACGTAGCGAAGCGAAGTTTTCCCGGAGTGAAACGAAGGGCGCACTTACCCACTTTTATCATTTCATTCAAAAGTGGACGTTGCGACAGGGGAAACCCCTGTACCCCATGACCTCGCTTTAGCATGGTCAGCAACTTTTTCAAAGTTGCAAAAATCAAAACCACGGTATGCAGAAATTTAGGTTTTTAAAGTGGCAATTTTTCATTTGAATGAAAGCAACATCTCACGAAGTGACGGACGTTCAGCCGTTGCTTGTGCTGCTTATCGTGCCTGTGAAAAATTAGAGGATCTGACTTTTGGAAAGACTCAGGACTACACTAAAAAAAAGGGACTTGCATACAAAAATATTTATGCACCAGAACATACCAATACAAAACTTTTAGACCGTCAAACACTTTGGAATACAGTAGAAAAAAAAGAATTCAATGCCAATGGCTCAATGAAAGCCAATGCACGACTCGCCAAAGAATATATCTGTGCTTTACCACATGAATTAACAGATGCAGAACGCATAAAAATCGTTGATGACTTTTGCCGAGACTTTGTGAACAAGCACAATGTTATTGTCGATGCCTGCATCCATGCACCACATGAACATAACGATGAAACCAATAATAAAAACTATCACGTACACATGATGTTCACGACCAGACTCATCAATGAAAAAGGCGAATTAGGAAAGAAACAAAGAATCTTCAACGACCATGGTCCCGAGATCCTGAAGGACAGCCGAGCAACTTTTGCCAATGTTGTAAACACAGTATTGGAAAATGCCGGACTAGACGAACGCATCGACCACCGGAGTTACAAGGATCAGGGCTTAGACTTTCTTGAACCCACTCATCATGAAGGGCATGAAGCTACAGCACTTCGCAGACAATATGACGAGGAACAAAAAAGACCGCTTGAAGAACGTAACACTGAAATTGTGCTACCAAGAATTGCACTTGAAAATGATGCAATCAAAGCCAAAAATTTAGATGCTGCACGAGAATACCAACAGATCA
This sequence comes from Acinetobacter sp. CFCC 10889, assembly GCF_003268395.1. Classification (GTDB taxonomy): domain Bacteria; phylum Pseudomonadota; class Gammaproteobacteria; order Pseudomonadales; family Moraxellaceae; genus Acinetobacter. The sequence goes on along the minus strand of NZ_LQXQ01000105.1, from coordinate 3,381 downwards.
TCAAGGGCCTTGATCAAGAAATTATTGTTCCAAGTCGATTAGAAGATCAGATTACCCAGCTGGAAAACGAACTTCAGTTAACCGAAGCAGAAGAAAAAGAGCTTTTAGCAGAATTAGTAAATCTCAACCTAGAAGAAGAACGCCTGCAAGAACAACAGGTTCAACAGATCGACAACGCATATGATGACTTCATCCGGTGCCAAGATATTTATGCAGAATTTGCCAATCAGTTTTACACCATTCAAAGCAATGCTGCTGATAATCAAAAGCAGATTGAATCAAATCTCACCAAGACAAAACGATGGTTAGCAGAAAACAAAAGCGATTTTTACCTACATACCAATAATTTGTTTTATGACTCTTATCATCATACTTACAGAGATATAAAAAAACCTGATTTTTATGCGACTGAAAAATCAGTAGAACAGGCAAAAAATGAGAACTGGAGAGAATACGCAACAGAGGTCGAACAACTTGCTAAAGAATACGATATTGAGAATGTCGTCAAACGCTTAGGCCAATGCTCAGAGATACTGGAAAATAATGGGATTGAACGACCAACGATAAAACCCTCGTTTTGGCAGAAGCTAAAACGAGAGTACGTTCATTCATTCGATACCCTACATGATTTTAATGATGATATGAGTCCCCTCCTTAAAGCAAAACGGGCAGATGATCTCAAAATTGAACAAGAAAGAATGCAGCAAGTACGCCAAGCGGAAGTAGATCGCCAACGAAGAATTGAAAATGATCGCAGAGAAAGTGAATTTAGAGAGCAATTACGTAAAGAACGAGAGCAAAAAGAACAACGCTATGAACAAGAAAGACACGAACGAGAACATTTGGCATTTTTAAAACGCCAAGAATTGGAAAAACAGCAGAAAAACGAGCCTAAAAAACCAGAAAATGAAAATAACAACGATTACCGACCTTGGTGAATGCTGTTTAAACGCAAAAAAAATAGGGTTTTTAGCGATGTTTTGCTAAACCACAGTGATTTATAGTTGAGTTAAGAAAAAACTCTTAAATCGCAAATGAGAGCATTTAGCGAGTGTCTACGAGCGAACTACAGGGATCTAAATTTTTTCACCTGTTTTTCCCTGATTACAGGCTCCCCTGTGTATCAAGAACTCAGAATCAGAGCATCCCGAATGGGTGCGAACTGATTACGGTGGCTTTATGTCGAGCGAAGCGAGTGAAAAAGTTCTATGAGCGAAGCGAATTCCTAGTTGCTTTTCTTTTTTAAAAAGTCACGAAATTTTAAGCCAAAATTGCCCTACGAACTGAGCGAAAGCGAAGTTCAATAGAGTTTGAGCGTAGCGAAAACATAGGGCAATTTTTCCTTACCTTGGCTTTTAATTATTTTTAAAGTTTTTAATGCTTTTAGACTCTCTGAAAACCTTTGTTTGCAAGGCTTTCAAGGTGGATAAGACTACAATTTCTTTGTCATAAGACTACAATTTCTTTGTCATAAGACTACAATTTCTTTGTCATAAGACTACAATTTCTTTGCATTTGATTACATCGAATGCTAATGTAGTCTTAATAACACTTATAACCTATGCAGTCTTATGAAAAATGACTTAGTAGTAAAAGATAATGCCTTAATTAATGCCAGTTATAATCTCGAAGTAACCGAGCAACGGCTTATCCTTTTATCAATAATAAGAGCAAGAGAAACAGGCCAAGGGATCTCATCCGACAGTAAATTAGAAATCCATGCTTCTGATTATGCTTCTCGCTTTGATGTCACCAAAGAAGCTGCGTATAACGCTCTAAAAAATGCAGTTAATAATCTTTTTGAAAGAAAGTTCTCTTTTAAGGAAATTCATAAAGATACAAACAAAGAAATTGTAGTCAAATCCCGCTGGGTTAGCCGAATTGCATATGTTGATGACCTTGCTACATTAGAAGTTACCTTTGCACCAGATGTTGTTCCTCTTATTACAAGATTGGAAAAGCACTTTACGAGCTATCAACTTAAACAGGTTGCGCAACTAACTAGCAAATATGCTATTCGTCTATATGAGTTTCTAATTGCTTGGAGAGACGTAGGAAAAACACCTGTTATTTCTTTATCTGAGTTCAGAGAAAAATTAGGACTTGAGATGAATGAATATCAAAAAATGGTTAATTTTAAAAGTCGTGTTTTAGAACCAGCCATAAAGCAAATCAATGAGCTGACTGATATACATGTAAAATACGAACAGTACAAAACAGGAAGATCTATCTCAGGCTTATCATTCACTTTTAAGCATAAAAAAATTGATTCGATACCTTCAGAAAGAGATCCAAACACGGTAGATCTCTTTACCCAAATGACCGATGCACAACGCCACATGTTTGCCAATAAACTTTCAGAGCTACCGGAAATGGGTCGGTATTCCCAGGGAACTGAAAGCTATCCACAATTTGCTATTCGTATTGCTGAGATGCTTCACGATCCTGAAAAAATCAAAGAACTATATCCATACCTAAAAAAAGTGGGATATATGCCATTAAATAAAAGGATTTAGTAAATGGCTAAATTATCACTAAGTGAAGTATCTAACCGCTTTAACGTCAGTCGTTCTACGCTATATAGGGCCATAAAAGAAGGGCGTATATCTCGAAGCGCTGATGGTCTTTTTGATATTGCAGAAGTCATCCGATGCTTTGGAGAGCCGATCAAAAAGCATGAACAAAAACAAGAAGTGGATCAGTCTAAAGATGATGCTGATTTACGTCAGCTTGTTGATTTTATGAAAAAGGAAATTGAGTCATACAAAGATCGTGAGAAACGCTATTTAGATCAAATAGACCGCTTTCAATTGCTATTAGGGCATAAAGAGTCTGAAGAAAAAATGTCTCATGATACACCAGTGACACATTCCAATGATGCACCATGCGACAACAATAGTGGAATAAGTGAAACTATTGATAATAATAGAGATAGTGAAATTAAAACATCCCATGAGACATTGGTGACACGCCCTAATGAAACACCAAAACACGTACCAAATACGCATTATGAGACAAAGAAAAAACGTGGCTTATTTGGCCGTGTACTGAATGCTGTTTTTGATAATGACTAAGGGAGAAAGATCATGCCGAAACTGAAAGACATTGCCCTAGGCATTATTGTGGCCCCGCTGTTGATCCCGATCATGCTGATCGCATCGTACCAGGATAAAAAGGAGCTGAAAAAAGAGCTGGATAAACGCCAAAAAGAAAAAGCCCAGGCTTCCTGATTATTCACCTGGGCTTATTAAAGCCGTGGAACATTGCTCAATAAGTAGGCGTGGAACGTGAAAAATCATAAAAAAAGCCCGAACAGGGATGCTCGGGCTATAAACTAGAAACTAGAAACTACAGTGTTGAATTATAAGGATAATTATACAG
>NZ_LQXQ01000104.1 GCF_003268395.1 Acinetobacter sp. CFCC 10889 | reverse complement strand
AATGTCCGTCACCCATAATTGGTTCGGCTGAGTTGGATTAAACTGTCGATTTAAGCTATTTGCGGCAATGACAGCCGGAGTACCAGCGTAAGCTCTAGGCTTACGATAACCACGCTGTGATTTAAGACCATCTGCTTTCATCAGTCGATGTACTCGATTGATCCCACAACTTTCGCCAACATCTTTCAAATCACAGTGAATCTTACGATAGCCATAGACTCCGCCAGATTCCAGCCAGAATTGTTTAATCAGGCCTGAAAGCTGTTGCCGTTTCCTTGCAGTTTTACTGGTGGGTTGCTTTAACCATGTGTAATAACCACTGTGGTGAACATCTAACGTTGAACATAAACGACGAACAGGCCATATGTGCTGATTGTCCTGAATAAAGGCGTACCTCATTTGGACTGGCTTGCGAAGTACACCGCGGCCTTTTTTAATATGTCCCTTTCTTCAGTGACCCTTTGCAGCTCTTTTTTTAATTTCGCTAATTCTGCACTTGGATCATTAGATTCTATCGTCTTGGGCTGCTGTGGATCATAACGTTTAATCCAGGCATACAAACTATGTGTAGTCGTACCTAAACGCGCTGCGACATCAGCAACACTATGACCTTTCTCTGTGACCTGTTTTACTGCTTCAATTTTAAATTCTTCAGGGTATCGTTTACTGCTCATAAGCACCTCGTTAATTAGCCATTTTATCTAACTAAAAGGTGTCTACAAAATCGGCGGCTATTCACTAGTCCTCATATTTTTCAAGTCAATTTCTTATCCGCGATTCGGGTTAAGTAATATCTGAGGTTTACAATCTTTATATTTATTATAAATCTTATTGCTATATCCATAAAAATGCCCCATGAATGGAGCAATTTTTTAGATCACCATAGCGGTTTAACCAATGATGATTTGATTATTTTCTAATAATTCCTGCAAAGTCGTATTAGTATTATTTAAAACCAATAACTCTTGATAACTTGGCGTACCATCAACATCACCATTGCGATCAATTGATATCGTAGTTTTACCATCTACAGAATTGACAGAAATAAATTTACCAACCGTCGATGCATTATCTGTATCCAGAATAGCCTGCGTTAAACCACTAAAGAAATCTGATGCAAATTTAATGGTATCTGCATTTGTATCATTTGATGGATTACCCAAATGAAAATCCGTCCAGGTATCAATGCCATGACCTGCTTTGGCATCGGCAGCAGCCAAAACATTATAGATTAAAGTATCGTTACCTGTGGTCCCTGTACTAATAATATCATCACCTATTTTCGCAACGATGGTACTATTTGGATTTGTTACTACCACAGAAAAATCAAATGTAGAATTTTGAGTACTATTATCTTCCGTTTCCGTTGCTGTGACATTCATTGTCACCTGATAAGTATGATCCACTGTCACACCCACAGGCAATTGTAACTTCATGTCAGTGAATTCAACTATATTTGTATCTCCTGTTACCATAATTTCACCAGAAGAATCTGCTACCGAAGTTTTTCCAGAAATAATAGTACCATCTTTATTAACAGTTGAATAAGTTAATATAGTGCCTGCGGCAAGACCAGTCATAGTCATGGAAAGAATTTCTGAACCATCGCGATCTGTTAATGATGCTTCAATCTTATTCAGACTAATCTGATCTGTTTCTGCACCAGAATAACCATAAACTACACCATAATAACCATTCCCTGATCCATATTTATCCTCATTTGCTGTGTCATTAAACGGTTTTAAGGTCATAAAATCAGGCAGCTCTGCAATAATTTGATTATAGTCACTAAAATATTTTACAGCTTCTTCACCAATGTTATTGCCATCAGCATCTTTTAAAACATGTTTAAGCTGGAAATTATAATTACCTACTCCATCTGCATTATGCAAATACAGTTTAAACGTATAAAAACCTGTTTCTGAAGCTACAAAAGATGCATCTGCCGAGGTTACCCCAGACCAATTTACATGATAACTGGACTCATCCCCAATAATAATGGTGCCACTATCATCTGCCTTACCCGTATATTGATAAGTTTGACCTTTTTCCAAATATAGATAACCTGTAATAAATACAGCATTATATGTTGGCAAGTTAGTAGATACAAAGGACTCGGCATGCGTTACAGTTGCACCATTGGTTGCTCTATTTTCATATAAATAATTCAATGCCTTAACCAGAGTATCATTGGTCGCGCCACTGCCAGCACGTTCAAGTAAATTATATGTTCTACCATCAATAACAATTGATTTGATTCCAGTCCACGTATACATATTCATGGAAAATGACTCAACATCGTAATCCATAGTTTCCGTCGTTGTTGGCGTATCTGCTACAGCTGTTACAGTAATATTCTGTGTTACTTCCACACTATTACCGTATTGATCCTTCACCACAACCACAAAACTATCAACATCAGTTTCTGAATCTGAAGACCAGTTAGGCGCAGGAGTATAAGTAAAGTTACCAGTTACAGAATCCAGTACCACTGTACCACCATGCTGGGAGCCAGCACCGTCCTTAACGGTATAAGATAATGTATCTCCTGTAGGATCTACCCCCGTAATTTTTCCAGAAACAGCCACATCTTCATTAGTTGTTAAAGGAGTAGTAGAAGCTGTTGGAGCTGCATTCACCACGGCATCTTTCGTTGCCGGTGTTGCTGGATTACCTGCCTTATCACTTACATCTGCGCTAACAGTATAGCTTTGACCATCCTGTAAATTCAGTTGAGTGGTTTGTTGTGCTGTAAGGGAAATTGACCATGTTCCATCTGAACCAACGATGCCTGTAAAACTTGTTCCTTTAAGCTTTATCGTCACAGTCTGACCTTCTTCGGCACCAGATGTTGTCCCTTTAATCGTAAAGCCGTCTGTTTTTTCTGCATGTGAAATAATTTCATCTTCAGCAACTGATGTAATTTCAATGGTCGGAGGAGTCACATCAACTGTAAATTTAAAGATAGGAGAGAATCCACCCAATACACCTGTCGCTTCATTATAAGTCGCCGCTTTAATGGTGACTTCACCGGGAGCTAGTGTACCCGTTGTGGTTACTTTATATAAATCAGAAACATTTGTCGTCCAACGATAATTGCCATTACCAGTTGATACTAGCTCTGCAACAGGAATAGAAATCCATTTACTGGTATTGTTATATAAATAAATTCTGACTTCATCAACCAGTGCCAGCTGCTCTGCTGTTAAGTTAATCGTACCAGTAATCTGACCTTGTTGATCATCAGTTACCCCATTTTCAGTAATCTTACCTTGAATTGCGCCTACGTCATCTATATAGCCATCGACAACAGGTGTAGGCAGAACTAAAGTCGGATCAATGGTTTTATCATTACTTGTACCAGTATTACCTGCCTTATCTGTGACATAGACAACAAACTGAGTATTTGTATTAACAGCTGTTTTCACATTAGAATTTAATTCAATATTGATGTTCAAATAGTTAGTTGAACCATACTTATCACCTACAACACCTTCACCAGCCAAATGTTCTTTACCTTGCGCATCCTTATACGTCACGATAACTTTATCACCTGTATTGGCATGTTTGGTACTGCTACTATCCCCATACACCAATGCATTCACTACTCCAGAACTTCCATCATAGCTAACATTCGTCGCTTCAGGTGCTATAGTATCAACTACAAAAGTATATTTAGTTGATACCTCTCCAACTTTGCCTGTCACAGGATCAATAGCACGCACCTGAATATAAATGTTGTCATTATTTAATTGATCCGCCTCCCAGATATGTTCTAGTACAGCTTGTAACTCTGCTTCTGTAACGATCCAATGACCATCAGTATCAACATTCACTTCCAGATATTTTGGATACGGCAAAGTACTTGGATTGTCGGAAGTATCCTGTTTATTAATATAGATACGGACTTTTTCCACACCAGATGCTACCGTTCCCTCTATACGACCAAGAGAGTCATTACTATAAATAGTAAATGTATTTCCATCACTGGCAATATTAGTTTCTGCACTTAATGAAGCAGTCGTTGCAGATATGCCAACCCAGCCTTCGGCATAACCATTCTCATTAATAGATACTTTAACTTCATACGCTTTTCCTAAACTATCAGTCACAGAAATAATATCAGTTAATGGAGCTTTCGTTGAATTAAGCGTACTTTGTAAATTAGTATTTAATTTATAAGTCCAGTTTCCATTTTTATCGATACTAAAGCTACCATATGTAGTTGCCACATTACTCTGTTCGACGATAACGGCATTGGAATCCCAAGCAACAGTCACTTTGCTAGAGATGGATACATTTGACAATGCACCAGAAGTTGTTACTGTGTTTTGTACACTGTCAATATCATCATAATAATGCGTCACATTTGCTAGTGGAGCATCTACCACATAATTGGCAGCACTTGACGTTGCTGTATTATTCCCATGATCCTGTACAATTGCTGTTGCCGTACCATCTAGCAATTTTGCTGCATGTTCCGCAGTTACAGTAGCAGACCATTTACCATCGGCCTGTACCTTGCCTGTCACTGTAATTACCTGATTATCAGAGGTATTCGCAAAAGTAACACTGACTACTTGTCCCGCTTCTACTCCAGTCGTTGTACCCGTTACTGTAAATGATTGCTTAGTCGATGTACTGAAATCAGTATCTTCTTCAGTACCGCTCCAAACCACATGTCCATTATTACCTACTGTAGTAATTGCTATAGTAGGCTCAACCAAATCAAGTCCCGGTTGATACTCATTTTCTGTAGTGCTTGGATCATCTGGTGTATAGCCTGATAAATTGCTATAAGCATATATATCAGACTTATCATTATCTTTTGTATGTGCTTCCACGGTGACAGCAGAACCATCAACAATCCCATCACTTTCTAGCAATTGATAAGAATACGAGCCAGTTTCAGTTCCATTCACATAACTTAAATCGACAGTTCTTGTAATAGTAATTGATTCTCCAGATGTGTTCAGACCTGTAATTTTTAAAGTAATAACATTTAGACCTTCTCCAACAAATTCTGTTGGAACAGATTCTGTTATACCTTTAATCAATCCATCAGAATTAATTGAAGTGGTAATTTCGCCTTGGGT
>NZ_LQXQ01000103.1 GCF_003268395.1 Acinetobacter sp. CFCC 10889 | reverse complement strand
GAATATTCTTTTAATCAATTAAAAAATATTTGAATCTAAAAAATTATTAACAGAGCAAGCGGAGTGCTTGCGAACTGACACAATTAAAATTTCAAAACTTTTCCCTCTGATTACAAGCTCCCATCTAAATTTTTTCGGGAGTAGCCGAGCCATCCCGAACGGGTGGCGACTTCCCTTTTTGATACTCGTAAACTTTTGACATTTCAAAAAGAGTCCACTACATAACAGTAGTGACGCTTTTTGAAATGCTCACTATATTTGCTATAGAGATTAGTTTTTTAAGTGATTGCCACGTGACAGATATTTTTTTGATGCTATAATGATCAGACTTTTTATGTCTTTTCATGACTTTTCTTTGCTGACTTTCATTTTGTTTTTCAGCTTAAACTTAAACTTAATTAAGGAGATCAAATACTTTTAATCGCTCTCATCTTTATATGCAGATTCGGTTTTTTCGTAAGTATTCATACATTTGGGTTTAAAAATTTTCGAATTTTTAAACTTACTTTTTGAGCATTTTTATTGAATTAGTTCTTATAGCTAATCTTGATAAAACGATTTTTCGGCTCTTAACACTTCAACAAAAATTTAGGTCTCCGCCTTATGACACTCGAATATCAGTTTGATCAGCTCTGTAATAAACACAGAAGCAAATCACATACAACACAAGCAAATAGACGTTCTATGCTCAAGTTGTTTGCTCAACAGCTTGCAAAAAACGGCTATGACACTCGAAATATGTCGCCTAGCGATTTAAAAGGTCGTCACGTTAATAAGCTTTTAGAACAATGGCGCAAAGATGGCGTATCAACGGCAACAATAAAAAATAGAATGGCTGTCGTAAGGTTTTGGGCTGAAAAAGTCGGCAATTCTGGCGCAGTAAAAGACAACGCTACTTATAAGATTGATAGACGTATCTATGTCACGAATGAAAATAAATCTGTATCGCTGCATGATTTAGACTTATCAAAAATTGATGAAAACATAGCGCAAAGCTTACGTTTACAAGATGCGTTCGGTCTTAGACGTGAAGAATCAATGAAGTTTCAGCCTGAATACGCTTTAGATGGTCAAACCATCGAAAACGCTAAATACATACGTCTAAAAGATTCATGGACGAAAGGCGGTAGACCTCGAACAATTCCTATATCGAACGAGAACCAACGGCAAGAGCTACGCAAAGCCTACGCCCAAGCCGTAAAAAATGGCGGTTCCATGATTCCGAAAGAGAAATCATACAAGGCGCATAAATCTAATTTTGAAGCGGTCACACATGGCTTAGGTGTGGGGCAAACGCATGGTTTACGGCATGGTTACGCTCAAACTAGATATTTAGAACTTATGGGCTTTCCTTGCCCTGCTGTCGGTGGATCTCGTTCACTCACCAGTGAAGAAATAGCAAAAGATAAAGAAATTCGTATGTTAATCAGTGAGGAATTAGGGCATAGCCGTATAAATATTACGTCCGTGTATCTTGGTTCATGGAGTAAAAAATAAATGGGTATTGCATCAGAAATACGTGAAAAACTGCCCTTGTGTGGTCGTTGCATTAATTGCAAATTGCTCATTTGGAACGATAAAGCAGAATTAAAAACCAATCAAACTTTGATTAAATTCAAGAATTTAGATTCATCTTATTATTATACTGTTCGCTGTTCTTGGCTCAAAAGTCCTGTATCTGAACCCCAATTTTTAGATACGTGTGAAGGCAAACAACTACAAAAAAGTGAGAATTTATAATGATGTATGCTCTTATTAATTTAGTTCTTTTTGTTGGGCTAGGTGCTTTTTTTGTTTTTTTAGCTGGCACAGTGAACGGCATTATTGAATACAAAGCACACGGCTTTAAAAAGCATGAAAATTTGTATTACGACATGCTGACACAAGAACAAATAGACGAATATTTTAATTTTAAAAAGAAAGTCCTACCCATTGTTATGGGTGTTTTTGCTTTTCTTTCTTTTGTTCTTGTTTATATGTTTTCTGATACATCGTTTTTTATGACTTTGTGCCGTGTTGGCTTTGTTTGGATGACATTATTTTTAGGTTATCATCTATATTTAAAAGAGTTTTCACCGTTCCGTGATCGCCCTGAACCTGTTCAAACAATTAAGAAAAAGGATTCTGCAGAGGGCATCGGAACGCTTTTTGATGCAGTTCAACCAACGCAAGAAGTTGGCAAGCCTTTAATTTCATACGTTTATGATCAAAGTATTGAAAATCCTGTTTGGGAAGCATTGCGTGTAACAAATGAAGATCGAGGTATCATACTTGGCGCACCTGGTTCAGGTAAAACAACCTATCTTGTGACACAAATCATTGATTGGATGCAGTCTGGACAAAGCTTTGTAGCAACTGACATTAAGCCAGAAATCTGGGCTATCCTTAAATATAACGGCATTTTTGAGGCGTTCGGGTATAAAGATTGGGTATTCAATCCCACAGACATAAATTCAGATCACTACAATATTTTTTCAGAAGTAAAAGATTCATCAGAGTTTAATGAAGTTCTAAATATCATAATTGCAGACACTGATTCAGCAGACGCAAAAGTCTTTAATGACAATGCTAGACGACTTTTAAAAGCGATTTTGATTGAGCTAGGGGCTAAAGCATCATTGCCGAATGCGCAGCGTTTTATTAACAGCATGGACGACAATGCAGAGCTGTTAAAGACGTTAAGACAGTCAGACAATGAAACGGTTTCAAGCATTGCGAAAGACATTACACGCACAGCGAAAAGCGATAATTTACTTGCATCTATCATGACAGCGGTATCAAAAGCGTTTGATTTTCTTGATGATGAACGTATCAGACAAACAATTTCAGAAAATGCGGACGGCTTCTATTTGAAAGACGTTCTAATGAAGCCCAAACAAGCCGTTTTCTTGCAATTTGATCAGCAGTATAAGAGTTCAACAGCTACGCTATTCGGGGCAATGGTGGCGCATACAATGCGTATTCTGCAAGCTAATCAAAATCGTGGCGCAGTATTCTTAGCACTTGATGAAATTATCAATTGTGCGCCCATCCCTAAATTCACTGATTTGCTCAACACGATACGTTCTGCAAATATGCCTACTTTCCTATATCTACAATCACTAGAAGGCTTAAATCGCTTGTATGGCGCAAATGCGGACAAGTTGTTCTTGGGGTCAAGCAATTACAAAGTAGTGTTTAAGATCGGTGATATTTCAACAGCAGAAGAATTTAGTAAGTTGATCGGCAAGACAGAAACGACATATTTCGGCTATTCAGAAAATAATTCTGAGGGTGTAAGTAATAGCGATCAAGGCGGTTCACGCACTCATAGCAATTCTTCAGGATATTCAGAAAGTACAAAACTTGAATACATTATTGAGCCTGAAGAATTGATCAAACTGCCTGCTCATAGTGCGGTGGTAACGTATAACGGCACATTTGGCACATTGATCATGCCAAAGTATTGGGAATTCTTTGATACTCCTGTACGCATTGCTAAAGCAAGTCCGACAGATTGGCTAGAACATCAAAAAAATGAGGTGGCGTAAATGATTAATCCAATAAAATTAAGTTTTTCTGTTTTAACTGGTGCTGTATTAGCGTTCTATATCCTGCTTGTATTTGAGCTTGTAGGCTTTGATTTAAAAGCGTTTGCACTAAGTATGATGTAAGACATACACCCATAAAAAAACGGCTATATAGCCGTTTTTTTATTACTTAAAGCCATGTTCTATAAGTAGCGGATAGAACGTTTTAAAATGCTTTTCTTCTGCGAGCATATCAGCAAGTAATTTTGCAAAATCTTCATAGCTTCCAGTGCCGATCAATTGGCTGTATTCGCTTTGTACTCGTGCATCATGTGCTAGTTTATGTCCGAACAAATGACGCTGTGCATCGGTCATTTTTGTGAATAGATCGGCTGTGTCCGGATCTCTGTTGGTTTCTATTTTTTTTGCTTGTTGTTTCTGCTTAAATCTGAATGAAAAGCCTGTAATTGTCCGCCCTTTTTTATGCTGTTCATAGGTCACGGCAATATCTGTTAAATCATTGATCTGCTTAATTGATGGCTCTAATACACGCAACTTAAAGTTAGAAATAATTTTATATTCAGAATCAATAACACCTATTTGCTTTCTAAACTCATCAATAGTTAGTACTGGGGTTTTTCCAGTGCTGCGCCACGCAATTAATATTTCATATAGCCGTGTAGCATACTTACTTTGAAGCTGTGCAACTTGTTCAAGCTCATAACTTGTGAAATGTTCTTCAAGGCGTGTAATTAAAGGCACAACATCAGGCGCAAATATAATTTCAACAGTTGCTTCATTTTTGGTGTAGCCAATTTTTGAAACCCATCTGCTTGTGTACTGTGTCAAATTTCCGTTTTTATTTACTTCTTCATAACTAAACTGTCTTGCAAATAAACTCTTACATGCTTCTTTTAAGCTCGTATAAGCACTATGTTTTTCAACGTTAAATGTTTGTATGTATGTGCTTGCATGTACTGTTAAAGGGTCATTTGCATTAATCCCTTTGCCATTCTCTCTAGCTTCAATAATTGCTAATAAAATTAATCTTTGTTCTACAAGTTCTAAGTTATAGCTCGCATTGATTAAAGCGTTGTCTTTTACAATGAGCATATTTTTTTCCTGTTCTATGGGACGGCTCATAAACAAAAATCTCCTTTCGACAAGAAATAATATACATGAAAAAAAACGTAAGTAAATATACATATAAAAATATGTATAGATATGGTCTATAGATGTATAGATATGGGTCTATAGATGTATAGATATGGGTCTATAGATGTATAGATATGGGTCTATAGATGTATAGATATAAGAGCTGAAAGCATTGATATGACAGTGTTTCATACGACTTAAAAGCATTTAAAAGCTTTAAAAATAATTAAAAGCCCAAAAGCAAAAGAAAAAAAGCTATGGCACTCGCTTCGCTCGTGACGTTTTAAGAGCAAAAGCAAAGTCAAAAGCAACTATGAATTCGCTTCGCTCATGTATTTATAAAAGCGTTATTACTTCGTTCGTAGACACTCACTAAAAACTACAGTGATAGATCAAAAAAAAGCAAAAGCAGTTTTTCAGGGAAAGGGGTCTAAGCAAA
>NZ_LQXQ01000102.1 GCF_003268395.1 Acinetobacter sp. CFCC 10889 | reverse complement strand
CGCAAGTCGGGGGAAAACCTCTGTAGATTGGTTTTATGGTTTCAAAATTCATTTGATTTGCGATCATGTTGGACGCTTAGTTTCTTATTGTTAGCGGCAGTGTAAAAATGACCCCCTAATGGCATTTAAAAACTGACCCCCTTGGTTAATATAGTGGTCATTTTGGACTGCTCAACATGTTAACTTTGGAGCAAGCAGTGACAATCCAAATACTTCATCAGCAAGGTAAATCTATTAAAGCTATTACTCGTGAACTGGGGGTGTCCAGAAATACCGTACGTAAATATTTACGGCAAAACACCACACCTCATGAAACACCAGTCACCATTATGCGGATGGGTGAGAATGAGAAAAAACCGAAGAAAGGTTATGTCTGGGCCTATGCCACCACACAGTACAATCCAGTTCAGGCGGTGATCTATGACTTTCAGGATAGCCGTTCAGGTCAGCATGCTGAAGAGTTCCTGAAAGACTGGCAGGGTCATCTGGTCTGTGATGATTACAGTGGTTATAAAGCACGCTTTAAATCAGGTCAGGTCATTGAGGTGGGCTGCATGGCCCATGCACGTCGTAAATTCCATGAACTGCATGTGACCAAAAAAAGTCAGGTTGCTGAACAGGCATTAGTGCTGATTCAGAAACTGTATGCCATAGAAGCAGAACTCAGGAAAAAGACCGATAGTACAGCAGAACAGCGCCGCGAATACCGGCAACAGCATAGTCAACCGGTGATGCAACAACTGTATGAATGGCTCAACCAACATCATCTGACGGTGCCATCGAGTTCTCCCACCGCCAAGGCGATCAATTACACTCTGAAGCGTTGGCCAGCTTTAAGCCGCTATCTGGATGATGGCAATCTACCGATTTGCAATAATTGGGTAGAGAATCAGATGCGTCCCTGGGCCTTAGGACGCAAGAACTGGCTGTTTGCTGGCTCGCTGCGCAGTGGCCAGCGAGCGGCGAATATCATGACTTTAATCCAGTCAGCAAAGCTGAATGGCTTGGATCCGTATGCCTATTTAAGTGATGTGCTGAAAAGGCTGCCGACACACAAAGTGACCCAAATTGAAGAATTGCTGCCGCACTGCTGGAAACCTGAATCGAATTAAAAATTGGTATGGGATTCAGCGGACGCTTACCCTTGACCCATATAAACCTTATTTACTCCAACGTGTAAACGCAGCTCATCCTGAATGGATTCCTGCTGTTGTGCTCTACCAGGAAATTTTAGGGTTGGGATATCCAGGAAAGATCAGGATCTTGAGGGAATATCTTGCAACATTAAAACCAGTTGCTCAACCGGAACCGATCATTCGTTTTGAAACCCAACCTGGCCAACAAATGCAGGTGGATTTCACCACAATTCGACGCAACAACACGACTTTGAAAGCCTTTGTCGCAACATTAGGGTATTCCAGAGCGACTTTCGTGAAATTTTATGATCATGAACGTACGGATGCATGGATCGATGGTCTAGAAAATGCATTTCAGTTCTTTGCAGGAGTACCTCAAGAAATCCTGTTTGATAACGCTAAAACGATCATGATTGAACGGGATGCCTATCAGGAGGGGCAGCATAAATGGAACCCCAAACTGCTCGACTGCGCCAAGAAGTACAGCTTTCGTCCTCGCGTATGTAAGCCCTACCGTGCACAGACCAAAGGCAAAGTTGAACGCTTTAATGGATACCTCAAATCAAGCTTTATTGTGCCATTGAAAGCAAGCCTGAAGACTTCGGGTTTACTGTTAGATGTTGATGTCGCCAATGCCCACATTGGCCGGTGGCTGCATGAAACCGCCAATCAGCGGATTCATGCCACCACGCAAGAAAAACCGGCTGTTCGACTACAACAGGAGCAGCAAAAATTTACGCCATTACCGCAATCAGATACAGGTTCTGTCACTGTACCTGTTGCAGCAGCACAGCATGTCATGCCCTACGAGAGTTTGCAGCATCCCTTATCTGTATATGACCAGTTGCTGGGAGTTTCCTGATGAATCTGCAATACGACCGTATAGAGCAGCTTTGCCAAAAGCTCAATCTGCCTGCCATCGCATCACAATGGTCACATCATGCACAACAAACATTAGGTCAGGATGGAAGTTATGCCGACTTTGTTGAAGCTATCTTGACGCATGAATATGCTGCCAGGCAACAGCGCAGTCAGCAGGTACTGATGAAACTCTCAGGCCTGCCTCAAGTCAAAACCCTGGAAGACTATGATTTTAATTATGCGCTAGGGCCCTAAATCACAGGTGATTGAACTGTTCAATCTGAGCTTTATTGCTAGAGCAGAAAATGTGGTGTTTCTGGGGGCTAGCGGAGTAGGAAAAACGCACTTATCTATGGCATTAGGCTATAAGGCCATCATGAACAACATTAAGATCAAGTTCATTACCGCAGCGGATTTAATGCTGCAACTGAGTGTAGCCTATCAGCAAGGTAAACTGAAAACCTATATGCAACGTGCGGTACTGGGACCAAAGTTACTGATTATCGATGAAATTGGTTATTTACCGTTTGGTCGTGAAGAAGCGAATCTGTTCTTTAACGTGATTGCCAAGCGTTATGAAAAAGGCTGTACGATATTGACGAGTAACTTACCCTTTAGCCAATGGTCTAAGTCATTTGCGGATGATGTTACGTTGACCGCTGCGATGTTAGATCGGCTATTACATCACTGTCATGTGGTACAAATATCGGGTGAGAGTTATCGTTTGAAGGATAAAAAAAGAATTGGGATTCAGCCTCAGGTTGAAACTTAATACGAGATCAAAGGGGTCAATTTTACTTCGCCATTTGTAAGGTAAAAGGGGTCAATTTTAGAATGCCGTTGACATTATTGTATAACAACAGGTAACGTTGATGACCGTAAAGTATTACCAGAATTAATAGAACACTCAAAATTAAAAGGTAAGTTGTTTGGTGATCGTGGCTATATTGGTAAGAATTGGAAGGATCGCCTTGCAGAAGTTGGTGTTCAACTGATTACACGTGTAAAAAGAAATATGAAACCACAAGTTTTAGATCCATTTGATCATGCTGTATTAAAAAAACGTGGAATTATTGAAGCACCATTTAATTTGATGAAAAGTCAATTTGATCTTGAACACACTCGCCATAGATCAAAAATAGGATTATTGACGACAATATTCTCAGCTTTAACCTTATATGCGTTGGTACTTGTGAATGGATATAATTCAGGAATTCAGCAGATTTTAAAACCTATTGAATTAAAATCTGCTTAAGCCGAATTCACGTTAAGTATTTAAAAATGGGAGCTGATTGCTCCCATTTTTATCAAGATTTTTAATGAAAATCAGATTATCCTTGAATTAAAGTCGTTAATTCATCGACATAAGCTTGCATTGGTTTTGGATTTTTATCCTGACGACTTTCAATATTGAGGCGTAATAAAGGCTCTGTATTTGAAGCACGAACATTTAAACGCCAAGCACCAAAATCTAAACTCACACCGTCGGTTTGGTCAATTTTTGGATTTTGATCCGCAAAATAGTCAAGTATCTTTTGAATCGTCTGTTGAGTATCAACGACTTTAAAGTTAATTTCACCACTACAAGGGAATTTTTCAATCATATCTTCGACCAGTGTAGATAAAGATAGATGGGTCTCTGAAAGCACTGAAATTGCCAATAACCAAGGAATCATACCGCTGTCACAATATGAAAAATCGCGGAAATAGTGGTGTGCACTCATTTCTCCACCATAAACCGCATTATGTTCACGCATCACATCTTTAATAAAAGCATGCCCTGATTTAGATTGAATTGCTGTTCCCTGATATTTTTCAACAATATCAAACGTATTCCACACTAAACGAGGATCGTGCACAATTTTTTCGCCTGACTGTTTCAGTAAAAATGCTTGGGCAAGTAGACCTACAATATAATAGCCTTCGATAAATTGACCTTTTTCGTCAAAAAGGAAGCAACGGTCAAAGTCACCATCCCATGCGATCCCCATATCTGCCTGATGTTCAAGTACAGCATTACGGGTACTATCGCGGTTTTCCACTAAAATTGGGTTAGGAATCCCATTTGGAAAGTGACCATCTGCATCATTGTGAATTTTAATGAATGCAACAGGAATACTCAGCTGTTTGAATTTTTCTTCAATAGCATCAACAACATGACCTGCTGCACCATTGCCTGCATTCATGACTAATTTTAATGGACGAATTTTACTTGGATCAATATAGGTAATTAAATGCTCGATGAACTCAGGCAAAATATTATATTTTTGAGTGGTTCCTTTTTTGGCAACGTCTTTAAATTGTTCTGTTTCAGCCAAAGCTTGAATGTCTTTTAAGCCAGTATCTGCACTGATTGGTCGTGCATTTTCACGCACTAATTTCATGCCATTATAATCCATCGGATTATGACTGGCTGTGATTTCAATCCCACCTTGAACATCTAAGTGAAAAGCACCGAAATAAACCTCTTCCGTACCTGTCATACCTAAATCAAGGACATCAACACCCGCATCATTTAAACCACGGATGGTGGCTTGTTTGAGTGCTTCACTGGTTAAGCGAACATCACAACCGACAACTACAGTTTTAGGTTGATAAATTTGCCCATAAGCACGACCGATTTTATATGCAATATCGTTATTGAGTTCTGTGCCGAGTTTTCCACGGATATCATAAGCTTTAAAGCAAGTGAGTTGGCTCATATCTTCTCTCGTTTGATAAAGAAAAGGCTGGTTTATATCCAGCCTATTGTGGTCAGACAAAATAGTTGTTAACTAGTGACTATTAAAAATCAAGGTAGTGTTTCAAAAAGTATGCTGAAAGAAAGACAGGTAAGAATTTGATACTATAGGGAAATGCAAATAACTCTAGAAATCAAATGTCCTACCTGCCTGAGTGACAGTATAAAGAAAAATGGCATAAAACTATATGGTAAGCAAAATTACCAATGCAAAATATGCAAACGTCAATTTATCGGTGATCATGCACTGAGTTACCAAGGTTGTCACTCTGGTATCAAAAGTAAAATACTACATCTGATGGTACGAGGCAGTGGTGTTAGAGACATTGCCAAAGTTGAGCGAGTGAGTATTGGTAAGGTTTTACGTACGCTCAGCCAATCAAACTATCAACTTCAAGCACGGCAAACTCATTATTAAACCATTGAAGTAGATGAGTTTTGGACTTTTGTCGGTAATAAGCAAAATAAAGAATGGTTGATTTACGCCTATCACCGAGAAACAGGTGAAATCGTTGCTTATGTATGGGGTAAACGAGATTTAACCACAGCAAAACGACTTAAATTAAAATTAAAGCAGCTAGGTGTGAGCTATACCCGTATATCAAGTGACGATTGGGATAGCTTTGTTACGACCTTTAAAAAATGTAAACAGTTGATAGGTAAGTTTTTCACTGTAGGTATTGAGGGCAATAATTGTCGCTTACGCCATCGGATTAGACGAGGGTTTAGGAGGAGTTGTAACTTCTCAAAAAATCTGGACAATCATTTCAAAGCCTTTGATTTAGTGTTCTTTTATATTAACAATGGATTCGTTTAATGGCAGCATACTTTTTGAAACACCACCAAAATC
>NZ_LQXQ01000101.1 GCF_003268395.1 Acinetobacter sp. CFCC 10889 | reverse complement strand
CCAAATTACGAATCAAAACAGGCAGTAAATCAGCATGAATTTGCGTCAATTGATTTATTTTCATTGTCCATTGTTGATATTCCTTTTCAGCTTTTTTACCCAAAACTTGGCGAAGTTGTTCAAAATTTTCGATCACAAAATGTGTCGGCATATTTTGCCTTAAACTGTGCTTTTTCTTATTTGACCAAATCACCTGATCTGCAAAAGGCGTAGTTCGCCATGCATCAACAAATTGACGAAAATCATCCAAATGTAATAATGCCAATTCATCTGTAGCAGGTGCTTTTAAAGATATTTTGATCGGAAAACTACGTTCTCCCAACAAGTGCTTCTTTAAATTTTGACGATTCAGCCATTCTTTTTCCCATAAGCCTTGATAAATTTGCTCAGGTAATTTACCCCAATCATGTGATGATTTCTGATTCATATCATGATCCTAATGAGCTAATTTCAATATCTTCAAATACATGTGGAGGAGTACTTTGCAAATATTGTTCATCCAACTGCTGCCACGTAATTTCTGACAAAGTACTTTCATGACTTTTCACATCACGTTCTGCAATAATCAATGAACGGGCTGACTCACGTGCCAAATTTAGATTTTTAAAAGGCGTGATCAGATTGATATGTAAATGTAATGCTTTGAATACTTTCAAAACACGTTTACTGACAACTTCCGATGTATTGGAAAAAGCTTCATCTAAAAATATGGTGCTGTACACAGGATAATCCTGCCCCTCAGGGGTCAAAACATAAGCCAAACTTGCAGCGACAATCGTACCTGCAAAAGCCTCTTTTTCACCCCCTGATTTACCACTCGAATCTGCCCAAACATCAATTGTCGTTTGCGTTTCAATATCCACTTCTTCTGCACGGAACGACAATTGATAACGAGGATCAAGTAGTCTCAAACTGTCCTTATTCTGCCATGTAGCAGGGTCACTTGCGACAGCAAGTTCAGCGATGATTTTGTGCAATTGTTTATACAGCAACTCATAATCCGTTGATGTATATAAACTTGAAATATAGTCCAAATCTTTCCTAAACTGCTTCACTTTTGGAAAATGCTCATCCGCCGCCATTAATTTCAGGTAGCTTCCTTCTCGAAACTCAGTTCTTGCCAAGACCTGATTAATGGTATTAATTTTATCTAAAATATCTTTTTTCTCAGCATCAAGTCGTGTCCGAATACCCAATAAAGATTGCGATGCATGCTTGGTTAAACGCTCTTTAAATTGTGCTTCAAGCTCAGGTAAACCCTCATTCATCAGCTGTTCAAAATAAGTTAAATACTCATCGATGGCATCATACTTATTGCCCCATTCTGCTGAGATCGTAAGCCATTTCGCCTTAAAACGATTGATAATCCCTGTGACATCATTGATACGATTAGACTTGGTATTCTGTTTATCTTCAATTCGTTGTTCATATTGTTGGCGATGCTGATTTTCTATCTCAGACAGTTTTGTCAAATCTTCAAGTTGCAATATACCGATCTGCTTTGCCAATGCTGTTTTTACTGCTTCATGTAAATCAGTCACACATAACAGCTGAGCATCACGAGAACTTTGAAGCTGTTGAAGCTTTGTTGATAACTGACCCGACTGTGTGGCTAATTCTTTGACATGTTTATTTTGTAGCGTGTATTTATTTTCAAGCTCCATCCAATAATGTTTAGCACGAGCAAGATCACCCTCATCCGCTTCAATTCGTTGAATATGTTGCTCAATTTCAGTGATGCGATCTATGCAAGCTTGTACATTGATATTTTCCCATTGCATTTCAGACAGCGCTGTCCAACAACCTGAATGCAACTTTGTCATTGCAATTTCATTTTTGAAACGACTTTTTTCAACATCCAATTCCGTATAGCGTAGTTGCAAATGTTGTAATTTTTCTTTAGCCAAATTCAAACGTTGTGTATTTGAAAAGCCCAATTGCCATGTACTTTGATCATCAATACGTTTCTGATCTTTCTTTTCAAAGCGCCCACGCTCCATCTGTACCAAACCTTGAATTGTCATGGAAAATGGCGTCTGATCCAATTGCGCTTTATCTTCAACACAATGTAGGTCAAACTGCTTTAAATGTGCTTTTAACCATTCCCGATACGGATGTGGTCGCCATTGTAACTTTAATAAAAAACCATCTTGCCAAAATTCAGGACTATGCTTTTCCTTTTGCAAGGCATGATCCATCACTACCTGTACACGAATATGCAAACCGACATGATTTTGGTTCAACCATTGCGTAACCTGCCTAAAACTCTTCTCAGCCACTAATAAGGTATTTCTTAAACCACCCAATGCTCGCTCAATTGCACCTTGCCACGATTTTTGTTGATCTTGTACATCGATCAATTCACCAATAAAAATCAGTTCATCATTGTTTAAATTTAATTGATCACATAAACGGTTACGGAGTTGCTGATAATGTGGCGCGATCATCGAATCAGGACGAGATTCAATCACTCTCAATTCATCTTTACACTGTTGCAAATCCTCTTCATTTTTAGAATATTCAACAGCATTTTTGACTTTTTGTTCTTCCAATTGTTGTTCTTGATCAATTAAAAACTTAATTTTATCATCCGCTTGAGATTGATATTGCTGAAAAAGTGCAAAATCTAATTGGCTATCTAAACCCAATTTCAAGGTATAATTCTGATATTGCTTAAAATTCTGTAAAATACGATCTTGGTTTAAATGTTCAAACTCTAAATCCCTTCTTAATGATTCAACCTGTGAACCACCAACTTGCATATAATTGGCATAAGCCTCATTTTTTTGTTGCCCCAACAACGTTATGGCTTCCTCGGCTTCATGCAAGTTTTTTTCAAGCTGTTCTTTAATCTGATCCAACTCAGTCAGTTTTTGCTCAAATAATTCTACTGCTTGCTCAGCAATATAAGCCCGAATAGCATTTTTTTCTGCGATGAGTTGCTCGGCTTGTTCAGATAAATTTGCGATTTTAACTTTTAACTCAGGTAAAGCCTGTAAACACTCCTGCTGATCACGTGCATCTTCCAATTGTGCATGCGTAACTTTTAAATCATCAAAACCCATTACTATTTTTCTGACATCATCGCGGATTTCACTCGCTTCCAAAACAAGATCACGGATTAATCCTGTTAAGTCTTTAACTTGTTTCAGACCTAAAGCCCGTTGCAACAAGGCAGGTGCATTCTTATTATGTAAATGTAAAATTTCACGGAAATAAGTTTCATAGGCAGAAAACTTCTCTTCACAACAGATAATATCCTGATCTTGTTTGAACAGTTGTTTTAAAGCCCGCACTTGACCTTGATTAAAGTGTTGAAAAATTTCAGTTAATGTTAAATCACGTTTAGCCACTAAATTCAGTCGTTTCACATCTGCCAATTGATTGGTTGCTTGAGTTGTCCAAAAAATCGAACAAAGACTAACTTTTTGACCATCATCCGCAGTGTATAGCGCCCTTAAAGCTGAACAGGTTGCTCCTGTACGTTTACTTTTCAGCTTACTGTCTGCGCCATCATAATCAGAACCAAAACTGCCCTGCATATAACTCAATAAATTACGGTCACTTTTATCCCCTTGTGAAGCCGCCATATTAAAACTGGCTTTGCCTGCAGGAACCAACAATGCCATTAATCCATCAATTAACGTCGATTTTCCTGCACCATTATCCCCTGTGATCAAAGTTCCTTCAGCATCAATATGTGCCGTATGAATACCATCAAACGAACCCCAATTACATACGGATAATTCAGTCAGCCGAAATTGGCTAAACGCAAATAAATCATTCGACATCGTATTCATTCCCTTGATCTAAATCAGCTGAATTATCCAAATCACTTTGCTGTTGAGACACATCGCCACTCAATAATTTCTGATACTGTATCAACAAATTTTCCAACGTCGTAACATCTACGACATAACGAATAATCGGGCTAATTTCAAAACGGTTTTCTTCACCACGAATATTGATTAACAACTTTCGAGTTTGGAACTGCTGTACAACACCACGTAGTTTTCTTTGATCAATACTTTGCGATTGGCTTAATTTTAAAAATGGTCGCATCGCCAATTCAATACGCTCAAAATCAATCATCACGGTATCCTCGCCCAACACCTGACGCTCCTGATAAAATTTGCGTAAAATCAAGAGTAAATAGCTGTCATACAAACTCAGCATTCTTGGTGAAATAAGTTGGACTATTTCATCATCCTCATCATATTGATCTTCCTGAGTTTGCTGTTCAATATAAGCAATCCCTGCACGCTCATCGAGTACCAACTTTAAATAAAGCTCATTTAATCTCGTTGTAATCAAAACTTGATGAACTCTGACATTTTCAAATAATATTTTTTTCTGTGTCGCTAAAATCACACCATGTTTCAACAATGTCACTAAGGCATGACGAGCGCTTTCAGGAATGCTTTCTTCAATCTGAGATGTTTGCTGATTTTCATTATGGTCAAATTTTTGTGCTTCATTCGATTGCATAAAAGCTCCCCTTTAAATCACTAGATGATCAATATTTTTTGGAAAATCAGTTACATCGAGCAAATACAAAGGTACTTTTGCTTCAAATCGCGCTCCATTTTGATCTTTAAAAGTAATTTGTTCTGTTTGATTCAAATGTGTCGCTTTGACTGCTTTTGCAATGCGTACGTAGGCAACCAATTCTTCCAAACCTTTCTCAATTGGTTGTAATTGTATTAATTTGGATAAACTCATAGATCCATATTGTTGCAAACGTTGCTGAATCGTATGAACAAGCACTTTCACTTGCACATTATCCAAATGCTTTAAAATATTTTGACTAACACGTTGATGATTCTTCCGCTCTTCCAACTCAGGGCGAATTAAAGCATCATCAGGTGCCCTGATTTTTAAACTCAAAGGGCTAAATGCTGAAATATTTCCAACATTCAAATACATATCTAAATTAATTTTTATTGGCACATCCTGCTGTACCAATTGCATTGCTGTTTGTTCTATCTGCTGAATTAAATGCGTGACTCTAGCACCATCCATCACTGAACTGCTTTGCATATAATGTCGCAGACTTTCATTGGTTCTTTTCCGTATATCAAAGATCCTTTGGCTTTCTTTCACAAGTTCATGAATAAGCTTACTTAAATATAAAGTCTGCTTTTTATCTAAATGTTGTGCAATGGATTGCTGTAACAAAAATTGCAGTTGTTGATGTAATTCATCACAATGCGTGGTCTGGCTGAGCAGATTGAAGAAACTTTCAAATGCTTGCCCTGCATTGGTTTCCAACATTAAATCTTCATGTTCAAGTAACTGTCTAAGCAAACTGCCACGGTTCTCACCATGCTCCAACATATTTCTGCGTAATTGTTGATCCAAGCCTAAAATTTCATCTTCAATCAAACGAAAATCGTGTGATAATTTTGCAGCCAATTGATAAATTTTAGTTATTCTTTCTTTTTGCTGTAACTCTGATAAATTTGTGACTACACCTTGTTCAAGCTGTAAAATTTGCTCATCAATCTCTGCTTTTTGTTGTTTAAGTAATGCTATTTTCTCTTCAGGATTTTGATTGATATCAAAAATAAGTTTCTTCACTGCATCCTGTACAATTTGTAAATCAGAAGCTGTAGTACCCGATTCACGTTGATCCAAACTTTGCACAAATCTAAGTGCTATGTCACAAGCATCTGTTTTATTCAGTTGATTATTAAGTTCACGGATCCAACCTGCCTTGATCCACTGATAGAGATACTCTCTTGCAGATACTTTTGTTTCATCACGTAAGAACTCTCTAATTTGATTTAATTTGGCATCCAAATAAATACGTGCTTGCGTAAATGAAACTTCATTACTTTCAATGAATAATTCTTGAATCAATACCAAGATCAGCGGAGCATTATTCGCTTTCAATAAAGACCAAGCTTCGTGCTCATCTAATAATCTTTTATATGTAGCATATTGATTTAAATAAGACATTTTTCTGTTCTAAAATTAAGCTATATTTAAATCATACAAAAATCATCCATTAAAATACATCTATATTTCACTCTCTACGACTTAAGTTGTCGTTGTATTTTTAATTTACTGTTTATTTGATTCGATAATAAATATATTATGGAGTCCATACAACATTA
>NZ_LQXQ01000100.1 GCF_003268395.1 Acinetobacter sp. CFCC 10889 | reverse complement strand
CTTACTGGCTAAGGCGACAGCACGGGGCTTAGACCAAGCGAATTTTGTTGTTGATATCGCCACCACAGCAGAACAAGCCTATCATTTTTTGGCGAGTTATGATTATCAGTTTATTTTGCTTGATTTAGGTTTGCCAGACAGGAATGGATTGGAAATTTTAAAGTCACTGCGTCGTAAAAAGAATAAAGTAGGCGTTATTATTTTGACTGCTCAGGATAAAATTCAGGAGCGAATTTCCGGTTTAGATGCTGGGGCAGATGATTTTGTAGTTAAACCCTATGATTTGTATGAAGTTATTGCACGGATTCAAGCAGTATTACGCCGTATTTCAGGAGAAGTGAGTGATTTGATTCAGATTGGCAATATTGCGGTTAATAAAGCGACTAAACAGGTACTGAGAGATCACACTGAAGTTGAATTAACCCCGAAAGAGTTTCACTTGCTAGAACTATTTATCCTTAACCGTGGCCGGATCATTTCACGGGAGAGTATAGAAAACTCATTTTATGCCTATGATGCAGATGTGAGCAGTAATGTGATACAGGTTTATATTCATAATTTACGGCGTAAGCTGGGAAAAAATATCGTGCGCACTGTACAAAGCTTTGGATATATTATGGATGAAAATTATTAATGGCCAATTTCATTCGCAGTTATTCACTGACCAGACGTCTATCATTTATTTTAATGGTCATCACCGCCAGTGTCTGGGTGGGTAGTTTAGGTTGTATTTACTGGGGAATGCAGCGTACCGCGAACAATATTTTTGATAAATCACTGGCTGAAACAGCCCATGCTTTACTTTCGACTACTTCAAGTTCACTGGCGGGGCAAATCCCGGATCATACGGTCATCGAGAAAGCTCAAGGGGAGCATTATAATCAGATTATTTTCCAGATCTGGCATCGTAATGGCAAGTTGATTTATCGTTCGGTTGGCGTTGGCACACATCCGTTTGTCCAGCAAGCCAACTTTGGCTGGATTCAGATTCGTAATAAAACCTATCGCAGTTATTCGGTTTGGGACAGCACCCACACTATACAAGTACAAATTGCACAGGTTTGGACGATCCGTCAGGATATCCAGAGAGATATGTTGTTATTTTTAATAGGGATTTCAGCATTTTTTTTACCATTACTGTCCTGGCTGATTTTACAGACCATACGCAGCCATCTTTCCACTGTGTTCAGCATCAGTCAAAACTTGGAAAAGCAGTCGATTGAGCATTTAAAACCTATTAATCCTGTCGTACCCAAAGAAATCGAACCTTTGGTGAATTCATTAAATACATTATTGAGTGAAATTGCAGAAAGTTTGCAACGTGAAAAACGTTTCACCTCAAATGCAGCTCATGAGTTACGTACACCTCTAGCTGCGATCCGCCTGCATGCACAAGTTTTGCAGAGCGCACGTTCTACCGAGGAGGCGCGAGAAGCAGCTGAGGACATCATGATTGGCATTGATAAAACCTCGCGAATGATTACACAGTTACTAACCTTAGCCCGGATTGAACCCAATGCTCATCAAATTCAAGGCTCGGTCGATCTCGTTAATGTGATTCAAAGTACTCTTTCGATGATGGATTTTCAGCTTTGTCAAAAAAAAGTTGACTTACAGTTACAACTGGAGTCAGCTCTAGTTATGGCTCAACCTGAGCAATTGGAAATTATGCTCCGTAATCTTTTAGAGAATGCCATCATCTATCGTAGTTATGAACGCCCGTGTGTCATAAAAATCAGTTGTGGCTGTGTTAAAAATTATAGCTTTGTGCAGATTGAGGATAATGGAATTGGTTTGGATGAAGCACAAATACCTCTGATTTTCCAAAGATTCTATAGGGTGAATCAGAACAGTGTCATTATTGGCAGTGGTCTCGGCTTATCGATTGTTAAGCAAATTGTCGATTTATATCACGGAAAAGTTGAGTTACATCGGACAAATGCTATTGGTGGTCTTATGGTTAGGATTGAATTTAACCAGCAGAACTAAATAATGGCGCTATTTACTGGGCTGAGAAGTAGTTTTCAAAATTGAAGATTGGGGTGCCATAACTACTTATGGCTATATAGCGACAGAGGTAAAAAAGCCTACTGTCCTACACTCATATATTGCAGCATAAGTCTGATAAAAGCAGTAATATAACTTATGCCACTTAAAGTGAGGGTGATATTAGAGTCTGTAACTCATTTTGTGTAAGTCCGATTTTTTATAAATGATCATTTAATCAACTGAACCGTACCGGGTTTGTCGGAGACTTTTTTATTTAAGTTAGGCCACCTGACCTAACGGGTTAATCTTATCATAGTACATTGCTTCAAACTCAAAAGGCGACACATAACCCAGTGCACTGTGTACACGCTTTTTATTGAACCAATCTACCCAGTTTAGTGTCGCAAGTTGTACATCTGCTAAACCTTGCCAATCTGCTTTTAAATATTCAATCACCTCTGTTTTGTATAAGCCATTCACCGTTTCAGCCAAAGCATTATCGTATGAATCACCAGTTGTACCGACTGATGCTCGTAAATTTGCTGCTTCTAAACGATTGGTATAGCGAATCGAAAGATATTGCACACCCCTGTCGGAATGATGAATCACATTCTTTGGCATGCCTCGATCGTGCAATGCTTGCTCAAGTGCATCGAGCACCATATCTGTATTCATCCGTGTAGATACTTTCCATCCAACAATTGCTCGTGAGAACACATCAATAATAAAGGCGGTATAGACCCAGCCTGAATGAGTTTGAATATACGTAAAGTCACTGACCTGAGAAGCACTGCTTCGCAAGGGTCAGGTCGATCAGCACTAAAATTACGTTTCACTAAATCATCTGCTCGTTTTTGATCATCTCGGTTGCGGGTAGTTTGTTTGTTCTTACCACGCCAAACACCTTGTATATCTAGCTTCTGCATCAATCGAGCAACTGTACAGCGTGCAATAATATAGCCTTCACGTTTCAGTTTTTGCCAGACTTTACGTACACCATATCGACCTGAACTTTCCTTCCAAATTCGTTTAATTTGTTCAGCATGATGCAAGTCATGTAAATCTCGCTTCGCTCGATGTTCTGGATTGTCCGCGAGATCTAAAGTTCGGTAATAGGTTGAAGCTGCGATCGGTAAAATCCTACAAATCGCATCAACACCATATAAGTCTTTATTGTTATGGATGAAATCCACCATTATTTGTGTGGGCGGTCGAGCTCCGCCTGGGCGAAAAAAGCAGCTGCTTTACGTAGAATTTCATTGGTACGCTTTAATTCTTTGATTTCACGTTCCATCTGCTTCATTTTTTCTTGATCTGATGCCTGTTGTACTTTGATAGGATTTTGTTGATCGAGATGTTTTAAATACCAAATACGCAGTGTTTCAGGAGTACAACCTATCTTAGGCGCAATAGCAGTGATTGCAGCCCAATTCGATGGATAATCTTTTTCGGATTCAATCAATAATTGAACCGCTCTATCTCGGATTTCAGGGGTATATTTTGGTTTTTTCATCGGAACATTCTCTCAGGAAAGTTGGTCTCCGACAAACCCGGTACGGTTCAATTTTTATGTGCCAATCAGTTGCGGCTTAAGTAGTGCAAGAAGGGGTGTATCTGATAGTCGGGTAGTCAGCGCAGTTACCTGCCTTTAAGAATCGTGCATGTAGGTTTCCCAAAACATGGCTCAAGCCTCTTCTAAGGTACCTTCGACACCTGATTATACATCGTTGACATTGGTAAATTGAACACTCCTTGGGCAATGTAGGTGGTAGATCTCAAGATTAGTGACAGCATCTTTTCCACTATGACTTAGCTTTACGATATAGCTGCTGTGGGTGGTACAGGGTTTGTCGGAGACTACTTTTCAGTGCGGCAAAGCACTGTGCTGCAGGATCTGTTGAGTATTGCGGTCTGAGCCCATAAGATCGGAGGTGGTATTCGCGATGGGTTTCAAAGCCAGCAGATGGAGCTCCTGTATGGTGCGGCATTTCATCGTGGGTATCCTGAGAGGTATCATCTGCCATTTTTCTTTGAATAAGAACTCTCCGAAGCAGAAGAGGTGTGTAACCCGTCTTTTCAACAACATTGTCTGACTAATCTTAGTTTGAGGGGGGATTCCAAGTTGCCTTGTCGACCTCCAGCCGTGTTTTTATCTCGGTTTTTAAACACTAGTTTTGCGGCCAAAGCTTTGCTACTAAATGAGTGCGTCAGCAATCATTGCAGAGCTTTCGCGTAAGGTGGTTTCAACCTCTATCTAACCCATTATAGATTGGCATTTGCTTTTTTCTTGTTCCTTTGTCCACATCACCCTAGGAGGGTTTTTACAAACTGCTTTCCTAATGGGATTGATATGAGATTTTTACTTTTCACTTACTGAAGTACATCGGCCTAGGTGTCTGCTGTCGACAGGGAGGTATGTGGAGGCACGAATCTGCAATCGAAAGATGGGATTCCCACTTCCATTACGATTTTTGTTTGAGCGTTAAGCTATTTTTACTCAGTCAACTTAACGATCGTTACGCAGATTTACGTATGTTCACCATGCCGACTATCTAGTTCTTGTTTGGCTATGGCTGCGAAAAGGGTCTACTTCTCAAGATTGATACCCCGCACCATACGGTGCCTCGTTACATTGTTAAAAGCGTTCTTTATTCAGTCTTCTAGATTCGTCCAGTGACACGGGTTGTTTTCCTGCGGGGGATAATTTTATTAAGCGACTTCGTGTCGCACTTCGATTCAATTACTGCCTATTGGTATATTCCCATCATCCAAATAGTGGATTAAGGCTTGTCAGCGTTTTAGACTGTAATTGATCGCTTTTGCTGTAGGCGAACTCTTGGGTGCTTTATTCTGATTTACTTTCAGCCAAGCGTACAGTTGTCGCATGATCGGTTGACTGTCCTGTTGCCTTTGTTGGTCGCGGTGTTTGACACTACAGTTACAATGCGCATGCGCCATGTAACCCACATCGATGACCTGGTCTGATTTAAGGCATGCCTTATAATCACTGTAATCATCACATACCAAATGACCTTGCCAGCTTATCAAGAAATCTTCAGCATGTTGACCTGCCCGACTCAGTTGGAAGTCATAAATGACGGCCTGAATGGGATTGTGTAGTGTAGTGGTATAGTCCCAAACATAACCTTTCTTCGGTTTATTCCTGGCAATCTGCATTACAGTCATTGGTGTTCCATCTGCATGTATAACCTGCTGTTGTAGCACTAGCTGTTTTTTTTAAGGTTTCTGCTAATAGCGCCAGCTTAACCCCGCAGCATCCAATCTGAGCATTGCTCCACAAGGGGTGGGTATGTTTGTGGAATTTAGTCCGTAAAATAGGTGATTTATAAGTGTGCTGCGTAGTGTGTGCAGGCGGTTAATATCATGACTTTAAATTAATCAGCCAAACCGAATCCTGGATCTGTATGCTTATTTGAGTGATTTACTAAGAAGGTATCCAACAAATAAAGCAACTCAGCTAGAAGGATTGTTTCACACCGGTGGAAACCTGAGCCGAATTCAAAATATATATGGGGTTTAGTAGATGGTTGCGAAGAAACATCAAACTGTGAAATTAATTGGCGAAAATTGCTTAAAATAGTTTATAATAACTTATATTTTGCTCAATTTTATAATGTCTTTTAGGTCTAAATAAATGTCAAAAATTATTGTTGTAAATAAAGATACATTAAGCAAATTTGTTCCTGAAAATAATCAGTTATTTCTGAATGATGCATCAATTATTCATCTTAGTCTGCACGAAGAGGATGTGCAGGAATTTGTAAAAGAAGGCAATAATTTAATTTTAAAATTAAAGAATGGCGAAACCATCATAATTGAGAATTTTTTTGTAGAATATGAAGATAAACAAGTATCAGATCTAGTTTTTGAAGATAATGAATGTGGATTTTTATGGTTTGACTGGAATGGTGGTGTACCTTTATTTAAAGAAATTACAGGATTAGAGGCTTTGTTGCCTGTTGTATCGGGTAGTAGTTCACTTTTACCATGGATTATAGGTGGAGGAGCTATCATAGGTGGTATTATTGCCGGACAAAATAGTGATGATAAACATCAACAAGATAAAGATACGATTTCCCCACAGGCTCCCATAGTTATCTTGACCACCGACAGTGGCAGTGACAATAAAGATGGCATCACCAACAAGGGTGACTACACTGTTTCGGGTATC
>NZ_LQXQ01000099.1 GCF_003268395.1 Acinetobacter sp. CFCC 10889 | reverse complement strand
GCGTGTCGGTAAAAAAGCACACTTTTTTGCCACACTGATGGTCGCCATCGGTACATGTATTTCAATGTTCTGGATTTTGTCTTCAAACAGTTGGATGCAGACACCACAAGGCTTCACGATTGAAAATGGGGTTGTTGTACCTCAAGATTGGTTTGCTATTGTTTTTAACCCATCCTTTATCTATCGCTTATTCCATATGGCACTTGCAGCCTTTTTAGTGGCTGCTCTTCTTGTTGCTGCTACTGCTGCGTGGCACTTGCTCAAAGGCCGTAGAGATGCATTAGTCAAAACATCATTTTCAATGGCGCTTTGGTTAATCCTTATTTTAGCCCCCCTCCAAGTTTTTATTGGTGATGCCCATGGTTTAAATACCCTAAAACATCAACCAGCTAAACTTGCTGCTATGGAAGGCCATTGGGAAACGAACCATGATCATGGGATGCCCTTATATTTATTTGGTATTCCTAATATGCAAGAAGAACGCACGAAATATGCGATTGCAATTCCACATTTAGGAAGCCTAATTTTGACCCATTCCATGAATGGGGCTGTGAAAGGATTAAAAGACTTTGCGCCTGAAGATCGTCCAAATTCAACAATCGTATTTTGGAGTTTCCGTATTATGGTTGGGCTTGGCATGCTTATGCTCTTCCTTGCAGTCACTGCCCTATGGCTCAGAAAAAAAGGCAGCCTCTATGAGAGTAAGTGGTTTCATCGCTTCGCAATCCTTATGGGCCCTTCAGGCTTCATAGCGTTACTCGCTGGTTGGTTCACTACAGAAGTAGGACGTCAGCCATGGATTATCTATGGCGTTATGAGGACAAAAGATGCCCTTTCTCCTGTTTCGGCGGAACAGGTTGGATTAACTCTGATTATTTTTGTGATCGTGTATTTCATTGTCTTTGGTGTTGGCATTTATTACATGCTCAAACTCATGCATAAAGGACCTGAGTTTTTACATAACGCACCTGAAGAAATTGGAGGCGTTGGCCATTTCAAAACACCAATGCGACCTCTGAGTGCCATTGATGAAAAAATTGATGATCAGGATCAAGGAGCATCTTTATGATTGATTTATCTTTAATCTGGATTGTCATTATTGCAGTTGGTGTTTTTATTTACGTGCTACTTGATGGCTTTGATTTAGGTATTGGGATTTTATTCCCCTTTATTAAAAATCAGCAAGAGCGTGATGTGATGATGAACACCGTTGCTCCCGTTTGGGATGGTAATGAAACATGGATGGTTCTAGGTGGCGCTGGTCTTTTTGCGGCTTTCCCTATAGTCTATTCAGCGGTTCTGTCAGCCTTATATTTACCTATCATATTGATGGTAATAGCTTTGATTTTTAGAGGCGTAGCTTTTGAGTTTCGTTTCAAAGCCAATCGAACAAAGTACATTTGGGATAATGCATTCATTTGGGGCTCTATTGTTGCCAGTTTCTTACAAGGGGTGATCTTAGGAGCTTATATTCAGGGTATTGATATTGTTGATAATCGCTACGCTGGTGGTGGCTTTGATTGGTTAACACCTTTTTCATTATTTACAGGTTTGGGTGTTGTAGTCGTTTATGCAGCATTGGGATGTGGTTGGCTCATCATGAAGACTGATGACCTACTACAAAAGCATATGTATAAATTAATGCCCAAGCTTTTGATTGGCTTATTGGTTATTTTCATTGCTGTCAGCATCTATACGCCTATCGCACATCCACAAATTGCTGAGCGCTGGTTTAATCCCACTCAATTGATTTATTTCAGCCCAGTCCCTTTGCTTGTTCTAGTTTGTACCTTTTTAGCGGTGCGCTCATGTATTAAGCAAAATGAAGCGATGCCTTTTATCTATACATTAGGATTAGTTTTTTTAGCATATTCAGGCTTCTTGATCAGTATTTTTCCTTACATTATCCCGCCCTCAATTACCATTTGGGATGCTGCCGCACCTGCCAATAGCCAGCTATTCGCACTGATTGGCGCACTGATCTTAATTCCAATCATACTTGTCTATACCGCCCTATCATACTGGGTATTTAGAGATAAAGTTCGTGTTGGAGATGAGGGATATCATTAAAGGAATTCCTAATGAAATTATCTAAATTTCAATGGTTCATCTTGTTATGGCTAGTCGGTTTCTTAAGTTTATTGGTCATTGCTATGAGCTTTAGATTCTTACTTCAACTTGCTTATTAGGTACTTGGAAAGAAGAGGATATTATGCATCTACTTCAACAGCACCATGTGAATTTTAATCATGATTTCCCATATATCGTTAATTTAACATTAGCTCAGGAAATCATTAGGGCACGTAAAAAAATGAACATCTCTCAACAACAGCTAGCCTCAAAACTTGGCATATCTCCAAAAACACTAGAAAGTTGGGAACGCGGAGTTCGCCATCCTTCAAGTGCAGCACAAGCCTTGCTCAAATTATTTCTAAAATCTCCTCAGTTTGTATTGGACAATCTTTCCTAAAAAGCCTGAGCCATATTTTGAGTAATTTATAAATCGTTAAGAACTGGTACGAACCTGCAAAAAGGTAACCGTATCAGTTTGGAGAAATTTTCATGTTTATTGTGATCACATCTCAGAATCGGCATCATATTACTCCCCATGCGGGAAAATGTCGGAAATTTTGGAAATATGAATTAAAAGATGGAGAAGTGACTGATAAACAACTTATTGAAGTTGAAAAGGAGCAATCCTTTTCGCAGTCTGGTGAAGTACTCGAAAAACTGTTGCCTATGGATATATTCGTAACTACGGGAATGGGCGATCAATTACGAGAAAAACTCAGAAATATTGGTGTCCATGTCATGGTAACAGCAGAAATTGAACCAGAACAATTTATCGGTAATTTAATTTCAGCCAAATAAAATTCTGGATGGAAGCTGTAATTTATCATGAACAAAATAAGAAAAGCCTGCAGATGCAGGGTTTTCTTATTTCATTTATTATTGTGAAGTATAAGAACCATCAACAGTATATTGACTGCCGGTCACAAATGAAGCTTCATCAGATAATAAAAAAGCCACTACTTGAGCAACTTCTTCTGGTTTACCCAATCGGCCAAATGGATGAAGTTTCACTAATTCTGATTCCTCAAATTCTCCAATTAATGGGGTTTGAATATAACCAGGGTGGACTGAATTAATGCGTATACCTTGATCAGCGTACTCCAATGATGCAGTCTTTGTCAGACCAGTCACACCATGTTTCGCCGCAACATATCCTGAAATGTTCTTTGTCCCGACTAAACCTAAGATTGATGCGGTATTAACAATCGCTCCACCACCTGACTTAAGTATTGCTGGAATCTGATAATGCAGCCCATAGAAAACAGCATTCAAA
The DNA here is from genome assembly GCF_003268395.1 of Acinetobacter sp. CFCC 10889. Taxonomy (GTDB): domain Bacteria; phylum Pseudomonadota; class Gammaproteobacteria; order Pseudomonadales; family Moraxellaceae; genus Acinetobacter. The sequence continues at coordinate 2,870 of NZ_LQXQ01000099.1, read as the reverse complement.
TTAATATCGATGACTCTACGCCAAGCCTCTATACTCAACTCAGCAATCGGATTGACTTCACCTAAAATACCTGCATTATTAAATGCTAAATGCAGAGCCCCAAAGCTTTCCACGGCAAAGTCAACAGCTTGCTTCATTTCTTCTGGATGAGATGTATCTGTTTTATTCGCAACAGCATGGCCGCTAGCAGCTATAATTTCAGCTGAAACTTTCTCAGCCGCATCAAGATTAATATCTGAAACAACAACTTTTGCCCCTTGTTGAGCAAGAAGCAGCGCTGTACTTCGCCCAATACCCGAACCTGCACCTGTAACTAAAGCCACTTTATTATTAAAACGTGTTGACATCATAAACCTCTCTTTTTTATAAAATGAGCATGTGAGCCATACTCGTGCTTGAAACGTTTTAGACCCTATTTCTGCACTTGAATTGCAAATTGAACTACATGACATTTTCCGTTATGTAACTTGCCTTCATGACGTTCTTGTTCTCCCACATAAAAATGATAAAGATGATCATTTTTAAATACTGAAAGAAACGATATTGGATCGTACAAATAGTTAATATCTTTCGGACCACCGGTTTGATAATCAATCTGCTCTTTAGAATAAAGCTCTCCAATAAACCAGCCATTGTTTGTCAATGCTTGACGTATCCCAGTGAGAACATTGAATTGAGTATTTTCATCAAAATGCCCATACACACACATCACATTTTGATAACACTCTCTTGGCCATTCGACATCATTGAGATCAATATTTCTAAGTGTGAATTCAAAACCAGCTTGCTGGGCTTTTGTAGATAAGTGTTGCATAGCAACTTTTGAGTAATCCCATATTTCTGCTGAAAATGAATCATTTTGCTGTTTCGCTTTATTAGCCAAATAAAGGATATTCCTCCCCTCACCCTCTGCTATAGCAAGAGTTTTTCCCACAATTGGAATCTGATCTGCTATCTGTTGAATAAAATGATTGGGCGAAATGCCATACAGATCCTGTGTTTGCGAATAAAGATTATCCCAATGCTGATTCATATCTTTTCCCAATGATTGAAAAAATTAAGCTGTGAATTCTTTAAATGCTTCCAATGCATTAGCGGCATACATCAATGAAGGACCGCCCCCCATATAAACTGCAACACCAAGCACTTCCTCTAATTCTTGCAATGTCATTCCCATTTTGACTAGGGTTCTAACATGAAAACCGATACATCCATCACATCGTGCTGCAACACCAATCGCTAAGGCAATCAGTTCTTTTGTTTTAGGATCAATAACACCATCTCGCATTGCAACTTGTGACAATTGATTAAAACTTTTCATTAAATCAGGAGAATCCTGCGCTAATGTCTTTAAACTGCCTGAAATATTTTGAGTTAATTCTTTGTACTTCATGATTTTCTCACTTGAATGTCCATAAACTTAAGTTAGACTTAAAATAGAAATCTAGTTATTTCTCTACTGGATAACCCTGCTCTAGCCATGCTTGGAATCCACCCTGAACAGATTTCACCTGAGTAAATCCCATATTCTGTAAAGTATCTGTAGCCAGAGCTGATCGGCCACCCGTCCCACAAATCAAATAAATCGGCTGATCTTTAAGATGTTCTAGTGCTTGCAAGGTATCGCAATGATGGCTCGCCACAGGATGCTGGTGAATTCTCATTTCTAAAACACCACGAGGATAATTCACGGCTCGGTCTATCGCTGCCGCCTGAAATTCATCTGGTTCCCGAACATCAATCAGAATGGTTTTATGGTTTTTCATGGCTTCAAGTAAGTCTGCGACCGTCACTTCTTGAATTCGGTTTTTTGCCATTGAAATTAATTGTTCTGCTGTTTTCATTACTCTTTACCTCTTCCGATCTTTAGAAATCTGGTCTCTGATTAAATATTCATGTCTTTAAAATGCAGTTTTTAAATTTGGCTCTAATCTCTTGCTTGTATTAAGTTATGATGACTGTAGAAATTAAATAAAATGCTACGCTTATAACAGTTATGGCAAAAACCTTTTGGATTTGACTATTCTTAACTAAAGGCATCAAACTTCGACCAATCAACATCCCAGCCATGCAAGCTAAAACGAAAGTCAGCGTGACCGAAACGGGGTATTGAAAACCATCTAAAATATGAGCTGAAATGCTGACACCACCTATCAGGAAAATAATCATCAATGAGGTCGCAACAATACTTCGCATATCAAGATCAGTTACTTTACTCAGTGCTGGAACAATCACGAATCCCCCACCTACCCCAAGCAAACCGGTCAATAAACCTGCCACGACACCAATGGCACCGAGAGACAATGCAGTTTTCATGTTCCAAATCAGACGACCAGTTGTTTGGTTAACTTTACACAGCACACCTGTATGGTCATTCACTTTTTTAAAAAAAATCCGGTAAGCAACCACGAACATGACTAAACTGAATGCTAAGGTAAGCCATACAGGAGAAATTATTCCTCCCAGATGCACACCATAACGTGCTGAAGGAATGCTAATCAGTGCAATCCAAAGCGCAGCCCGATAGCGTACTATCTTCTTAAATAAGCCTTCAAATGTTCCAACCAAGGCAGATAAAGTGACTGCAAGCAAGCCAACAGGTGCAGCTTGTGCGACCGTCCATCCTTGACTTGCCATCAGTGCGGGTACGGCCAGAATGCCACCACCAGCACCGGTTAACCCAAGCAAACCACCGATGGCCAGTCCTTCAAGTATTAGCATCCACATCGCTACTGCCCCCCTCTATTACCAAACCAATTAAACAAAACTTATTGTTTAATCTTAAAATTTGCATATTTGAAGTAATTAAGCGGAAGCTTTAAATAAGGAACACCATTCTCTTCTGGTTCAGGGAATTGTCCTGCTTTCAT
>NZ_LQXQ01000098.1 GCF_003268395.1 Acinetobacter sp. CFCC 10889 | reverse complement strand
AAAAGTAAGAGCACTGGCAATTAAGCCGACTTTGAAATAACCCTTTGGCTGTACACGATGTGTAACAGTAGGGTTGATGGAATTTAGTTTTGCATTCATAATTGATCTCGCAAGTTTGTAAAAGGCACATCGAAGGTAAGAGAGCGATGTGCTTTTTTGTTATCTGTGAGATAAATATAGGCAAAACTATAAAAGTAGTCAATAGTTGAAACTATTTAATATAGTTATTTCTATAAAAATAATAATTATGCTTTAATAGGCAAAAGAAAACCCATACAGGGTGGGTTGGGTGGAGTTTATTAAAATGAAAATTATTCAGAATCGCAAAGAATGGCGCTATGAAACAGCGTTAAAACTTATTGAAACAAGACGATTAAATGTAAGTGATGCGATTAATGAAACCAAAGAGTTGGAAAAATATGTATTTCAAGATGATTTTATTGTTGAAATTAAGAATAAAGATCAGCGAGATGCCCTTGAAAATTTAATCAAGAGCATGGATCAATCTAATTAATCAAAAATTGTTGATTTATTAGATTTTTTAATTTTTTCAAGCTCTACAACCTCTTGGGATATATTTTTAGGGATTCATCGTATATGACCACCCATAATGCTGGGTCAGTAATATCAAAAGAGCTCTCATGCTTTGATCGCTCATTAATAATAGCTTTAGTAAGCTCTAATGCTAGAGCTTCTGTAATTTCAGGTTTCATATTTTCTTCGATATTTATGAATGTGTTGAGAACAATGTTGGTGCAGAGTCTCAACTTCATAATATCAGGGAAAGTATGGATTTTTAAAAAGAAAACCCACACGGGGTGGGTTATGGAGTTTGTTATGAATAACGAAACAATTAAAAAGGTACTAGAGGAAGCACGACACGAGCTAACCACGCTTCATAATCTAACCGTTACAGACAATATTGAGTCAGGTGTAACTTGGATTGTGGATACAAGTAATATCTTAAAGTTGTTGGATACTGCACTTAAAGAGCTTGTGGATACTGAAGAAAAAGTTGAATTAATCTCCTTTCACATAAAAGCTTTCAGCACAGAGTCTTTCAAAAACAAGCTTGTTAGTGAGCTCGTGAATTTCACTACTAATCGTCGTGATTAGTTTACTTATATCCTCTGTTGTTGGGTCTTTAGGCACTGAGAGAGTAAATTTATTTTCACTAACAATATCTAAAAAGCAGACATCCTTTCCAATATAGAATGAATATCTTCTTTACTCACCTCATGCTCTGTAAGCGTTTGTTGTAGAATGTTTTTTAACTCTTGCTTACTAGACATAGTGGATTTGGGAAATTCTAAAATATTGTTCAATTACTTTCTCCACCCGATCAGTAGGCTGCGTCGGGTTCGCAGTTTTAAGGTTATTTAAAAATGATAAAATCTATTGTTGTTAATCCACCACGAAAGGGCATGTATGTTGAAGCAAAAACAAAACACGATACTTTCTTTTGTGATATAGGAAATCTGTCATGAAAGTAGCTTTAGTGTTGAGTTTCATGTTTCAGCTAATAGCCATTGTTTCGTACATTTTCATTTTTGATCTACTGGCTTATATTTCTGTATTTTCTCTTTGGTTGGGATCTATTCTTTTTGGTGCTGGCGTCAAAGAAGCCTTGCAAACAAATAAAGTTGAGGGTTATTGAATGATTAAATACGATAAATCAGAAAGGCGAGTGATATATTTATTTTATGCTTTCTGTTCTATTAGCATAATGATTAATATTTACATGCTTTTTAAAATATACCACTGAGGTGTGAATATGAAAAAGTACAACCCTAACGAGCCGTACTTAATTGGTTGCTTGATTATAGCAATCATTACAGTGATATTTAATTTGATTACCGCTATTTCAATAGTGACAAAATTCCTATTATAACAGTAGCTAGTCCAAAGAATATGACAGCATAAAATGTGGGTTTAACAGTCCAATGAGGTTTGCTAGATCTCTGTATTTGTCTTGATGTTAGTTCATAACTTATAGCTTGTAGAAGTGGGGCGGGTATTACTCCGCTTACTCCCTCACCACTTAGTAATTTCAGTAACTCACTATCTGGCAACTGTTTAATTTCTTCCACAGTTAATTTAATTAGTGGTAGAGGCTTAATTGTTTTGCTTGGGCTCAATTGTGTTGCCTTTTTAGGTATATCAAACACTTTACACTCCAAATAGATTTATTTTTACTCAAATTAGGTGGTGATCAAAACAGTATTTTTTGTCAGTAAAGTTATGTTTTATATGAAAAATAGGGTGGTGACTAAAATATAAAAACTACCCAACCTATAACCCCGAATATTTTTCCAAAAACTCATCGACCCAACCCTGCGCCACATCGAGATTGGTTATATCAGCCAGTTTTAGATTCGTGCCTTCCGCCTCATTGAAACCCTCAATAATGGCTTCAAAGATATTCGCTTCGTTAATGACTTCATGTGCCATTTCCGAAGCGTTATAGCTTTGTTTGGCTTTCTTGAGCGAGGTGATTTGCTTATCAATACCGTCGCCTATTTTGCCGAGTGCCAATTTGAATTCTTGACGATTGATTGTGAGCGCTGTTTTGGTTTTATTTAGTGTTGCAATCATTATTCTTTCCTTTTCCGTAAAGCTAACTAATTTATTTGTTTAATTCCTTACCCCAATCTACTAAAATCTTTTTAGCATCCTGAGATAGGTTTTTAGATGCCCAATGAGATATATCGACAGGAATAATAAAAATAAAGTCATCCTCGCATGAATATGGTGCAAGAAAATCTCTAATACTATCAACCTCACAATCCGCATTAACAATAAAAGCCATATCGCTAAGTTGCACCTTGCTAATGCAATTTAATTTCTTAACACCTTGTGTAAGGCGTTTAGAGCCTCTAGTTTTTTGAGGGCTACAACTTATCATGTAAAAACTCATATTCACCTCGGTGGTATTTAGCAATCTTCTAGCCAGTCTTGTGCTGTTAGATCATCATCTTATGATTGTTCTTAACCTCAAAAAACTAAAAGAGGGTTACAGAGCTTAGATTTTTTAGGAAATATTCATTTCCCTAATTTTCTTTTCCGCAAAGTTGAGTGATCTGCTTACCGGTCAACACAAGGGTTAGTACTTAAGGTTTCTATTGTGTGCAACTACTACTCCAATTATGGATATTTCAACTTGGTTTGAATTAAGTGTTGGATAATCAGGATTTAAAGGGACAAGCTCAACAACATCAACACCAAACTCATTCACACCAATCAAACGATATTTTTTAAAAGTTGTTCTTGCTACACCATGCTGAACCTCTTGGGCAATAACAAGCGAACCAGGCTTAGCCTCAAGAGAGCCATCCACAACAATTTCATCACCTGGTTGAAACTCTGGAGCCATACTCAAGCCTTCAACTTTTAATGAGAATACGCATTCTGGGCGCATATTTTCATAAGTTGTCCAACTTAGCCCTAAAGGGTTTACCCCATCATAACCAACTTCATTAAGCAATCCTGCTTGTACATAGTCTAGTAAAGGTATTTGTCGTAAAGGAGTGTTAGTAAAAGAAACATTACTCTCAGACTGATATGTCTCGGTAGATATAGAGCCAATTCCCGACTTAAGCCAATTAACATCGACTGCAAGAAACTCTGCTATTTCAGGTAAAAAAGCTGATTTCTTGGTTTTCCCTGATTCTAAGGCTTGGTATGTAGGCTGTTTTATTCCTGCTGCATCGGCGACATCTCCTTGCGTCTTGCTTGCTCTTAATCGAGCTTCTTTTAATCGATCAGCCAAAGTGCTCATAAGATAATCCTTAAATTTCTCCTTTATTTTATAGTTGTGACTATAGTTAATCAAATAGTTGTAACTGTTGACAAATAATAGTTAAAACTATAAATTAACTATAAAATATAGGAGTTCAATGAATGAATATTGAATTAGTTAATTTATACAAATGTGTTGTTGATCACTTTGGCTCTCAAACCCTTACAGCACAAGCTCTAGATCTAGAACAACCATCTGTTTGGGCTTGGGTTAATGGAAAGGCAAAAATGTCATCTGAAACAGCACTTCTTGTTCAAGAGAGAACAGGAGGTAAATTTCAATACAAAGATTTATTTCCATCTCGAAAAAAAAGCCAACAAGCAGCTTAAGCAAATTATTAATTTTATTTGCTTAAAGATATACGTGAAAGAAAACAAGGATTTCACAATGCAAGAAATTTCACTAAGTCGTGAAGCACAAACGGCTATTTTCAAAATGATTAACCAGACGCAGGGGATTTCACCAAAAGAAATTGCTCAGGTTACTGGTGACTCACACAACACGATCTGTAATTACGGAAATGTGGGGATGCCTAATCATTTGCCGAGCTTAAAGAAACTCGAAGCAATCATGATGTACACAAGAAACCCTGAAATTTTAAAAGTATGGGCGCATCAGTTGGGCTATGCATTAGTTCCTGTTGATTGCGGTTCCAACAAACATCATGAATTGTCGGTTTTTGAAGCAATGATGCAGCACAACATAAAGTCAGGTAAAGCCAATAAAGCGGTTTATGAGGCTTATGAAGATGGTGTTGTGACACCGCAAGAATATGAAACCATCCACCAACTCACACAAACTTTAATTGAGTTAGCAACAGCTGTGGATATTGCAGCACTTAAACAAATGAAGAAATACACATCAGGTGTAGAAAAGGAAAAAGCCTGATTTCGTGGATCAGGCTTTTAGGCAACTCAAACACTTGCAAGGATTGAATATGAAATCAAATATACCAAAACATCTGTGCGCTAACAAGTGCACAGAATTTAAAACAGAGCAGTGCAATCACTGTTTAATTCCCTCGAATTCGATGGAATTGGAGTCGACTGAAAGTGATTTCTTGGTTGGCGATGCTGTGGTTTTAGACACAACAGTATTAAACGCAATACTAAAACCTTTTGAGGGAATTTATAACGTTCTTGAGGTCTATGAATGTACGGTTTGTGTACTCATTGATTTTGGAACATTAATTTTAAATAAAAAGTTTGTCCGCCACGCCACTGTCGCCGAACTCCACGCTAACCGCCGTTTAACCGAAGCCGAACATGCTTTAGCGGAGGTGTCATGAACTCAGAACAAATCGTTCAATCTTGGCATGAACCTGTGTTACATACGCTCGGTTCATTGCTTTCAGTCCGTAAAGCCAATTTGCGCAAGATCAATCGTGATGAAAACAATGCCATGGTTTTACAGCAAGAGTTTATCGAATCACTGATGAATTGCCATCGGATCTCTTTGTGGTTAGCCAGTGAAATTGCTGCGAGTTTAATTCGTGCTGAGCGTGTTGCGAAGTACGGTCGCTTTTTACAGATCAAGGAAGGTGCAGCATGAGTAAATTTGTACCCAACTCATTTCAGGTACCCAATGCTTTTGTCGATGAGGTCTTAGCTAAGATCTCGGATGCTGCATGCAAGTTATATCTAGTGATTTGTCGTAAAACACGTGGCTGGAATAAAGAAATGGATTCTATCTCTTTAACTCAATTTGAAGAGATTACAGGCAAGACTCGTCCGACAGTGATCAAGTGTTTACGTGAACTAATTAAAGTTGGTTTAGTTGTGGAATTGAAAAGCACGTTCCACGGAAATACTTATAAATTAGGTGATGAAACAAACATTGGAATGGTTGTAAATTTCCCTAGTAAAAATATTTTACTAGGCGAAAACCCATCAAATGGGGGTAAAAAATCTTTACCTCTACTAGTAAAAAAATTTAACTACGCTAGTAAAAATATTTTACCTCTACTAGTAAAAAATTTTTACACACAAAGTATCACTATCAAAAACAACTCTACAAAGAATAAAAAAATAAATAAAAAAAAGTGAGCATGTTTCTGAACAACCAAAAGTGGAAAAGCCAACAAGCTATGATCCGAAATCAACTGAATTACCAAATTCAATTCATCGTGATTTGTGGAACCAATTTGTTGATATGCGAAACAGCATTAAAAAACCACTGACGGAAAATGCCGTAAAACTCATTTTGAAAAAACTCGAGTCTTATGGAGTTTTGGCAAACCAATCTTTGGAAAATTCAATTATTGGAAGTTATCAAAGCGTGTATCAACCAAAACCTGAAACACACTCAAATCATTTTCCAAACTCAAATACACCTGAAGAACCCGGTTATTTCGCTCAGATGTTTGCAAATCATCAAGAATCAAACATCATCGATGTAACACCTGATGACCAAAATTTACCAATGGCAGGAGGTTTTTACCGTGAATAATCTAATTTGCCAAAACGATATCAAAATGCTGATTGCAACATTGAGAACGATTTACGCAACTCAATTTAATAAAAACTTT
>NZ_LQXQ01000097.1 GCF_003268395.1 Acinetobacter sp. CFCC 10889 | reverse complement strand
GTAACAGTTCATTTAAACTCAATTCACCGAGCTTATATGCTTTTTGCATCAATCCATGTTGTTGCTGTAACTGTGCCAAATTCTGTTGAGCCTGCTCACTCCGTACAGTTGCCGACTCCATCTGCGTGAACCAGTATTGCGTTTCCTGACGCAAACGGTTTTCTACTCGTCCGATCTCAAAATTGGCCTTTTGAGCTTCCGCCATGGCCATACCAGAAGCTATCCGCACTTGCCGACTGGCGAGTGGAATTGAAACGCTCACACTCATCAAATTTTCAATGCCTGACTGCTCACGACTATAGCCCACTCCGACCGTAGGATTAGCTACCCGATTGAGTTTCTCTCTTTTGACTAACGCATCTTGCTGTGCTGCCTGCGTTTTGGCCAACTCAAGCTCATGGTTAGCAGACAAAACCTGCTGTATCCATTCAGTCTGTGTATATTCGAGTGGGCGAATTTTGATGACATCACTGCTCCAGTGTTCTGGAATTTTCCCCTGATAATCACGTGACAATAGCTGCTGTGCTTGGTAGTAAGCTGTTTTAGCCTGCATATATTGTTCTTCGATTTGCCGAGATTCATTGCTGAGCAGCATCAGTTCCAGTCGTGGGGCATCTCCAGCACGGATACGCTGCTGGGTCATTTGCATATAGTGTTGTATTCTTGCCTGCTGTTCCTCTAAGCGTGTCAATTGCAAAGCACTACGCATATAGGCAAACCACTGATTCAGCAAGGTTTTGGCAACTTCATGTTTGGCATCTTCATATTTTAATTCTGCAATACTCATCCCTCGTTGCGCCAAATCCTGATCCAGCCGGTATTTGCCAGGCAAACGAATCTGCTTTTCAACACCAAAGTTCGGCTCATAACTATTGGACTTTGTTTGACCATCCTGGGCATCGGTGTTACGAAGCTGCATCCCCGCACGTACGGTCCAGGGATGGCCCAGTTTTAGCCCTTGTCCTGCAAAATTGGCATAGTCCTGATCCGAGACTGCGACCGAACAGTTGGATGCTGTGACAAGCTCTGCTTGATCGCATCGAGTGGTGGCAAGACCTGATCCAAAGCGGGTTCCGCGGAGACGACAGAAGCCATCATCACACAACAGCCCAAGCCTATTAAACATAAGGCTTTACCCAGCAAACGGGGTTGAGTAGCTATCTCTGGTTTCATTCGTTCACCTTTCCTTGACCAGCATAACCCGATGCTATGGTTGGTAATACCCAATAGAAACAGTCACTTGATTTAAATTTCTTTTGGATATGGGCTAAAATTAAAGGCACAGTTGCGAGGGGTAAAATCAACAGAATCAAATTACGCTCAGTTGCACCCCGAATTTTTTCTTGAATGTTGCGATAATGTTGGTGGCTACCGAAACCTTGTGCCGGGATACAGGTACATCCTGTCACAATCTCGGGAATGAGCCATAAATGGCTCATTAATTCTTCCGCAATATCACTGGAGATGTTGATAGAGAGTTGGCACATTTCAGACATGAATATCTCGCACTAAACCAAATTGTTTAAACAAGTTAGGAAGTAAAATCAGCGTCAGTAAGGTGCAGGAAATTAACCCGCCAATTACCACGATCGCTAATGGACGCTGAATTTCAGCACCTGGCCCAGTGGTAAAGAGCAAGGGAATTAAACCCAAAGCCGCGATACTTGCAGTCATCATCACTGGACGTAAACGTCGCATAGCTCCCTCACGAACCACCTCTTCAATTGCAATGCCGCGTGAAATGAGCTGGTTAAAATAACCGATCATCACCAAACCATTCAGTACAGCAATCCCCATTAATGCAATAAATCCGACCGAAGCAGGCACCGATAAATATTCACCGGTAATGGCTAAGGCCACGACTCCACCAATTAAAGCAAAGGGAATATTCACAAAAACCAGTACTGCCTGACGAACAGAACCTAAAGTTGTAAAGAGCAGGAAAAAAATCATGGTCAACGCTGCAGGGACAACCAGCATCAGACGCGCTGCTGCACGTTGTTGATTTTCAAACTGGCCACCCCATTTCAATGAATATCCTGCCGGTAATTTAACTCTCTGGGCAACCTGCTGTTTTGCTTCCTCGACAAAACCGACCAGGTCGCGGTCACGCACATTGGCACGGACAACGGACATTCTTGAAGCATTTTCCCGGTCAATTTTAACGACACCTTCAGTCTTGACCATTTCTGCTAAAGAGGACAATGGTACAGCCGCTGAGTTTTCAACAGGTAAATTCATATTTGCAAGGGCAAAACTGGATTGCCCCAGACGCGGATCACCTTTGATCATCAACGGAACCGGTCGACCCTGTTCAATAATCGAACTAATTTGCTGCCCTTCGATGAGCATTTTGAGTTGTGCCTGTATGCTTTGACTATCTAGCTGATTGCGAACAGCCATATCACGACGAATACGTAATTCCTGATATTGCACCCCGGAATTTTCCAACGTCATGACATCTTCACTGCCTTTGATCCCTTGTAGAACGGTAGAAATTTGCTTAGACAGCTGATTTAGCTGGTCTAAATCGGTACCAAAAATTTTGACTGCTAAATCTCCACGTACACCTGATAACATTTCTGAGGTCCGCATTTCAATCGGCTGACTAAAGGTCAGATTGACTCCAGGAACGTCAGTCAATACATGGCGAACTTTGGCTAAAATCTGCTCCTTACTTTGTCCCTGCCACTGATCTTGCGGTTTCAAAATGACAAAGCTATCGGTTTCATTTAAGCCCATGGGGTCCAGGCCCAGTTCATCCGAGCCTGTTCTTGCCACAATGCGGGCCACTTCTGGAACTTGTTTTAGAATTCTTCTTTGAATGTCCAGATCAAGTGCAATTGAATTTTGCAGACTGATCGATGGCATTTTTTCCAGCTGCAATATGGTGTCACCTTCATCCATGGTTGGCATAAAAGACTTACCAATGAGTGGGAAAATAAGTGCAGCAACCACCAAAGCGCCTCCGGCCAAAGCATAAACACGTTTCGGATGAGCTAAACTTGCATTTAATACCTTGCTATATGCCTGTTCCAGCTTAGCAACAATATATGGCGTGTGATGTGCTTGAGATTTCAAGAAATAAGAACACAGCACCGGAATAATTGTTAATGAAAAAATCAGTGAGCTCGACAGTGCAAAGACAATGGTCAGCGCCACCGGAGAGAAAAGCTTCCCTTCCAGCCCCTGCAACGTCATCAACGGAATGAAGACCAGCATAATAATGATCATTCCTGCGGTCACCGGCACCGCCACCTCACAAACCGCGCGATAAATGACGTTCAGCGACGGTAAAAACAAACGGTGTTTGGACTCGTGTGCATCTGCCAGTTGCATTTCGATATTTTCCACCACCACAACAGCCGCATCGACCAGCAAACCAATAGCAATGGTTAAGCCACCCAATGACATCAGGTTGGCACTTAATCCAAACTGACGCATCATTAAGAAGGTACTCAACGCAGATAAAGGTAAAATCGCGGCAACAACCAAAGCGGCTCTTAAATTGCCTAAAAACAACAGCAATAAAATCAGGACCAGTACAATCGCCTCGATCAAGGTTTTACTCACGGTATGAATGGCACGATTCACCAGTTCACCACGGTCATAAAAAGGCTTGATCGTAACGCCCGGGGGTAAGTTTTTCTCAATGTCCTGCAAATGTTCACGCACACTTTGCACAACCTGACGTGCATTGGCGCCTTTTAAAGTAAGGACAATCCCTTGAACAGCTTCACCCTGACCATTTTCGGTCACTGCCCCGTAACGGGTAAGGGCACCGGTATGGACATCGGCAATGTCCTTCACTTGCACCAGTGTCCCTTGATGATTGGAAACAATAATCTCACCCAGCTCTTGTAAATTGGTGACACGACTATCGCTACGAATCAGTAATGATTCTCCATTTTCATTCAGACGACCGGCACCGTCACTTGCATTATTTAATTCAATTGCTTGTTTTAACTGATCAAGAGATAGACCTCTTGATGCCAGAGCATCCAGGTTGGGTGTCACTTCAAAAGTACGTGCCAAACCACCCAGGACATTGACATCCGCTACCCCTTCAATTTTTCTGAGCTGTGGACGGACGACCCGATCGAGCAAGGTTCGTTTTTCCATATCACTCATAGGGCCATGTAAAGTGAACATAAAAGATTCACCTAATGGCGTCGTCATAGGCGCAATCCCACCAGAGGCATTGCCAGGCAAAGCTGACATGACTCCAGTCAAACGCTCATTGACCTGTTGTCGGGCCCAATAAGGATCTGTCCCTTCTGCAAAATCCAGGGTAATGATTGCAATGGCATATTTAGATTGTGAACGTAATACAGTCTGATGAGGAATTCCCAACATTTCCTGTTCTATCGGTACCACAATACGGCTTTCCACCTCTTCTGGCGTCATGCCAGGAGATTTCATCACAATTTGAACCTGTGTACTTGATACATCGGGAAAGGCATCAATCGGCAATTTTGTAAATGCCAAATAACCTGCAACACTGATTGCCACACCCAATAACAGCATTAGGATTCGTTGACTCAGTGAAAATGCAATAATACGTTTTAACATGTGCCTAACCTCATTTCATCGCAGTGCTACTACTGGCAGGTGGTGCCTGCTCTGCACCGAAACCTGACCAAACGGCTTTTAGACGTTCGACACCATTCACAGCAACTTGAATTCCAGGTTTTAATGTGTTTCCAATCACATGACTTTGCTGCTGGTTCGCACCCACCAATTCCACCGGCATTGCAAAGAAACCATTTTGATTTTTGATAAAAATGAAGTGCTTGTTATCTTTTAAAGTCAAGGCAGTACTTGGTATTACCCATGCAGTTTCTGTTGTCGGGTTATGGCTTTGAATATTCGCTTTAATAAACTGTTGTACTTTTAAACAGTTATCCTTGGCATTCATCTGAACTAAAACATTTTGAGATTGCGTATTGTCTGAAAGTGCTGGTGCAATTTTTTGTACCTGCCCAGTAATTTCACACCCCTCAACTTTAACCAGATCGCCAATCTGGATATATTTGCTATCCGCTAAAGGGGCTTGCAACATTAATTGCAAAGGTAGATCACTATTCACCAACTGACCCAGTACTGCGCCGGTTTCTACATATTGACCTGCAGATACCTGTAAACTTTCTACACTGCCTTTGGCGGGACTTTTAACATACACTACGGAATTCAGTCCCTGACTGCTACTTCCTCCCATAAACTGCAACATGCGTTGCTTGGCACTCAAATCAATATTCAGTCGTTGCACTACATTCTGGGCTTCCTGTACACGTTTTTCAGCAATAATCCCTTCAGCATATAAACTGCGTTCACGTGCCAAATTTTGGCTGGCCAATTGCAGTTGTGCACGAATTTGTAAAATTTCATTTTGAATCTGAATTAAATCAGGGCTATGAATGGCCAGTACAGGACTATGGAGACCAACTTCTGCTAAAGGTTGCACCAGTACCTGTTGAACTATCCCCGCTATCGGGCTGGTTAAGACCACTTTACTTTGAGGTGACCACTGCGCTTGCCCCTGCAAAGTCAGTGCAAGTTGTACATCACTTGTCGCTTGTCCTAAAGTTTGTAATTGAATACCTGCCTGTTGAATCTGTGTGGGCGAAATTAAAATCTGATTACCAGAGACATCTATGGTTTCTGTTTCATTGGCGGTTACATTTTGTGGCTTTGATTTTTCCGCTTTATTTTTATTAAATAGTGAACTGCTCGCCCACCAAACTCCTAAAATTACCAAGACCAATGTGCAAATACTGAGAAATATTTTATTATTTCGTAATACACTCACTTGTTGACTCACTGATCTACCCTCAAAAATATTTTCTCTCAGGATAAATTTAAGTTCTTAAGATCTAATTAAGTTTGGAAATCCAATTTTTTCAGGATCTAAAGGGTAATTTCCACCTAAGCATAATATCTCGGTTATTTCTAAAGAGCAGATGAAGGCGGAAAAAGAAAACCATATCCCCCTTATCTCGAGAAGCAATGAGTTTGCTTAAATCAATTCAAGAATATACTCAGTCACAAAATTTCATCTCCGTTAAAGGGCCAGTTAATAAATATCCCTACAATGTCGTGAAAATACATTCATCTACTTTACTTTATAAATTTTAATCATTATTTTTTTAGAGCAAAATTAATCATGCACGATTTCAATCTGAATTGATTCAGATTGAAATCAATTATTTTTATTTTTACTTTATCCTAAAAATTATTACGCTGGATTAAATCAAAACTATTAAATTAATATCGCTTATACTTTTAATAAATAGTAATTCTGCTACAATCTAACCATCTTACTTGGATAATTGAGACAATCTAAGTGATCAT
>NZ_LQXQ01000096.1 GCF_003268395.1 Acinetobacter sp. CFCC 10889 | reverse complement strand
TTGATGAAAACATCAAAGTATCTGAGGATCTTGTGCAAAAAGTACGAAATGAACTTCAATTCCAACAGTCTGAAGCTGAATATTTAGGAAAAATCTCTCAGAAGCTTTCTGAATTCCAAAACAAAGAATTCTCAAAATTAACAACAGAATTAGACACAATGAGTTCTGAAATATCAGAATTACACAAAAAAGAGCCTTTATTTTTTAAAACAAAATGGATCAATCAAATCAATGACCTGATCAACCAATATAACACCCAACTGGATATGCAAAAGCATATCTCTGGTCTGAGTGAAATAGAAAAAAAAGATAGATATTCTAATCAGTTAAATAAATGGGCAGAAGAAAATCAGTTGCTCCAGCCTAAAAAGTCCTTTGAAAAATTTAACGAAACAAGCATTACATTTAAACAACGCAAACTGAATGATCAAATTTTAAATATAGATCATCAGCTTTCAGAAATATCACGTAGAGAAAATGAATATCAAGAATATATTCGCACTCAACGCATGGAGATCAGAAATAGTTATATATTTGAGGAAGATAATTATGGAAATAAATATTTTAGTCCTCAAAATGGTGAAAAACAAAAGCGATTATACGCAGAAGAAATGGAAGAGCTGAAAACCCAAAAATTGTATGCGAATTTTACAAAAAGAGTTGAAATGAAAGTGCAGCAAGAGTTTGATCGAAAAAGAGCTCTACAGCTCGAAAACGACCGAAAAGATCATGAATTGAGGGAACAGCAGTTACGTAAAGAACGAGAGCGAGAACAACACTATGAGCAAAAAAGACGAGAACAAGACCGTATGGCATTTTTAAAACGCCAAGAATTGGAAAAACAGCAGAAAAATGAGCCTAAAAAGCCAGAAGAAGATAATAATAACGATTACTCGCCTTTTTAAACCCCATTTAAACGTAAAAAAACGGGGTTTTTAGCGACCTTAGAGAGAAATATAGGGAAACTATAGTTGATTGGAATAAAATTGCTTAAAACGCAAATGAGCGCTTTTTAGCGAGTGTCTACGAGCGTCACAAAGAAAATTCGCTTATTCCCCCTCTGAAAAACCGCTTTTGCTTTTAAATTATAGAAATCTAAGTGCAATTTTTTAGCGAGTGTCTACGAGCGTCACAACGCTTTTGCTTTTCAAAAAACATGAGCGAAGCGAATGCATTATTTATGCTTTTGCTTTTTGAATTCCAGATGGTTTAAGAAAAAACTGCCCCGACGAAGCGAGTGAAACGAGCTTCAATAGAGTACGAGCTTTAGCGAGTACCAAGGGCAGTTTTAATAGCCCAAATTTGAATAAAATTCCCTTTTTAGCTTTTAAAAAGCTTTTAAAAGCTTTTAGACCCCCTTCTAGCCCATATACAGCAAGGCTTTCAGACTTTAAAAAACTACAAATGCCGGACATTAAACTACAAATGCCGGACAAAACAGACTTATAAAACTACTTTTACCGGACTTAAAAACTACAAATGCCGGACATTAAACTACAAATACATATGTGTAGTTTTGTTAAAAAACTACAAAAATCGTAGTTAAAAAACATACAATAATGTATTTTGTAACTACATAGATATCTGTGTAGTTAATCAAATACACTTTTGAGATTGTAGTTATATGGACGAAAACAAAAAGACATATCCTCTCAGCTGGGTTGTTATGCAAAATAATGTTCAAGAATGCTTTAAAAGTATGAACATTGATGAGAAACGAATATTAATTCTTGCTAGTCCAATTGCTAGAACTACTGATGCAAATGAAAAAGACCGAATTATGATTACTGCTGAAGAGTTCGCTAGAGAATGTGGCATTAAAACGCATTCAGCATATACGCAGTTAGAACTAGCCAGTAAAAATTTAATTAAAAGGAGCTTTTCTTATAATAATGAAAGAGGAAAAAGAGTGTTATCTAACTGGGTAATTGATTGCACTTATGAGGATGGGGGAATCGCTATACGCTTCCCGGAAATTGTTCTACTAATGTTAAAAGAGTTCGATAAATTAAATCCTTATACGAAATATAAAAAAGACATCGTACTCAGTCTAAAAAAAGATTACTCCTTTGATCTCTATCACTTAGCAAAAAAACATCAAGCAATGGGACAATTTGAAATGTCCTTAGAACATATAAAAAATGAGCTTGGTTTGCCTAAATCATACGATAAACTTTGCAACTTAAAAGATCGTGTCTTAAAACCTTCATTAGATGAAATTACTACAAATACTGATATTGATTTGACCTATGAAAATGTAAAAAAAGGGCGTTCTGTTGTCGGCTTTAAATTTATAGTGAAAGAAAAATCGAAGCCAAAACTCATAGCACCTACAAGAGATACAAAAACTATAGATATATTCTGCAATCTATCAGATGCTCAAATTAACAAGTACAGCACTATTTTATCTCAACTTTCTGAATTATCAGACCTGAGTAACTTTCCTGATTATCCTACTTTTGCCCTTTGGATTGGTGGCATCTTACGAGATCCGAAAAGTGTAAGAGAGGAAACAGCAAAACGGATTTTTAAATCTCTGCATAGCAAAACGGATTTTAAACCATGAGAACTAAAGCTGAATTAGCCGCAATGAGTTGTGAAGAACTCAAAGACTATGAGCAAAGTTTACTTGAGCTGTGGACACCAAGAATGGCGCTTGAAAATCAGATTGATAGACTACGTACAGAACGTAGAGGGCAACTAGAGATATTCAACAGATTAAAAAATCCTGATGCTCCTGAAAATGAGCGTTTAAAAAACTCTATTTTATCTCTCAACAGTAAGATTGAAGATTTAGAAGATGAATTAGATGATCTTATTCAAGACGAACGCTTAAATCATACTGATTAAATTATTCAGTTTATTTAATTAAAACTGTGAAACATTGATTAAATATTAGGCGTGAAACGTGAAAAATCATAAAAAAAGCCCATATCGTGAGATATGGACTATGAAATTGAAACTACAGCATTGAATTTTCAAGAGAATTTTAACATATTTCGCATAAGGCGTATTATGTTAATTTTAGAGAAATTTAAGAATCCTTTTTATATTCAGTAATACCATATTTTTTTGCACTTGTTAAATAATTCAAATTTAGCCCTTTAGAATTTTGTTCTTTATTCCCCAAACTTCCAGACCATCCAACTTTGACAAAAGGTGAAGTTACAGCAACTAATGTTCCTAGTGGAATTGTCATTCCTGTCATGGAATCACATAATAATCCTGTGGGAACATTTTTAACAGCTTCCATAATACTGGTTGAACTGACATCCAACTCTAATTTTAAGTTTCGTTTCAGCCCCTCTCCAAAACGTTCTTTAAATGATTTATTTAGATCATCAATACTTTCTTTTAACTCAATTCTCATATCAAGTCGCATAGCATCAATATCATCTGATGTAGCTATTTTTTCATATAAGCTATTGAGAGAAATATGAAGCCTGTTTAACTCATCATGTCTACGATATTTGAACTCTAAAATATCAATTAAGTTAGTATTAGCGGACGGTGTTGGGAGAGCATTAAATAGCTCAAACTTTAAAATATCTTTTTTGATTCGATGGTCAGGATGAATAAATGGTTCGATCCCAAAATGATGCATTGCCCATGAAGTATCCTTTTTTTGAGACTTCATGAAGTTTAAGGTTGCATCTAGCTCCTTTAAAGATAGCTCAGGCCCATTATCAGTCGAAAATGATTGTAAGTTTGTAGTAGGTCTATATAGTATTCCAACAGACTTAAAAATTTCTTCCTGTGGCAATCCTATATATATCAATCTATTAGATGGGACTACTATATGATCCCAATATAAAGAAAAATACTTCATGTCATCTAAAGTAAGCGCACTAGACAGTGAAATACCATTATCTGTGGATGCAAACGAATAAGAAGATGTAATTAAACCTCTTTGAACTTCACCCAAAATATTTTCCTCTTCAAAATTTAATATCTTCTGTGAGATTTTTTAATAATCCCGATAACATCACTTTTATCACAAACTACTAAAAATTTAACGCGCTCACTTTTAAATAGCTGATTACTAATAGCAAAACTTTCATTTCCACCACATATTTGGAAATTACTTTTTAATCTCAATGAAGCTAATACATCCTCAATTTTTATATCATTTAAATCAACAATTAACTCACAATCTTCGTTTGATAGAGATAGTACATAAAGTGCTATATCAGACTTTTCAAATACTGATTCAATTTCATCTTTTTTATAAAGAAGAAATGCTTTCTGTGGTAACTGATTTATTGAAAGATTTTCAGAAATAATATGGAAATTAGAATCACATCTATCCTGAAAAAGAGGCCCTCCACCTTTAGAAGATGGTTTTGTACGAAGCATTTCATTAACAGTTCCATAGTGTTGTACCCATTTTCGTACATTTTCTGAAATCATATCTAGAAAATTCAATAATCTAGAGTAGAGATTACTGAGATTGAGATCTAAAATTGGTTCATGGTGAGCAATTCTATTTCTTAAATGATTTAAACTCTCTAATTCTGTTTTTATATCCTTCCTTGAAATGTGCTTAGGAAAAATAGAGTGAAGATTTACCTGCCATAGAGGACGATCATACTCATCGCGAAATAAATTAGACCAGAAGTCAAAAGTCAAAGTCGAAACAATGTCACAATTTTTATTAGTTTTAGCCCTACTAATTGCCTTGTTTAATGAGCCTTCACTGTATTCATTGAGTATGTCTGTAAAGTCTTGATTAAAAAAATAATTTTCATCAAATTTTTGTATGAGTAGCTCATTAATTGTATTTCGAACAGTAACTTCTAGAATTTGAAGAGGAAAAAGGAAAGCCTTAGCTAATCTAGCATTATAAAGATATAGCTCAAATGCATAGTCTTTATTAAAACCAGCTCTTTGCAAATACGTTCCAAATCTCTTATCAGATAAATGATTAATTAGTTCTTGACCATCATTAAGATATGTAAATGGAACTTGACTTTGAGCCATTAAAGTACCTAGAATGTATGTATTGATATATATTAAAGTATATCAATACAAAGTAGTTGATATATAGATATATTTCTATAATTGCCCCTCTGTCATATTGACATGCGCTATCAACAAAAGATTAGAGCCCCGAGACAGATCTAGTATCCCTCTCGGGGTTTCGCTTTTTTATAGATCCTAAAATTGTATTTAACATAAAAACTCATATGCGAAATTTAGCTCTTATCCCATATAACACCATTAAAAAGATCTTTATCTTTCTGCCTATTTTCTTCAGTCTTATTTTCAGTATTTAAAAATTGCTCAAAATCGGCTAGTTGGTTCTTAAAAGATTTATCATTTTTCAATTTATTTAAAACCCAAGCTCCCAGTAGAATTTTACGTCTCGTATCATCTTTACGTTGCTGATCAGAGACTTTCTTTTTTTCACGTGCAATGACAGCTTTTTTCTGTTCTTTTAGCTGTCTTAAGCGTTCTTCTTGCTTTGCAATTTTTTGCTCTAAATCATCAACACTCATACCATCACCGTATCAAGGAATCCCCCTTAAGCATAGGACTATTTGAATTGAAATTCAAGACAGTTCATGCTATCGTAGTTTTCCCAAAAGGGCGCACTTAGCCATTGAACAAAGTTCAATGGTGCGACAAGGGGTAAATCCCCTTTGTAATCCCCTGACCAACCTATTCAGGTTGGTAATTTCGATAAATCGAAATAAAGAGCAAAAGCAACATGGCGATATATCATTTTTCAGTTAAAACGATGAGTAGGAGTAATGGACGATCAGCCATTGCTTGTGCTGCATATCGTTCAGGTGAAAAATTGGTATGTGATTTCTATGGAAAAGAACAAGACTATACAAAAAAAACTGGTGTTGAATTTACAGAAATCTATGCCCCGGATCATACAAATACTGAGTTACTCAATCGCCAAACCCTTTGGAATGAAGTCGAAAAAGTTGAACGTAGAAAAGATGCCTTACTTGCAAGAGAATTTGAAATTGCATTTCCAAGTGAGTTAAACGCCGAACAGCGTAAAAACATGGTTAATGAACTTTGCCAAGACCTCGTTAAAAAATATGGCGTCATCGTTGACGCTGCTATTCATGCACCTCATACAGGCAACGGAAGTGATGAACGCAACTACCATGCACACATCATGTTCACTACCCGAAGTATTAATGAACATGGTGACTTTTCAGCAAAAAAATATAGGGACTTCAGTCGTGACAATGGCACAGAAACGGTAAGCCACTGGAGAGAATCATTTGCAGAATTATGCAATCATTACCTGGAGCAAAATGGATTTGATGAACGTGTCGATCACAGAAGTTATCAAGATCAAGAAAGTGATCTAGAAGCCACTCAGCACGAAGGTCCTCAAGCCACATACCTACGGAGACGAGGGATATTTACAAAAATTAGTCTGAAAAATGATGAGATTAAGCGACGTAATTTAGAAATCAAAAAGGTCATCGCAC
>NZ_LQXQ01000095.1 GCF_003268395.1 Acinetobacter sp. CFCC 10889 | reverse complement strand
AAATTCATGCACGTGTAGCAGTCCTCAACAAATTTACGGAATTAGGTCGACCACTTACCCAAGTTACGCCTTAAATTTGGCTCAATTAGGGGCGCTTTGCATTTCAAATCTTTGTACAACAACGCCCTTTAGAACCAGAATCTAAATAGTACTTATTTTGCTTATATCATATCTAATAGATCTCTTTCATAAATCAAAAAACGAGCACCTTTTTGATTGATATTTGTACTCTAATTTTCTTAGCATTCGTGCATAATCTACGGATGAAATACATTGATTCAAGAAGCTTTCTGAAACACAGTTTAAGCGATATACAGGCATCTCATGGTCAACCTTTTATTTAATGGTTGAGCAATTGCAGAAGCATGTTCCAGCTAAAGGCAGACCACCCAAATTAAGTCTGGAGGATCAGGTTCTGCTCTGTCTGAGCTATTGGCGGGAATACCGAACCTTATTTCACATTGCTACGAGTTACGGGGTTTCAGAGCCTACAGCCTCAAGAATTGTACGTCATGTTGAAGATTGTCTGCTTCAGTCCAAGCTGTTTAATTTACCGAAGAATTTGCCCGAAGGCGAAAGCATAGACTGGAATGTGGTGATCCTGGATGCCACAGAAATTCCAATTCAAAGGCCTAAAAAAACAGAAGAAAAGCTATAGTGGCAAGAAAAAGACGCATACCTTTAAAGTACAGGCCATCATCCATTATAAAACTCAGCAAATTCTGAGTTTATGCACTGATCGCGGTACGGTGCATGACTTCGAGCTATTCAAACGCAATTTAAAGCAGATTCCATCTGGAGCTTTTATCCTTGCAGATAAAGGCTACCAGGGAATTTATGCTGTGTATCCTAATAGCCTGTTGTCGTTAAAAGCCAAAAGACGCTGTAAATTGGATCCTGAACTCAAAATCTATAATCAGGAAATCAACAAAAGAAGAATCGGGATCGAGCATGTATTTGGTCGCCTGAAGACCTTTAAAATTCTTGCTGGACGTTACCGAAATAGAGGTAAAAGACTGGGTTTGAGATTCAGTTTAATTACTGGAATCTATAACTTGGAGTTGAGTGAAAAATGATTTATGAAAGAGATCTACTAATGACGTATAAAGTTTTATATAATTTTCCTGTTTATGTGATTTAAAATTAGGTACGTACACCGCCTCAACTTTTTAATAAAGTATAAAAGATGTTTACGTAGACAATAACCTTACTTTTGATAAGCCAAAAGAAAGCAAAAGCCTTTGTTACCCATACATAACATCCCTATTATGATGGATAACGTGTGGCATCCCTGCCACACTCGTGTATCCAAACGTTGCTTAAATTAAACTATGTAATAGTGGCGACATAAAGGTGCTCGTATCGCTATATATTAAAAACTTAGTGGAACACTGTTTCTAAAGCTTTTAAACCCACTTTGGGATCAAGTAGACCGTTGTAAATTTCAGGGATTTCACGTTCCACCCCAAAAAATTCATAAATGGCAAGCATCGCCCCACGAACTGAATATTCCACAGTAAAGACCACGTCATCTTCAATTTCCACAAACTGTCCAAGGAAAGCAAAGTTTTGTGAGCCTTGTGGAATTACCTGTGGACGATCCCCCGGTTTACGGCAGGCGAATAGGGCAGAGGCGTATGGCATCATGGCTGTGGTAACATCCGTCGTTGCCAAAACATGATCTAAAATGTCGTCAAAACCGAGCTGTTTAATCAGTTCTGTTAGGATTTCTTGCCCCGTGGCTTCGGACATTGGTTTTTTGATGTAATCGCCTATATGGTCAATTTGGAAACCGTAGCCCCATAAGGTATATAAACCTTCAGGTAAGTCGGCAAAGTGTGGCTGTGCAGGAACCACTATGGATAAATGCCAACCCGACTCATACCAAGTCATGAGTGCGCCTGTGCCTGGTTCATTGCCTGTATAGTCAATAATACGTTTAAGTAGCACGTCATCTTTCATGGTCAGAGTGAAAGACTCCCACTTATGTTCATCGACATTGCCATAAAAAGTCATTGGACGGCCAAAGTCTGGGGCTTTTTGTGCCAGCGTTTCCCAAAGCGTCCAGCCATGATCTTCTCGATGACGAATAAGGGCAGGCACGTCATGATTACCGCCATAACGTGAGTCTGCTGTAATAGAGCCTAAAGTGAAAATAGCTAAATCATTGGCTTTCAGATTAATTTGCTCTGAGCCTTCAGGCAATTGTACATATAGGCGTGAAGCGTAGCGTTCTTGAGTTTCAGCATTGGTAATGAAGTCTGCATCTGTGACATAGTGTCCAAAACGCACATCGACGCCTTGTGCGACTAACCAACGCTGTAGGGGCAGAATCATCGAGTCATATTGGTTGTACTTGGTACGTTTCACACCCGCTAAGGTATGAATGCGTGGCAATTCTTGAATAAAACGCAAGAAATAGCGTCTTAACTCTGCTGCACTGTGCCATTTTTGAAAAGCGAAAGTCGTGCGCCACATGCGCCAGAAATTGGTTTCAAAAAAGGTTTCATCAAAAAACTCATCAATGCGGCGACTGCCAATTTTTTCTTCTTTTGAAGCTAATAGGCGCAGCATCTGTGCACGATGTAGCGTATTCAGACCAAGCTTTGCTGCATCCGCAATGACATGTTCGGCATCAATCAACCGTGCATTGGCGTGGGTTTTCACTTTTTCATTAAACTCACGACATTCTTCACGCACCGAAATGTCTGGATTTTCCAAAGATGGAATACTGGAAAATAAGTCCCATAGGCACAAATAAGTTTCATCGGTCAGCATTCGCCCACCACGTGTTACCCAAGCTTGCGCGGCATGCGGTGTATGTCCACCATCCATCGAACCACCTGAAATATCGAGTTCTTCTAATATATGGATATTTTTGGCAGGGACTTTGGCATCACGGATTGCAAATGCAGCAGCAGCCATACCTGCGATACCACCACCAATAATCCAAAGATGGGACTGTTGTGCGTCTAATGGGGTGCGCTTCTTCTTTTGCATGGTTCACCTTTAATAATGATGTTAAAAACTATGAAGTATAAAATGTGATTTAGAAAAACCTTAAAAATAGTATGACTTTTTATATATGAAAAATGTATGAAATGGGAAGCAATTTACTCATTATATTTTGTAATCAAAAAAATGTAAGTAATGGTTATTTTTAATGGCTTTGTTGCACAAAGATTTCATAACTATATGATTTTAAAAGTTTTGATTATTTTTTGATCCAAAATTAAATTTATTTAAATCAGATGCTTACATATTTATGCAACAAAGCCATTCGCTATACCAATCGTTTAGAAGCAGCAAATTTACGAGCATCAGTCGGTACGACCGGTGATTCATACGATAATGCTTTGGCTGAAACAGTGAATGGGTTATACAAAACAGAGGTGATTGAATATTTAAAAGCAGATTGGCAAGGTTTAGCGGATGTACAACTTGCGACATTAAATTGGGTAGATTGGTTCAATAAAAAGCGTGTACATAGTGCACTCGGTTATGTATCGCCTTTTGAGTTTGAAGCAATGTACTATGATAAGATTAACCCGTTAGGTCAGGTGGCCTAACTTAAATAAAAAGTCTCCGACAAACCCGGTACGGTTCATTATATGAAATGCAACTAAATTCAGTTGCATTTTTTAATTTCAGGGGACTATACTTAGTCGTAACTGAGTAGGGCTAAAATATGGGTAAAACGGAAAAGTTATTGGAAAAATTTGGAAATTCAAAAAATACGTTTCCATATAAAGATTTAGTCGTTTTACTGAGCCAGCTCGGCTATGAAAAATTTGAAATGGCAGGCTCTCGTGTTCGGTTTTTTAATGAAAAAACTGAACATATGATTTTACTGCATAGACCACACCCTGAAAATGAAATCAAAGGTGGGGCATTGAAAGCTGTAAAACAGGCACTCAAGCAGGAGGGATTTTTATGAGCTATTTAAAATACAAAGGTTATCTTGGAACAATTGAGCCTGATCTTGAAACAGGTGAGTTATTTGGAAAACTTGCTTTTATTCGTGATCTTATCACCTATGAAGCGGAAACTTTAAAAGCCCTTGAGAAAGCTTTTCAGGAATCTGTAGACGGCTATTTAGAATCATGTGCTGAACTAGGAAAATCTCCTGATCAACCATTCAAAGGCACTTTTAATGTCCGTATTAGCCCTGAATTGCACCGTAAGGCGGTTTTAGCATCAAGTAATTCTCTAAATGCCTTTGTCAGTGATGCGATTCAAGAAAAGTTAATGCGTTTAGGTGCGTAATTTATTGAAGCCTAGGCTACTACCTAAAAATTGAAAAACTCAGCAAAAATGGGAGCTTAAAGCTCCCATTTTTAGTTTTGTATAAGGTGTATTATGTTAATTTTAGGAAATCTAAATACTCTTTTGATTCATACTTCTTTAAAAACTTTTTTTCTAAGCCATAGCGAAACTGTCACTAAGGCAATCAATACAGGCACTTCAACAAGCGGTCCAATCACTGTTGTGAAAGCTACAGGTGAAGCTAATCCAAAAGTGGCAATCGCTACAGCCAGTGCTAATTCAAAATTATTGCCTGCCGCAGTAAAGGAAATAGCAGTCGTTTTGGCACTGTTGCAAATAGAGATTTGAGTCGATGATGTTCCCTTTAAAAAGTGCTTAGAGACCGAAAACCCTGTTGATTAGACACACTTCACCCTGAGGCTGACCATAAAAAATGACGATGCTTGTCCTTTACGTAGTGCACGCATGACTTCAATACCTTTAATTGTGGCATAAGCCGTCTTCATAGATTTGAATCCTAATGTGGCCCTGATGATTCGCTTTAACTTACCATGATCACATTCAATGACATTATTTTTATACTTAATCTGCCTGTGCTCAATATCTACTGGACATTTTCCTTCTCGCTTTAATCGTGATAAAGCATGGCCATAGGTCGCTGCTTTATCTGTATTGATGACCCGTGGAATTTGCCATTTTTTCACCGTATTGAAGATCTTTCCTAGAAAACTATAGGCTGATTTACTGTTCCGTCTAGCGGAAAGGTAAAAGTCAATCGTATGACCCCGTTGATCAACTGCACGATACAGGTAAGTCCATCGCCCCTTCACTTTGATATAAGTCTCATCCATATGCCATGAATGTAAATCTGTAGGATTACGCCAATACCAGCGTAACCGTTTTTCCATTTCTGGAGCATAACGCTGAACCCAAAGATAAATTGTACTGTGATCCACATTTATGCCTCGTTCAGCGAGCATTTCTTGAAGTTCACGATAGCTGATGCCATATTTACAATACCA
This sequence comes from Acinetobacter sp. CFCC 10889, assembly GCF_003268395.1. GTDB lineage: Bacteria > Pseudomonadota > Gammaproteobacteria > Pseudomonadales > Moraxellaceae > Acinetobacter. The sequence continues at coordinate 1,825 of NZ_LQXQ01000095.1, read as the reverse complement.
ACGAACAGCCCAAAGAATGATTTCACCTTGAAAGTGCCGACCGTGGAAGGGATTCATCTGCTGTATCTCGAAATAAATAAGATATTTAGCTTATCATGTCAGCCTATTTGCAACAGTGCCTCATGACTACTATGTCTGTGAAACAACAACAGATAAGCAAGCGCATAATTGGGTCTATGACATCGAGTCTAATTAATCAAATATATTTTTATTCAGTGAGTAAAATTATAACGAAGTTTCTGTAATGGACAGATATTAAAAAGCCCCCTTATTCAGGGGGCAGGTTGTATAGATATAACTATACTTATAAAATTTTAATTTTGTTATAGATATTAAATTACCAATAGCCCAGCATCTTCCACCAAAGTCCGCCCAATACAATAAAAATAGCTATATTGATAATGCTCATAGCAAAACCAGCTTTCCACCATTCACCAAGCGTTGTATAACCTGAACCATAAATAATAGGGGATGTACCTGTCGCATAATGAGTCAGCGTCATCATAATGCTTGATGCTGCTGCCATAATCAGTGCAAAGAACATTGGAGGAGCACCTAGTGCGATACCTGCAATGTAGAATGCTGAAAACATAGCGGTAATATGTGCAGTAGTACTGGCAAAAATATAGTGAGCGTACATATAAGCAAATAGTAAAAGCATGGAAGCAGGAACCCACGTTAAGCCAAGCTGTCCAATGCTAGTTTGTAAAACACCAGAAAACCAAGCGATTAAGCCGAGCTTATTTAAAAAGGTCGCCATCATGACCAATGCAGCAAACCAAGTTACTGTATCCCATGCACTCTTTTGAGTTAAGACATCATCCCAAGTTAAAACTCCTGTAAGCAGAAGGAGTGATAAACCAATAAACGCGGTTGTAGTTGGGTCTAAAGTCCACATATCACCCAACAACATGGCAGGAATACCTGCCCAGAGTAATAATAAAATTCCAAATACAGCCAACATAATCATTTCATGTAAGGTAATGGGACCCATTTCTTGTAAACGGTCTTTGGCAAATTGTGCAGCATTTGGTGTTTTTTTAATTTCAGGTGGGTACATAAAGTAAAGCGCAATCGGCATAAATGCTAATGCAACAACACCTGGTAAAACCATTGCTAATGCCCATGTGGTCCAACTCAAATGGATTTGACTATTGGTCGCTTTCGCAATGAGTTCAACGACTAAAGGGTTGGGTGCAGTAGCCGTAATAAACATGGCAGAAGTAATAGGATTTGAATGGTAATTGACCAAAGCAAGATATTTACCAATTTTACCTTCAGTGCCTTTTTCTGGATCTGAGTCAAAACTCGTTGCAATCGAGCGCACGATAGGGTGAATAATTCCGCCTCCACGTGCTGTATTACTTGGGGTAACAGGTGCAAGAATGAGTTCAGATAATGCAAGGCTATAGCCAATACCAATGGTTCTTTTACCCCAAACTGCAATAAAGTAATAACCTAGTCGTGCACCTAGCCCTGTTTTTTGTAACCCTTTTGAAATCATGATGGATATACCAATCAACCAAATAAGAGGGTTAGCAAAGCCACTTAAAGCATCTTTGATGGCATCGCTAGGGTTATCTGCTGTTACTCGGGTAATCGCGACCAGTGCTATCGCGATAATCGAAATTGCACCAATAGGCATTGCTTTACCAATAATGGCTGAAATAACACCAATAAACATCGCAAATAGAAGCCAAGCATTTGCAGAAACATCTTGCGGAATTGGAATGAGAAACCAAATAATAAGGGTAAGTGATACTGAAATTATGGTTGGTATGAGTTTGAATCCCATTGAATCGTACTCCAAAAATATAGTTATTAT
>NZ_LQXQ01000094.1 GCF_003268395.1 Acinetobacter sp. CFCC 10889 | reverse complement strand
TGAACCGTACCGGGTTTGTCGGAGACCAAACTTTCTGAGATGAGACGCATTGCTTCTCAAGACGTAGCGAAGCGTAGTGATCCGATGAAAAAAGTAAAATATACCCCCTGAAATCAGATAGAGTGGTTCAATTAGAACCAAACCCAACTATCGCAACACTGAGCTTTGGAGAATCTCGTCGTTTCTTAATTGCGTCGTAATGATGATTATCAAGATAAAATCAAAGGCTCTAGACTAGCAGAATAGATATGTTAGTCTAGAATCATATTTACTAGCGATTGCGATTGGAAGTGTGGTGACTGGTGTAGCTTATGCCGTGATAAAACAACGGTTAGAATAAGCCCTTCATAGAAGCTTTGTGAAAGCTATTTAGTGCAATAAATGAATATTATGCCCAATCCTATTTTGGATCATTTGGAGAGTCTCTACTTGAATTTGTCCAAGTAATAGATCATGAGCGATGTTGCTGAATAGGATTGCAACCTTACAAATCGAGCCAATATTCACCCCATCCATTGTAGTAAACATTAAGTTTTTTTGAGCATGGATTTATTTTCTTCTGATACGTTGGCGAGCCCTACTGTTCTGAAATGACAGCTTTGTCCGTTATAATTGTATAAACATTTTGGTGTCTGGTAATTATGTCCTTATTGATCAATTTTCTATCTCGCTTTAGTACTGCAACTCTTCAGCGCAGTCTGAGCTATGCTAAACACATTGATAGGGAAACAATTGAGTTCTTTGAGGAAAATGATGATGTCACGATGTATGCTCAAATTGAAGGGACAGATTATTACGATACCGCGATTACCTATAATCTTAAAAAAGACCGTTTAATCGATGATGACTGCACTTGTCCAGTTGGATATAACTGTAAACATGCTGCTGCTTTAGCGCGGTTATTCTTTCAAGAATATCGTCAGGAATTTCAACAGCGTTATGCTGACTCTCAATCTCCGCAGGGAATCGCAAAACGCCGATGGGGGGATGATCAGGCGCAGCGCTGGTTGAATGATTTTAAACGGTATTTACAACAGACTGAACCAGAGCAATCTGTCAAAACAAACAATTATTTAATTTACCTGCTAGATCAGTCGATCAGCTTAAAGAAATTGACAGTTGATGTTCAGAAGGCCAGACGCAATAAGAACGGTTCAATTGCAGGGGAAAGTTATTATACCCAATATGAAAATATCACCAGAAAGCATCTGACTTTATCTGAACAAAAACGACAATTATTTAACCAGATTTATTATTACGCCAAAATAAACAGCGACGAGCGTTTTTATCAAAGCAATCTTGATATCTCCGGAATTTCATTGGAGCACTTTAAATCTTTTATTCAAAGTGGCGATGTGTACTGGCAAAAAAAGAGCTATGCTGCACTTCAATGGTCAGAACAAGGCTATCACATCGAATTGATCTGGGAACAAGGTGTCAACAAACAGACGGAGCATTTAAACATTGAATTGGTCAATGGCGATATTCGACTCGATTTAAAATCAAATCCACATATCCAGATTCTCGCGAGCCAGCCACCATGTTATGTGGATATTCAACAGAACACGGTGGGCCAGTTATATGGTGAATATACGGCAAAGCTGCTCTACCATTTTTTACAGATGCCTGATCTTCCAGCTAAGCTCTTGCCAGAGTTTGAGAAACTGACTCATCAATATTCAGACGTGAAAAATCTGCCTCAGCCCGAGTCTATTCAGCATATTGATGTCCTTGAGGGTAGTCTCCAGCCAATTTTACGCTTCGGTGTTTTAGATAAATTTGATTGGAAATGGGAAGAGTCTGTTTGTGCTGAAATTGAATTCTCCTATGCAGGTGGGCGAATTAAAGCAGGTACATCAGGTGACAGTTTTATTGGTGAGCAGCATGACAAAATGGTACGACAGCTTCGGGACTTAGTTCAGGAACAACAGTCAATCCAACGTTTACAGCTATTGGTCGAATCACTGAAGTGGGTGAAAGATCTTAGTTATGACCATCAATTAAAACTGGATAAACAATGTCTTGATTCTATGGTTTTTGCTTTCTATGGAGATTGGATCAAACAGCTGATGCCCATCAATCAAATTGAGTTGATGGGCTGGCAGATAGAGCATCTGGAAAACAGCCCCTTTAATCTGCAATATGTTGAAAATTTAAATATTTCTATCACTGAATCTGAAGGTCAGCAGGACTGGTTCAATATCGGGGCGACGGTTCAAGACAGTGCAGGCAATTCTTATAATTTGCTTGATGCGCTCGTAGCTTTGGTGCGAGTAAATCCTGATTTACTTGATCCGCGGACTTTTATTCATCTGCATGACAGTCAAATTTTCACCGTGAAAACTGCAGTTGATCAACCTGATTTGGCTCTATCCGCTAGGGATATTAAGCCGGTATTGTTGCATCTGCAGAGCATTTTACAGCAAGAAGAGCGCAGTATTGATCGCTATGATGCGAGTCAATTATTAGAATTGCAGCATAATCTTGGGATGACATGGCAGGTCAGTGATCGCCTGCAGCAATTTGTACAAAAATTCAAACAAGGCTATCAGCAACAACTGCCGACACCACAAGGTTTTCAGGGGGAGTTGCGTCCATACCAGCAGCAGGGCTTAGGCTGGTTACAGTTTTTAAGGGAAACCCAGCATGGCGGGATTCTGGCAGATGATATGGGCTTGGGGAAAACAGCACAAACTTTAGCCCATTTACTCATGGAAAAGCAGGCTGGATATTTGCAGGACAGTCCCGCCTTAATTGTTGCACCCACATCGCTGATGCATAACTGGTTCAAAGAAGCGGAGAAATTTACCCCTGAGCTGAAGGTATTGCTGCTACAGGGGCCCGACCGCCATCAGAATTTTGAGCAGATTCCGCACTATGATATTGTGTTAACCACCTATCCGCTTCTAGCGAGAGATGAAGAACAATTAAAGCAATATGAATATCATCAACTCATTTTAGATGAGGCGCAGAATATTAAAAATCCGCGTGCCAAAGCTGCACAGGTAGTACGGCAATTAAAAGCACGACATCGTTTGTGTCTAACAGGTACCCCGATGGAAAATCATTTGGGTGAACTGTGGGCACTATTTTATTTCCTGATGCCAGGATTTTTATATTCACAAGAAATTTTTAATAAAAAGTACCGTCATCCGATTGAAAAACGCGGTGATCAGCAGTTAAGGCAAAAGCTGGTCAACCGGATTAAGCCCTTCATTTTACGTCGCTTGAAAACTGACGTAGCCAAAGAATTGCCAGAAAAAACCACGATTGAAGTCAATATTGATATGAATGACCAGCAATCCAAGTTATATGAGGCTGTTCGCGCCACGATGCAGGAAAATATTCAGAAAATTGTGGCAGAAAAAGGCTTTAAACGTAGTCAAATTCAAATTTTAGATGCCTTACTGAAGCTACGTCAGGTGTGCTGCCATCCTAGCTTACTAAAGCTGGATTCAGTGAAAATTGGGCAGGCAAACTCTGCCAAACTTGAACAGTTGATGGATATGGTCGTTCCAATGGTGGAGGAGGGGCGAAAAATTCTTATCTTCTCTCAGTTTACCTCAATGTTGGAACTGATTGAGCAACACCTCCATCACGCAGAAATTGGCTATGTGAAGCTGACTGGAAAGACCAAAAAGCGAGATGAAGTCATTACAGCATTTCAGTCTGGACAAGTGCCGATATTTTTAATCAGTCTGAAAGCAGGAGGGGTCGGTCTGAACCTAACTGCCGCAGATACGGTCATTCACTATGATCCATGGTGGAACCCTGCTGCTGAAGATCAAGCTTCAGATCGTGCATGGCGGATTGGACAGGACAAGCCAGTATTTGTGTATAAGCTGATTACCAATAAAAGCATAGAAGAAAAAATTCTTGCCTTACAGCAAAATAAAGCAGAACTGGCACAGTCTATTCTAAGTACCGATCATGAGGGCGAAGCGAAACTGACGGAAAATGACGTGATGAACTTGTTTGAGAAATTTTAGTTTGGTGAACTGTACCGGGTTTGTCGGAGACTTTTTTATTTAAGTTAGGCCACCTAGCTTAACGGGTTAGTCTTATCATAGTAGACCAATAAATAATCTCTTAGATAGGCTGTCTGATGTTTTTAAAATGCCATAACGTCCGGAGCTTTCTTTCCAAATTCGTTTAATTTATTCAGCATGATGCAAATCATGTAGATCTCGCTTAGTTTGATGTTCCCTTGCGAAGCGAAGCTTCCCATCAACTAGATCTAGGGGTAATACCCCCATTTTTAATTAAATTAATAGGTAGAAGCTGCGATCGGAAAAATCTTACAAATCGCCTCAACGCCATATAGGTCTTTATTGTTATGGATGAAATCCAGCATTATTTGTGTGGGCGTTCGAGCTCCACCTGGGCGAAAAAAGTGGCTGCTTTAAGGAGAATTTCATTCGCACGTTGCACTTCTTTATTTTCACGTTCGGGCTGTTTAATACGTTCTTGATATGGAAATTGCTGTACTTTAATTGAATTTTGTTGATCTAAATATTTTTGATACCAAACTCGTAAAGTTTCAGGAGTGCAACCAATTTTAGGCGCAATCGCAGCCCAATTCGATGGATAATCTTTTTCAAATTCAATCAATAATTGAACCGCTCTATCTCTGATTTCAGGGGTATATTTAGGTTTTTCATCGGATCACTACGCTTCGCTACGTCTTGCGAAGCAATGCGTCTCATCTCAGAAAGTTTGGTCTCCGACAAACCCGGTACGGTTCAGTAATTTGTTTTAATACTTTGTTAAACATATTAAAAATAAAGAATGATTGTATTTTTTGATTATACTATAAAATAGATCTCTTGCATAAATCAAAAAACGACCAATCTAGTGATAATTTTTTGTAGCGATCAATAAGCCGTATTCGGTTATCGTTGTTGCATGAACTACTCAAAAGTAAAAACACTGCTAAGTCAGCAGTTTAAACGACTTATCGGAATACAACCCTCAACTTTTGCAGAAATGCTTGAAGTATTGAGAGCCGCTCAAAGTGATAGTCGACGAGGAAGACCCTCAATACTTTTGCTTGAAGATCAGCTGTTGATGACCTTAAGCTATTGGCACGAATATCGCACACTTTTCCATGTTGCGATGACCTATGGTATCCATGAATCAAGGGCTTCACGCATTATTCAAAAGATTGAAAACCTTTTAATTAAATCCGATAAATTTCATTTACCTAAAAAGTTACCAAAAGGTGAAGGTGTAGATTGGGAAGTTATCGTGATTGATGCCACTGAAATGACGATAGAACGTCCCAAAAAAACAGAAAAATTACTATAGCGGCAAGAAAAAACGTCATACGATCAAAGCCTAGCTGACGATGCACTACAAAACTAGCCAGATTATATCAACAGCCATTGCACAAAGTAATGTGCATAATTTTCAGTTATTTAGAAAACACCGTAAAAAAACAAGATGCCGTCTTGGTAACCAATCAGGTTTTGAGATTATTAGACCAATAAATAATCTTTTTGATAGGCAGTCTGATGTTTTAAAACGCCATAACACAGACGTATAAGCTTGCGCATTGCAACACCTAAAGCACACCTTTAATTTTTATCCTGACTTAATAATTATTGATATAAAGCTTCAATGTGTGGATTCTATTGAATCGCTGTTAAGGTTGACATATACAATACTGAGCGTATTTTACTGTCATCTGCTTTTGATAAGTGACTTTTGCTTGTTGGCCGAACTGCCAAACAGCTGATGTACTGGAACCAAATCTACATATGCAGCAGCTTAACTTGCTTTTTTAAACTTGTACGAATGAAATAACCCCAACAATAATAAGTCTGATTGTTCACCATTGAAGAAATAGTTTGTAGTAATTTCAAATCCTATTTCGATGTGGAATTTTGGTCTATATGGTTATTTATTAGCTTATATGAGTGGACTGCGCCTTTTAAGTAGATTCTTTTCCCGTAATAAACTACCTAGGTAAACATCACGTCTGCCTATTAAAGCTTTTAATAAGCTGAAATTTTTAGGTTAAGGTTGCTGTAAAGAAGCGTTCTTTATACCATGTGCTCTGTATGATTTTTGTAATGCTCATCAAAATAGAAATTTGATGAGCTTTTTTTATGGCGACCAATATTGATCAAGTGAATAGGTGGAAACTTTTTGAATTTAGTTGCATCTTGTTGATATATTTGATTTTTAATCTTCGTTTAATTAGGACTATCTAGTTAAGTATTTCTAATAAAACTATAAAGTGATACAGTTGACACAAAAAATAAATGTTCAAAATACACATTTATTTTGATATAAAGATGTTGAAATGTGCACTGCGTCACAATAATAATTTTTCAGTAGATTCATGGAAAGATATTTGTGTAGGAAATGTGCTTGAAATTGTTCCTTAAATGTTCTAAGTCCACAAGGGGTAGTTATGTTGAGATTGTCACTTTTAGCTGTTGTAGCTTCATTGGGGGTAGCGGCTTGCACATCAAGCCCATATATGAAGCCATCAGATTTACGTTTTCAGAAAAAAACGCAAGAAAATAATCAACCTATTGTATTAAAGCGAGATGAGAAGCTTTGTGGTGGTGATACAGCAGAACAGCAAAATTGCCCGATTGAATTTTATATTGACAGTATTAAAGCTGGAAATTTTTATATAAATAATTCGGCTCAATATGCATTGAAACCAGAAACATATAATTTCAAAGTAAAAAACTGTACTGAAGAATCATGCCAAAGTTGTGATGTTGACTTAAACGTAGGAAAGCTAACAAGCAATGAATTTGTACTCTCTGTCAATACAAACGGTAAACCTTTTATTTCCAATAATGGTCAGCCTTTAAGTTGTGAGGTGAAGCATCAGGTTGCTGCTCAGGAACAGACAATACGAGTGGATTTAGCTGCGGACACTTTATTTAAATTTAACGGTTCTTCCTTGAATGATTTACTGCCAAAGGGGCGTCAAGAGGTCTTGAATGTTGCTTCGCAAATTCATAACAACTTCGTTTCTGTAAGCCGCATTAATTTAGTTGGTCACACAGATCGTTTGGGAAGTGATAGCTATAACAATCAATTGGGGCAAAACCGTGCAGACACAGTACGCAACCTGTTGGTTCAAAATGGTGTGGCAGGGAATGTGATTTCAACTGCAAGCGCAGGTAAAGGCCAACCTGTGACGAATGGTTGTTTTGATGTAAAACAGCGTGAAGCATTACATGCATGTCTACAGCCTGACCGCCGTGTAACTGTCGAAATTACAGGCATTACTAAATAGTTAAAGTTTTTGAAGATAAAAGAATATAGTTTTTGG
>NZ_LQXQ01000093.1 GCF_003268395.1 Acinetobacter sp. CFCC 10889 | reverse complement strand
TTGCATTTGTTTCTACCAACTGCTCTGATACTTTTTGCAGTCGATCTGATACTTCATTTAACTTTTTCCAAAGTGATGCACTTGGCTCATTCACGTATGCCCCCTTATTTTTAGCAATAAAAAACGCCCTCTTGGGCGCTATACAGTTGGAATTAATGTTTTATATGGGTGATCTAGCGGCAAGCTATCAGTCAATCCATATTTGTGAGCCGCCCACCCCTCTAGCTTTTGACGATCAGATAATGATAGAACCCCATCACCAACAATCACACACCCAATCTTACCAACATAAGACTCTGAAAAGCTTGCGCCAAGTGACGATGTAACCAAAGCGCCAATAGATCCGCCAAATAAACCAGATGAATCAGAAACACCTGCTGTTCCAAGATTATTATTTAAGCCGACTTGCGAGCCATTATTAAACAAAACTCCTGTTTTGTTTTCATAATCATGCTGACCAAAACTTATATTTATCTCATTTGCAACACTAGACTGTGACGACACCTCCAAATAACCACCTGATACTGTGCGTCTACCACCAAAAGCAAGCTTTCCACTATTTAAACTAAAATTTAATCTGCTAGATCCGTTTTGACTATAGATTGAGTAAAAGATAGAAGAATAGGATGTTTTTAGATCTGGCTCACAGACAGTAAAAACCCATACTGCTTTTTTATCTTTAAGATATGATGTATCTGAAATCCATAAAAAATCATCAACACCATCGAGCTGCAATGCTTTTTGAGATGCGCTAATATTTGTTAGAGTGGGTTTTTTTGCATCAATAGACTGGACAGCGTTTCTATTATTACCGCTCACATCTGTGATTTGTGAAACTCGATTGTAGTTATCAGCAATAATATTATCTGCAACAAAATTAATGAGTGTAGACAATTTCAATGGAGTCCACAAAACCCCTGCGATAGCAATGTGTTCATCGCTTAATTTTTCAACTTCATTTTTTACAGAGCCAACCCGAATATAGTAAGTTTTACCAATTTCAATATTAGTATCTATATAGCTCCTTGCTTCTGTGGATAAAACAGCTTTTGGTGTAGGCAAATGATTCACATCAATCGGCGTTTCAGAACAGTAGTAACGCTGCTCATCAACAAAACCATCTAACTTCCAATTCAATTCTAAGCGATTAGTCATTTTTAAACTCAACTGTTAAATCATATGGTGCTGAATAAAAACGTGATAATTCAACTGTATGGGCAAATGATTGAAAGCACTCATAATCATCTCGTAATGATTTAAGTGTAATTTCAATTGCAAATGTATTTGCCTGTATTGCACTTGCAGCAAAAGTGTATGAATTTAATTGACCAACATTGATACTTTGCGTTCTAAGTTCCGTTTGGTTTGCATCAAACTCGGTGAGAATAAGTTGATAATTCACGCCATTTTCGAGTGTTACACCATCATCAAAGTAACCAAGAATTGCGCCACCTGTTTGTTGCAGTCGGTTGCGGTCCACCCACGTTAAAATTAAATCCGAATCAATTTCAGTAGGATAGTGTTCACTATTGATCTGTACGTTTGCTGGCGGATAAGGACGAATTGCACGAGAATTCAATTCAAGTTTTTTCACATCAACTGGATCACGTTTTTGTACAGCACTCGGTGTTGTTGTTAAAACCTGCACTTGCACTGTTTCACCTGAAACGTATTGCTCTGTATCAAGAAAATGAAAATCATCAAAGAAATAAAAAACCGCATCTTTTAAATGCGGTTGAGGTACTGTGTCGAATGAGGCTCGTTTGACAGTGAGTAATTTCGTTTGAGTGTCATAATTTTGATAAACAAGTAGTTCGTCATCAAGTAAGATCAATGTTCCTTCTTTTGCTTGCGATATTGCATTTGCATTTTTGATAATAAAAGCTGATTCTGTAAATGAAATATCTTGATCAAGTGTCAAACTTGGGCAGTAGTCAACAGCACCCACTTTTTGCATTTGTGTATAATCTTCAGTTGCCTTGTCTGTATAAACAGAAGCATACATAGAATTGTTTTGCGGCTTACTGACCGCAGCTATTAAATAGCCTGCATCCGCATTATTTCCTAACTCTAAGTTTACTGTTGCCTGCCCATTTTGTTGAACCAAATTGTAATAAGGCGCTTCGAAAACAACTGCATTATTTGGTTGCGGTTCAAGCACCTTACTCATTGATTCATCACCATTGATTTGTGCATTCATATTTTCTGAATACGATACAACTTCAATAAAATCAATTGTTACAGTGTTATCTTTACCATCACCCAAACTGATATTGAGCACACGAACTGGCAATTGTAAAAGCTGCTTGCTTTGCCAAGACAATAGAATCACATCAAATTTATTTAACTTTCTTGCTTCATAGCGCCCTGTTGTAAAGCTGCCTTTCCAAGCTGCTGTGCTGACTTGTTTTAGTTTCCAGTTAGCCACAATTTCAGCATTGCGACGGTTCATAAAATATGGAAAATCAAGCTTTTCGGCATTTACAAAACCGACTGTATGAATTAATCCTGTATCGTCAATTGAGAATGTTGAATCCTTGAGATTTTCACGATCATAATAAGATACATTATATGAATTTACCGCATCTTCAGCATAATATGATTCAAACTCTAAGTGTTTTATATTGCTTTCATCGAAGTGCAATGCATTTTCTAAATCAAGTAAATCATCACGAAATAGAATGACTTCATAAAGTCCTGTTTGTCGATTAATCCGAAATCCACCCTCGATATGCGCTGCCAATTCATCTAAAGCATCTTTACATGATTTCTCTTGAATTGCCCATGAAATACCTAGACCTTCGTCCCAAATTCGATCTGCTGCTGCACGAAAATTCTCATCATTCACATCAGATTCAGGCTTATTCATTGCTGTGTAGTCAGTAATGATTTCACGTGCTTTGTGAATTGGGTTAATATCAACTGCCTGCATCTCACTGCTTTTATTAGTTTGATGCATATAAAAGAAGCCCAATCCATAGCGATAAAACCAAGGGCTTACTTCTGAATTAGTTTTAATTGACTTAACTTTCCAAATTGCAGATATTTCGCAAGGCGCTCTATCACGAAAAACATAAGTTATTTTACCATTTTCAATATCACGAATTTCTTGAACTTCGTTTTCTGTGTAAAGATCAACACCACTAGCATTCCCCTCGGGAACATAAAAGTCAATGCTAACAACAACAAAGCCACCCCCATTATAAATATGCTTAAATTCATAGTGTCCGTTTTTTCGCTCAGATGTGTAGCTTGTTAAACAGCCTGGTCGTGGTGCTGAACTTGAACCTGTTGGGTCAGGAACAATATCACCCTTTGGGTACTCCCCTGTTGGCTCACCAATTACTTTTGTGAAATTATGACCTCTGGACCACTCAGTCAGCTCAGCATCAAGCAAACAACCTTGCGTATATTTATAATAAAAACTACAATTTCCAAGTGGTGTTGGAATATTGAGTAGCCTTTCTGCATCAATTTCACAAACAATCTCACCATCAGCACGCTCTTTATACCACTGATCTTGACCATTATTTTTTATGCGTGTGCGCTTTGGGAAAAACATTACATCTTTTAAATAAGGCGAATTTCCCACATAAAAATCTTGAAAAACAATATAAGACTGGTGGCGATAAGCAGGCGCAAGTGAATAATATTGTTGATAATGAGGATTAGGCATTTGTGCAGCATTACCATCATAAAATGACATAACTCCACTAACACCCCCCTCAGTTTCGCCATAAAGTTCTGGTAAATCAAAAATATAATTTCCCGCTTGCATGTAGCGCCCTGTGTCTTTTGGGTGTTGCCAACCTTTTTTATCAAAGTTAACACCAAGTAACCACTCGACACGATTTCCGAGCATTAACACAAGACTTGTATAATATCTATAACCTTTAACGCCGCCGCTACTTTTGCCCATCTTGTTGCTTCTCCCAAAAATCTATTGCTTGCTGCGCCATTGCGTCATGACCAAAACGTTTTTTAAAATCATTGATTTCCATGCCATTTTTAAAGAAATCAGAAACTTCACTTTGACTTAATTTGAAATAGTCTAAAAGTATGCGCCTTGTACCGGGTGCACACATGCCAACTGAGCGTAGATGCCGCATATAAATACGCCCCGAAATTTCGGGGCGCTCTTTAATAAATATGCTCATTTAAAAGATTCCGTTCGTTCCCCAAATTTATCAACAACAACCCCAAACATTGGGCGTGAACCTGCAATGTCGCTAAATGAAGTGCCTTCATCCGCAATTGAACCATCAAGCTGACTCGCCTCGACTTTATTTTTCTTTTGTGCTTTACGTGCTGTGTAATATGAAAATGCAGCAGTTGCTACAGTGAGCGCTAAAATCGCCCAAATCACCCAAGGTGCAATAACCATTTTCTACCTCACAATTTGGTTCATCACAGGATTTTCATTCGGCATATTTGGAAAGCCTGCGTAATTAATATGATTGTTAAATTTTTCATTACAGACTGTCATAGATTGATCACAACCGGGGGCGATTTGCACTACATCACCGACTTTTAAGTTTGGAAATGGTCGGTACATACGGATTTGATTGCCAGTGTTTGAGACAATGAAAATAAACACACCATCTTTTTCAATTAGACCACGGTTTAAATAATTGTTGGCAAGCGGTGTTAAGGTTTGTAATGTCACATTCAAACCATTAATCGCTGTAACAGTTGCCTCTTGTGACCAATCTTCAAAATTCAAACCACAAAAACGATCATAAATTTTATTGGGACAAGTACGCTGTACTTTGCGCACCAAGATATTGCGATGCTGATATGTTTCACTTGTTGAGGCGACCAAGGTCATGGTTTTTTCAGATTCATCAAATTTTGGTTGCGTAATGCGACCTTTAAACAAAACCAAAGTTTCATTTTTATATAATTCTAAGATCGTCACACGCACAGCATCAAAGTAGATTTTGCCAATAAAATATTGAGTAAAATCCTCATCTTCAGCATTTAAAAGTGGGATTTGTGGAAATGTAATATCCACATCTGCTTTATCAATGCCTGCATCTTCAATATTTGTTCGGCTCATGCCACGAATCGGTAAATATGTAGTTTCATCATGCGTGACCGCTTTTGATGAGCTTGTAAAATACCAAGACTTATCACCCAATTTAAATTGATAAAGCTCTTTTCTTGATTTAAAAATCATGTATTTAGCTCCACAATGGGTATATTGGTTTGTGACACGCCTGCGCCTAAAAATGAAAATTCAGCAGTATCAGCGGCAAGACGATATAAACCCAAATAACAAACTGATTGCACTTCTGACCATGCTGCATTTAAAGCGGGCGTGATGTTTAAGCGTGTGTTGTCATCATTTTTGGTTTTGCTTGTGATTTCATGCGCTGACCAAATATCATTAATTTTGACAGCAATATGCTTTCGATCTGCTTCAATCACATAATCATTATCAACTTCAATCCACGCATTACCTGCACTGACAACATTTAAATGTTTCTCGTACAGTGGCAACCAGAAAGCGTTGTATTTGCCCAATCTTCTAAATAAGAAATTCTTAAATTCAAAGTATTCATTCTGATTTTTAAGCAATGATTTAAATGGCTTTAGATAACGTGGCGCTTTCCAATTTGCAAAGTCCTGAAAGCCACCAAGATCGCCATCAATGACAACCTGATGCTGCTGCAACGTCATTGAAAGTGAATCACCTTCCAGCAATAAACACTTAAAATAAATATCATGGTCTTGATATTGTGGCGGGATTTCTCCCGTAATTTCAGGACAATCCTCATCAATCACCCGAAATGCAATATCTTGTCGTGCATAGAAGCCGCTTGCTGCGATACTCACATCACCATCAATGATGCAAATACGAAGTGGTGTAATGTATGTGTTTGATGCGTCAATGCTTTTATTGAGCTTAAACCCATCCTGATATTCTAAAATTGGTTGATCATCTTCATCATAACCTGTGATGACATATCGCCCAATTTCTATAATTTCAATCAATTCACCATCAATTAAGCTATAACTTTGATTAAAATCTGCAATGCAAAGTGATGTATCAAGTTGAATAAAATCATCATCTACAGTGTTGAAAAACTGCTTTGACTGAACAAAAGGAATGCCCCACAATTTGCGTAAATTTGCATAAAGCATGTGGAACATATCACCCATTGCCTTATGAAAATTTACAT
This sequence comes from Acinetobacter sp. CFCC 10889, assembly GCF_003268395.1. Taxonomy (GTDB): domain Bacteria; phylum Pseudomonadota; class Gammaproteobacteria; order Pseudomonadales; family Moraxellaceae; genus Acinetobacter. The sequence goes on along the minus strand of NZ_LQXQ01000093.1, from coordinate 1,539 downwards.
AGTTAAAACTAAGTGTTTGTCGTGCTCGATCACGTAAATTTAGTCGATCTTCTGAACCATCATAATTTTCATGTACTTCAGTTAGAAATTGTAGTGTTTCAGTCGAATCTAAAAGAGGACACGCAGTTAATACATGCACTGGTCCGTATTTTGTCTGTATTTGCATAATGTCCTCAAATTTTAAGCATTAAAAAACCACCCGAAGGTGGTTTGGTTTATTTGATTGGCGTTCGCCCCATGAGTTGATCAACAAGCTCATCCACTTTTGTGTCTACGCTTCGCCATTTGTTTAGGGCTAAACCCCCATTCCCTTTTAGTTTAAACTCGGCTTCAGATGCAAACTGACCATCTTTTAAGATCGTGAATCGGGCATAACTTAGATAAGGCACAAAATCCCAAGTTCTTAGTGCTGTGTACTGCATTGTTGTTTCGCAAAACAATGGTTTAGAGTTTTCAGGATAAATTTCAGCTTTAACATTGTAACGAGCAAAACTGCGCACTATTGAATTTTCAAAACCATCGATGATAACTTTTGGATTCTTGGTTATGCAGATTTGCTTAACAGTTTGTGGTTGAAATCCATTGCTATTGTTGACTTGGATTGATGTACAACCAGCCAACGCTAAAATAGCTACCCCAATTAATATTTTCTTCACATTAAATCCCCTTTAAAATGCTTATAAAATATCAATTTAGACAATAAAAAACCACTTCGAAAAGTGGTTTTTAAAATTAAACTACGCCATTTCGCTTCAACGTCTTCATAATCAACTGTTCACCTGCACGACTTGCCATAAACTCTGCAACAGATTCACGTTTATCTACAATCACAATATTTGGATTCACATTGACTTGTGATGACTGCTGTTTGCCTTGAGATTCAGCCAAGTAATTTTTCAAATCAGCATTGGTTCTACGATCCACGACACGCTCACCTCGATCCAATAACCAAGTGCCTTCTTTTGGAATGTTGTCGATACCATCATGCGCCATCCCAGCAATCGTTTGACCCGCAATCATTCCAACGTTCGCCATCCCTAATCCTAATGCTATGGGTGCAAGCACCATGTTTGTTGGGTATGGTGCTTGAGCTAAAACATTCGAATACGCAAGATAGGCATTAATTGTTGCTTGCCCGATTGCTGCCATTTGCTGCATTAAATACATGGCTTTAAATGCTGATGATTGCTCACCGTATGCATCTGATGCCATGGTTGTTAGCGAGCTAAATAGCGACTCAGACTGTGACAATAAAGAGCTATAAGCATCAATCGTTGCATCAAAACGATCTTGCTCAAGCATTTTTACTTGTTCGCTATAGTCAACATCAATCGCAGCCAACGCATCACGATACTCTTTATGAGCATCAATCAACGCTTGATAACGATCATCTTCAGAATCAAAAGCATCACTCTGCATGATGTTCTGTTCAACAGAAGTTAAATCATTGCGAAGTCCTAACTTTGCACTATCACGATTGTTTTTAAGTGACCATGACTCGTATTCACTTGGTGTCATCGTTGCTTTTGCAAAGATGTC
>NZ_LQXQ01000092.1 GCF_003268395.1 Acinetobacter sp. CFCC 10889 | reverse complement strand
AAATAAATCGTGTAAATTGCTCAGGCAAGTAAATGGCAGCATGATTTAGTATTTGATAAAAGAAACCCCCATCATCCTGACGGGGGCTCTTCGTATTGGTTCGCTAGGTAAACTCCTGTATTACCTCACTTCCTGATGCTCAGACTGTTTTATTGTTGTTTTTTGTCTGGGAAACTTCCTGTTCCCTATGTGTGTAGAATAGGCAATATTTATAAAGCAGAACAGTCGCAATTTTCAGTGTTTCATGTACGTTATTTCTTACAATATTGCATAAAAAAGCAGATCATGTGATCTGCTCTTCGAGATATCTGCTTTATATTCTGTCTTAGAAGTGAGCATCCAAACCAATATATGGACCTTTGAATTCAAATTTCATGTCACGTTTGTCCATGTCATCCAATTCGATATTCATGATACGGTAGCCCACTTTAGCCCCCAAATCCAATAACATGCTTTGTACAAAGTTGTATTGAACTTCTGCTTGAGCATCCGTGATTTTCACATCATTGACATTGGTATAGGTTGCTTCAGCTTTAGCACTGAGTCCTGTGAAAGGTAGTTTCGCACCAACTTCTGCATAGATAATAGGTGAATATTCATCAATATCTACAGATGTACCAAACTGTTTAACATCACCATTAAGGCGTGTTGCACCGACACCGACATCAGCTTTAACAACGTTGTCCAAGATTTCATAGTATAAAATTAAATCAGTATGATCTAAGTTAATATCTGTTTTATTGACTGTATTTTCTTCAGTTTCAGTATCTAATTTTGTATATTTTACTTTTACGTTGGGAATAACAGGTACAGGATGTTCAAATGCAACCGATGCCTGCACAGTGCCTTTACGGTCTAGATCATATTCTGAATTAATTCCAACATATGGATCTAAAAGAAGATCCTTTGTATCTGCTTTATGCTTTATTTGTGATGTACCATCAATACTCCAATAGCTGATGTCACCTTTTAAACCAATAAAATCTGCTTGTGCAACTGAACATAAGCCTAATGTTGCAATAAATAATGGTAGTTGTAACGTTTTCATATTTCCCTCTCGATGAAATGATCTTTTTTCATCTGATTTTGTTACTTAAATACATTTCAATACTGTACTCACTGAGCGCATGATATAGAGGTTTAAGCTATTTTGCATTATCAGAATACAGATAAAAAGGAGATGAGTGATGGCAGTGTTGGAATTTCCATTGTATGTGGCAGGTAAAGCGACCAAAACACAACAATGGCTTGAAATTGAAAATAAGTTCACGGGTGAAGTGTATGCCAAAGTGGCTTTGGCAGATGCGAAAACCTTAGAGAAAGCGATCAGCTCAGCAGTCAAAGCTGAACAGGAAATGGCGGCATTAAAGCCATTTCAAAAGCAAAAAATTTTGCTGCATTGTGTGAAACGTTTTAATGAACTTCGAGAAGAATTAACGACACTTCTGATCATTGAAGGTGGTAAGCCAAAAAATGCCGCAGCAGCAGAAGTTGAACGTTTGATTAATACTTTTCAAATCGCAGCGGATGCGGTGACGCAGTTGGATGATGGTCGTTTGATGCCATTGGCTGTCACAGCTGCGGCAGCGTCATATCGCAGTATGATTCAGCATGTGCCGATTGGTGTGGTGTCTTTGATCAGTCCATTTAATTTTCCATTGAATTTGACTGCACATAAAATTGCCCCTGCGATTGCTGCGGGCTGTCCATTTGTACTGAAACCTGCAAGTTTAACCCCGATTTCTGCGTTGAAAATTGCTGAAGTTTTGGCGGAAACTGATTTGCCTAAAGCTGCATTTTCAGTGTTACCATGTCCACGTGAACACGCAGATGTACTTGTTACGGATGATCGTTTTAAACTGCTCAGTTTTACAGGTTCAGATGTAGTTGGTTGGGACATGAAAGCCCGTGCAGGGCGTAAAAAAGTCACTTTAGAACTCGGTGGCAATGCTGCAGTGTTAATCGAGCCTGAGACGGAAATTACGGATGCTTTGGTTGATCGTTTGATTGGTGGTGCATATAGCCATGCAGGGCAGGTGTGTATCAGTGTGCAACGGATTTTGGCGCATGCTGATATTTATAGCGAATTGAAAAAAAAGCTTGTTGCAAAATTGAAAAAAATTCAAGCCGCAGATCCAACATTGGATACGACATTGGTTGGACCGATGATCAAAGAATCTGAAGCAGTACGTCTGAAAAAGTGGGTCGATAAAGCTGAGAAAAAAGGCGCTAAAATTTTGTGCGGTGGTACATTAAATGGCGTACTGTTTGAGCCAACTCTACTTGAAAATGTCGATGAATCTTTGGATATTTACCAAAATGAAGCCTTTGGTCCTGTGGCGATTTTAGAGAAATATAAAGATTTTAAAAAAGGCATTGCGGTGATTAATAAGAGCCGCTTTGGTTTGCAGGCAGGGGTTTATACGCAAAATCTAAACAAGATGCTTTATGCATGGGATCATTTGCATGTTGGTGGTGTGATTATCAATGACATTCCAACCTTCCGTGTCGACAACATGCCTTATGGTGGAGTGAAAGATTCAGGCTTAGGGCGTGAGGGAATTCAGTCAGCGATTCGGGATATGCAAGAAGAGCGATTGCTTGTGATTAAACAATAAGTCATATTAACAAGGAGCTTCGGCTCCTTTTTAATCATTAGATATTTTGAATAATTTGAGCGTTGATGATGAGAATAAAAAATTTAAATCAGTTTTTTGCACTATTTTTATTGATGCTAAGCAGTTTACCTGTTTGGGCTTTTCAAGCTGAAAAATTAGTGACAGATGCACGTTCTCAGATTTGGAAAACGTTGTATTACGATCCTGCTTATACCCAACTCAAATATCCAATGGGTGATGTGCCTTTGGTCAAAGGTGTTTGTACTGATGTCGTGATTCGGGCTTTGCGTCATCAAGGCATTGATTTGCAACAGCGCATTCATGAAGATATGAAAGCCAATTTTAAACACTACCCGCAGAAATGGGGCTTAAAAGGTACAGATAAAAATATTGATCATCGCCGAGTGCCGAATATTATGACCTATTTTCAGCGTCAAGCTTATGCGGTCAAAGACCAAAACTATCGGGCGGGTGATATTGTGACTTGGGATTTAGGCAAAGGATTGGTGCATATCGGTATTGTTTCGGATAAAACGACGCTGATTTCCAAGACTCCATTGATCATTCATAATATTGGTTATGGCACTCGGGAAAATGATATTTTGCATCAATATAAAATTACAGGACATTATCGGATTCCGAACAGTGCAAAGTAAAAATTGAGCATGAATAAATAGCAAATCAATCAGGAGAAAACGGATAAAAAAATAAGCAATTAATTGGGAAATGTTCATTCTAAAGTCGAATTTAGTGTAGAAATTACAGTAAAAGGCAAGGAAAACAGGTATTGTTGCGCCATTAAACAACATTTTCTTAAGATTTTCTTTAAGCAAGAAATCATGACAAAGTGTTGGTTTGTGATAACAACAAAGTGCTCACAAGGTGCAGTTTTATTCAAACAACAACGAATTTAGGAATTGGACTCTTCTTTGCTCGTCAAAGATAAAGAAAATATACGGCAATGGAGAGCCCACGTATTTTAGGTATTTTCTATGTCAGATAATCGTGAAAGTTGGTCAGCACGATCAGGCTTTATTTTAGCGGCGATTGGTTCAGCCGTGGGTTTGGGTAACATTTGGCGGTTCCCTTATGTTGCTTATGAAAATGGTGGTGGTGCGTTTTTAATCCCTTATTTGATTGCAATTTTTGCAGCAGGTTTACCGTTATTATTCTTGGACTATGCCGTGGGGCATAAGTTCCGCAAAGCCCCACCAACAGCATACAAAAAACTGATGAACAGTGAAGCATTGGGTTGGTGGCAGGTCATGGTGACTTTGGTCATCGGGATCTACTATGCCAGTGTCTTGTCATGGGCAGGCAGTTATATGTACTACTCCATTGGGCAAAAATGGGGTGCAAATACCGAAAACTTTTTCTTTAAAACCTATTTAGAAAATGGTGATGGGCTGACTTTTGGTTTTGTACCAACGCTATTTTTTGGTTTAGTCATAGTTTGGGCTGTGGTGATGTTTATTCTGTATGGCGGTGTACGACGTGGAGTGGAACTTGCCAATAAAATTTTTATGCCATTACTGGTGATTTTATTCACTATTCTGGTGATTCAAGCGATTCGCTTACCAGGTGCGACCGATGGTTTAAATGCGTTCTTTACGCCAAACTGGGATGCGATGAAGAACTATAAAGTATGGTTGGCAGCGTTCGGTCATATCTTCTTCTCATTGTCTGTGGGCTTCGGGATCATGTTGACTTATGCATCATACTTGAACAAAAAAGCCAATATGACAGGCTCAGGTGTGGTCGTGGCATTGGCCAACTCATCCTTTGAAATTTTGGCGGGGATCGGGGTATTTGCTGCACTGGGCTTTATGGCGCACGCTTCGGGTGTACCTGTAAAAGACGTGGTTTCAGGCGGTATTGGTTTAGCCTTTATTGCTTTCCCGAAAATCATTTCAAGTATGGGGGCAGGCGGTGACCTCTTTGGTTTCTTGTTCTTTGCTTCACTTGTGGTGGCAGGGATCACCTCTATGGTCAGTATTTTGCAAGTGCCAATCGCTGCATTCCAAGACAAGTTTGGTTGGTCTAAGAACAAAGCTGTGACGATCATTGGTGGTGTATCCGCTGTTATTTCCATTGCCTTATTCTCAACCGAAAGTGCAATTACCTTTGTAGACATCATTGACTACTTTGCCAATAACATTGGGATCGTTGGTGGTGGTTTATTGTCAATTATTTTGGTGTCTTGGTTCCGTCGTCCATTGATGGCTCAATTACAAGCGCATGTTAATCAATATTCAAGTATTAAACTGGGTACAGGTTGGAATTTTCTGCTCACTGTGATTACACCTTTATCACTTTTGATTGCATTATTGTTGACGATTAAAGCGATCATTACTGAAGGCTATGGGGGTTATCCTACTGCAACTTTATGGTTAATCGGTGGTGGTGTGGTGGCATTCTTTGTATTGGGTTCAGTGCTTTTAAGTCTCATGAAAGATAAAACTTCGGAGGAAAATTAAGATGAATACACAAGCAATTATCATGATGATTTTGTCTATTGTTTTGCTATGGGGTGGTCTGATTTTGGCAACCATTCATTTGGTGAAAAACCCTGATGAAGCTGAAGATTAATTTTAATAGATTGAAATAAATAATGCCCAATCATGTGATTGGGCATTTTTTTATGTTTGAAAATGATACTTTAAATGGACAATGGTTTACGCCATTTTTTGGATTTTACAATAATAAAAACCATCACCAAAGCCTGTTTCTGGTAATAACTGACGACCATGAATCTGAGTTAAACCCCATTTTGCATCAATTTTAATTTCTTCAGCATCCGCATGTTCAGTAAAAAAGTTCACCATTTGTTGTTCATTTTCAGCTTTTAAAATCGAACAAGTGATGTAAAGCATTGTGCCACCGACTTTGAGCTGTTGCCACATCTGGTTCAAAATCTGTTTTTGCAAATCGACAGTTTTTTGGATGTCCGTTGACTGACGTAACAGACGAATATCAGGATGACGACGTATTACCCCGATCGCAGAACATGGTGCATCAAGGACAATACAATCTACAGGTTGTTCAGCTGTCCATGTAGTCGCATCCGCAGTCAAAATTTCCACTTCACTGATCGCATTGAGTTCTAAACGTTCTAAGTTTTCAGTAACTCGAACTAAGCGTTTTGCATCATGATCAAGTGCGATGAGCTTTTTAGGTTGAAATTTCTCTAAAATATGTGCTGTTTTACCACCAGGTGCAGCGCAGGCATCAACTACGATTTTATCATTTAAATCAGGTAGTAAACTTGCACAAAGCTGAGCATGTTCATCTTGAACTGAAAACCCACCTTCCTCAAAACCTGGTAAATTGGTGATATTTCCAGTTTGATCCAACACGATGCCAACACTAGAAAGTTCACAGGCATGTGCAGCTATTTGTTCTTCTTCTAAAATATCTAAATATTCATCACGACCGACTTGACGATCATTGACTCGTAAAGTGAGTGGCGCGACTTGTTTTAAGTTGTGGCATAGTTCATCAACATGTTCAGGCCAATCTTTTTTCAAACGTTTAAACAACCAACTAGGTAAACCATGTGCTTGCTCTAAAGCCATTTGAAATTCCTCTGTTTCACGTGAAACACGACGTAGAACAGCATTAACCAAACCACTCATCGGTTGAAAACCGAGTTGTTTTACCGCATTGACCGTTTCCGAAATCGCAGCATGTGCAGGAATACGGGTGCAAAGCAATTGATATAAACCAAGATATAAACAACTTTCTAATGCTTCATTGTCCAAAGGTTTAGTCAAAAGTGGCAAGGTAATGGCTTTGAGCCCGTACCATTGGCGTAGACAACCGAGGGTTAACTCATGATAGAGACCACGATCTCGTTCTGAGACGATACTGAGCTGTTGGTTGAGTACAGAGCTTAAAGACTGACCATTTTGCACAGCAAGCAAGGTTTTCACGACTTGCGCACGTAAATTCACAGTAGGTTTGGCTGAGTGTTGTTGGCTCATGCGAAGATATGTCCTATGGTCAGTTTTTGAGTTTGGTTAATTTGTACCGCATTGAGTGCTTTGCCACCTGGCCATTGTAAATCAGTGATGCAGATCGCTTGCTGATCACCACATGCAACATGAACTCCGTTTTTATCCAAGGCAATAATTTCACCTGCTTGTTTACCTGACGCATCCATAGATGACAACACAGAATTCCATACCCGCAAATTATGATGTTCATCAATCGGGGTAAATGCCACAGGCCATGGATTAAAGGCACGAATATTACGATCAATTTCTACCGCAGAACGTGACCAGTCGATTTGTGCTTCTGCTTTAGAAAGCTTAGTTGCATAAACGGTCAAAGCTTCATCTTGCACTTCACGATCAGCCAAATACTGTTGCAAACCTGCTTCAGAGTCTAGAACTTGGCAAATTGCTGTCGCACCCTGAATCGCCAACTTGTCATGCAATGTCGCAGACGTATCTGTCGCACTAATCGGACAGACGGTTTTTAGCATCATGTCACCCGTATCCAAACCTGCTGCCATTTTCATAATGGTCACACCTGTTTCTGCATCACCGGTAGCAATTGCGCGTTGAATCGGTGCTGCACCACGCCAACGTGGTAACAATGAACCATGAATATTTAAGCAACCATATTTGGGTGTATCCAAAACCACCTGTGGCAAGATCAGACCATAGGCAGCAACGACCATCACATCGGCATTTAATGCTGCCAATTGTTGTTGTGCTGCCAAACCATCCTCAGTAGATGCTTTAAAGTTTAGCGGTTGATAAACAGGTAAATGATGTTGCAAAGCCAATTGTTTTACAGCAGAAGCTGTCATTTTTTGTCCACGACCTGCTTTACGATCAGGCTGAGTATAAACTGCGACAATTTCATGATTTGTTTTTAACAGTGCTGCAAGCGCATGTGCTGCAAACTCAGGTGTACCCGCAAATATGATTTTCAATGTCTAAGCTCTAGGCAAAATTTAACTTTTATTATAACAGAGAGCATTTAAAACGTTAAAAAGTGAAATACTATACAAATTTAACACTAATTTTGTTTAAATTTTATGCTAATTTAATGACAATACTATTGTAAGTCATTGTTTTTGAATGAAAAATAAAATAATAAAAAAGCGAAAAATTGTTTAAAAAATAGATATTTGCAGCTAATATTATAAAAATCGTAGAACAAAAAAAGTGCAAGATTTTTAGTCTAAAAAATGCAAACAAGATCACATAATTATTGATTTATGAGCTCTTGTGTAGTTTAATTGCTTAAAATTTGCGTAATTTATAGGCATTCTTGTAATACAAAGCAAAAGTATCAAGTGCCACCTATTAGGGAAACTCTCATGAATAAAATTTATAAAGTAATTTGGGTGGTGTAT
>NZ_LQXQ01000091.1 GCF_003268395.1 Acinetobacter sp. CFCC 10889 | reverse complement strand
ATATTGCCAACGAAGATTGCTGCATGTTCATTCACCAATTTATGGCTGAATTGATGCAGCATGTTTTGACGAATATTCTTGATCTTGGCGTGAATCGCTTTAACACGTTTCTTATTTTTTGCACGTTGTGCAATGCCAAGTTTTTGTTCATATTGCCGATAGATTTTAGGCGCTTTCAATTTTACGCCATCTGAACAAGTCACTAAATCGTTTAAACCTAAATCTATGCCAATTGAGGTTTTAGCGGTGGTTTTCTCAGTTTTAATTGAATCAACCACAAGGCAAACATACCAATGCCCACGACTATCCTCGACAAACGAACCTGTTTTAATATTGTATTTGCTCAGTCCGTAGCTGTCCCATAGTTTGAATTGATACTTGCCATATTGAACGTAACCATCAGCATATTTGATTGCTACTTTCTTGAATGGTATCCATCCTAAAGAGCGTCTAGCTGATTTTTTATTGCTAACACGCCATTTTAATTTTGCTTTCTTGAATTGCTTGCGTCTTGTCACTAATTCTTCTGTAACTGCCTGTATCGTTTGGCTGTGCAAGTTACATTCTTTGGATGCACCTTTTGTATATTTTGCAATATCGTATGCTGAAAAGAATTGTTGTTTTCTTTGCAAGTGTTTAAAACACAAATCATTAACATAATTCCAGACAAAATTTACCTCTAACGCTAGTTGGTCTAGTATCTTGCAATGTTTGTCTTTTATGCGTAATTTAAGTGTCTTCATACTTAAAATATATTTGGCCTATGAGCAATAGTCAAGAGATTAGAACAGGTCGCCACTGCGTTTTCAATATGCACGTACATTTAGTCTTTGTGGCTAAATATCGTCGAGATGTTTTTACTAAAGCGATGCTCGGAACGATGCGTGAAGTATTTGAGCGTGTCTGCTTAGACTTTGAAGCTGAATTGATGGAATTTGATGGAGAACATGACTATGTTCACTTACTTGTGAATTATCCGCCAAAAATAGCAATTTCTAGCTTAGTAAATAGTTTAAAGGGTGCTTCTAGTCGTATTCTACGCACTAAACACCCTGAAATTAAAAACAAACTATGGGGAAATGCTCTGTGGTCACCTAGTTACTTCGCTGCATCATGTGGTGGGGCTCCGATTTCAATCATTAAACAATACATTGAGATTCAGCAGACACCTCATTAGAAATCTTAGCTAATCCCCACAAGGAGGACTAGCGGATTGCGGCCTTATATCCCCGCCCTAAAAGGCGAGGTTTTACAGCTATTCAGATAAAAATTAAAGATATTGAAGATGAATCGTCGTGATTTTTTAATTAATTCTATTAAAACTATATTTGGTGCTGCTGCACTTGCAAGTTTCCCTGCTAGTATTCAAAAAGCTTTAGCAATTAATGCCAAAGTTGAAACAGGAACCATTCAAGACGTGAAACATGTGGTGATTTTAACGCAAGAAAATCGTTCTTTTGATAATTATTTCGGTACCTTAAAAGGTGTGCGTGGTTTTGGAGATCGCTTTACCATTCCATTGTCAAATGGACGCAAAGTTTGGGAAAAATACGATAAAAACAAAAATAAAGTGTTGCCTTATCACTTAGACAGTAAATTAGGTAATGCACAACGTGTTAGTGGAACGCCACATTCTTGGAAAGATGGTCAAGATGCCTGGGATGCAGGACGTATGGGCAATTGGGTGGAACATAAGCAACCGCAATCCATGGGATATTACAAACAAGCTGAACTCGAATATCAATTTGCGCTCGCCAATGCTTTTACCATTTGTGATGCTTATCACTGTGCAATGCATGCAGGCACGAACCCGAATCGAAAATTTATTTGGACAGGAACCAATGGTCCAACAGGTGCCAATGTTGCAAGTGTGGTGAATGAGTTTGATGCGATGGGTGCATCTACAGTCGGCTATGATTGGACGACTTATCCTGAGCGTTTACAACAGGCAGGTGTCACATGGAAAGTTTATCAAGCCATGCCAGATAATTTTACCGACAATCCATTAGCAGGTTTTAAACAATACCGTCGTGCGAATGAGTTATCAGGTCAACCTGTGAGTCATGATGATCTGAAAAGTCCTGCTTATGATGAAAAAATTGATGCGACTCAGCCGTTGTATAAAGGGATCGCCAATACCATGCCAGATGGTGGTTTTTTACAAGCTTTAAAAGATGATATTGCACAAAAGAAATTACCACAAGTGAGCTGGATCGTTGCACCTGCAACTTATAGTGAACATCCTGGACCATCAAGCCCAGTACAAGGGGCGTGGTATATTCAAGAATTATTAAATGCATTGACTGCCAATCCAGAAGTATGGAGTCAAACCGTGCTTTTGGTGAATTTTGATGAAAATGATGGTTTTTTGATCATATCCCATCACCTAGTGCGCCATCTCGTGATGAAAAAGGTCATCTCCAAGGTAAAACCACATTAAGCACAAGTGAATTGGCTTTTGAATATTTTGATCATGTTGCGGTGGCAGGGTCTAAATCTCAACCTCAACCTGATGGGCGTGTCTATGGGCCCGGCGTTCGAGTACCTATGTATGTAATTTCGCCTTGGAGTCGTGGTGGCTGGGTCAATTCTCAAGTGTTTGACCATACTTCGGTGATTCGTTTCTTAGAAGAACGTTTTGCAGTTAAAGAACCCAATATCAGTCCATATCGTCGTGCTGTCTGCGGTGATTTGACGACGGCCTTTAATTTTAAAACACCCAATACATCGGCTTTACCTATGTTAGCAGGTCAAAAAACGAAAGATCAGGCAGATGCAATTCGTCAGGCACAAGCAGTTTTACCACAAGTCACTCGACCAAATTTGGCGGTATTCCCTAAGCAAGAAATAGGGGTACGTCCATCTAAAGCATTGCCGTATATTTTACATACCAGTGCCGAAGTTGATGCAGCCACACAAAACGTTAAATTGATGTTTTCAAATACAGGGACTCAAGCGGCGGTATTTCATGTCTATGATCGCTTAAATCTCAATGCGATTCCGAAGCGTTATATGGTTGAGGCAGGTAAACAACTTGATGATGTCTGGAATAGATTTAACGACAAATATAATTTGTGGGTATTAGGACCGAATGGTTTTCATCGTAGTTTTACCGGCGATTTAACTGCAAAGAATCAGAAAGAAAGTTTGCCTGAAATTCGTATTTGTGTCGAAGAGTGTAGTTATAAGCTGACTTTAAAAGTCCGCAATGATGGCGCAAAAACCAGCAAATTGTTAGTAAAAGCTAATGCTTATTTAGCAAATAAAACATGGGAAATTGACACAAGCCCTACTGAGCAGTCCTTAGTTTTAGATATGACTGAGTTTGGTGGCTGGTATGATTTCACCGTAAGCATGCAGAATGATGCTTCTTTTAGCCGTCGTTTTGCAGGTCGTATTGAAAATAATCAGGATTCAATTTCAGACCCGTATATGGGATTTAATAGCTAAAACTCTATTATTCTATAAGGTGCTACGGCACCTTATTTTATTTCCCTCTATATTGACTACTTTACATTTTTCTATATAAAAATAGGACTTGTGTAACGTCATCTTTAAAAAATCAGCATGCTTTATTTTTACAATGCTTGCCTTTAGAAACGATGACGAGAGGGAATATGAATTTATTGATTATCGGATTGATGGTCACGACCTTTCTTTTAATGACCACAGCACCACGTTCAACACAAGAAGTTGAACAGATTTCAGTACAAAAATATCAAAAAACTTCTCAATCTATAAAATAGGATTCAGAAGTTTAATGTCAACATAATGTTATAACGCCGCCTGATTTGCTGCCAAACTCGGACGCATCAACTGATAACTAAAGTTTTTCCCATCTAAAACATCAAGATTCAAAGCTTTGTAATCATTCAATAATTGTGCTGCATTGCTTTCACAATTTTGATTGCTGTGATTCCCTGTTTTATGAATCGCGGTATAACAATGATTCACTTTTTGAATAAATTGATAATACGGCGACAGTGGGACATGGGCAGCTTCTAACACACGGAGTGCAAGAAAGTGTGCAGGAATAAACGGTTCAGCCCATTGTTTTTTGTCTAATGGGAAATTACTCCAAATTGCTAAAGGTGTTTCATAAAAACGAACATCGTTTTTTTCAGTTTTGGCTTGTTCAGACCCCCAAAAACCATATTCATCATAGACGTTTTGTAAATTAGGTAAATGATCGCCAAAGAAAATGACAATGGTTGGACGTTGTAACTGTTTGACCGAATCAAGTAAAGCTTTTAAATGCTGATCGGCACGTTGCATACCTGATAAATAGGTATTTAGCGCACGTTTTGATCGATCACTAACGCCTTTTTTAGTGATTTTAAAATTATCCGCGCCAAAACGGTCATCATTATACATTGGATGATTTTCAACACTGATGGCATAGATAAATTGTGGCTGATCCTGTTGTTTGAGCTGTTGTTCAATACTGTTATAAATCAAATCATCATTTGCCCAACCGGCTTTGTTGATATATTTGCTGCGTTGAGCAGCGCTGACCATATTTTCAATCGAGGTAAATTGGTTAAAACCCAAATTTTGGTAGACACTGCTACGATTATAAAAATATTTACCATTGTTATGCATGGCAGTCGTGTTATAGCCCAAACTATTTAAATACATGGGCAATGAATAAGTCGGACGTTTTAATTTTGCCACATAAGCCAATTGGTTTTGGTTTAAATGGGTATTTAAACTGGTCAATACTTCGAATTCAACGTTGGCAGTCCCACCACCAAAGCTCGGTGATAACAATTGACTCACCTGATTTTTTGCAATGGTTGGGGTAATATTTTTAGGAATACTGGAATCAAGCTTGGTTGCATCCCAATGGGACTCGCTCATGACAAAAATAATATTGGGTAATACTTTTTCTGTCGCTGAACTCGGCTGATTGTCTACATCTAGCGCCGTAGCGGGAGCAGTGAGTAAACTCTGAATTTTCGTTTCAGGAATATTTGCCGTATTCGAAACTTTGGCTTTAATGCCATCTACTGTTTTAGAAAAGAAAAATGCGCTAAAACCGAGTTGGCGAATATTCATGTGATCGCCGACCCAATCACTGCGAGTATTTGGTAAATAAATATTGTATTTACATAAACTTGGCTTATTGTCACCTGAACAGGTTTGACTAAAATTATTTTGAAAATTCGCAGTAACGAAGAAGCCTAAAATTGATAGGGATAGTACTGCATTCGCCCAAAGTAAAGTATTTTTTTCGGCACGTTCTTTTTTATATAACCATACCATCAGTGCGATACAGACGAGTAGTCCTGCAAAAAATACAAATTTGAGTAACATTGGTGCTGCAATGAGTGTTTCTTTGAGCAATAAAAAATCGCTTGGAATCAAACTCGCAGATAGATATTGCTCTTTTTTAATATTGATAAAGGTTAAGACAAAGATCAACACTTGGCTGACCAGAATCGTGGCAAAAGTACGTCTGAATATCAAATAAATCAAACTAATTAAGGCATAATTTAACAGTACAGAAAAGCCATATTTAAATAGACGTAATTCTCGATAAGCTTCAGGTAAATTCAAGAAATGTTGAATATTTTCTTGATACAGAAAAAAAGCCAATACTGATACAAAAGCCACAAGTAGAAAAAGTACTTGTTGTCTTAAAGTCTTCATTTGCAGAGAGAAGTTTGATTTTAGGAGGATGGCAATTATAAGCCGTTCAAGAGGGCTTTCAAAGTTTTAATTAGATTAAATTGTAATCAAAATGAAAGCGTTATTTCCCCTTGGTGAGACAAGCCCAAGGAGAAATACATGATATTTAAATTAGTTAAGCATTAAAACGCATCGATAAATCAACAGCTTTGACGTCTTTGGTCAGTACACCCATAGAAATATAATCAACGCCTGTACTTGCTACTTCACGTAAATTATCAATGGTAATATTACCCGATGCTTCTAATTTACAGCGTCCTGCAACATGTTTGACTGCATCAATCATTTGCTGTTGGCTAAAATTATCTAACATCACAATATCAGCTTTGGCTTCAAGGGCTTGATTAAGTTCATCCCATGTTTCCACTTCAACTTCCACAGGCTTGTTGGGTGCAATCTGATGTGCTTTTGCAATGGCTTGTGCAATGCCTCCTGCTGCCATAATATGATTTTCTTTAATTAAAAAGGCATCAAATAAACCTAAACGATGGTTTTGACCCCCACCTATTGCAACCGCATATTTTTGTGCAATACGTAAGCCTGGTAAGGTTTTACGTGTATCCAGTAATTTGGTGTTCAACCCTTCGAGTTGTTTGACATAATCTGCAGTTTTGGTCGCTACAGCCGATAAGGTTTGGATAAAGTTTAAAGCAGGACGTTCTACAGTGAGTAAACTACGTGCAGAACCTGCAAGTTTATAAATGGTTTCATTGGCTTTGACCATGTCACCATCATTTTTCAACCATGTGATCTGTACATTTCGATCATAAGCTTGAATCAAGGCATTGACCCAAGGCTGACCTGCTAAAATCATGTCTTCACGGGTAATGATCGTCGCTGTTGCTTGTTCATCTTCGGGCGTGAGTAGGGCAGTAATATCACCTTCGCCAATATCTTCTTGTAGTGCTTGTTGAATATTGATTTGTATGGATTGTTCAAGCAGTGCTTGCGAAATGCTCATGGAAATTCCCTTTCGGTTCACCCTAAAATTTGAGCGATATATTAGCATTGTGGTTGTAATATTGAAGAAGTTTTTCATTTAAAGCAGAACAGAGTACACTCAGTTTAGCTTGTGTTGATGGTCTACTTTGAATGCAATACAAGAAAATGACAGCAAAAAATACTGCTTTTAGGAAATCTACATGCAATCGGGTTCACCATTCCAAGTTAAAGATGGTCAATTGATTGGTGCACGACAAGTACCGTCACCAAACTATAATCAACGTCCTGAAAATACTGAAATTCAGCTGATCGTGATTCATAATATCAGCTTGCCACCTTCGCAATTTGGTGGAGGTTATATTGAACAATTTTTTCAAAATCAATTGGATTGGTCAGTACATCCCTATTTTCAAAGCATTAAAGGGATGCAAGTTTCAGCACATTTACTGATTTTAAGAACAGGTGAAGTACTGCAATTTGTCAATTTTAAAGACCGTGCTTGGCATGCTGGACGGTCGAGTTATTTGGGGAAAGTTGAATGCAATGATTATTCGATTGGCATTGAGCTTGAAGGTAGCGATGATCAGGATTTTGAGCAAACACAATATGAGGTATTGGCACAAGTGGTGGCAAACTTGCAAAAAGCCTACCCTAAAACTGATCAGCATTTAGCGGGGCATTCAGATATTGCACCACATCGTAAAACAGATCCTGGCCCACATTTTCAATGGGATGAGTTTAGAGCATTGCTACATATAAGCAAAAGTAATAATTATTTATCCGTATAGCCGTAAAACCTCGTCTTTTAGGGCGGGGATATAAGGCTGCAATCCGCTAGTTCTCCTTGTGGGGATTAGCTAAGATTTCTAATGAGGTGTCTGCTGAATCTCAATGTATTGTTTAATGATTGAAATCGGAGCCCCATCACATGATGCAGCGAAGTAACTAGATGACCACAGAGCATTTCCCCATAGTTTGTTTTTAATTTCAGGGTGTTTAGTGCGTAGAATACGACTAGAAGCACCCTTTAAACTATTTACTAAGCTATAAATTGCTATTTTTGGCGGATAATTGACAAGTAAATGAACATGATCATGTTCACCATCAAATTCCACCAACTCAGCTTCAAAGTCTAAGCAGACACGTTCAAATACTTCACGTATCGTTCCAAGCATCGCTTTAGTAAAAACATCTCGACGATATTTAGCTACAAAGACTAAATGTACATGCATATTAAAAATACAATGGCGACCTGTTCTAATTTCTTGACTAGTACTCATACGCCAAATATATTTTAAGTATGAAGACACTTAAATTACGCATAAAAGATAAACATTGCAAGATGCTAGACCAACTAGCGTTAGAGGTAAACTTTGTCTGGAATTATGTTAATGATTTGTGTTTTAAACACTTGCAAAGAAAACAACAATTCTTTTCAGCATACAATATTGCAAAATATACAAAAGGTGCATCCAAAGAATGTGACTTGCACAGCCAAACGATACAGGCAGTTACAGAAGAATTAGTGACAAGACGCAAGCAATTCAAGAAAGCAAAATTAAAATGGCGTGTTAGCAATAAGAAATCAGCTAGACGCTCTTTAGGATGGATACCATTCAAGAAAGTAGCAATCAAATATGCTGATGGCTATGTTCAATATGGTAAGCATCAATTCAAACTATGGGATAGTTACGGACTCAGCAAATACAATGTTAAAACAGGCTCATTTGTCGAGGATAGCCGTGGGCGTTGGTATGTTTGCCTTGTGATTGATTCAATTAAAACTGAGAAAACCACCGCTAAAACCTCGATTGGCATAGATTTAGGTTTAAAAGATTTAGCGACTTGTTCAGATGGCGTAAAG
>NZ_LQXQ01000090.1 GCF_003268395.1 Acinetobacter sp. CFCC 10889 | reverse complement strand
TTCAGTATCAAGATTCACCTAGTGAAGTGATTTCTCAATTTAATGAACTAACCAAACAGTATAGCAATCGAGTTTTAGTAGCTAGAGGTCATCAGACTTTAAACCAACTATCTGTTGTAGATAGCAGACCAGAGAAGCCAGCTGAGTTTTTACTAAGCTCAATTTTAAATTTTGATAAAACAAGTTATATTTCAATCAATCAGTCACTTATTGATTTTTCAGAGTATATTAAAAATAAGGTTAAGTTAGAAACTAAATCAAACGACTACAATTGTCCTCAAATTATTGAATCTGAATTAGAATGGCGATTATTTCTCTATAATTCTATTCAGTACTTATTAAGTAATGGTCTAAAATTAGAAACTAGTTCATGGACAGATTGGTGCAAAAAACTTAATGCTGTAATCATCAATTTACATGAGCAAGAATTTGTTCTTACTGAAATTTATGAAGCATTAAAAAAATCTAACCTTAAAATTCAATCTCCAAGTCGTAAAGCAAGTAATTGCATCTCTAACTATCATCGCAAAAATCATGCATTGGATATCAAACTCAGAAAATCAACTATCCATGGTGTTAAAGGTGAAACACATGAAGCTACCATGCTGATTTCAAATCCTACACGGAGTGGAACAGGCACACATTGGTCTCATTGGATAAAAGATAAAACATCTGAAGCAGCAAGATTTGCTTATGTTGCATCATCAAGACCAAAGTACATTTTAGTGTGGTGCGTTAAAAATTTAAAACCTAAGGAAAAAATAGAATTAGAAAGTTTGGGATTTGAAGTATTGAGTTGTTAGTTCTGAAATCTAAGATATGTTTTTAGCAAGTTAAAGTGTCCAAGTTAAATAAGAATCATTGTTCATACTCGTGATACTTAGGGTCCGTTTGTATAGGAATATGTACTAGCTTAGTTCAAAATGTTAAATCTTAGGATACAATTTTTTGAGTGTATCTAATTGGCTACTTTTAAGCGGAACTAGTGGACTACTCTTAAATGGAATTAGTGGACTACTATTGATGATATATACAATTTAGGTATTAAGCAGCATTGAATAGCTGTATTGAACTAAGTTTGATTTGGTCCATTTTTTTTTGCGGATGAGCATACCATTGAGTCAAATGATCAAACCAGATAGAAATATTGCCTCGAATAATTAAGGCTCGATTACAAGGTCTGTAAAACAAACTCATTGCAGAATAGTGATTAACTATCATTGTTTTTTGTTGATTAATACAGATTTAACAGTGGTTACTTTTTTGGTTACTTCAACTTAGTAACTCACAATAATATTTATAAAAAACATAGATATAAATATTTATGTGATGCGTAATATACGCATCACATAATAATGCTTATTTTTGATATAATTAAGATAATGGGGATCATTATGCTGGTTTATAAAAATTTATGAGTCTTACGGAAACACAAGTACGAAAGTCATATCCAAAAGAAAAAATTTACTTTTTAGCTGATGATGATGGTTTAAGCTTAAAAGTCGATCCTAATGGAAAAAAGTCTTGGAGTTATCGATATTCAGTTTCAGAAACGGGTAAAAGACCACGAGTCACTCTAGGTACATATCCTGAGATGAATCTCAAAGAGGCTAGAGTGGCCAGAGACTCCTATAAGGCAACTAAATTTTCTACACAAAATTTAGTTCAGGAGAAAATTCAAACTTTTAAAGTTGTTTGTGAAGAATGGTTAGAGTTTAAAACAAATAATTCATTTAAAGATCAACCACGTGGTGGTGTAATCCAATTGGCGAATGCATGTTTAATAAATGACATTTATCCCGTTATTGGTGATATAGATTTTAGCAAAATTAAAAGAACTGATTTAGTTAAGGTAATTAAGCAGATTGAAAATAGGGGAGTTAAGGAACCTGTAAAAAAAGCGTATAGCTATTTAAATCAAATCTATGATTTTGCAGTTGCAATGGGATACTGTGATTATAATCAAGCTTATGGTCTCAATAAAATATTATTGAAAGGGAAATTAAAGAAAAATTATCCCTATTTAAAAGATGAAGAAATTTCTAATTTTATTCTTAGAATAACTCAACTAAATACAGATCCGATTATAAAAAAAGCAATCCTATTTAAATTATATACTGGAGTCAGGGGGGCAGAGTTATTGTCTGCAGAACCTCATCATTTTGATTTTGACAACAAAATTTGGAAAATACCTGCTTTACATATCAAGCAATATCGTCGAAAAGTGATAGCAGGTTATGATATTCCAGATTTTTTAGTTCCATTATCATCGCAAGCGGTAAGTATTATTAGATCTGCACTAGAGTGGTCACAAGGAGATCGTTATGTTTTTGCTAGCCCAAAAATTAAAGATAAACCATTGCATTTTAACACAATAAATTCAACCATCCGTAAGATGGGATATAAAACAGATGAGCTATCCTCACATGGCTTAAGATCAACATTCAGTACTATTTTAAATAATTCAGGCTTATTTCAAGACAACTGGATTGAAGCTCAACTTTCACATGTAGATAAAAATAAAACTCGCGCTAGTTATAATCACGCAGATTATATTCAACAAAGAGCTGACATGATGCAATGGTGGGGTGACTATTTAGAAAATAAATCCAAATCTAGTTTATAGGTAATTTAAATTAAACTATTTTGATTTAATAATAAATTTTAAACCAAATGCATTTAACAACTTATTTATAGAATCTAATGTTGGATTACTATCTGGTTGCTCCATTTTCTGTAAAGTTTGTGGTGCTATTTTAGTAATTTTACTCATTTCAGTTAATGTTAAATGTAGTTCTTTTCTAATGTATGATGCAATCTGGTAAATTTCCCACTCAGGATTGTTATTTATATTTTCTAAGACTTGTAAGCGTTTATTCATTTGCTCGATTGGCGTCATAGGCTTATAACGTTTATCCATTAGAAAGCTCCTGAATCTGTTGACATATATTCAATATACGTTGATGACTATTTTGTAGAATCTCATCATCTATATTTATTTTTTTCATTTCATCAAGCAAATTTTCATAAAGTGGCAATTGTTGAGTAATTGTGTGTTTAATTTCACTTGAATCTATTCCTGTACATTCTTCTATTTGCGTTATGACTGATTCCCATAAAGGCATTCCACCATGATCGTCTTTTTCCCAGCGTGTTGTGCGTGCAATTCCATCAGGATGAAGCCACATTGGGGCAAAATCGAAGAGGGGTGTCAATTGAATTGTGCCATTATTTAAACGTTGAATTGCGGTATTACGGGTATGGTTGTCTTTATTTCCTAATGCAACATTAGCGATATCTCGTCTCAAATATTCAAAAATTTCAGCTTTTGGTGATGAGCAACATTCCATGAGCAATATACAAATTTGATTATGCGTCATTTTAACACCGAAGCCAGCTTTACCACTTAAAGAGGCCAAGCTTTCTTGCGCAATTCTTTCGACTTTACCATTGATAATTTGGCGATCAAAACGTGGAATAAATAGCGTCCTCTGGTGAAGCTCTAAATCCTTAAACACTCTTAGACCTAAGTACCGAGCTATTTTCATGTAGATTGCTTCATGTAACAGTATTTTTTCCAGTTTTTGATCGTTTCCACGACTAAATTTAACTAGCCAATGCTTTGCCGCTAATTCATCTGGAAGACTGTGATCTAAATAAAAAAGACCATCATACCCTTGAGTTAATAGTAGCTTAGGCCACTCACCTTGAACACCTGAAGAACCAGCAACAAATAAACCATATGATGCAAGTGACTCAATGAAGTCTTCTTTTCTTTCAATAATTTCCCTTAGGCTAAATCCACGAGGTTTTACAGTTGGAAAATGATCTTGAAGCCAGTCATAAGCTTCTTTAATTCGTAGATTACCAATAGGATTACCTGCCCCAGATTTCAGTAGGGGCCAATCAGCTTGTTCTTCTGCATTAATTGAGAAGCCCAGCTGATTTAAAAGCTCCTTTCGCCCATAGCCTTGAGGTAACAAGTCCATGAGAAATGCTGGCCATTGGTTTTCTAAACTGTTTTTTACATTGACTGGAAATTGGAATGATAGAGCATGGCCATCTCTTAAATCCATATGTTCAATAGCATATTCAAATAGGTATGATGTTCGTGTAGATGCTCTCCAGCCCTGCTCTTGATTAGCAGTTAGTTCAACAATAGCACAATCTTGCCATTCGTTATTTTGAAAAATTTGAAGTGTGCAATATTTATTCATATGTGTATTAAAATAAAATTATACATGCGTATTAAGCTAATATTTACCTATTATAGTAAATTTATAATGTACTTTCTACAGTAAATTCTTTAATTGTAAAAACAGATTTAAATCTAGCCGCTATCAAATTTAAATTACTATCTGAGTGTCGATATCACATAGCTCTGTATATTTATTAAACACTATTACCGTATCTAATCCTCCCCATATTACAGCTCAAAGTTACTACGTTCTATCAAAGATATTTTTCTATTTAAGAGTATAGATCTCTTTCATAAATCAAAAAACGATCTACTTTTTGCTGACTATTTATACCGAAGAATTTTGAATATTCATGCATTGGACTGACTGCCGCCGCTTTCCTAGAAACAACTTAAGTCATACAATAAAACATTTTTTTATTTTTTAATCATTTACGAGTTGACAAAAAAGTACACATTTTTAGGCTGATTTTTTTAGTTTATATATTAAAAAACTCAACCTTTGCAAGATTACAGAGATTTATATCATTAAATTACTTTATTTATAAGTATATAATTTAATTGTTAATATTTAGTTTTTAGTGGGCTAAAATTTAGATCATTTAATATTGGTTTGGTCACTTTATTTTAGATATTCTAGTTTATAAAAGTCACCGATGTTTTGATACTGATTTTCATGAGAAATAACAACAGTATATAATTTAATATTATAATGAATCTTAATCCTCATGAAAATGTTTTATATTCAATTCAATAAATGAATATTATGCTCAATCCTATTTTGGATCATTTGGAGTGTCTCTGCTTGAATTTGTCCAGGTAATAGATCATGAGCGATATCGCTGAATCGGCTTGCAACCTTACAAATCGAGCCAATAATTTCATCGACTTCTTGGGCAGAAAGTTCCGCTTCCTGAGTACCAAGTTTTACAAGAGCTTGTCGAGGAATATCCAGTGCCTCACCCATGATATCCATTTGATGATATCCCCCTGGTCCTTCACAGAAAGTAACATCATAGGCAGGGGAGAGTTTCCATTGTCCATTTTGGGACATCAGAAATGAAAAGTTTTTGCAATGATCATCTCGATTATTGAAGACTACATTGAAAACAGCTCGCTTGAATGCAATTGCTTTTTCGCGAACATCATTGGTGCAAAAGTGTGCAGCGCGAAGAAAGCTACTGTAGTCTAAACTCCCTGGTGATTTAAAATCAGCTCCAGTGAAGGCAGCTAAACTTTGCATAGGGATACGCATACCATCATGGCGGTCAAATCTTTTTGATGCAAATGCGGTTAATCCATTCGGAAGAGTAAAATATTGAGTGTCAGGGGTGACAATATCACAATGACGTAAACATTCTGCATAAACAGCTTCAATTGCACAAACTTCAGGATGCTCTTGCTGAGCGGGAAATTTGATCAGCCAGGCTTCATGTTGATGTGAGCTAACTGTTGAGAATTCGTTGGTGACAGGATCACGATAGACGAGTGCTTTTGGCCTTGCACCTTGTGGTGATCCACCCATAACTAATAAATGCTGTAAAAATTCTGCACCTTCTCCTTTGAGAACTTCCTGGACTTCTTGAGCGAGTTTAATCAGTGGAATATTTTCAGTTAAGGCTAACTCAAGTGCTGAAGGTTCAAAGGATAATGCCCCCATCGCATTTGTATTAATATACGTGAGTCTTTCTAATGGCCCAATCCGTGCTGGATTGAGTCCATTTTTTTTAAATAAGCGATCCATAAGGAGCATGCCCCAACCATCGGGTAGGGCATCATATATAGGACCTGGCAATCCCATTTGATGGGCAGGAAAGTTTGTTCTCAATGACTCACCTTTTAACGGAAGTAGGTAAGAGGAAAGTTCTAAACCTTTACTGATCGCTTCTGCACTATATTCAAAGGCGATTAATGGCCGACCTGTGATTGCGGTTGAGGAGACCAGTGTACCCCAAAGCCAATATTCCCCCCATCCATTGTAGTAAACATTAAGTTTTTTGAGCATGGATTTATTTCCTTTTGATACGTTGTCGAGCCGTATTGCTCTCATAGCGGAGAATGTCATTTACACTGTTTAAATGAGGTTTGAAGAGTTCCTCTAATTCTTTTAATCGGCCCAATACCATGGCAACACGTACTAAGTTTTCAAATGAAACATTTCGACCAGCTTCCAGATTAGATACTGTATTCACGCTAATACCAGCACGTGTAGCGACGTCTGACTGAGTCATTTCCAGATAAAGTCGTTCTTTGCGAAGCCTTTCACATAACAAAGTAACAACTTCTTCAGGTTTTTTGAATTTTAAATCCATAATATTGGGTCTTATTCCTATATATGTATATTAAACCATAAAATAATGGAGTTATAAAATAAACTGACTTAGTCAGTAAGGAGGGTACTTTATTGGCCTGATTAGCTCCTATTAGATTAAAGAAGTCTAATTAGACATTTACAATCTAATAGAGTCTAACAACTTGCTTTAAGCTTAATCAGTTTTGCGTGGTGTCGCGAGGAACCGTGATTTACTATCAGTTCAATCTGGAATATCTGACACAAGTGGTCTGGAGTAATGAGATCGATGGGCATCGCTTTGCCTTTCTTGATACCTTATTCAATACTGATTGGCTTTGTTGCACAAACCTACGGTTAAAGGCTCATGTCAACGGCATTCTAAAATTGCCCCCTTTTACCTTACAAATGGCAAAGTAAAATTGCCCCCTTTGATCTCGTATTAAGTTTCAACCTGAAGCTGAATCCCTATTCTTTTTTTATCCTTCAAACGATAACTCTCACCCGATATTTGTACCACATGACAGTGATGCAATAACCGATCTAACATCGCAGCAGTCAACGTGACATCATCTGCAAAGGATTTGGACTACTACCTAATGTTTGTTGTGCATGATGTGACCATTGTGATGCGATGGCAGGCAGATTGAGCTTTTGGCAAAGCTGCTCTATACGTTCGTATTGCAGATTCATCAGGAAACTCCTAGCAACGGGTCATATACCGATAACGGATGCTGCAAACTCTCGTAGGGCATGACATGCTGTGCTGTTGCAACAGGTACAGTACCAGAACCCGGATCTGATTGAGGTAATGGCGTAAATTTTTGCTGCTCCTGTTGCAGTCGAACAGCCGGTTTTTCTTGCGTGGTGGCATGAATCCGCTGATTGGCGGTTTCATGCAGCCACCGGCCAATGTGGGCATTGGCGACATCAACATCTAACAGTAACCCCGAAGTCTTCAGGCTTGCTTTCAATGGCACAATAAAGTTTGATTTGAGGTATCCATTAAAGCGTTCAACTTTGCCTTTGGTCTGTGCGCGGTAGGGCTTACATACGCGAGGACGAAAGCTGTACTTCTTGGCGCAGTCGAGCAATTTGGGGTTCCATTTATGCTGCCCCTCCTGATAGGCATCCCGTTCAATCATGATCGTTTTAGCGTTATCAAACAGGATTTCTTGAGGTACTCCTGCAAAGAACTGAAATGCATTTTCTAGACCATAGATCCATGCATCCGTACGTTCATGATCATAGAATTTCACGAAAGTCGCTCTGGAATACCCTAATGTTGCGACAAAGGCTTTTAAAGTCGTGTTGTTGCGTCGAATCGTGGTGAAATCCACCTGCATTTGTTGGCCAGGTTGGGTTTCAAAACGAATGATCGGTTCCGGTTGAGCAACTGGTTTTAATGTTGCAAGATATTCCCTCAAGATCCTGATCTTTCCTGGATATCCCAACCCTAAAATTTCCTGATAGAGCACAACAGCAGGAATCCATTTAGGATGAGCTGCGTTTACCCGTTGGAGTAAATAGGGTTTATATGGATCAAGAATACTTGTTCTAGGTTGTGTACGCCGATACTGAGGTGTTTCCTTCTGCCGTAAATATTTACATACGGTATTTCGAGACACCCTCAGTTCACGACTAATGGCCTTAATAGATTTACCCTGTTGATGAAGTATAGAGATATTTCTTCGAAAATGTTTCAATCTTGCAAGTTCATTTTCTACTAAATTTCTGATTTTATATAAATACTAATCCATATGCTAATGTTAGATCTATAGTTACATTTCTTTAGGATATTCGCTTTGGTTTCGGTATTCTAAATTTTACTCTAAGTAACTCTAAATCATAACCCTGATCTGCACACAATATTTATGTTTCTTTTACATCCATAACATCAATCAAATCAGGTGCAACTTTCACATCTTGGGTCTTCCTATTACCAATAATAGATTCAATAAGATTTCTATTCGCATCCACAGCTAAATGGATTTTAGAACTATTTGCCACCAATATTTTTAGAAATAGCTTGGTCTTTCACTCCTGCCGCATTTTGACGCGCTCGTACATGAGACGCATCAATA
>NZ_LQXQ01000089.1 GCF_003268395.1 Acinetobacter sp. CFCC 10889 | reverse complement strand
AATAATATCAATAGAAAACTGAAAATGTCCAACTCATCTGATTATTACCATCTGCGTCGATTTTTAGCAGTCCTTTGTTTTATTGCAGCTTTTGGCTGTTTGATTGCATTTTTTATGACAGGTTTACAGCATTATATCTTGTTGATCCTGATGGTACTTCTATTCATCTTGGCGTATTTTATTGCGCCTTATTCACAAGCAAGACGAAGTTGGAAATCGGATGTGGCACAAGAATTTTTACTAGATCAATGGTTTATTGAAGGTTTCTTTCATGTGATTGCTTATCCGATTCGGATGATCTTTTCACTCATTCGACATATTTTAGATTAAGTTTGGCATTCACCTTTTTTATGAAAGCAAATTAAGGTATTTCAGCATACACAGCTAAGACTTGTTTTTGTTTCTTACTGAGTTTAGCTGTAACCAATTGATAAGAAGTTTGAATTAAATCTTCAATCAAGGTCACATCAATCTTTTCACCTGCATACACTGAAATCCAATGCTGTTTATTCATATGATAGCCTGTATGAATAGAAGGATATAAATCACGTAAAATTTCAGATTGTTCAGGTGTGCATTTGAGATTCACTATCTTTTGAGTTGCATGTTTAAAACTCATCATAAAAATTTTATCCATGACTTTAAATACATGAATATCCTCACCAAAAGGATAACTGAGCTCAGCCAAAGGTTTTTGTGCAGCAATTCGCATGGCGTATGTTTGAATCTCATCTTCATTCATGAATTTTATTTCCTATTTTTTACATATCATTTATGGATAAATGGTAATGATCGTTCCATCGTCAACCAATGTCCAGATTTCATCCATATCGCCATTGCGAACAGCAACACAACCCCATGTCCAATCTTTTTGCGGTAAATAATCCATCAGTTTTGGCAATTTATTCACTTGTGCGGTGGTTGCAGAACCGTGAATCATAATGTCACCACCCGCAGATACACCGAGTTGCTTGGCTTTGGCTTGGTCTTGTGCGTTTGGATAAGATACATGTAAGGATTTATAAAAAGCACTTTTTGGGTTGCGCCAGTCTAAAACATATTGTCCTTCAGGCGTTTTTCCATCACCTTCTTGAACTTTATGCCCGATTGGATCGAAGCCCAGACGCATAGGATAAGTGCGAATGGTTTGTTCACGGTGTAATAGTTTGACGATACGTTCAGATTTATAGACTTTGACTTCGGTAATCGGTGTATCTTGGCGAATTTTTGCCATTTCAGTAGAGGTTAGGCTGTGAATTGGTGTTGTGGCAGGTTCAGATGGAAGATATTTACCATATTTTTGGTAGGCAAAAGCGCCTGCAATCGCAAGAAGAATTAAAGTGATCAAGAGAATAATTTTTTTATTCATTTTTAAAATAATCGTGCTGTTTAAGCTTAATTTTACAAAGAATCATGTTTAAAGCTGTGGTGATCTTGTTTTTAAATATTCAAATGATTGCAAAGGGCAGCATGTGCGACCCATGTGCAATTTTAAACGTGGATTAAGATGAACAACTCACCATGACTTCAGGCACATCGCTTGCTAATGGAGCTAAATCCTCAGCTCGTTCCACATCAGGCTGTTTGGTAAATGGCTGACTGAGTAATTTAAATAGTCGATCGACTTCTGAAAAATCATTACGTTCAGCGAGTTCGATGGCTTTTTGTGCCATGTGATTACGCAAAATATAGATTGGATTGGCTTTGCACATCTCTGCATTCAGTGTGTCTATATCCTGATTTTCACGGATATTTTCATACTGTGCCAGGAAGCTTTCAAACTGTCGGCGGTCAAGACAATCATCTTTGATCGCTTCATATTGTTTGTTCTGCAAGCGAATAAAACTGTCGGTATAGTCCAATTGTTCGCTTTGCAAAATTCTTAAAAAAGCCATTGCACAGTCAAAACTGTCTTTGTGAAAACTTGGTAAGCCCATTTTTTGACATAAGCCATGCGTGTAATGCTCTAAAAATGTCGGTTCAAAATGTTCTAAGCAATCCGCAAGGTCTTTTTTAAATTGTTCTTTATTTTCGGGTGTTGCCAGTGGAATGAGATTATTCAACCAATTCCATAAGTTCCAATGGGCAATGCTTGGCTGGTTCTGATAAGTATAACGCCCATTATAATCACTGTGATTATTGATCCAATTTGGACGGAAACGCTCCATAAAGCCGTATGGTCCAAAGTCCAAAGTTGAACCTGTAATGTTTAAGTTATCGGTATTCATTACGCCATGGGCAAAACCAACCAATTGCCATTTGGCGATCATCACGGCAGTGTTTTGAATGACTTTGGTGGCAAAGGCTAAAATTGGATTTTCAGTTTCTAAACATTCTGGATAGTGCCATTCAATGCATTTTTGGGTAAATTCTTGGAGTAACTCAGGCTGATATTGATTGATCCATTCAAAATGTCCAAGTCGAATATGACAGTCAGACGTTCGTAACATCATTGCGCCCAGTTCTAACTTTTCACGTTGTACGCCTTGTTCCGAAGTTGTAAACCCCACTGAATTACTTGATGGTACGCCTAAAGCATTCAGTGCATGTCCTGCGAGATATTCACGGATTACAGAACGCAAAACAGCACGACCATCGCCCATACGCGAGTAGGGGGTTGAGCCTGCGCCTTTTAAGTGTAGATCAATAGTTTGACCTTGCTTATTCAAAATCTGTGCGATGAGTAAGCCACGTCCATCACCGAGTTGTCCTACCCATTGTCCAAATTGGTGTCCTGCATAGACCATGGCTAAGGGATGAAATTCAGGAAAGGTTTTTTGCCCGCTACAGATTTCAACCCATTCGGCTTTTTCTTGTTCTGACCACTGCAATTCATCTGCCAATGCAGCATTGAAATGTCCTGCTTTTGCACCTTTGAGTGGTGAGGGCATTTGTTCGTGGTAGAGTTTTGGGCTTAAAGTTGGGTAGCGGGAATTGAATTTCATAACAGAACATCGACAGAGCTTTGCTGAAACTATAGCAAAGTTATAGGATAAGCTGTGTAAAATAGAAAAGAATGACAATATGATTGAACACGTAGAAGTAGAGCAATTGCCAATTTTGGCTAATTATAGTGTTGCTCAAATTGCTTTTATACTAAATCTTGATTTAAGTTCGTTATTGTTTCAAAAAGGTTTTATACCACACCTGTTCTATATGGATGGTGTAGGTTGGGCGGATGGATTTATATTTAAATTAGATCGAGATTATTTCTTTCTTCAAGCTGAAACACTATTCACAAATTTTTGTACAGAGGTTCATACAACGAGCTTTAGACCTGCACAGCAATCTATTCAGATACTCTTTGAGGCTTTAAATATTTCAAAAGAGTGTATAGAAATAAATATTTTTGATGGAGAGATTGAATATATGTCTATCCAAAATCAACTCAGTCTACAATAAAACATGTTGAACCAGTTATCTTTTTTACAAGAAGAAAGGGCTTTAAAAAGCCAAAAGAAAAGCTCCATTTCGGAGCTTTTCAGTGAATTCAGATTGGATTAAGACACAACATTCTTTTTAATGCCACGCATTAAGGTTTCTAAACGTGAACGATGATGACTTAGTTTTTGTTCAACCAATTGGAAATCAACTTTTAATTTGCCATCCATTTGGTGAATTTTTTCAGCAACAGACGCTTTTTTCGCTTGAATCTCTTGCTCTTTTAACTTTGCCCAATCATTTAAAGTATGGGTAAACGCCTCGTATTCTTGAGAAACTTTTTGTTTCATTGCAGCAATATCAGCATTTACATCATGCCCATATACGGCTAAGTCTTGTTCAGCATATTTAAACTTCATTGCCAATTCTGCTTTTTTGATATTAAAGCTTGGAATACGGCGAAGATTTTTTGCTAAACCAACTTTAGAGCATGACCAGATGAGCCATTTTGTTGGATCATATTGCCACCATTTCACACCATTACGGTAGTCGTATTGGAAAATGTGGTGATAGTTATGATAACCCTCTCCCCAAGTTGCAATCGCAAGAATGAAGTTATCACGTGCTGTATTTTCATCTGTATAAGGACGTTTGCCCCACATGTGACAGAGTGAATTGATGAAGAATGTGACATGATGACTAAAGATTAAGCGTAATAAACCACCTAATAAAAGTACGCCCCACATATCACCTACAGCCCAACCGATTGGCAATAAAATCGCAGCATGAACCACGATTACCAATGGAATGTAGTATTTGTCTTGGAACATGACAATTTTATCATTGAGCAAATCAGGGGCATTTTTATAGTTTGCTTCAGCTGCTGGATAATTACGTAACATCCAACCGATATGTGCATACCAAAAACCGTTATTAATCGAATACGGATCTTGGTCCACATCATCAACATGACGATGGTGTGTGCGGTGACCTGAAGCCCAAAACAAAATACTGTTTTGAACTGCAAAAGTACCCATAATCATTAAAATAATTTTAAGCAGTACAGTCGCTTCATAAGCACGATGTGCCCATAAACGATGATAACCTGCTGTAATACCTAAGCTACTTAAACCAAGTAGTACAAATAAGCTGATCCACGCCGCAGTACTGAAATCATGATGCCAAGCATATAAAGGAATGGCGATCAGTGCAACGATAGGTAAAAAAACCAACGCAAAAACACCGATCCAGTTAATTGGGGCTTTGGGTAGGGGAGCATTCATCTCCAACAGCACTCCTAAGAACCTTTCAAATATGAGGTAAAAATATGATACAGCCAACTACTTTTTATGGGGCTGCAATGCGTGAATATTAACATGCTAAAACAGTTGTTCACTAGCATTATTGTACAACTGTATTGTACAAAACAGTAACAGAATAAAACATTTTTTTGAGGGGTTTAATCGGAAAAAAGAAACAGCGTGGTTTGTGCAAATTTAAGTTACATTATGTGGTGAAAATGTGCATAAAATCTCTATTAGTTATTGATTTTTTATAAAAAATTACATTTTAAAATGTTAATTTAAGATCGGGGTAAAACAAAAAATAAACAATTTAAATATAACATTATTGCTTTTGTTGTAGAGAAATTTGCATCATTTTAGGGAAATCTGTAATCAAACCTTGAACGCCAAGTTCACGTAAATGTTTAGCACGTTCAATGTCATTCACCGTCCATACACTGATGTTTAAGTGAGCGGCTTGGGTTTTTTGAATGATGTCATCGCTTGCAAGTTGATTCATCCAACCAATTTGCACACAATTCAGTTCAAGTGCTTGTTCAATGCCACGCTCACCGATGTCCTCTTCGATGAGTAAACCTTGTTTAAATGGTGTTTGTTGTCGTTTTAAAGCTTGATGAATTTTCAAATCAAAACTGGTAATCACTGCTGTTTGTGCAAAACCTTGTAATTGACGTTGTAATTCTAAAGTTAATTGTTCAGCTTGTGCTTCTGTTTCAACTGCTTTAACTTCAACTTCAATATGTTGGAAATCCTGCATAATCTGAAGTGATTGTTGGAGTGTTGGAGTGATTTGTTTTGCCCAATCCATCCAAATATGGGCTTGGTTGTAGCTGTCTAGTTCTGTACTGTTTAAAGCATATAGTGCTTGGTCAATACCTGTCGTTCTCAGAAAATTATCATCATGCATGATGATCAGTTCACCATCTTTGAGTTGTCGCACATCAAACTCGACTGCACGAATGCCTAAGTCATGGATATACTGAAATCCACCTAACGTATTTTCTGGTGCTTCGCCACGTGCGCCACGATGCCCGATGATTTTCATAATGAACTCTATTTGGTTTTTCTTTCTGAATAAAAGTATAAGCTGAAAAATGTCGTATATTGTATTGAAATGTTAGATGAATTTTATGGCGAGAAATTCCTCCCTGTTTAAAGGGAGGTTAGGTAGGATTTTATGTGATTGTGATTTTCTGGATAAAGCTTGAATCAAATCGTCTCATTAATATTTTTTTGCCATAATACTTCGCTACCACCTTCAGCACGTTGTAATGTACGAGATGCAACAAAGAACCAATCAGATAAGCGGTTTAAAAGTTGCAATGCAGTTGGCTGAATATTCTGGTCACGGCTTTGTACCGTCATTAAGCTGCGTTCAGCACGGCGACAGACAGATCGTGCTTGATGAGCATAGCTACAAACAATCGTACCTGATGGTAAAATAAAATCTTTGAGCATCGGAAGATTTTCATTCATACGGTCAATTTCTTGTTCAAGAAATTCTACACAAATCGGTTGAAGTAAGTTGTAATTAGGAATGCAAACCTCACCACCTAGATCAAACAACCAATGTTGAATTAAACTCAGTGATTTGTCCCATTCTGCTTTATTTTCGATGCTGCTAAGTGCAATTTGAGAACGTAATACACCAACACTTGAGTTGAGTTCATCGACATCACCCAAAGCAGCGATGCGTAAGTCATCTTTGGCAACACGAGAGCCATCGCCCAAACCTGTTGTGCCTGCATCACCTGTACGAGTATAAATTTTACTTAAACGATGTCCCATGGGTATTTCCTTGAAAGTTTTAAAATTTAAATCTGAAATTAAAAAGGATAATGCCATAATTATGACATTATCCTTAAATTTTTCTGTGGTTTAGTGGTGAATCTTAGTATTTAAATGTCACACCCGCTGTAGCAAGACGACCACCATTAATATACCAATCATTTGTAGGATAAGTATTTAAGACTTCACGGTATTCAACATCACCTACATTTTGGATATTGGTAAATAACTTCACATTTGGTGTTGCATTCCAATATGCATTGAGGTCAACAGTCGCATAACCCGATACACGAGCTGTATTATTTGAATCAGCATAAGATTTAGAACGGGCAATCAGTGATGCACTGATGCCATAAGTTGCATTTTCTAAGCCTGTACTGATCGTAAGTGTTTGGCGAGGACGATAAGCAATTTCTTTACCGTTTTCTTTATTTTCAGAATCGACAAAAGCATAAGCAGTTGATAAAAATAAATCATTTTGATGCCATTTTACTTCTGCTTCACCGCCTGTAAATTCTGCTTTGTTAATATTCATATTTTGGCTGACTGGGAAAGTTGTTTGCCAATCACCATCACATGTTGCAATACAGGTATAAGCAATTAAGTTTTTGATTTCTGTATGGTAAATAGATAAGTTTGTACTTAAATTTGCTGTGAGATCATAATCAGCGCCAAGTTCATAAGAGATACTTTCTTCTGGTTTTAACTGATCGTTACCGCCCCATTGTGAATACATTTCATTCAATGTTGGTGCACGGAAAGCACTACCAATATTGGCATAGACACTCGCATTAGGTAAGAAATGGTAGCGAATCGCACCTTGACCCACAGTATGTGTACCAAAGCGTTCGTTATCTTCTACACGTGCACCGAGTTGTGTATCAAAACGGTCATTTTTAAATTGGTGCTGCACATAATAACCTGTGCTTTCAACACTTTGGTCGTTATTGGTAATGGTGTTACTTTGATAGTTGGCATCATTATAGGTTGCGCCCACTAAGATATTTTGATTGGGTGTAAACTTCCATTTTAAGTTTAAATCAGCTTGATTATTTTCAGTATCGTAGTGTGATTTATATGCAGGAACATTTTGTTTGTCTTGAACATTGGCATAATGCGCATTTAAAATTAAATCAGGCAAAATGTGATAAGCCACATTGGCATTGATTACACGATTTTCAAACTCACGTTGTGCAGTATTCACAATGTAGTCATTACTAAAAATACTTGTGCCTTTATTTTCACTGATCGAAGCAGAAGCATCTACTACATTTTCTTGACTATAACCAAATTTGGCATTGTAGCCTTTTTGATCATAACTGGCTTTTTCACTTTTAGGCTGGTTTTCAAAAATTCGAGTGCCATCACTTTCTAAACGTTGACCACCGACTTGTGCATAAAAGCCCTGATCTGTTACGAGATTTGCTTTGGCAATGGTTTTGTAGGTTTTGTTTTCACCATAGATACCTGTAAGCTCAGCGCCTGTCTGTGTTGGTTTTTTAGAAATGAGTTGAACAACACCACCTATTGCATCACTGCCATATTGAACAGAAGCTGGACCTTTAAGGATTTCAATTTGGTTGACATCAGTCGTGTCCAAAAATGCAGGATATAATGGACCAAGTTCATTTTGACTATTTAAACGAGCACCATCTTTAAGTACTAAAGTATGGACAGCTTTTGTTCCACGTAATGCAATATCCGAAATTTGCCCCATACCCCCACTTTGTTTGATATATACAGCGGGTTCTCTTTGAATAATATCTGAAACATTGAGGACGGAATTTTGCTCAATGGTTTTTTCATCAATAACAGTTAAACGTGCAGGTACATTTTTAATATTTTCAGCAGAACGGCTTGCTGTAAATACAATCGTATCTAAAGTAGAAATTGGCGCAGTTTCAGTGCTTGATGTTTCCGCAGCAAAAGCAGTAGAAGATAGCCCCATCGCAATAGCGACAGCACCTACAAGTGCAGTAGGTTTAAAAGCTGTACGTTGATAAAAAACAGTCATGATATGCTCCATACATTCACCCCACGTGAATGATTGAGTTGAGAGGCACAACAAGTTGGTATCCGGACTTAAATATAGAATAGTTGATATTCCACTTATTTCTGCCTTCCCATACGTTATGTGATGTACAGTGGCTTAAATTATAAAATTTAAACGAAATAAGATTCTTTATTACCGTTGCGGGGGCAGTGTTGGATTTACACCAACTTCCCAAAGCCGAAGCTATAGACTTGTTGTCTTTGCGCGCAGTATAGTTGTGGTGAAAATAACTTACAAG
>NZ_LQXQ01000088.1 GCF_003268395.1 Acinetobacter sp. CFCC 10889 | reverse complement strand
ATACACCACCTAAAATGGAACCCTTGATGACAGGAATCATGCTCACGCCAATGGTGCTTGGTTCGCTCTTTTCCAAACCCATCATTCGTCCCATTATTTCCAAAGTTGGCTATCGTAAACTCTTACTGATGAATACCTTTTTGGTCGGGGCATGTATTGCAAGTTTTGCCCTGACCACAGCTGACACACCAACATGGCTAAGAGCTGTACATTTCTTTGTTTTTGGTACACTGAACTCTCTACAGTTTGTGGCAATGAATACTTTAACACTCAAAGACTTACCGCAACAGGATGCAAGCAGTGGCAACAGCTTTTTGTCGATGATCATGATGTTGTCAATGAGTATCGGGATTGCTTTGGCAGGAACTTTACTGAATGTTTTTACCAATTATTTAGGCGAAGCACAGATCACACAGGCTTTTCATTACACTTTGATTTGTTTAGGCTTAATGAATGTGATTACTGCGATTATTTTTTATCAAATTCCGAAAGATCGAGTGATTTAACATATAGAGCATCATTGTCATGGTTTTGCCAAACCGTTCACGTTAAACTGTAGACTTCACCGCTTTTAGAATCATAATGCCAAAACATTCAGCCAAAACCGCCAAACTCACTCGCCTGCGGATCGCTTTGATCGTCACAGCATTGTGCAGCGTGATCGGCTTAATTTTGGCAATGTTGCATGTTAATGTTGCCTCTGCTGAGCCTTATCCAATCAAGGGCTTTGATGTATCACACCATCAGGGGCAAATAAATTGGAAAAAAATCTCACCACAGCAATATCAATTTGTCTATCTGAAAGCCACAGAAGGTGGAGATTTTAAAGATACACAATTTCAAACCTATTGGTTGGAAGCCCGTGAACGTGGAATGCGTGTTGGTGCCTATCATTTTTTCCGTTTGTGTCGTGATGGTGAGATTCAGGCGCAAAATTTTATTGCTACTGTACCGAATAAAGTTGATGCACTGCCCCCTGTGATCGATTTGGAATATGACAGCAATTGCATCAATACTTTCACCAAAGAACAATTGCTGAAACAAATCCAAATCATGCATGACCGTTTGCAACAACATTATGGCAAACAACCGATTTTCTATACCTCTAAGAATTTTTATAACATTATTTTGATTGGTGAATTTAAAGATACTCCGATTTGGATCCGTGAATATCATGAGCAACCTGATCTGAAAGATCAACGTGCATGGACATTTTGGCAAAAGACCAACCAAGGCAAAATTTCAGGCATCAATAAGAATGTTGATTTAAATGTTTTTCATGGTGATGAGAAGCAATGGCAACAGTTTTTACAACGGAATCACTTAAAGCCTTAACAAAATATTATTTACACCGATTTACAGATGAGTCCTCAGCCCAATTCAGTTAAGATAAAATTGATCTTGTCGCTTTGACTTGAGTACCTATGCGAAAAATCATTCATATTGATATGGACGCGTTCTATGCCTCAGTAGAACTGCGTGAACGTCCTGAGTTGCAACATTTACCTGTGGTGATTTCCTCACATCACCCACGGGCAGTGATTGCGGCAGCATCCTACCCTGCACGTCAGTTTGGATTACGCTCTGCGATGTCCATGTCACAAGCCAAAAAGCTGTGTCCTCAAGTCGTGGTCATCGAACCGAATTTTGAAAAATACCGAGAAGTTTCCGCACAAATTCATCAAATTTTCCAACGCTATACCGCACTGATCGAGCCTTTATCTTTGGATGAAGCCTATTTGGATGTAACCGAAAATCTGCAAAATATTCCAAGTGCAACCGAAGTTGCCGAGCGGATTCGGGCAGATATTTTCAAAGTTACAGGACTGACTGCTTCCGCAGGTGTTGCCCCAAATAAATTCCTTGCCAAAATCGCTTCGGATTGGCATAAACCGAATGGCATTTGCATCATTAAACCCACGCAAGTACAAAATTTTATTCATGATTTACCCTTGAAAAAAATCCCTGGCGTGGGCAAAGTGACCCAAGAAAAACTGAAAAGTCTCCACTTGGAAACACTCGGAGATTTACAAAAAGTTGAGGAAAATCTGCTGATTCAACATTTTGGAAAATATGGCAAACAACTGTTTTTATATGCTCAAGGCATTGATGATCGTCCTGTGCAAGCCGAACGGCAACGCCAACAAATTTCCAATGAAACGACTTTCGATGATGATCTGACTTTAGAACAATGTGCGCCTTATTGGGATAACTTGATCGAACGTGTGTGGCGCAGTTTAAATAAAAAGCAAATGCAGGCTCGAGGTGTGACTGTTAAATTAAAACTCAAAAATTTCCAGGTTTTACAACACAGCAAAAGCTTCAAGCAGGCTTTAAATTCACAGCATGATATGCAAAAAGTGGTACAGATTTTATTGTCGGAAATGCAAATACCTGAACATTTTCAATTTCGTTTAATCGGTGTCGGACTCTACCAACTCAGCGAACAACAAGAGGAATCACAACTCTCTTTGTGGTGATCCACTGAAATTTATGACAACTGAAATAACTTGTCTATTTTTCAGGCGAATGGATTGATTTTAACCAAATATTCTCCCACCTTGCTGAAATTTAGAGTAATCTATTTCGCGCAATACATTATCCATGTATCTGCTGAGTTAGTAGAAGTCACCAATACTTTTACTCTGCTGTCCTGTGATTGGCGTGACGATCAAATCCGAATATTACAGGGCGCTCAGAATCACATGGGTAAACTGCCCTCGCATTTTCAAAATTCCCCGCTAAACTTTCTATAATTCACACAAACTTCACTTAAATTTCATTCGCCTAAAAGATTGATTTTCAGTACACTCAAATCGATTCAGTGAAATTTTAAAGCCCATGAATAATAAAAAACAGATTTTATGTGTTGAGGATGATGCCGCGATTTTAATGCCTTTACGTTATGCACTTGAACGTGAAGATTGGCAAGTCACTTGGGCAAATACAGGGACACAAGCGATTGACTTCGTACAGAATCAAAGCTTTGATTTTATTATCTTAGATGTGGGTTTACCTGACTTAAATGGCTTTGAAGTCTGTAAAAAAATCCGTCAATTTAACCATACACCTTTACTTTTTTTAACCGCACGTGATGACGAAATTGACCGCATTGTTGGCTTGGAAATCGGCGCAGACGACTACTGTACCAAACCCTTTAGTTCACGGGAAATCGTCTCTCGAATCAAAGCCATTTGGCGCAGAATGGAAATTCAAAACCAATTACAACACCCTCAATTCAATGAAAATATCAGTATTGAAACACCACAGGATGCATCTACAAGCAATGCTCAAGTTTGGCAATGTATCGAAGAATCTCTACAAATTCATTACTTTGGTACGATGCTACAACTGACCCGTTATGAATATCGTTTGCTGAAATTGTTCATTGATCACCCTGAGCAAGTATTTAGTCGGCAACAATTGATGGATCATATTTGGGAGCATCCTGAACATAGTTTGGAACGTACAGTCGATACTCACATCAAAAGTTTAAGACAGAAACTCAAACTCATTGCCGCTGAACACGACCCGATTCAGACCCATCGTGGCTTTGGTTATAGCTTTAAGAAATGATCATCTGATTGTATTTACAATGTTTTAAATTTATTTCATGACATCATGATCAAATCTTTAGGAATAATATTCAAATGAAAAATAAGCTCATTAACCTTGATAAAAACACCCAAGATAAAATGCTCAAAGCATTACAAAACTATGTTGAAAAAGAATTAGAGCTAGAAATAGGATCATTCCAAGCACAATTTTTCTTGGATTTTATTTTAGAAGAAATGGCACCTTATTTTTATAATCAAGCAATTCAAGATAGTCAGCAATTATTATCGGAAAAGTTTCTGTATTTGGCTGATGATTTATATTTACTCTCAAAACCTGAAAAATATTAAACTCCATTTGAAAAGGTCAATATCTGCTTCCATGTCCATTTTTATTCGTATTTGGTTTTTCTTTGGTCTGATCATTTTGCTCGGACTGTGGTTTATGTCCTACACATTTAACCAACAAGTCAAGCCCAATGTCCGCCAAGTGGTTGAGGACACACTTGCAGAAAATGCCAATATTATCGCGATGTTAGTCGCTGAAGATGTACATGACAATAGAGTCAACACGGTACAATTTAATGAAAAAATTCAACAAGCCCTGAACCGCAAACTGAATGCCACCATTTGGCAACATAACAAAAAGGAAATTAACCAACAGATTTATATTACTGATGCCAAAGGCATTGTGATCTATGATTCACAAGGCATTGCCACAGGGCAAGATTATTCAAAATGGAATGATGTCTATCTGACGCTACAAGGCAAATACGGCGTGCGCTCAACCCGCAGCTATGACCTCAAAGGCAATGACCTTGGCAGCAGCAACAGTACGATGTTCATCGCTGCACCAATTTATTATCAGGTCAATCAACAACAGCAACTGATCGGCGTGGTCAGCATCGGTAAACCAAACAGTTCTGTTCAGCCCTATATTCAACGTTCTGAAAATCAGCTTTTTCGTCAAGCTGCATGGATTGCGCTGCTCAGTTTATTTTTGGCAAGTTTGGTGGCTTATTGGTTGAAGCACAGCATTGACCGAGTGCGTAAATATGCCCAAGCCCTTGCACCTGTCAATCAAGCACCACATTTCCGTTCTGCACAAGAACTAAATTTAGTATCTCAAGCCATTGAAAATATGCGGGAAAAACTCGAAGATCGTGCCTATGTCGAACACTATGTCAATACTTTGACCCATGAACTGAAAAGTCCACTCACGGCGATCCAAGCGAGTGCGGAATTACTCAAAGAAGATCTTCCTTTAGATGATCAGCAACAATTTGCCACGCACATTCATGAACAAAGTCAGCGTTTGAAAATTTTGATTGATCGAATGTTGTTACTCACTCGTCTGGAAAAATCCAAACATCAAATCGAACTACAAAATTTTGATTTTTCACAATTAATTCAACAAGTTTTAGATCAACATGCGAGCCTGATTCAAAACAAAAAAATTCAATGCCTACTCGATATTGAACAGCACTGCATGATTCAAGCAGATCGTTTTTGGTTGCAACAAACCATTGCCAATTTATTGGATAATGCTTTGGATTTTGCCCCGCATTCTGCCAAAATTTTGCTGCAATTACAGCACAGTAAGAATCACCAAGGCATTGAATTTAAAATATTTAATGAGGGAGAATGGATTCCTGACTATGCCCTGTCCCAAGTTTTCGATACTTATTTTTCATTGCCCCGCCCTATTTCACAGCAACGCAGTTCAGGCATTGGTTTAAGCATCGTGAAACAAGTGATTGAACAACATCATGGACAGATCCACATTGAAAATATTCAAGAAAATCAAATCGCTTTGATTCAACCTCATCAACAAGGCGTCATGGTCAATGTTCGATTCATCTAAATTAAATATCACAATAATTCTTTTTCAAAAACCCATAAAAAATAGAATCATAAACTAAAAGTCACTATCCTGATCAGGCAGGGGGCTGATGCTCACAGCAAGTAATCAGATGACTTCACCTAAAGTTCACATAAAACTCAAAAGCAACTCAAATAAAAAACATCTGCTTTTTGCACACTCACGAGATCAAAATAAATCAGGTATTCTCATGCGATCTCATTTTCTAACATTGAAGAT
The DNA here is from genome assembly GCF_003268395.1 of Acinetobacter sp. CFCC 10889. Lineage (GTDB taxonomy): Bacteria > Pseudomonadota > Gammaproteobacteria > Pseudomonadales > Moraxellaceae > Acinetobacter. The sequence goes on along the minus strand of NZ_LQXQ01000088.1, from coordinate 3,242 downwards.
CATTACGATCATCATTTTGATGGCAATTTTCTGGGTAGGACTATTTTTTATCAGCCATTTAGTCTCAGAACGCCAAAGCTATCAACAAGACTTTATTCGTGACATTTCCACGACCCAAATTAGCCCTCAAAGCATTATTGCACCTTATATTCGAGTGCCTTATAGCGAAGAAAAAGTCTGCACCAATGAGCAGAAAAAACCATTCCCATGTACCGAAGAACACTTTAGTTACTTTGGAGCAGATAGCACACATTGGGCAGCCAACTTCAAAGTTACAGATGACACTTATAAACGTACGATTTATCGTGCAGTCAGTTATCAAACTGATTTAGCAGCAAAAGGGGTTTTTCAAAAACCTGAAATAAACGCTAAAAAATATCATTGGGAACGTGCACAAATTATTTTACCCGTCAAAGATCCACGCGGTTTAGACAAACAGCCAAGCATTCAGATTCTCAATAAAAACTACCCATTTCAAATCAGTGATCAAGGCAATAGTCAATCTGGCTTTGATTTCATGAGTATTTCTGTACAAAAACATCCTGAAATTTTAACTGCCATTCAAAATGGTTTTGACTTTAATTTACAACTTAATCTCACAGGTCTAAGCAAATTCAACCTCATTCCAACCAGTCAACATGTGACTTATGATGCCAAAGGCAATTGGGCAGATACCAAATATGATGGACAAAGTTTACCTTATGCCAAAATGAGTCAGACGGAACAATTCAGCGCTCAATGGAAAAATATCGCACTTGGACAGCAAAATCTCAATAAAATCGCCAATTGTGAAAACAGTGAGTGTATGCGCCAATTCAGTAATGCTTATCTAGCACCTAACAGCAATAATCCTGCTTATGAAGGTGAGAATACTGTTGAAAAAATTGGACTTTCTACTGAATTTTTAGAATCTGTGAATGTCTATACACAAACTGACCGTGCTATCAAATATGGAATCGTGATTATTCTCATTACTTTTGGTTGTTTCTTTATCTTTGAAGTCTTAAAAAGCTTACGAATCCACCCAATCCAATACGCTTTGGTGGCAATGGCACAAGGTATTTTCTTTGTCCTGTTACTGTCGATCAGTGAATATTATGCTTTTACATGGGCTTATCTTGTTGCAGCAGTTGCCTGTATCAGCCTCATGACATGGTACTTATTCTTTGTCATGCGAGGTGTCAAAGCTGCTGCGCTCTTTAGTATCATTTTAAGTGTGCTATATGCAGTGATGTATTTATTACTCCAATCAAATGGTAAAACTTTCCTCATTGGTTCAGTGATTTCATTCATCGTACTTGCAGCCGTGATGTTTATCACACGACATATCGACTGGTATCAAGTCGGCGCAAAACCAAAATCAGAACTGCAAAACTACACCCCTTCTTCCCAAGACTAACCCAAGACTGAAATGACATGAAAATGGATGTATCACCGCATCCATTCTCCAACAATATCTATAGGCTAAAATATGAAAAATCAAACAGTTAATATCAAACATACAGATGAACTCCCTCAACTGTGTCCGATCAAAAGCTCCATTGCATTTTGCTTAAATCAGCTCAGACATGCACATATTTCATTTTTAAATCTGGGTAATATCATCATTTGTCCTGAGCAGAAAATTGTGATGATTTTTAAAGGAAAATGCTTATCTCACATTGAAAAAATTCGTCCATTTTCTTAAAAATACATATTCATACGAAAGCTGATCACGTAAAATTTACCTATAAAAACAGATGAGCATCCGCATGACGGTACAACGTTTACACATTACACCACGCTTTTCAGAAGTTGCGATTTCTGGAAATTTAGTCCATTTGGCAGGTCAGCTGGCAAGTGATTTGAGTTTAGACATTAAAGGGCAAACTCAACAAACTTTTGATATTATTGATCAATTTCTTGCAGATGCGGGCACAGATAAAAATCACATCATGTCAGTGACCATCTATTTAAAAGATATTGAAAAAGATTATGCTGCTTTCAATGAAGTTTGGGATGCATGGGTTGCAGATATTCAGGCATTGCCTCGCACCTGTGTCGAAGCCAAATTATATCATCCGGATGTATTGGTTGAACTCACCGTTGTTGCAGTAAAGCCTTAATTTTAAAATAAAACATATATCACATAAAAAAGTGCATGATCAATTCATGCACTTTTTCTTAACCAAACACACGTGGACGTGCCAAACGTTCAGCATATTCTTCTAAATCAACAGCTGCTTGTGTTGTCAAAGTTTCATGACTATTTGCATACATCATAATAAAGTCTTCACGTAATTGTTGGTACTCAGGCACACCTTGATAACGAATCACACGATAGCCTGCCATTTCCAACAAAGTGTCTTGATTACGATCTGTACTCATCCATTTCATTGCATTTGGATCATCTAAAGTAATTACAGCAATCACTTTAAACTCATGATCTAATACAACAAAATCTGCAAACATTTTTTGATATTTACGGCGTGTATGTAAATACTTTGTCGTCAACAATGCATCAAAAGATACATGTGCCAAAATATTTGCAGCAGGTAAGATTTCTTTAATACGGGTATAGGTCATTAATTCATGTGAATTAAAAACCGCACGCTGTCTTAAAGCACTATCCACTTTTTGCTTATTTTTTAGTCCATTATAAGCAATAACACTCACTACAGCGAGTATTGCAAGTGTCGCAAGTAACATTAAATCCATAAGTTACATTCCTTATCTATTTTTATAATTTATCAGTTTTTATACCGCTTTTTATTTCACTTTTCTATCAATAAATTCAAGATATCATCTAAAGTATTAGAGCGCACATTCACTTTAAAATTCATCTATTCACTTATCGTATTCTTACTTTTATTCAATTGATCAACAATTTTATTTTACGAAACTAAGATACGCTTTTCTTATGACAAAAAAATGACGATTTCATGTTCTATTTATAGCGACAATAATAAAGAATTTCAACTTTTACCGATGAAAGATATGCCATATTGTTAGACAATATGCATAATTATTGAAAAGGATGCTTTATATCCTTCTAATTCTTAGATTACTTGTTCAGCCACAACATCATGACCTGAAATTTGTTTAAGTTTAGATTTTAAGTCATTGATAATAAACTGTTGAAATTCTTCTGTTGCAGATGCCCCAAATACGACCTCAAGCCGATTATATTCTTCAAAACAATGATAGACTTGACCATGTAAAATACATTGATATATGGGATACCAATCATCTGTTTTAGAGGG
>NZ_LQXQ01000087.1 GCF_003268395.1 Acinetobacter sp. CFCC 10889 | reverse complement strand
TTATCGAAATGTCAATATTGATCTCCCCTAATTTTTACCGTATCTTGTGTCCTAATTTAAATTAAACCACTAAGTATTGTGTTTAGTCCTCAAACATCACAACGACATATTTGCTATGTTGCTGCGATTCAAATGGTCCATAAACATAACAATGATGACAATGGAGCTACGCTGACAATGAACGCCATTACCCCCCCTGGTCAACTTCAAGTGATTAAACGCACTGGTGATGTTGCCCCGTTTGATGCAGAAAAAATCTCTGTAGCAATTGGCAAAGCTTTCTTGGCTGTTGAGGGTCAACAAAGTGCCGATTCAAGCCGTATTCATGACCGTATTACACAATTAACAGAAATGGTCTTAAATACTTTTAATCGTCGCTTACCCTCTGGTGGGACGATTCATATTGAAGAAATTCAAGACCAAGTTGAATTGGCTTTGATGCGTACAGGCGAACAAAAAGTTGCTCGCTCTTATGTGATCTACCGTGAACAACGTTCAGAAGCACGTAAACAAACCAATGCTCATCACCATCCTACTTTACAAATCACAGATGCGAATGGTCAGCTTCAGCCTCTAGATTTGGGCGAACTACAAGCGACTATCGAAAAAGCAAGTGAAGGCTTGGAAGGCATTAATGTTCAAGCCATTGTCGATGAAACTGTTAAAAACTTATATAACGGTGTAAAAGAGTCTGACATCTCAACTACGATGATGATGGCAACACGTACCCGTATCGAACAAGAACCAAACTATACTTATGTGACTGCACGTTTACTCCGTGACAACTTAGTTGCAACTGGTCTTAAATTCCTAGGTTTAGCGACTGATACTTTAGAAAATGACGCACTTGAAACCTATTTGAAAAAAGGGATCGAGTTAGAACTTCTATCTCCAGAACTTTTAAACTTCGATCTTGCAAAATTGGCGGCTGCGATCAAACCTGAGCGTTCTAACCAATTTACTTATTTAGGTCTACAAACTTTATTTGACCGTTATTTCATTCATTCAAATGATGTCCGTTTTGAACTTCCGCAATTGTTCTTCATGCGTGTTTCGATGGGTCTATCCCTCAACGAAGAAAATAAAGAAGACCGTGCAATCGAATTCTATGACTTATTGTCTAGCTTCGACTACATGGCATCTACGCCGACATTATTTAACTCAGGAACTTTACGTCCTCAGTTATCGAGCTGTTATTTAACCACCATCCAAGATGACCTTTATGACATCTATGGTGCGATGCGTGACAATGCCTTACTTTCTAAATGGGCGGGCGGTTTAGGTAATGACTGGACACCAGTTCGTGCTTTGAACTCATACATCAAAGGAACAAACGGTAAATCTCAAGGTGTTGTACCTTTCCTTAAAGTTGCCAACGATACTGCTGTTGCGGTCAACCAAGGTGGTAAACGTAAAGGTGCGGTGTGTGCATACTTAGAAACTTGGCACTTGGATATTGAAGAATTTCTAGAGCTTCGTAAAAACACAGGTGATGACCGTCGTCGTACCCACGACATGAACACTGCAAACTGGGTTCCAGACTTGTTCATGCAACGTGTATTTGAAGATGCTGAATGGACATTATTCACACCATCAGAAACTCCTGATCTTCATGATTTGACGGGTGCAGAATTCGCTGAACGTTATGCGTACTACGAAGGTATTGCCAAAGAACAAAACATGCTGCATAAGAAAATCCGTGCGAAAGACTTATGGCGCAAAATGTTGTCGATGTTGTTTGAAACGGGTCATCCGTGGATCACATTCAAAGACGTATGTAACTTACGTTCACCACAACAACACGTTGGTGTTGTGCATTCATCTAACTTATGTACAGAAATCACTTTAAATACCAATAAAGATGAAATCGCAGTATGTAACTTAGGTTCGATCAACCTTGTACAACACGTTCAAGGCGGCAAACTCGACCGTGAAAAATTGGCTCGTACAGTGAAAACCGCTGTTCGTATGCTCGATAACGTCATCGACATTAACTACTATGCTGTACCACAAGCGCAAAACTCAAACATGAAACACCGTCCAGTCGGTATGGGGATCATGGGCTTCCAAGATGCTTTATATGAAATGAAGCTTGCTTATGGTTCTGATGAAGCGGTTGATTTCGCTGATGAATCTATGGAAGTGATCAGCTACTATGCAATCGAAACTTCAAGCAACTTGGCTGTTGAACGTGGTGTTTATTCAACATTTAAAGGTTCATTGTGGGATCAAGGTATTCTTCCAATCGACTCTTTAGAAATCGTGGCTAAATCACGTCCTGAACGTATGTTCGAAGTTGATCGTACACAACGTTTGGACTGGGATACTTTACGTACCAAAGTTCAAAAAGACGGTATGCGTAACTCAAACGTGATGGCGATTGCACCGACTGCAACCATTTCAAATATTTGTGGTGTTTCTCAGTCTATCGAGCCTACATTCCAAAACCTTTATGTGAAATCTAACCTTTCTGGTGAATTCACAGTGATCAACCCGTACTTAGTACGTGCGTTAAAAGATCGTGGTCTTTGGGACTCTGTGATGGTTAATGACTTGAAACACTTCGAAGGTTCAGTACAAAAAATTGCCCGCATTCCTGAAGAATTAAAAGCAATCTTTGCCACTGCGTTTGAAGTCGATACTCGTTGGATCGTAGATGCTGCATCACGTCGTCAAAAATGGATCGACCAAGCGCAATCGCTTAACCTTTACATCTCTGGTGCAAATGGTAAGAAATTGGACATCACCTATAAGATGGCTTGGTTACGTGGTCTTAAAACGACTTATTACCTCCGTGCACTGGGTGCGACTTCTGCCGAGAAATCGACAATCAATACAGGTGCATTGAACGCAGTTAAACCAACGACTGTTGCAGCTCCAGTTGCTGAAACTAAACCTGCAGCACCTGCTGAAGAAGATGGTTTTGCAAATGCAGCACCAGTTCCTCAAGCATGTTCAATCGACAATCCTGATTGCGAAGCTTGTCAGTAATTTTTTATCCTCCCCGACCCTCCTTTTTCAAAGGAGGGAGAAAAGTCCCCCTTAACAAAGGGGGATTTAGGGGGATTCCAAATTTAGGCAATAAAAAAGCCCTCTAGCGTCCGTCAAAACTAACTAGAAGGCTTACAATCTCGAAGTGATACATAGATGGTCACAACGAGGCTGGCATATGTGAATGCGAGAGTGATTCTATCATTGAATTAGTTATCGAGCCAGTAAGAGTCATCTTAAGTTTGTATCAATGAGGTATGAGTCATGGCTAATAAAGCTGCTCGAAGTGCTATCACTGGTCAATATGTGACTTTGGAATATGCAAAAAAGCACCCCAAAACCACAATTATTGAAACAGTAAAGCCTACTAAATCATCTAAAAAATGATTGAAAGGAGCCTTACTTTAAGGCTCTTCCAAAAAATTAATTAGGACTAAGAAATGTTCCATTTAAGTCATGACTATGAGTTAGGCGTAATCGCACTGATCTTAGCCTTTTTAATTTTTTATATTCCTGTTGCGTATGCATTCTTTGCCATTCGTAAGCAACAAAAGCGTAAGCAAAATAAGTAGTGTAGATATCTACTCAAACGAACAAATTGAGTACATTCATCAGCAAAACTTAATTTTGCTTACACATAATGAGCGTATAGTAGTGACATCTTCGTTTGTGAGATGTCCATAACAGATATAAAGCAACGAAGAGAGAACAAACATGTCTATCCTAAGTTGGGACGATTTTGAAGATGATGAACCGAAACAAGCTGCACAAGCTCACCAGCCTGCGCCCGTCGAACCGAAAAAAACGACTGATTCGCAAGTGGTATCTCATGCACAGCACACATCGTCGTCTGTGGCAACTGCACAACCCGCTCGAACCAGTACAAATAGAACAACAGATCCAACCGATCCGTTGGCAAGAGCATCTAACGCTCTAGAACATCTAGATGTAGCACCAGGCTTAGAAGAGCTTGAAATGGGTGCACAACGTGTACAAGTTGACGACAAAGCAATGATTAACTGTCGTGCTGACTTGAACCAACTTGTACCATTCAAATACGAATGGGCTTGGCAAAAATATCTTGATGGATGTGCAAACCACTGGATGCCACAAGAAGTCAACATGAACCATGACATCGCGCTTTGGAAGTCTGAAAATGGCTTAACCGAAGATGAGCGTACGATTGTGATGCGTTCTTTAGGTTTCTTCTCAACTGCTGACTCATTGGTTGCCAATAACTTGGTACTTGCGATTTACCGTCATATTACCAACCCAGAATGTCGTCAGTACATTTTGCGTCAGTCTTTTGAGGAAGCGATTCATACACATGCTTACCAGTACTGTATCGAATCTTTGGGCATGGATGAAGGTGAAGTCTTCAACATGTACCGTGAAGTTCCATCAGTAGCACGTAAAGCAGCATGGGGGTTGAAATACACTCAACAGTTAAGTGATCCTACGTTTAAAACAGGTACACCTGAAACGGATCAAATCTTGCTTCGCAACTTGATCGCATTCTACTGTGTACTTGAAGGGATCTTCTTCTACTGCGGTTTCAGCCAAATCTTGTCTATGGGTCGTCGTAACAAAATGAATGGTGTTGCTGAGCAATTCCAATACATTTTACGTGATGAATCTATGCACTTGAACTTTGGTATCGACATGATCAACCAAATCAAAATCGAAAATCCAAACTTGTGGACAGCGGAATTCCAAGAAGAAATCATTCAAATGATTCTTGAAGGTACTATGCTTGAGATCGAGTATGCGCGTGACACCATGCCACGTGGCGTATTAGGCATGAACGCAGCAATGATGGAAGAATACTTAAAATTCATTGCCAACCGTCGTTTGGCTCAGTTGGGCTTACCTGAGCAATTTGCAGGTGTGAACAACCCATTCCAATGGATGTCTGAAATGATGGACTTGCGTAAAGAGAAGAACTTCTTTGAAACGCGTGTAACAGACTATCAGACTGGTGGTGCGTTAAGCTGGTAATACTTTCGCCGTCCGCTGAATGACAGATAATGTGAGATTTTTGACACATATTTCGAGATTGTTACAAATTTATTTAACAACTCACTAAATAAAAAAATAGAGCCTAATGGCTCTATTTTTTTTAAATTATGTTCTTAATCTAATTACTTGCTCTTGATTACATACATTAATCTGGTAAATCTATTTCTCATAAATATGGAAATATCAAAATAAGTAAACTAACAAATATTTTAATTTAAATTCATTGAAATATTTTTAATGTACCCAATTTATATTTAAGATTAAATTGGGTATTTTTCATGGCTAAAATTAATTTTGATGATAGATTAAAAAGATTAGAAAAAAGGAGAAAAGCTAAAGATCTTAGTTATAACCTATTCGATAGCATAGGAACTGGAGTCACTTCTTATTCTGAATTTACTTCACTTCAGAATAACGTGAACTTTGGGAAAATATTTCAACTAAACCATCTATACGCTATTCAATTGGAGCTATGCAAGCAGTGGACCAAAGGTACACTGAAATTGGTATTGAAACTGCAAAAAGAATTGAAAACCAACTTAAAACTCGACTGACAAACCATGGATTAGCTACAGAATATAAATTGCAAGGTTCTGTACCTTTAGATATCCATATTAAGGGAGTCAGTGATGTTGATCTATTAGTTATACATAAAAATCACTATCGCTCAGAAGACTGTACAACTTTATTAAGAAATGAAGATATAAAAATTCTACAACAATTAAGAAATTCTAGTTTTCATGAGCTAAAGCAAGCATATCCCGCTGTTAAAATTGATAATACTGGTGGAAAATGCATAAGCCTTACAGGAGGGTCATTACCAAGAGATGTAGATGTAGTCCCATCTCATTGGGTCGAAACGAATGAATATAAGAACAAAGGGTCTGAATATTTAAGAGGAATAAACGTTTTAGATAAAAAGATCCCTACAACATTTCTAAATTTACCCTTTTCCCATATTTATTGGATTAAATTAATTTGCCAGTATTTAACAGAAGGTTCATTAAGAAAATCCATTCGGCTATGTAAAACTATCAAAGCTGATTTAATTGACGAAGGCTCAAAGATTACGCTAAGCAGCTATGACCTAGCGTCTGTTATGTACCATGCTAATAGGGATAATTTAAAAAATAGCAAAAACCATTCTCTTGGTATTGTTTTAGAAACCCAAAGGTTTTTGGATTATTTATATCACAATCCAAATTATGCAAAATCTTTAGACACTCCTGATGGGACTAGAAAAATTTTTGATTCCGCTGACAAATTAACTTCTCTCACCACACTGAGTATTGCATTAGATAATTTAGTAAGTGATTTATGTCAGGATTTGGGCTTTTCATCTAAAGAATCACTAAAATTTTTTCCATTATCAATTTAATTTTTTCCATTCCATTGAGCCAAAAGTTCTTCTACCACTTACATTATAGTATTTGGCGGAAGCACTTTTTGAGTTCTTGTTGAGTTGAAGTTCTACAAAACCTAAATGGGTTCGTAGTTCTTTATGATCTAAGTCTTTAGGCTCATTTTTATAACTATATAAAACCTTATATGAATCAATTTCATCATAAATAATGGCTGCTGAAATACTCTCAGAAGTAGAGTATTTAGTTTCCATTCTAATTCTTAGCTTATCCCAAGTTTGAATTATAGTTACTTTACCTTGCCATTCTGAGTTGTTTGATTTCACTAACTCATTATCAAGTTCTTGATAGGATGTTTTACCAATACACTCCCATTCACCAGAAATATCAGGGTATTTTAAAAAATGAAATAACAAGTTCCATTTCCACACCCATTTATCAAATAAAAAGTAACAAGCTAAAAATAATATACCCGTACTTAAACTTGAAATTACAATATTTTCTAATGGGGAGAGTTCACCATTAAATTTTAAAAAAATATAGATTACTATCCAAGAAATACCCATAGCTACAACATATATATATCTGCCAGCATGTGACCGATTAAAAGCATTTTGAACGCAATATTCATGTCCATTGGTAGCCATTGATTACCTCTATTAAGTAGCCATTTTTAATAACTATATAGTTAAATTACAAAAAAAGATGTTTCAAATTTGACTGTTAAACATTTAACTTTATATCTCTTATTAAATTTTAAACATTTTACAATGGTACAACTAAATTTTGCTTCATCCACTTATACCCATTAAGTACTTCAGCTTTACTAAATCGCTTCTTCTCTTGAGACCATGCATAGAAGTCTTTCAGAAGCTGCTCTTCTGTAACTAATCGCTTTTGCTCAAGAAAACGCAACCAACAAGCAAACAACGTTGCTACAATTTCTATATGATCAGACTTGCTTGTTCTAAAAAGTCCTATTAAGTCATAAATCGCAGTCACATCTTTAGCAAAATACTTATTAAATGCAGATCTATGATCATTACATCTACTGAGAGGTTTGTACTTTAAGTCTCGCTGAGGATCGTAACTAAACCACTCATGATCTTTAAACTTTTTATCTAAATAACGTGCCATAACTGGATCATATGGACCAGCGGCATGTTGTTTAAAGTCAGCCGCCAAATCCATATGTTTTAGTTGTTGGCATAAGTAGATCAACTTTTGCAGTTTTAAATGACCAAAAGTTTGCTCTGTATGCAACTGAAACGTGATTTCAGCAGCTAAAGATAAAAGCTTCAAATCATCATCAACGCTTTCATCTGTAAATAAATCAATTTGATCACTACTTTTTTGCTTCGAATTTTTAACTATCTCAATTGGTTTTTCAAAATGAATAAGATTTTCGGCAACTTTAGGCTTACCAATACTATTCGAATCTTTTAAAGCATTTGATACTAAAGCATCTGAAAGTTCACACTTGATACTATTAACGTGTTTAATTTTATCTTTTAATACATTACAAATATTAAGAAACTCATCAACAGTCTGAATTATTTTTTCTTGCTCATTTAATGGAGGTATTGGTATATAAACTGACTCAAGTATTTCAAGATTAATATTCTTCTGAGCAGTCGCAGGTGCATATTCTAATAATTGCTGTCGAGCTGTTTTCATGAAAAATAAAAGATATCGAGCGCTGTGTAATGGCTCAACTGGTGTAAAACCAACCACACTATCAGGAAAACATGCATCAAAACCTAATATTGCAGAATCAGCAATATTAGCCGCAATTGTGATACACAAAGTTCCCTTAGACCACATTCGACTTTGGGCAAGACCAACTTCACTATATTTTGAATGATATTCAAGAATAATATTTCCTGCTCTAGCAACCTCACCAGTTTGGACTAATGGATAAATTGGTGGATTAAACAGAGCTGGATCATTACGTGGTCTATGTTTTGACTTACCCCGAGCAAACTCTCCTAACTCAGAAAATCTAGCCCAAGCCCAGCTATCTGGAATTTCAAATGGTACTTTATCTAAATCAATTTCGGACAAAGGCTTCGACTTCTTAATCTTCCCTTCTTTTACTAATTTCGCTTTCTCTTCAGCAATTTGGTTTAGCAACTCACTTGCTGGTTCATCATTGGGGTCTTGTTTTACCAACTTCCCCATAACAGCTAACTGCAAAATCGTTTGTTTTAGCTGTTCAATACTGTATTCAGTAGTAAATAATAGATCAAAGTTTTCTGAAATACGCTGCCAATTCTGTTGAAACTCATCAACATCAGATGAGTTAATCAAAACATTCAGTAACGTGTCAACTAATTTATCATGTGCTTCTGAGCTTAAATTTTGCTGCTGTTCAAGTTGATCACAAAGTTGCATTAATTCATCAACTTTAGCTACGATGCGTTTTTGTTCCTCAATTGGTGGTAATGGTATTCTAGTCTGTAATACTGTAGAGGTGTTTAATTCAATCTGATTTGTAGTGCCTGATGCTGAACTTTCTAAATCTTTTTGGATATATGGACTACGGATAACTAAATATATGTAATCAGAGATATTGCCTAAAGTCCGTACAACTGTAACATGGCTATCAGCAACAATATTTTGATAAGTATCAATCTGAAAAAATAGACTTGCACGACCTATAGTTCCAGTCCCTGTAGAATTCCATAAAATATCCCCATCTTTTAGAAAGCGTATTTTTTCATAATTTTCTAAACTTTTAGGGTCAATAAATCGTGCAGGGCTAATATCCAAACCACTCCAACGTACACATTTTTGTGAAATTACAATTTTATCTGACTTTTCTACATATTTAGGGCTTTTTCCCCTTTGAATATATGAGCTTAGATCCTGTAAATATAACCATTGCCAATTGCTAGGAATATGAAATGGGGCTGTAATCTTAGGCAAAGACTTTTGTTTTTTTATTTCACCAACTAAGACTTTCTGATTTTTTTCATCAGTAATCTTCTCTATAAGTAGAGAAACTGGTTCATC
>NZ_LQXQ01000086.1 GCF_003268395.1 Acinetobacter sp. CFCC 10889 | reverse complement strand
TCCATTGCAACTCTTTTCATAGCTAATTTGAATATCAATATGCTTTTGTCTTCTGCGAATGGTTGAATAATCCAGAGCTGTCCAATCTAATCCGCAAAGTTTAATCAAGCTTTGGACAAAGCCAGTCACCATGCATACAGAAAGACGAAATAAGGATTTAATCATTAAGCAGCATTGGATAGCTGCGTCGGAGTAGGTTTGATTTCGCCCTTGTTTGCCTTTTGATGGAGCATACCATTGCGTAGCAGGATCAAACCAAATGGCAATATTTCCGCGACTCATGAGTGCTCGGTTATATGCGGGCCAATTGGTTGTGCGGTAGATTTTGTGTGTAGGCTTCTTCATTTGAAAATTATATCGCTGAAAAAGCCTTTACAGATAGGTTTGTGCAACAAAGCCCCATCGAGGTGAAACCGGCTGTGAGCGCGGGTTCAAGCATATAGCCCGACAGGCGCGTATCCTTGCCGATCACGACACGATGGCGGTGGTCACCGCGACGAAAGACACGGCCAGCCGCCATGCCGACGCGCAAGGCGGTTTCCGCCGTCATCGCGCCTTCGTTGGCTTTGCCACGAATACCGTCTGTGCCGAAATATTTGCGCACCATAAGGTCGATTATCCTGTCGTCGGGTCGCCCTCAAAGGGGACATGCCTGCTGAACCGCGAATATAGAGAAATATCCCGAATGTGCAGTTAACGAATTCTTGCGGTTTCTTTCAGCGCCGCCAATACCGCCAGCCCGTCGCGCAAGGGGCGCGGCTCGTGTGTGCGGATGAAGTCAGCTCCACCTGCGGCGGCGGCAAGCTCTGCAGCGAGTGTCGCGGCCCCGACATCCCCCGGACCACGGCCTGTGAGCGCGCGCAGAAAGGATTTGCGCGAAACAGACAGAAGCACCGGCAAATCGAAGCGCAGCCGCAATTCATCGAACCGCGCCAGCACCGAGAGCGAGGTTTCGGGAGCAGCCCCCAGAAAAAACCCCATGCCGGGATCAAGGACAAGGCGGTTGCGTTTGATACCGCACCCGTCAGCGCCGCGATGCGCGCGTCAAAGAACGCCGCAATGTGATCCATGATGTCGCCAGCGGGTGCCTCGCGCCGATCTGCCTGCCCGTCTTGCACCGAATGCATAACGACGAGTTTGGCAGATGATTTCGCCAATTGCGGATAGAACGCAGCGTCTGGAAAACCGCGAATATCATTGAGATAGGCCACACCACGCGACAAGGCATAGGCTTGCGTCGCGGGTTGATAACTGTCGAGCGAGACGGGAATGCCATCTGCCTTGAGCGCGTCCAGCACCGGCGCGATACGCGCGATTTCTGTGTCGGACGAAACAGGCGCGGCGTCGGGATTGCTGGATGCCGGACCGAGGTCGATCACATCTGCCCCCTCGGCCATCAGCTTACGCGCCTGCGCAATGGCTGCGTCTGGCGCCAGATACCGGCCTCCATCGGAGAAACTGTCCGAGGTTATGTTGACGATGCCGAAAATGATGAGCGATTTATTCATGGGGGCTTCTATAATAATAATAATCGAGCATGAGTCTCATACGGATGCTCGGGTCGAAAGGGAATCCCCAGGCGAGTAACCTGTTTGCGGTGATCTGAACCGTACCGGGTTTGTCGGAGACTTTTTTATTTAAGTTAGGCCACCTGACCTAACGGATTAATTTTATCATAGTACATTGCTTCAAAATCAAAAGGTGGCACATAGCTTCGATCAAAAAACGATTGACGCATGTAGACAAAGTAGTGAGGAACGTTTAGAACGGCTGATTTCAGGTGAATCTACCTTTGAAGAAGAAGACGCGGTACTAATGATGCAATGGCGCGCCTTAAATAATCGACCTAAAAACCAGGACTAAAATCATTATCCTGATCGTGATTCCTTACTTTTTCAGAAGTTACAGCTTTTTCCCTCATTTTCAAAGGCACACGTTCAATGACTTGTCGCTGTATAAATGCTAATTCTTCATCAATAGGGGCGATCTGAATAACTGAACCCTCTAAGTTTTGGCCGAGATCCCTTAAATATCCCAACTTCTCAAGTCGATCGAACGATTCAGTATTCAAAAGATCAATATAACGCTGTAAATCATGCTGAATCAATGTTATAGGTTCAGTCGTTTGAGGATCTTTCAATAAAGTTTGCAGCATATTCTGCTGTAAAAACAATAATTTTTCTCGCGCATACCACTGTTGTCGAGTACGTGGCGTTTCAGCTTGCTTGCTTAGTTCTTCAATCTCTTTTCGATTTTTTAATTCAGCCTCATAAAACGAACGATACTGCTCATAACGATTTTCAGCGCGAATACGTTGAATTTCTTCAATCATATGCTGTTGTTTGGCCCACAACTCAGGTTCATTCTCACACGCAAAACGTACCGCCTTATTCATCACGGGGACATCCTGCAGCTGGGTTCCATACTTCTTGTTGTAATCTCGGTGTGATAAACAACTCACCCTACTCGGCACTTCTATCTGAATACCTCGAATCTCAACCTGTTTCATTGGCGCATACCGCATAAGACTGTCATTAATCAGTTCTTCAGTTTTCTGTCGGTACAACTGCAGCTGTGCTTTGCCCATCCCCAATACATCAGCCGTGAGCTTCTGCGCACCACCTTTCTGCGGATCCTTGGGGTTATAACGCTTAAAAAACTGTTCGGCTGAACGATCAATCCCATCCATATGCCGTTCACTGTACATCAGATGCAAATGCGGTTGCTCAATCCCGGCAATTAAACCCGCATGATTATGGATGGCGCAGCTAAATGGAAAACGATAGCGGTCGGCAAACTCGGTAATAAACGCTTCAGCCAACTCAATCCGTTGCGCTTGGTTTAATTCTTTGGGTAAAGCCACGACCAGACTGGAACAGGTTCGGCCATTACTCCGTTCATATACATCTGCAGCCTGCCAAAATTCAGCCGGTTTTCCCTCGGCAAAACTGGGTAAATTCCCGGATTTCACAAACTCAATGTGCTCAGAAACCGATTCCTTATAACTTTTAAAGTGTGACGTTCGGGTGATGTAATGAAAGCGATTCTTGGCTGTGGCGCCATCTTTGATTTTTCCTGATCGTGTCTTTATCGCTTTTTTTGCGGTGTGTTCAAGGTTGCAATAGAACATATATCACCTTCATTTTTAGCCGGGGCCTCGCAGAGCCTGCGGAGCACGAGGAGGAGTGTTTCTAATTCGATATAATTGCGTAGTAATTATATCGAATTAGAAACACGGAAACGAGCTTAAGAATTAAAAAAAATGTTCCCACATTTTTTTTTAATTCTTCCCGTGCCGGCCTATGCTAAACTGAAAACACAAAAACCTCACCCATTTTATGCTGGAGAATGCGATGGCGGCCCGTGGAAGACCTGCGAAAATACTCACTTCAAATGACCTCATGACATTACAGCAGTTCCTTAAAAATCTCCCTTTCCTCAAGAAAAACCAGCAGCAGGCTTTGACCTTGCTTCAACAAGCAAATGGCATCTTCAATGACAAACAGCTCAATCTACTGAAAGCTGCAGACCGTGATAAAAACCAGTTTTTAAAAAGACAGGCCCTCATTGAACAGATCAAGCTAAAGGATAAAAACCAGCAGCCCCTTCTGGCCAACGAAACAGAAATTCTGGCATTACTGACACAGGAAATGGATCAGGATAATTTCTTCCGCCTGGATCGTGCCCTGGAGTCTTACCAGAAAATTGAAAAAGCAGCCTTGGAAAACCGGATCCGGCTGGAGAATGAACACAAGCGCGAAATTTTGCAAAAAAGTCATAAAGAACTGACAGACGCCCAAAAGAAACGTAATGCAGAAAATCAGCTCAAATATGCTTTAGGTGGAGCAGTACTAGCCGCCTGGAACAAACTTAATTTATCAACCGAAAATATAGATCCAGAAAAAGTTAAAAATACCATCGTCAATAACCAAAATTTTTTCAGAATGGTCAGTAACACCACGCTTTATCAATATATTCATCCAAGAACTGAAAACTACTTTCGAAGCAGAGAATTGTTTATCAAAGTTATTGAAGGATTATGTGAATATGATGACCACGGTACAGAACTTTATATCTTTGAAGCAGATAGTCACTTAAAACCGCAATAAAATGCGATTACAGCCACTTTTAAACCAATTTTTGAGTTAGCTACGTCTAAATCAATAAAGTGGCTGTAATCGCAAAACAAGAGCATTTAGCTTATTTTGCAAAAATACAAATCAAGATCCATTTCAAAACTCACAATATACCTAGAAGGTATATACCGAGCGAGTGTCTACGAGCGGCATAACTAAAATTCGCGCTTCGACTCTTTGAAAAACTGTTTTTTAGTATGTGAAATCTAAAAGAGCGTAAATCAAATGCCAAAATTTGATTCTAGAACGAGCGAAAGCGAGTAAAAAAGCACTATAAGCGAAGCGAATTCCGAATTGTTTGTGCTTTTTTTAAAGTCATAACGAGATTTACTAAAAATTGCCCCAAGAATCGAGCGATAGCGAGATTCAATAGAGTTTGAGCGTAGCGAAAACATAGGGCAATTTTTCATTCTTTCCTTTTTAATATATTTTAAATCTTTTAAATCTTTTAGGCTATCTGAAAGGCTTTAACAGAAAGGCTTTCAGCTCCTAACTATGAGGGATTGACTACTAACTATGAGGGATTGACTACTAACTATGAGGGATTGACTACTTAACTATGAGGGATTGACTACCAAATATGAGAGAATTATATTACTCATAGTTAGTTTATCGAATTAAAAATGATGAGTACATCTAAAAAAGAATTAGTAGTTAAATCAAATCAAGTAATTGAGGCTTCATATCAACTCAGCTCAACAGAACAACGGATTGTCTTAGCAGCTATTAGTAAGATTAGTCGGGCTGAAGATATTACAGATGATGAAATTTATCGCGTAACTATTGATGATTTAAAAAAACTTGGGGTTCATGAAAAAACAGCTTATAGAGATCTAAAAGATGGTGTAAACCGCTTATATGACAGATCAATTAATTTAGCTATTGATGATGAGTCAATCAAAATGAGATGGATTCAATCCATACGCTTTTTAGAAAGTAAAAGCGTTGTAGGAATTCGGTTTTCTAAAGAAATTTTGCCGTTCATTTCTAATCTAAGCCGTGAATTCACTAAGTATTCGCTATCTGATATTGCTGGTATGAGTAGCGCATATGCTATTCGTATTTATGAGCTACTAAGCCAATATCGTTCCATAGGAAAACGAGAGATTTCCATCGAATCTCTAAGAAGTATGTTGGAGTTAGGGAAAAGATATCCATTGTCTGCTGATTTAAAGAGATGGGTTATTGATACTGCTGTAGTTCAAATCAATGAACATAGCCCTTTAAATGTATCTTACGAGCAAATAAAGACAGGTCGAAAAGTCACACACATTCACTTCACGTTTAAAGAAAAATCAAAAAGTATTGAGCATAAATCCGAACAGAATAATTTTTATAAATTGACAGATTCACAAATTAATATGTTCGGTAATCAGCTTTCACGCTTACATGAAGTATCTCACCTAGCACAACAAGGTGAAAGTTATGACGACTTAGCTATTAAAATTAAAGATATGCTGCGAGATCCAATAAAACAAAAACAACTTATTCCTCATCTTAAAAATTTAGGCTTTAAGGCATAAAGGTCGATTGTGTATGTAGCAGTTGACTGTTTGTTAATGTATTTTAGTTCACATAATGGACAACCAAAATTACAAGATGAAATCACTATCTGTTATTGAGCTTTCAAATCTCTATGGAATAACTCGTCAAGCCATTTATAAGCAAGTTAATAAAGGTAATTTAAGTAAAAATAGTGACGGTAAAATTGATCTTTCCGAAGCTATTCGAGTCTTTGGTGAACCTTCTAGAAATGTAAACAGTTCACAGACAACCGAAACACGAAAGTTGTCAGAAGTTCACCTATTAGAACAGCAGGTTTACATGCTTCAAAAACAGCTTGAACAGGCTCATGAGCGTGAGCAGTTCCAACGTGAGGAACTAAAAGCTAAGAATGATCAGTTACACGTTAAAGATGAGCAAATTGAAGCAATACAACGCCTACTAGAAGCTCCAAAAGCTTATACAACTAGTTCTATCGACCCAAAATTAGATATAGCAACAGATACTAGGTCAAAAAGTGAGTCGAACTATGATGTATTGACTACTCAACCAAGAGAAACTCCTGTAGAAGTAGAGATCCAAACTCAGCCGAAAGATGACGGATTGACTACTCCGGAGCAGGTGGAAAATAAGCGGATTCCAGTACCGGAGCACATTGACCAGGAACCGGAGAAAAGGGGCTTTTGGAGCCGTTTTTTTAGACCCTATGATTAACTACGATTGTTTAACTGATATGAACAAAGTCGTGAAACATTGATCAAATAATAAGCGTGGAACGTGAAAAATCATAAAAAAAACCCACCTTGGGGAAGATGGGCTATAAACTTTGAAATAAGTATATGAATTTCAAAGTAAATTATAACACGTTTCGTATAACGTGTATTATGTTAATTTTAGAGAATCTTAAAAAATACTTTTATGAAAAATAAAATTGAAGATTTAAAATCAACAATTCAAGAACTAATAGAATTGTTTGAAGAACAGAATTTAGAACATTGGGCAGAAATGTATAAAAGAATACTGTTCTATATTGATGATGATCTAGAATACGCAAAATATAAAATACAAAGTACCATTGGAGGAATGGGATCAATGGATGATATCGTTTTATATCGCAATGGTGATCCACTTATCAAAGAAAACAATCGTTTGGATTACTTAAGAAGTAAATTATATGTTTTTTGCGAAAGCTAAATTATTCTTAATATCGCTAATTTAACATAATGGCGATTATACGAATCTAAAAATGGGAGTCTTTAGCTCCCATTTTTATTGTTAAACATTGAATCCTATATGTTTTCCTGTTGGAAGCTCTACATCAATACGGAGCTTCCCGCCCATTGCCTCAACATACTTTTTCATGGTTGAAATCTTAAGATCATTGCCACGATTTTCTATTGCTGAAAGCGATGGCTGTTTTATTCCCAAAGTTTCAGCAAGTTCCTTTTGAGAGATTTCAAGTTCTTCACGAATAAGATGAAGCTGATTTTCTAGCAGTAATTCATCTGCCATTTTTTGAATACGGGCTTGGCTCTCTGGAGAGCGGCTAGCTAACAATTCTTGCAGAGTCTTAGCCATTAGATTTATCTCCTAGGGTGGTGAGATGAAGTTGGTATTGTTCATCTGCAATATCCAGCATGTCTTTATAAAAACGCTTTTTACTGCCTTTATCAGCAATACATAGAACAATAGCCTGTCGTAAAGGATCAAATGCGAAGAAAGCTCTCAGTGGTTTACCTCGATGTTGAACACGAAGCTCTTTCATGTTGGTAAATTTAGAGTCATAGACAGTATCTACTAAAGGGCGGCCTAAACTTGGTCCTTGCTGCTGTAGAACAACTAGGGCAGCCAGAACCTTCTCTTGTGTTGATTCGTCTTGCTGTTCAAGCCATTCATTAAATAGATCTGTCGTAATGACTATCCACATACCACAACCAAAATATAGATTATAGTCTATATTTTAGGAGCATTATGCTTGTTTTGCAAATGAGAAATGATAGGCAATAAAAAACCCCAGCATCCTGCCGGGGTTTTTCATATTGGGGTCGTTTGCGGGAAGGGGCGGAATCCTACGCTAAGGCTTTGGCCAGCGATATTCTCCGGTGAGATTGATGTGTTCCCAGGGGATAGGAGAAGTCGCTTGATATCTAGTATGACGTCTGTCGCACCTGCTTGATCGCGGCCGCGATAGCTAGATCGCGTTGCTCCTCTTCTCCATCCGCGTTCCAAGCTGCGGAAAGGCACCCATAAGCGTACGCCTGGTCGAGCAGGCGACGCGGATCGACGTCCAGCGCACGAGAGAATGCGTCCGCCATCTGTGCAATGCGTCTAGGATCGAGACAAAGGTCGTCTCTGTCAGCCGGATCGTAGAACATATTGGCGGCGCCAAAGCCCACTTCACCGACCAGACCGACGGGATCTATCACCAGCCAGCCGCGACTGGAGAACATGATGTTTTCATGATGCAGATCGCCATGTAGCCCACGCAGTTCCGAGGCATTGCTCATCATTTGATCGGCTATAATCGCCGCGTGGACGTAGTCAGTTTGACAACCTGCGTTTTGATCATCGCGCGCCCGCTGAAACAAAGCTGCAAAGCGATCCCGGATCGGGAGAAGGGCAGAAGGCAGGGGTTCCTCAGATGCGGCATACAGCTTCGCCATTAGTTCCGCTGCAATTTCGGTCGCCTGGTAGTCGCCGTGCTCGGCAACGATGTGAGAGAGCATTCGCTCCCCGGCATATTCGAGCAACATCAGATTGTTCTCACGACCGAGCAACCGGACTGCTCCCCTCCCATTGCGCCATACCAGATAGTCGGCCCCGCGCAGTTCATCAGCAATGTCTTCTATAGGTTTCAATCCCTTGACGATTGCAGGAGTCCCGTCTGGCAATGAAACTTTCCAAACGAGGCTGGAAAAGGTGTCCGCAATGAGAACAGGTTGCGAAACGTGCCAATGAGCAGGAAAAACAGGCGGCATGAACATCAACCCCAAGTCAGAGGGTCCAATCGCAGATAGAAGGCAAGGCGTTCGCGGTCGGGGGCTTCGATCCCCAATACATTGAATAGGACAGCGAAGGCGCGCTCTGCTTCATCTGGCGCTGCCCAGTTCTCTTCGGCGTTAGCAATCATGAGTGCCAAATCGGCATAGCGATCTGCTGTTCCGAGCCGCCCAAGGTCGATCAGACCCGTGCATTGAAGAGTTTTAGGGTCCACCATGAAGTTCGGCATGCAGGGATCACCATGGCAAACAACCATATCGGTGCGCTCTTGGTCGAGCCGCACCGGTAGCTCTCGTTCGACACGAGCCAAAAGATCGAGCTGCGGCGTACTCTTGTCCTCGTCCGGTAAGAAGTCGGGATTGACGGCATTGCGGGACACCACATCAACGGCGCGTCCGAACATTCGCGACAGCCTGCGCTCAAACGGACATTGATCAACCGATAGGCTGTGAACAGCGCCAAGTTGCTGCCCCATTGACGGCCACGCTTTGAGCAAATCCGCTCCAGACAGATCAGCCGCCGGTACTCCCGGAATTGCCGTTATCACCAAGCATGCACCCTCCTGTTCCTCCTGCCAGTTGATGACCTCGGGGCAAGCCACACCTCGACCTTTGAGCCAAATGAGGCGGTCACGCTCTCCAGCGAGCTCACCGCGGCGGGAAGCAGGTGCGATTTTCGCGAAGGCATGCCCGTCACCACGTCGAAAAACAAAATCACCAGATTCTCCGCCTCTGACAGGCAACCAGTCAGAATGCGATTCACCAAAAAAAATATTAGTTCGATTCAATGGAGGTTCCTTCAGTTTTCTGA
>NZ_LQXQ01000085.1 GCF_003268395.1 Acinetobacter sp. CFCC 10889 | reverse complement strand
CGTTGCTTCTAGTACGCCATCGGTGAGATCGAAGCATTGTTCTAACAGTTCTTTGTTGATCTCATTTGGCTGTAGTGGCGCTATATCTAGCAGTGGCATGCTTTGAATTTTGTCAGTAAATGCTGCTTTGATCTGCTCATGGTTAGCCACTGGATTTATGGATTGACCAGCATCTGCTTGAGGAAATGGCACACCTACACCATTTTGAACCCATAAAGGATAAGCCCCAGTTGCATTGGCAATTTTTTCTGCCACTGCACTATGCATAGTTTTATTATTTTTACTAAAAAAACCAAAAGCAGTTGAACGTGATAGCCCTAGACTAGTTGTCCAGCCATATAAAGATTCATTACTTCCTCTTGGGCGATTCCCATTCAGCATCAAATAATACATTCGCTTCTGAATATCAGTCATTTCATGTTCGTAATTAAACTCTTTGAATTGCGAACATGCATCAAAATTAAAATCAGCAAAATTCGCAATTAAATTTTCTTTATTATCAGTCATTTGCAAATTCCTATCCAAATTTGTTCGCAATTTATATTACGAACACTTTACAACGAACAAATTACGGCATATTCTACTGTTAGGTTCAACAAACGTTGATTCTAACGGTTTAAAAAAATGCCATTTCGGCACGGTTTAGGGAGTTCATTATGGGGCTTTTACAAGAAAACCCAACAGAACAAGTTTGGGATAAACATGCGATTAAAGCGGAAATCAATCGCAAAGGTAAAACTTTATCCGACCTTGCTCGTGAACATAATTTACCCGAATCAACTCTACGAAGTGCATTAGTAAAACCCACATTAAATGCAGAGCTTATTATCTCTAAATTTCTCGGAAAGCCTTTATTTGAGCTATTTCCAGAACGTTGGACTAAAGATAATAAACGTAAATATCCACGCTATAGTAAGGGCTAAAAAATGAAACAGTTCTACAGCGTTGCTGAATTACATGCCCTAGATTTGAACGGTTTTCCTAAATCTCGCAGAGGCATAGAGAAACTAGTACTCAGTAAGCAATTAAAGTATAGGGAAGTTGCGAGCCGAGGGAAAGGGGGATTAAGACGAGAATACGAACTAAATGAGGAAATAAAACAACTCATTTTAGTCATTGAACTTAAAGAAAGCGCAAAATTAGAAACCAATTACGAACAAAATAAACCTGTTTTACCTACAGCTAACGAACTTATGGATTGGCAAGTACAGATCGCAGAAAATCGTTTGTTTGTGGTTCGTTATGTGCAAGAGCAAGTCAGATCAGGTCGTAAAAAAACCAATGTCATTGAGCAAATGATTGTTGATGCTGATGCGGGGAGTTTATTGCCTGAAATTTTGGAAGCGATTTTAAAAGCCAATGCCAAGGCAGGTGATAAGCGTACTGTGAGCCGCCGTTCAGTGTTCGACTGGATCAAAGCGGTTGAAGATGCAGAACTGCATAAGATCAATGTTTTGTCTTTGCTTGCACCTAAAGCTCGTGCAGTTGCTGAGATTCCTGCTTGGGCGGTTGAGCTTTTGAAACTGTGGGGGCAACCACAAAAACCGACTTTGACTGCTTGCTTGGAACTGCTTCCTCAGTACCTTGGCAATGGTATTGCCTGCCCTAGTTATGCTCAGGCATATCGTTTTTTGAATGAAAAAATGGGCAATGTGGATGTGCAAAAAGGTCGCATGGGTAGCCGTGAGATCAAGAATATCAAAGGCTTTGTACGTCGTGATACTGAGAGCATGTTGCCTACTGATGTGTATACAGCAGATGGTCATTGTTTTGATGCTGAAATCGCCCATCCAATCACGGGAAAACCGTTTCGTCCTGAGATTACAGCGATTATTGATGTAGCGAGTCGTCGTATTGTCGGCTGGTCGATTGATTTATCAGAGAATAAATGGGCAGTACTTGATGCGATAAGGATGGCGGCAACTGAATGTGGCATTCCTGCGATGTTCTATGTCGACAATGGTTCAGGCTATAAGAATGCGGTTTTAACGGGTCGTGGCAACGGTATTTTAAGTCGTTTAAATGTCACGGTATCGCATGCCCTGCCATATAACTCGCAAGCCAAAGGTTTGATTGAGCGTAGCCATAAAACGTTGTGGGTTAAGGCTGCTAAGACATTGCCAACCTATATCGGCAAAGATATGGATGCGGAAGCAGGCAATAAAGTTCATAAGCTAACTCGTAAGGACATTATCCAATTTGGTCAGTCACAGGCTTTGATGAAGTTTGCCGACTTTGTAGTTTTTGCCGAGCAAGTGGTCACGGACTACAACAATAAACCGCATAGCAGTTTAAAGCGGATCACTGACCCAGTGACGATGAAGAGTCGTTATATGTCCCCGTTAGAAATGTGGACTGCATCGTTAGATGACGAGAACCCGATTGATCGAATCGACAACTGGGATATGGAGAACTTTTTCCGTCCAACGATTGAGCGCAAAGTGCGTCGTTGTGAGATTGAGTTGTTTACTAATCGTTATTTTCATCGTGATCTTGAACAGTTTCATGATGAGTATGTGCAGGTCGGTTATGACATTCATGACGCTGAAAAGGTCACTGTACGGGACATGGATGGTCGCCTGATCTGTATCGCTGTGTGGAATGCGAATAAGCGTGACTACTTCCCGAAAGCGGTCATTGAGCAAGCTCGTGAACAACGTGCTGCGGGACGTTTGCGTCGTTTAGCAGCTAAGCAAGCGGAAGTAGTTCAAGAGTTGAATCCTCAGCAAGTGATTGAACATCTTGAAAATCAAACCGTGATTACGTTCCCGAAACGTGAACGTGAAGAATTATTCAATGAATTAAACGCTATAGAGGTTCAACCAAAGCAACTGACTCAAGAAGTGAAGTATCAAATTTCTAATGAAATCGAAGATGTAGCTGTTGTCAGCCATCACGATGACAAACTTGAGCGTTGGATCGGTATAGATCAGAAAATTCTAACCAATCAGGACACAAATGAGGAGGATAAGAAGTTTTGGAAGACTTTCCAACTTTCAAAACTGTTTAAACGGATGTGTAAAGAAGATCAGCAGTTGCTTCAGCACATGGAAAATACTGAGCAACTGCGTATTTCAAACGGCTTTTAGTTTTGTGGGGCAAAACTAAAGAACAACAAACTTTTTTAAAGGATGCATTAAATGGGTAATTCTGTCAATAAAGGCATTGCCGAAATTCGTAACATCGCTTTGTTCTATGACTTGGTCAAACGTATGACTGAGCGTAGTGACAGCCTGCCTGGTCTTGGTGGCTTGTATGGTCCATCAGGCTTTGGAAAGTCTTTTGCAGCGAATTATGTAGCGAACAAGTTAGGTGCGTATTACGTGCAAGTTAAATCGACTTACTCGAAAAAGTCTTTTTTACAGGCAGTGTTACGTGAAATGTCGATTCCTGAGCCGAAAACCATCAATGACATGATGGAAACGGTTGCAGGTGAATTAGCAAAGACCAATAAACCTTTGATTATTGACGAGTTCGATTACTTGGTTGAAGGCAATAAAGTTGAAATTGTGCGTGATATTTATGAAGCATCACAGGGTACGATTTTAATTATTGGGGAGGAATTACTTCCTAAAAAATTAGAGAAATGGGAACGTTTTCATGGACGTGTGCACCACTGGGCAGGCGCTGAACCCACCAATTTAAATGATTGTCGCCTTTTGAAAGATGTTTATGCCACTGATATTGATATCGAAGATGTGGTCTTAGAAATGTTGATTGCAGCGGTCAAAGGCTCGACTCGACGTGTGTCCAGTAACCTCGAAAACTTATGTGAATTGGCACTTGAGCAAGGTGAGGACTCAGTCAATCTGAATAACCTTAAATCAATTTTGCCACATGGATTTATCACAGGCGAAAGCCCTAAACCACGTTCATTTTAAGTCAGGGAGTCGAAATCATGGATAGTAAGCAAAAAACGGCAAGACATTTAGTTAAAGGTGCAGTGTATCAATCACCACGTCAAAGATTATGGAATGAGATACGGAAATCAGGTCAACGCTTCTCGGTAAAAGAGATCTGTGCCATTGCAAAAGTGAATTATTTGAGTGCTCATGACTATGTCAGTGGTTTGAAGAAAGCGGGAATCATTGCTGAGATTGAAAGAGTGCCGTGCAAAGGTAAAAGCCGTGCCATTGTGACTATCTATTACAAGCTTGAAATTGATAAAGGCTATACAGCACCTGCTGTTCGTAAGAATGGAGAAATCATTGAAGAGCGTTCTTCATCACAAGCAATGTGGAATACCTTGCGTATTACCAAACAAGCTTTTTCAGCAGATGAACTTGCAAAAGTGGCAAGTACGGATGAACTGGCAATCAATGCCACCTCTGCAACGCAATATCTCAAAGCGTTGTTCCAAGCTGGCTATTTAGAAATCACTCGTAAACCTACTTATCGCAAAAATGGGCAAACAAAATATCGTCTTTTACCGAATATGAATACGGGGGCACGTCCACCTTCAGTACGACGTGCGCTGCAAGTTTTCGACTATAACTTGAGTCTGATCATGTACCAAGATACGCCAATTTTGGAAGCTGAGCGTAAGTATGGCGCAGAAATGGACGGGGAGTTTTTGGCATGAATCATTTATCAAATCTAAAACCTACAGATATAACACCTGAACAATTTGCACGTCATGAACGCCAACGACTGAACTTGGAGTTATCGAAGTGCACAAGGGAAATAACGCAATGCAAGCGTGAAGTGGCTCAGGCTCAACAAGCACACCGCCTCACCAAACTGACCTATAGATCAGTTGTGATTGCTTTGGTTTTACTCAATGTCATCACTTATGGAGCAATGCTTTATGTCAAATACAGCCAAGCTCAATTTATGTGAGCAGGAAGAGTGGAAGCGTTGGTCTATGCCCGTATTGAAGAAATCGGCAGCATGACCAAAGTGGCGAAGGAGCTGGGCTACGCCCGCCCTTCTCTCTCGCTGGCTCTGCGAGATAAGTACAACGGCAACACGGCACTCATTGAACAAAAAGTTTTAGAAACACTGGGATATTTTGAATGCCCATTTTTACAACGCAAGATCAGCCGACTGCAATGCCGTGCTTATCAGGAACGTGATGCACCAACGCAAAACCCTGCGGAAATGCGGCACTGGCGGGCATGTCAAAAATGCACTTATAAAATTGAAAAATAAGGATAAAGCAATGGATTTGAATTTTAAAAACGGTGTGGTTTTAAGTCTGTTGTTTTGGGTGGCGGTGATTGGCTTTGGTTTTTTTATTTTAACGTTTGGAGGTTGTCGTGGTTGATTTGGTAGAGATGGCTGAAGAATTTCAAGCCATGAACTTGCAAGAAAAAATCAATGCAAGAACGCAGTTTACAGTCCCAAGTCATGATGAGTGTGATGACTGTGGTGAAGATATTCCAGTGCAACGCCAAGCGTTAGGTGGTGTGACTCGTTGTATTGAGTGTCAAACCAAATTTGAAGCAAAGCAAAAACATTTTCGTTAATTAGGAATTATTTATGAATGCAGTTACTCAAATCCCCGACGGTTTCCGTCAAGACAGCAAAGGACGCTTAGTACCAGAAAGCTCTATCAAGCCGATTGATATTGTACGTGACGGTTTAGTCATTGACCTCGTTGGGCGAGTCAAAGTCGAACAAGAACGACTTAAAAAACTTAAAGCTATCGTTTTTGCGGAAATAGGTGCTTTTGTTGATATGTCATTGCAACAATTTGACGTTCATCTTGGTGGTAATAAAGGCAACATCACCCTGTATAGCTTTGATGGTCAATTCAAAATTATACGTCAAATTCAAGATACTTTGCGTTTTGACGAACGGTTACAAGCCGCAAAAATCTTGATTGATGAATGTATTCAATCATGGTCAGAAAGTTCAAATGATCATATCAAGACCCTTATTTTAGATGCTTTCCAAGTGGATAAGGAAGGTAAAATTTCAACAGGTCGTGTCCTCGGTTTACGTCGTCATAACTTTGATGATCCCAAGTGGTTGCAAGCAATGGATGCAATCGCTGAAAGCATCAACATCGTTGATAGCAAAAGATACGTTCGTTTTTATGAACGTGATGAAGACGGTAAATATCAAGCAATCTCGCTTGACTTTGCCAACGTGTAAAAACCTCAAACAACCAAAAGGTAGATGAATCATGAATAAAACTGAACTTGTCGCTGCGATAGCAGCAAAAGCGGGTCTAAACAAAGACCAAGCCTCTAAAGCGTTGAATGCTTTTGAAGATGCTGTGACTGACGAACTCAAAGCAGGTGGTTCTGTAGCGTTAGTCGGCTTTGGGACGTTCTCTGTGAAAGCCCGTGAAGCTCGTACTGGTCGTAATCCTAAAACGGGGGAAACACTCGAAATCTCGGCATCTAACGTCCCTGCGTTTAAAGCAGGTAAAGGGTTAAAGGAGGCAATTAATTGATAATCCAAGCCCCAACAATTGCTAATTATAAATTGCTAATCCGCAATTTACGTAAGCAAAAACTGCCTTTCAAAACCACTAAAAAATAGCGAAACACAGACTTCGGTCTGTGTCTGCCCAACGTTGCGGTTGGGTACTGATGAGCAGCTAAATTGGAGAGTAAATTGATTATTAAAACTGAAGAACAAGGGCAACTTCCGCAAGAAGTTATCGATGCAATTAAGGAAATGCCATGAACAAAAAAACCGTCATTGAAAAGATTAAAAAGTGTTTAGCACTGAGTAAATCGACAAACCAACATGAAGCCGCAGCTGCATTGCGTCAGGCAATGGCTTTTATGGAAAAGTACCAAATTGATCCAAGTGATCCTGATTTATTAGGTGTCACTGAAGCAAATATTTTAGGTAGCGGCTCTTTAAAACCCACTGTATTTGAGGTTGTGCTTGCGAATTCGATTGCAAAATTAATGGGCTGTAAAGCCATGCTGCAATCTGAAATGAAAGTAACCATAAATATGCGTTGGAAACGACAAGCAACGTGGGCTTTTATTGGCTTTGACCCAGCACCAGAAATCGCAAGCTATGCATTTGATGTGCTTTTTCGCCAACTTAAAAAAGCACGTACAAGTTTTATTTCAGAGTCTTTAAAACGAGTTCAAATTAAAGCAAATAAAATCAAACGTGCTGATTTATTTTGCGAAGGTTGGGTCATTGAAGCAACAAAACAAGTTGCCAATTTAAATCCCAATAAAGAAAAACTTGAACAAATTGAGGCTTATATCAATCAAAAACATAAAACAACGAATGGTAGTGTCAACGATAGAAATAAAAAAACCAATACAAACTCAGAACGCTATCAAAATGATTTAAATGCGGGACGCCAAGCGGGTAAATCAGCAAAACTAAATCATGCTGTAAATAAAGGGCAAGATTTTGAAAGGTTAGGAGTTTAAGGATGCTTATACTTGCCTATTTTTTTGTTTTTCTTGTGGGTTTAGTCACTTGCTTTAGTGAAGCTAAAAAAGCTTGGTTCAACCAAAAACTATCACAAAATACTGCACATCAAAAGCGTGGTTATGTGCTGAAAGCCTTATGCTCTGCGGCTATTGGTTGCCTTGGCATCGGTGGCTTGATTCAAGCAACTATGGGAGTGTTTGTATGAAAAAGACTTCACGTAACTCTCGCCTCGCTGCAATCCACATGGGTAAAAAACAGCTTGGGCTAGATGATGATACATACCGTGACATGCTTGAGCAGATTGGCGGCAGCCGATCTGCCAAAGACTTGGATGATGATGGTCTAGTAAACGTGCTTAAACACATGGAGTCTATTGGTTTTAGTAAAAACACTGCTGCTAAAACAGAGTTTGGACAAAAACCTGATGTGAAAGAAAGTAAAGAAAAACTTGTCAATAAAATCGAAGCCTTACTTGCTGATGCAGGTCGGCATTGGAACTATGCACATGGCTGCGCCAAAAATATGTTTGGTAAGGAACGTGTACAGTTTTGTACGGAACATCAACTTTGGAAAATTGTGGCAGCGTTAGAAAAAGACAAGCAACGGAGGGTAAAGCAAGATGGATGAATTTTTAGATAAACTTCCTCAGTCTCTACAGACCATCGTTAGACTGACGGATTTAAGCACTGCCCTCGTTTTGGTGAAGAAATTTGGAGGACAAAATCTACATATCCCGACCACAAAAATGGTCAATGATCGCCATGAACTAGCATATTTGATCGGCTTTAATAACTTGATGCAAATCTGTAGATACTGGGATGGGGATACAATCTATATCCCACTTGCTGCGGATTATGCTCAGTTTTTAAGAGATGAAAAAATCAAACAAGACAGTGCAACTTTGAGCAATGATCAACTTGCTAAGAAGTACAGTGTCAGCAATCGTTGGATTCGAGAGATTAAACGTAGACAACGAGAACCTGAACAGGAAAAGAAAAAAGATGACAAACAGTTGGATATGTTTGGATTTTGATCCTTAAAAAGCCGCTTAAAATAGCGGCTTTATTTTTGTCTAAGGGAAGCCGTTCCCCCTAAATTTTAGAACGATAAAAAACAAAAATAACAGTAAGTTAATTTATAAGGGATGATTACCATGTCTGATAATCAACCAAAATTTATTTTATCCAAGCTCAGTCGTTCACGTCTGGAAGGTGTTCATGCTGACCTCGTGAAAGTGGTTGAACGTGCCATTGAACTGACTGAAGTGGACTTTCGAGTCAATGAGGGTGTGCGTACTCAATCTCGTCAGAAACTATTGGTCGCACAAGGTGCAAGTCAAACATCAAATAGTCGACATCTAACTGGTCATGCGGTGGATCTGCTGGCACTAGTCAAGGGTAAGCCATCGTGGGACTGGAATTATTATTACAAAATCGCTGAAGCGATGCGTCAAGCTGCTGATGAACTCAAGATCAAAATCGAATGGGGTGGCTGTTGGGGCACAGTGATGTCGCAATATGCTCCACTTGCTAAAGATAGCAAATTAGGTTCTGTCAGTGAGCAAGCGAGTCGAGGCTATGTTGCTGCCCGTAAAAAAGATGGACGTTCTGCCTTTATTGATGGTCCGCATTTTCAGATTCCTTGGGGAGCAAAATAATGGCTAAACCTACTCGTAAAGCCCCTCAATCTGTCAAAGTGCAGCGTCGTATTGATGATGCTGTACAAGCTGCAATTACAGATAAAAACCAGCAGCTTTCAAATCAAGCCAAGCGTCATCAGAAGCGGGTTGAAATGCTTGAATGTGAGTTAGCAGCAGCTTCAGCTCAGTTTGTATCGGCTGAATTGGTGCAGCATAAAGTGGGCTGGCTTGTTCAAAACTGGCGTAAAGGTTGGCTATGGCTGTCGAATTGGGTATTTGCAGCCATTGGCTATATCGCTGTGTTTGGTATCCCACCTGAAGTGATGGCGTTATTGCCTGCCCAATCCCAGACCAAAGTGATTGCAGTATTGTCGGTTTTGGGTGTGATTGCTCGCTTTATTGACCAGAGCCGTAAAAAGCCACTACCCAATGTATTGGAGGCTTAAATGTCAAAAGTTACTTTCTCTGCAAATGCAATCGTGGCACTGGCTGGCTTCGTTTTGAATAACTATGGGCACATCAAAGAAACGGTCATTGCTGGTATCGAGCTGACCCAAAAAACCTATTCTAACGTCAAACTCACCACGGGCAGTATTTATCGTTTGCTCAGTACAACTGCTGAAGCAATGCAAGCTGTC
>NZ_LQXQ01000084.1 GCF_003268395.1 Acinetobacter sp. CFCC 10889 | reverse complement strand
TTCCATCCCGCTTCATCCCACAACTTCCCATTTCATTTAGTGCAGAATCAATTAGAAACTCACATAAGGACAACGACAACTATGTATTTATATCGCCCAATTGGATTATTTGAATATCGTTTAATCGAAAGTACAGATTTTCAAGCATTTCCTCCACGTTTATATTGGCAACCCATTTTTTATCCTGTTTTAAATCAAAAATATGCTGAAAAGATTGCATTAGATTGGAATACCAAAGATCAAGCGAGTGGTTACATTGGTTATGTCACACGTTTTGAGTTGGCAGATGAGTATTTAGCGCAATTTGAAGTACATACTGTGGGTGATGATTTTTGTCAGGAAATGTGGATTCCTGCGGAGCGATTGGATGAATTTAATCAACAGATTATCGGTAAAATAGAAGTTGTAAATACCTTTAAGGGTGATGCTTTTACTGAACATGCCGAATTGCCTGAGATTTTTAAAGTGAGTCCTGATGGCTCGAAAGAGTATTAAATATGGATGTGATGCAGGTTATTTATTATGTCTTGATCGGTATATTGAGAATTTTTGAAACTTTCATATTAATGACTTGGTTGAGTATGATTTTTTGGAATTTTGATAATTTGAAAGCGATGGTAAAAGGCGATTTTTGCCGTTATCAATGCTCACACTTTTTTGGTGGTGAGATATTTCTTTTAATCGTTATTGGGGTTTTAAATTTTGGACTTTGGTTGAGTTATGATGATTTGCATTTTTATGATCGTTATGCTTTTTTAATTTGTTTTTTGGTCGATATTTTTGTTATTGCTTATATGATTTTAAATGCTTATATATTCAATTGGTTGAAAATTGATTCTTTTTATGAAGAACCTAAACATAAAAATAGATGATTAAATAAAAAACGCCCGAATTATCGAGCGTTTTTTATTGAGCTTAAAACTTAAGCTTGATTGGTAAAGTAATCTTCGCTAAAGCTCATAATCACTTCTGCACCAGATTTAATCTTCGCAACGCGAGAACTTAATTCAGGCAATACACGTTGAATGAAGTAATGCGTCAATGTCAATTTGTCTTGGTAGAATTGACCTTCTTTGGCTTTTGCTGCTTTGGCAATACGAGCAAACATATACGTGAAGCTGAGTAAGCCCACAGCATGTAAGTAATCTACAGCAACAGCATTTGAGAAATCGGCATTTTCTTGCGCACGTTCAATAATACGCTGTGTTACGACTTCAATTTCAGTCGCAACGTCTAAAGTTGCGTCTTTGATGAAATTCAAATCTGAGTCTAGATCATTGGCAAAATCACGGATTTCAGCGATATATTCAGCAATGAATTCACCATTACATTTAATGGTTTTACGACCAATTAAATCTTGTGACTGAACGCCGTTGGTGCCTTCATAGATTTGTGCAATACGTAAATCACGTACACATTGCTCCATACCCCATTCACGGATAAAGCCGTGACCACCGAAGACCATTTGCGCATCAATTGCTGCATTAAATGCTGTATCAGTTAAATAGGCTTTTGCAATTGGTGTGAGTAGTGCAACACGGTTATTGGCAGCAGCGACTGCTTCAGGATCTGTAGAGAATTTAGTAATGTCTAATTGTTGACCGACATAAACTGCAAATGCACGAGAAGCTTCATTGTTCGCACGAGCATTAAGCAACATACGACGTACATCACCATGTACTAGGATGCTGTCCGCAGGTTTGCTTGGTGATTGAACGCCTTGCGCGCTACGACCTTGTAAACGATCTGTCGCATATTGAGCAGCATTTTGATATGCATATTCAGAAGCGCCTAGACCTTGGATCCCCATAGACAAACGTTCATAGTTCATCATCACGAACATTGCTGCAAGACCATGATTTTCTTTACCTACAAGATAACCTTTGGCTGCATCAAAGTTCATCACACATGTTGCAGACGCTTTGATCCCCATTTTGTGTTCGATTGAACCCGGACCAGCAGTATTGCGTTCGCCTAAAGAACCGTCAGCATTGACAATGAATTTCGGCACGATGAAGAGTGAAATACCACGTGAACCCGCAGGTGCATCAGGTGTTTTCGCTAAAACAAGGTGAATGATGTTTTCAGAAAGATCGTGATCACCACCTGTGATGAAGATTTTTGTCCCTGTGATGTTGTACGTACCATCTGCATTTGGTTCAGCTTTAGTTTTGATAATGCCTAAATCTGTACCTGCATGAGGTTCAGTCAAACACATGGTACCTGACCATTCACCTGTATACATTTTCGGTAAATAGGTTTCTTTTTGCTCTTGAGATGCATAGCTGTTTAACGCCATACCTGCACCCACAGAAAGAAGCGGGTAGAGCATGAATGATGGGTTGGTTGCAAATAACATTTCGTCAGCAAGTACAGTCAGCATCTTAGGCATTGCCTGACCGCCCCATTCCTCATCTGCACCTAGACCAATCCAACCGCCTTCAGCGTATTGTTTAAATGCTTCTTTGAAGCCTGCAGGTGTGGTCACTTTACCATTTTCATAATGCGCACCTTCTTCATCACCAGTACGGTTCAAAGGCAGAGTGACATTTTGGGCAAATTTCGCCATTTCTTCCAAAATTGCTTCAGCCGTTGCTGAATCAACATGAGCAAGCTTTTCATTTGATTGCCAGAATTGTTCTGCATTGAAAACATCATTCAAAATGAATTTCATATCTGCAAGTGGCGCATTATAAATTGGCATGTGGGTTCACCTGTTTATTGTTTGAATCTGTTAACTCAGATCAGTTTAAGCAACATTTGTGAATGTTGTTAGGGGACCTAAGTTGAATAGTGGTTATTTATAAAGAAAAAGGACGGTGAATGCTATGACCGTCCTTTCTCTATTTCTGCACTCTTGAGTACAGTTTTTTAGCTGACTGTTTAGACAGTCAAATTAGAATGCAAAGTCTTCAGCATCCAATGCCATCAATGGATCTAAGCCACCTGCGATCACGTCAACGTGTGAACGAACGCGTGGTAAGATTTTCTTGAAGTAGAATTGAGCTGTTTTGATTTTTGCATTGTAGAAACCAGTTTCAGTTGAACCTTCAGCCAATTTCTGTTGTGCAACAAGTGCCATACGTGCCCATAGGAATGCAAGCGTTACATAACCAGAGAAGTATAGGTAATCTACCGCAGCAGCACCAACTTCATCAGGGTTTTGCATTGCTTTCATGCCGATTTGCATGGTTAAGTCGCCCCATTCTTTATTCAGCGCAGCAAGTGGCTCAAGGAACTGAGCTAATTCAGCATTGTCTTTGTTTGCTTCGATGAATTTGTGGATGATCTTAGTGAAGTCTTTCAACATTGCACCTTGAGTACCCAAAACTTTACGACCTAACAAATCAAGTGCTTGAATTTCAGTTGTACCTTCGTATAAGCAAGAGATACGTGTATCACGTACGATTTGCTCCATACCATGCTCAGAAATAAAGCCGTGACCACCGAATACTTGTACGCCGTGTTTCGCAGATTCTGAACCTGTTTCAGTCAAGAATGCTTTTGCAATCGGTGTAAGTAGAGACAAGATGTTGTCAGCAAATTTACGTTCTTCTTCAGTTGCGCCTTGTTCAACAACGTCAGCGTATTGAGAAAGGAAGTAAACCAGTGCACGGCCACCTTCAGCATACGCTTTTTGTGTCATCAACATGTTACGTACAGCAGGGTGAACGATAATTGGATCTGCTTCTTTTTCAGGTGCTTTAGGACCTGAAAGTGAACGCATTGCCAAACGGTCTTTTGCATAAGCCAAAGCACCTTGGAAAGATGATTCAGATGCAGTCAAACCTTGAACAGCAGTACCGATACGTGCAGTATTCATGAATGTGAACATGCAGTGTAAACCACGGTTTTCAGGTCCAATCAAGAAACCTTTTGCGTTATCAAAGTTGATCACACACGTTGCATTTCCGTGAATCCCCATTTTGTGTTCAATCGAACCACAACGTACGCCATTACGGTCTGCAATAGAACCATCAGCATTGACATTGAATTTTGGAACAATGAATAAAGAGATCCCTTTAGTACCTTTAGGCGCACCAGGAAGACGAGCAAGAACGATGTGAACAATGTTCTCTGCCATATCGTGTTCACCAGCAGAGATAAAGATTTTCTCGCCAGAGATTGCAAAACTGCCGTCTGCTTGTGGTTCAGCTTTAGAACGGATAATACCCAAGTCAGAACCTGCATGAGATTCTGTTAAGCACATGGTACCTGTCCATTCACCTGAAACAAGTTTCGGTAAATACGTTGCTTTTTGTTCAGCAGAACCGTGATGCTCAATGGTACGTACTGCGCCATGAGAAAGACCTGGATACATACCCCATGCCCAGTTTGCAGAACCGACCATTTCAGAAATAGCGGTTGCCAAAGAGCCAGGTAAGCCTTGACCGCCATGTTCTTCAGGTACAGAAAGAGAAGGGAAGCCTAGCTCTACATATTTGTCATAAGCTGCTTTAAAGCCCGTAGGTGTGGTTACAACGCCATCGTTCCAGGTACAACCTTCACGGTCACCGATTTGGTTCAATGGAGATAATTCATTTTCACAGAAATCCGCGCCAGCTTCTAAATATTGATCAATCAATTCACGGCTTACTGTGTCAGAAAATGCAGGGAGTTTCGCGTAATGTTCTTCAGCATTTAATAATTCATGCAAAACGAAGTGCATATCACGTAAGGGCGCTTTGTATTGTGGCATATCGGGTTCCTCAATACTGGTTAAACCAGATTTATAATCTTGATAAATACAATGTGTCTTCACTGACACATATTTGTTCTGGTACATCGTGCAACATCTTATAGACACGTACAAGTATTTCATGGTTATTTCTCTGTGACTGTAAAGTCAAAGAAAAATAGTTTAAATAATGTAAGTGTATTGAGTGTAAACAGTTTTATGATGAAAATAAGTTAACAAATAGTCAAAATCGTAAAAAGATATTTCCAATTCTATTTTGTCAAAATAACCAATGACAAGTCTATAAAATTTAAAAAATCATGAAATCTGTTGCAAGATTCAAAAAAATGAGTTGGTTTTCACTCAGTAAAACCACTCATATATTGTTAGAGATAAGCAAAAACTATTTTTTAATGTCTTTCATGATCTGCTGTAATGCTGAAATATCTTCAAAAATAATTGTGGCTTGGGTGTCTGTTTTTTTAATAGTGACTGCATTTTTGAGTGGAATATAAGTGCTTTGGTAAGAACCTTGAGCATTTTTAGTAAAACCATTCAATTGAGCATAATTTTTTTTATATGAATGAGAGGTTACTTCTTGAGTTGCCCAATCAAACGAGTTATAGCTTACTGTTATTGGTGCCTTAAAATTGAAGTCTTGATCAGGTGCATCAAATAAGGTCATGTTTCCTTGATTTATGGATGAATTATAAATGTTTTGAAAATTATCAAGCCCCCAAAAATATCCACTGACTTGAACTTTTATGCTCAATACTGCTTGAATCAAACCAATTTCTTTAACATCAACACCTAAATCCATGAATTTTTTTAAAGTATCTTGGTTAATGGTAAATTTAGTGTTTGGATTTGATGGATGTGTGAGCTTTAAAATCGCTGTTTTTTCGGCATTGGAGAGGGAGCTAATATTATTTAAAAGTGTGGAAAGTTCTGTTTTAGTAAAGCTTTTTGGTGCAGTGATATACACTTGTGTTGGAACCTCTCGTGGAGGTAATAGTTGCTCAGTAATGTTAATTTGAACACTATTACAAGAATTTGCTGCTTTGTAGCCTTGTCCGATAACTTTATTATTTTGTTTGACCCTAAAGGTTACTGCTTGATTTTTTGGAACACTATTTAAGCCTGTTAATTCCTGTGAATTCCGTATGTTAATAACTTTATAGACTCCATAATTTTCAACATCAATTTCTATTGTTATAAATGGATTCGTTGTAAAGGCTTTATTAAAGCCAATTGGAAGAATGGATGGGCAAATCTGATTAAAGTGCCAATCTAAATTCCAAAACGATAAGTGAGAGACTTGATAGCTCACATCAAAGTTAGCTTGCGCATTTTGTTTAAATGTTCCAACTAACTCTTTTTGCCATAATCCTGTACTTTCACTATGACTCCATACAGGAATGGTATCACCATCTTTAATCGGTAAATTGGTTTCAGGGTTGAGTAAGCCAGCAGGTGCTTGGATGGTCATTGTACCTTGACCATTGCTCAGTAAATGTGCTTTACGTCCTTGACTATCTATAATATCTACAGCCATAAGACCTGCTGTAATAAAATAGCCCTGTTCAAATTTCCATTGATTATTTTCAAAGATTTTAACTTGATCTGGATTTAATCCGCCAGGGAATATTGCACCAATATTTTCAGCTTTAGGGCTAAAATAACCAATGCTCACTTGTAGATCACCCGTCAGCGCTTGTCCTTTTTCATCTTTTAAGATGGTATTTGCTGGTAAATTAAAACTTGCAGCAGCATTTTTTGATGCAACATCTGTTGTTCGAGCAGTCAGTTGTATGTCTTTAAGTAACTTACCTGTAGCATCCGCTTTTACTTCTTTTTGTAAGGCAACAGCAACACCCGCAGGTGGGGCAGCTTTATTCACTAAGCTAATTTTTTGAGGAAGAAGGGCTGTGCCTGTATAAATAATATCTACGCTTGTGCCAAAGTAGTTTTCTGAGGACAAGATCACACGTAGTTTTACAGGTTTACTTGGAGACGCATTTTTTACAGCATCTGCTTTGAGATATACGTAGCCATAACCTGCGGTACTATCTTGATCACTTGGTTCTTCATAGACATTCGATTGAGCAAGGTCATCTTGTGCTTTGATGATCACTTGATCTTGTATGATTTCTCCTGTTTTGGCATCAACAAATTGTAATGGAATAGCAACTCGTCCTTGTAGTAAGTCTGCGCTGACAATCGTTTCTTCAGGCATAGGTGGAAGCACTTTATCGACAATGGCATCAATGATGTCATCTGTACCGCCACAAGCGACAAGTGAAGTGACGCAGAGTATAGAGCAAGCTAAGGCACTGATTTTAAATTTCATTATTTTCCCCTGAATATTTTAATGTTCGTATGATCAGAATGATTGAACTATTTCATTTAGTTTTCAGTATTTATATTAGGCAAAGCAAAGTTGAAATCTATTCCTCAAATGAGAAGTAGAGTTGGTGAATGTTTGGTATTTTTTGTGAATACTATGTTGATTAAGCTATATTTTTGGCAATAAAAAATCGCCCCGAAAGGCGATTTTATATGTGTTATTTCTTAAATTAAGATGCTTTGGCTTCAGTCGTTATCGCTTGTGTTGTGACAGGCTTTTGCGCTTGGAATTTTACAAAGCATGTCCCATCAATGGTTTTTTCACCAATTTTGACTTGAATAGTCTTACCATTTGTTTGTCCTGCGCAGGCTTTTTGCATAGTTTCCCATTGTGCTTGGCGTTCGGCACGTTTTTGTTCACGTTGCTGTTGTAGTTGAGCACGTTGTTCTTCGCTCATCTGTTGCATATGACGATCACCACGATGATGACCTGAGCGATCATGCATCATACGACCTTGATCTTGGCGAAAATCACCTTTAAGTTCACGTAATGCTTTACGATCTGCTTTGAATACCATATTACAAGTGCCATCTACAGTTTTTTCTCCTGCTTTGACTTGGGCAGTTTGACCGACTGTTTTACTATCACAGGCTTTTTGAATTTGTTCATGAAAAGCTTGGCGTTCAGCACGCATTTGCTTGAACTGTTCACGTTGTTCAGGACTCATGTGACGGTCATGTTTATGATGTCCCATCATGCGTCCATCTTGTTCAGGTTTTGGAGATGTTGTCGATTGGCAGGCAGTTAATGCCCCCATACTGAGAATGCTTACAGTAACGAGTGCGATTTTTGTGTTGGCTTTCATTGTGGTTGCTCCAATGATCTTTTCACTATTTTTCAATGCTTAAAGATTAAATAATAATGATGTAGAAACAATGGAGAGTATTTTCCAATAGGGTTGGTTACAATGCGTAATAGAGAAAAAATGTGTGAGAGTTAATTTGAACATACGCCGAGTCCCCATTGCATTACGCTTATTTTTGACCGTGTTACTCACAACTTTAGTGATTACCACAGTCAGTTTAGGTGTTTTGCATTGGACGATGCAGAAAAATTTCGCTAAATATGTCGCAGATGTAGAGATGCAAAAACTCGATCATTTGATTGAAAACTTAGCAGGCGTATATGGTTTGTATCATGACTGGGGCAATGCAGTTCAAGCACAAATTTTACAGATTGAAGGGCAGGCAGCACCTGATGATTATGACAAATTGTCACGTTGGTGGCTGAGACGTCAGTATGATATCGCTTTGCAGCAACGTTATTTTAAAGAACATACTTTAGTCAGTCAGATTAGCCAAGATTCAGGTATGAATCAAAGCAAGCTTGACCCTGAAGAATTGCAAATGTTACAGGAAAATTTACCCTCAGCTTATCAACCTTTTGAGGGTTTAAAATTTCCTTTAAGTGCTAATCAAAACTTTTTTAAACCACCTGAAAAGAATAATAAAAGCCAGACCTCAGTATCATCTTTAAAACAAGAAGGTAAAAAGCGTTTTATTTCTATGCCTGATCGTCTAGGTTTAAGTTCTCGTTTATCTTTATATGATGCACAACATCAATTTATCATTGGTGAACCTTCCGAAGATCAAGTGTCATTTCGTCCCATTATTGTCAAAGATCAAGTGGTGGGATATTTGGGCTTAAAACCTGTTTTAGATCAGGATGATGCTTTAAGTATTAATTTCTTTAGTAATCAAAAGCGCTTTTTATTGTTGATTTATATTTTGTCTGTGATTGCAAGTTTGGTTGCTGCATTATTATTAGCGACTTATTTTAAAAAGCCAATTCAGCGTTTGCTCAATGCAACACGTGAGTTGACTAAAGGCAATTATCAACATCAAGTTGTGGTGAAGCGAAATGATGAGTTAGGTGATTTATCGAAAGAAATTAACCAATTGGCAATAATTTTAGATCAGCATGAACATTCACGTCGTCAATGGGTTGCAGATACTTCACATGAATTAAAAACACCTTTAGCCGTATTACAGGCACAAATTGAAGCAATGCAAGATGGTATCCGTAAACCGACCCCTGAACATTTTGATTCGATGTTGCGTCAAGTGACCAGTTTGAAAAAATTAACCCAAGACTTGGCTGATTTAGCACAAGCAGAGGCACAGCAATTGACGTGTTATTTTGCTGAAGTTGATCCTTGGCAT
This sequence comes from Acinetobacter sp. CFCC 10889, assembly GCF_003268395.1. Taxonomy (GTDB): domain Bacteria; phylum Pseudomonadota; class Gammaproteobacteria; order Pseudomonadales; family Moraxellaceae; genus Acinetobacter. The sequence continues at coordinate 1,333 of NZ_LQXQ01000084.1, read as the reverse complement.
GTGGTTTTACAAGAAGTGGAAAATTTTAAACCGAAGTTTGAACAAGCAAATTTAGCCATTCAGGTCAGTGGTGAAGGTGCAAAATTACAATTAGACATAGACCGCTTTAAACAAATTATGGTGAACTTGTTGGGCAATAGCATTCGTTATACCGAAGCAGGTGGTGAAGTGCAGATTCATACTGTACAAGATGCTCAAAGTTGGACGATCTATGTGGATGATAGTCCACTCGGTTTAAGTGATGAGCAATTGGCAAAATTGGGTGAGCGTTTTTATCGAGTGGATGATTCTCGGACACGTAGCACAGGTGGTACAGGTTTAGGTTTGGCATTGTCAGGTAAAATTGCCCAAGCCTTAGGTGGTAAGTTGAGTTTTGAGCATTCTCCATTGGGTGGTTTGCGTTGTAAATTAACTTTCCCAAAATAAACAAAGTGTTAAAAGGAAAATACAACATGAAGCATATTATGCTTGTCGAAGATGAAGTGGAACTTGCGCAATTGGTGCGAGACTATCTAGAAGCAGCAGGCTTAGAAGTCAGTATGTTTCATGATGGGCAAGAAGCCTATGACAGCTTTTTGCAACGTAAACCCAGTCTCATGATTTTAGACTTGATGGTGCCACGTATGGACGGTTTGACCATTTGCCGTAAAGTACGTGAACAGTCAGATTTACCGATTATTATGGTGACAGCACGTACAGAAGAAATTGACCGTGTGTTGGGGTTAAATATGGGTGCAGATGATTATGTCTGTAAACCATTTAGCCCGAAAGAGTTGGTGGCACGAGTGCAAGCGGTATTACGCCGTTTAGAACGCAAAGCTGAACCTGAAGAAAATAATTTATTTCGTATGGATAAAGCACAACAACGTATTTGGTATCAACAAAAATCGTTGAATTTAACACCAACTGAATTCCGCTTATTGGAGTTATTTTTGGAACATGTGGGGCAAGTGTATTCTCGTGCGCAACTTTTAGACCATATTAATCCTGACAGTTTTGATGTGGCGGATCGTGTTATTGATAGTCATATCAAAAACTTACGTCGTAAAATTTCAGAAGCAGCAGAAACAGGAAATCGTCATGAATGGGTACAAGCTGTATATGGTGTAGGCTATCGTTTTGAATACCCAGAAGATTAAAAAAAAGTTACAAATTGAAACATGATTTGTGGATAAACACAGGTTTATCCACAGATATTGGGTATAACTGTTGATAAGGTATATTAAAAAATAAACGATCAGATTCAATCTGTACTTGATGAAAAATAATTTTTAAATATTTTAAATCGTATTTGATTTTGATACATTTTAAATGACATATCCTTTAATAATAT
>NZ_LQXQ01000083.1 GCF_003268395.1 Acinetobacter sp. CFCC 10889 | reverse complement strand
GCGAGGCAGTGGTGTCAGAGATATAGCTGAAGTTGAGAGAGTGAGTATCGGTAAGGTTTTACGTACACTCAGCCAATCAAAATATCATCTTCAAGCAGGGCAAAGTCATTATGAAACCCTTGAGGTAGATGAGTTTTGGATTTTTGTCGGTAATAAGCAAATAAACAATGGTTAATTTACGCCTATCATCGAGAAACAGATGAAATCGTTGCTTATGTATGCGGTAAGTGAAATTTAGCCACAGCAAAACGACTCAAATTAAAATTAAAGCAATTAGGTGTGAGCTATAGATGTATATCAAGTGACACTTGGGAGAGTTTTGTTACAACCTTTAAAAATGCAAACAGTTGATTGAGGGCAATAATTGTCGCTTACGTCATCGGAGAAGCTGCAACTTCTCAAAAAAGCTTGAAAATCATTTCAAAGCCTTTGATTTAGTGTTCTTTTATATCAACAATGGATTCGTTTAATGCCAGCATACTTTTTGGTACACCACCAAAAATATAATAGCAGGTGATGAATTAACTTCGGTCAGCATTACCTTTAACAACTAAATAAATCAGTGATGCCATAATCAGAAAACCACCACCAAAACAGCTTAAACAGAATAATAAAATACGTTGATATTTATCTAAATCAAAAAGTTGGTGGTTGAGGATATATAAGACAAAGCCCCATTGAATAAGTGAAAACGCAATAAGAATAATCGTATGACGACGAACATCGGGACGCATAGCCATGGGAGAATTACCTTGTCAAAGAACGGACTTAGTATGCCATTTTTGAGAACGAATCTCAATTTATATCCGCATAGATGTATGGATCTATATATTGTACTTCATTGTATTAAAAAAACCCTGCACGATGGCAGGGTCTTCACTGGTCTAAAAGAATTAAGCTTCTTTTGTTTCAGCTTTTGGTTTTTCACGTAAACGAATACCCAGATCACGCAATTGATTTGGTTCAACGGGTGCAGGTGCTTGTGTCAATGGACATTCAGCTGTTTTGGTTTTCGGGAATGCAATCACGTCACGGATTGAAGATGCACCTGTCATCAACATCACTAAACGGTCAAGACCGAATGCCAAACCACCATGTGGAGGCGCACCGAATTTCAATGCATTCAATAAGAAGCTGAATTTTTCTTCGGCTTCTTCTTCACCAATACCAAGCGCTTCAAAAATCGCTTTTTGCATTTCAAGGTTGAAGATACGCAGTGAACCACCGCCCACTTCCGTACCATTTAATACCATGTCATACGCAACTGAAAGCGCAGCACCTGGATTGTTCTTCACTTCTTCAACACTTGATTTTGGCAGTGTGAATGGGTGGTGAACAGAAGTCCATTTGCCATCGTCAGTTTCTTCAAACATTGGGAAGTCAACAACCCAAAGCGGTGCCCACTCGCATGTTGCGAGTTTCATATCGTGACCGACTTTGATACGTAAAGCACCCATTGCATCGTTTACAACTTTGGCTTTATCTGCACCGAAGAATACGATGTCGCCATTTTCAGCACCAACACGTTTCAACAAATCAAGTACGATTGGCTCGATGAATTTAACGATTGGAGATTGAAGACCTTCAATGCCTTTTTCAAGTTCGTTGACTTTGATATAAGCCAAACCTTTCGCACCGTAGATACCAACAAATTTAGTATATTCGTCGATTTGGCTACGTGGAAGTGCGCCTGCACCTGGTACACGCAGTGCAACGATACGACCTTTAGGATCTTTAGCAGGACCTGCGAATACTTTGAATTCAACGTCTTGCATCATTTCTGCAACGTCAACCAATTTCAAAGGAATACGCATATCTGGTTTATCAGATGCATAATCACGCATCGCATCTGCATAAGTCATACGTGGGAATTTGTCGAACTCAACATTTAAAAGTTCTTTGAACATTTTAATGGTTAAAGTTTCCATCAAATCCATAATGTCATCGTCACTCATGAACGATGTTTCAACGTCGATTTGAGTAAATTCAGGCTGACGATCCGCACGTAAGTCTTCGTCACGGAAACATTTAGCAATTTGGTAATAACGGTCAATACCACCCACCATTAACAACTGTTTGAACAATTGTGGTGATTGTGGAAGTGCATAGAAGCTACCGTTAGATACACGACTTGGTACTAAATAGTCACGTGCACCTTCAGGTGTTGCACGTGTTAAAACAGGTGTTTCAACATCTAAGAAGCCATTTTCTTCGAAATAGTTACGAATTAAGTTGGTCAATTTAGAACGGAAACGTAAACGGTCAATCATTTCAGGACGACGAATATCGAGGAAACGATATTTCAAACGTACTTCTTCCGAAATGTTGGCATTTTCATCATTCAATGGGAATGGAGGTGTTTCAGATGCAGCAAGAACTTCGATTTCTTTACCTAAAACTTCGATTTGACCACTCACCATATTGGCATTTTCTGTGCCTTCATAGCGACGACGTACACGACCGACAATTTTTAATACAAATTCTGAACGTGCTTTGTCCGCAGTTGCAAATGCTTCAGGGGTATCAGGGTCAATCACCACTTGTACAAGACCATCACGGTCACGCATATCAAGGAAGATGACACCACCGTGGTCACGGCGACGATGTACCCAACCGCATAAAGTTACGGTTTGGTCGATTTGGGCTTCAGTCAATGAGCCGCAGTAATGAGTTCGCATCATAGCGTTAGAAATCCAACTATATGGGTTAAGGAAGCGAGTACGTAAACAGCGTATCGCCTAAAAATGTAAGCTGAGATTATGCCTCTTTGAGCAGTCAGTCACAAGGACTTAGACTCAAAACTCAGTATTTGTTCTATAAATATAAGCGGATTTGAATGAAATCTTGGTGACTTAAACTGCAATTAATCTTTAGTGGTAAAATATTTCCCATGATTCAAAATAGTAAAGAGTACACAACCTGCTGTAAAACAAGTGATTGCACCTTGAGTAAAGGCTTTGATCATAAAGCCGATAGCGATATATAGGTCAGTTTGTTGTGGTACAAAACCTTGGCTTTTTGCAAAATAGACATAATAAAAACAACCGCAGAAAAAAGAAATTAAAAACAGTAAAAAGCTAAAGATCCGTATTTTTAGGGAAGGTACTTCATTTGTTTGATATTTAAAATAATAATGTATACCCATCCAAGCCAAAAAAGGCAAAGCAAGTGCAGAACAGCCGATTTGCAGTACACGATGCATTGGATAAGTATGCTGAAAAAGTGTTATGGGTTGAGCTAAAAAAGTTTTAAATGCAAAGGTTCTAAAATCCAAGTGGGTTAAGCCATCCCAAATAATATGTGTGGCTGTTCCGATGATGATTGCCAAAACCATCCAAATAAAAAATTGTATGAAAGTTGAGATTGAATTGATATTTAAAGGTTTATTTAAGCCCAAAAATTTAAAAATAAATGGTCGATATAAGCCATACCATAAAAAACAGAATAATAAACCAACCAAAAGGTCAGGATAAATGATGCCTTTAAACCGATGATTCAAATGAATTTCTGTTTTAACCAACAGTCGATATAAATCAGGTGTCATTGTCCCGATCGCCAAAGCCGCAATCGGCAAACGATTGCTGAAAGTTTAGAAAGTGGTGGTGCTAAAACAGTATGAGAAAGGGTAAAGGGCATAATGACAAAAAATAAGCATAGAACTTTGTTAGTTTAATGATTTCTGAGAAATAGAATGTTTTTTATTGCAAATAAAATGAAATGTTATAATATAACAACATTGATTTTAAAATATGATGCTTCGAGAGCAATAACATGTCTTTTTCAAAACATATTTTGGCACTATCCATTTTGACTGTATTTTCTACAAGCAGTTGGGCGGAAGAACAAACGACACCACAGCAAAAAAAAGTTGCTAATGAGGAAGGCATTCAACAACTCGATACTTTGACTTTGACAGCACATCCTTTGCAACAATCTAAACAGGACTTTGGCGTTGCAGACCAAACCATTTCCAAAGAAAAATTACAGCAAGGTGGCTCAACTTTAGGTGAAGCACTCAAACAGGAATTGGGGGTACATTCAAGTAGCTTTGGTGCAGGTTCAAGCCGCCCTGTCATTCGTGGGCAAGAGGGCGCACGTGTGAAAGTTACACAAAATGCAACTGAAAGCATGGATGTATCGAGTTTATCTCCCGACCATGTGGTGACAGTCGATCCGCAACTTGCAGAAAAAATTGAAATTATTCGTGGACCATCAACATTACTTTATGGTGCAGGTTCAGTGGGTGGTTTGGTGAATGTCACGGATACTAAAATTCCAAGTGTCATGCCTGAAAATGGTTATAGTGGTAATGTTGGTGTACGTTATAACTCAGGCAGTGATGAAAAATTGGGGCATGCAGGTATCACAGTGGGCTTAGGTTCAAATGTGGCATTGCGTGTGGAGGGTTTAAAACGTGAAGCCAATGATTATATTGCACCGAATTATACGGTGATTGAAGATCATGGTGATCATACACACAGCAACAAAGAACGCCGTGTAGGCAATACCTTCTCTGAATCTGACAATGTCAATGTCGGTTTGTCATGGATTGGAGAGCGTGGTTTTGCAGGTGTCTCTTATAGCAATCGCCAAGACAAATATGGTTTGCCAGGACATAGTCATGAATATGAATCCTGTCATCCACATGGTGATCATTTACATTGTGGCGGTCATGATGACCATGATCATACAGGACATGATGATCATGCACACGACCATGAACATGACCATGAACATGATCACGATCATTCAGGTGCAGGTCCTTGGATTGATTTAAAAACAGAACGTTACGATTTTCGTTCTGAGTTGAATGAACCATTTGCAGGTTTTAAAAAATTACGTGCACAGGCGAGCTATACCGATTATCAACATGATGAAATCGAAGGCAGTGAAGCCATGACGACTTTTGAAAGTAAAGCTTATGAAGGTCGTATTGAGCTGGTCCATAATCCAATTGCACAGTGGGAAGGGGTATGGGGTGTACAAGCCAGCCAGCAAAAATTGGATATTTCAGGTGAAGAAGCGATTTTTGCACCAAATAAAACCCAAAAATACAGTTTATTTGGCTTAGAACATCGTCAGTTTGGTGATGTGCATGTGGAGTTGGGCACACGTTTTGATCATCAAAAAATCGAGATTGATTCAAAACAAAAAGACTATGATGGCAATGCTTTTTCTGTATCGGGTGCAGCAAATTGGGAGTTTAAACCAGATTACACATTATCTCTGTCAGCATCGCATCAACAGCGTTTGCCGACTGCACAAGAGCTATATTCAAATGGTGGACATTTCGCCACCAATACTTATGAATTAGGTAATGAAAACTTGGATAAAGAGAAATCCAATAATGTGGAGTTAGGGCTACATTATGAGGGTGATCAACTGAGTTATCATGTGCATTTGTATCATAATTGGTTCGACAATTACATTTATGCACGTACTTTGGATCAGTATGAAAATTTCCGTTTGATTGAATATTCACAAGATAAAGCGAAGTTTTATGGCACAGAAGCGGAAGTTGCATATCAGTTCAGTGATGTCTACAAGGCAAGTGTTTTTGGTGACTATGTGCGTGGTAAAATCGACAATGACAATGCGCCACGAGTGCCTGCTGGACGTTTAGGAACCCGTGTAAATGCTGATTTTGATGAGCATTGGTCAGGTTCAGCCGAATATTCACATGTGTTTAACCAAGATAAATTTGCAGCTTATGAGCAGGAAAGCAAAGGCTATAATATGGTTAATGTTGGAATTGCATATCAATATCCATTGGCAAATAAACAACACGCTAAAGTTTATTTCAATGCCAATAACTTGCTCGATGAAACTGTTTATGAACACAGCTCATTCTTATCGAACATTCCACAAATCGGACGAAACTTTGTGGTGGGTGTAGACTATAAATTCTAAAATTTAAAGTTCATTCACCAAATCGTTATTGAAAATAAAAGAGATTCAACCTAGTCTGACAGCAGTAGACTAGGTTTTTTAATATGCGTATCTTCAATAAAATTCACACGAAGTTGAATTGGTCAAAACGTCGTTATTTAGGTTTAATCTTTGCTGTATTGGCATTGGGTTATTTATCTTCTGCGATTTATCATACAGTAAAACCTATGCCACAAGGGCTGAATTTTACAGGACCTTTAAGGCATGCTGATGTGCAATTTATTGCAGATGAAACGTATATGGATGCACAAGGTAAGCAACAGATTGATCAACATATTTTTGATGAAATCCTGCAACTGATTAAACACGCTAAAACCACCATTGTGGTTGATATGTTTTTATTTAACAGTGAAGTTGGTGAGTCTAAAATTCAGCAAAGAGCATTAACTCATCAATTGACGGAAGCCTTGATTAACCAAAAAATTGTCAATCCAAGCCTTGAAATTAAATTTATTACTGACCCAATCAATTCGGTTTATGGGGGTATTGCTCCTGAACAATATCGTAAATTACGTCAAGGTGGGATTGAGGTAATTGAAACCAATCTTACGCCACTGCGTACTTCAAATCCAACATGGTCTGGTTTTTGGTATTTATGTTGTCAAGATTTGGGTAATAATGCTGAAAAAGGTTGGTTAAATAATCCATTTGGCAAAGAGCCGATCACGATTCGTAGCTATTTAAATTTATTTAATTTTAAAGCCAATCATCGTAAAACCATTGTGGTTGATACTGACGAGGGTTGGAAAACTATTGTCACTTCGGCAAATCCACATGATGGAAGCTCTCGCCATTCCAATGTTGCATTGTTGGTAAATGGGGCAATTGCAACAGATGTATTGAAGTCCGAACAACCTGTGGCGCAGATGTCGAGTGGAGATACACCATTTGTAGTATTTGGTAAATTGCCAGAAAATAAAGCCAATCCGCAAGTACAAGTGCTGACCGAGCAAGCGATTTATGAGGCTGTATTGAAATTAATTGACTCTGCTAAAGCCAATGATCAAATTGATTTAGCAATGTTTTATTTGTCGGAACGTAAGATTGTCAAAGGTTTAATTGAGGCTAAAGAACGTGGCGTAAAATTACGTATTCTATTAGATCCAAACAAAGATGCATTTGGTCGCCAGAAAAATGGTATTCCAAATCGCCAAGTGGCTTCTGAGTTGCATGATGCGGGTGTTGATGTGCGTTGGTGTAATACTCAAGGTGAGCAATGCCATAGCAAAATGATTGTGAAACGTAATGCGCAATCTGCTGAATTGATTTTGGGTTCAGCGAATTTTACTGCACGTAATTTAAAAAATTATAATTTAGAAACGGATTTACGTGTTATCGGTGCTCCGCAACAGCAAGTTTTCATTGATGCCGATCAGTATTTTAATACAGCTTGGTCAAATTTGAATGGTCGCAATATGAGTGTGGACTATAGTAAATTTGCGGATGAATCTAAGTTTAAATATGGTGTTTATCGTTTTATGGAGTGGAGTGGGCTGTCAACATTCTGATTTAATTTATAAATTTGTAAACTATGCACTGAATACTTTACAATTCAGTGCATAATTGCTGCTCAAAATATTTTAATTAAAAAAATTGAGCTTTCTATGTTGAAAAATAAATCTTCGAAAAAATTCAAAACGACCTTATTAAAATCAATTCTTGTCTGTGGGATATTTATTTCACCATTTGCTTTTGCCGAAAATCCTCTTGTGACTCAAGCCAAAGAACTGCAAACAGGCAGTGAAAAAGTGGGGATTGATCATCAAAAAGCGATTGTACTGCTGAAAAAAGCAGTGGATGAAGGGGATGCTGAGGCGATGTATTTGTTAGGTCATTATTATTCACCTAGCAATGAATTTAGCTATGTACCTGAAAATTATAAGATGTATCAAATGTTGACTTTAAAAGCTGCAAAATTAGGACATTGGGATGCAATCAGTCAAATATTGTCAGATGAGAGTGCATTGAAAGTTTTTTATATGGCTGCTGAAATGAAAAAAGAAATCAATGCACTAAAACCTGTGATTGCAAAGGGAATCAAAAATAAAGACCCAAAAGCATATATTGTAATGTCTGATTTATTAGATCAGCCCATAAACTATAGAAACTTCAGCGCTGAACAATGTCAATGGCTATATCAAGGTTATCGTTTAGGGGATATATGGGATGCAGGTTACCGCTTAAGAAGTTGTGGAGATGATGATTTAAAGAAAATGAAAGCACCATCATCGCAAGAATTTAGTCAGATGTATGATAATAATGTACTTAAAGAAATTCAAACTTATAAACAAATAGCACAACCAACTTTAAAGCAAAAAACCGATCTTTTGAATAAAATTGGTTGGAATCAGGCAGAGGAATTTGCTAAATTTTCTGAAAAACTTCAGAAAGAAATAAAAGATTTCTATATTCAGCAAGGAAAACAAGGCTATAGCGATGCTTATATATACATAGCAAAAGATCATTTAGAATTCAAAGATAAAAAGCCTTGGTATGAAAAAGCTGCAAAATTAAACAATCCTATTGCTTTGACTGCACTAGGTGATGCTTATTTATATCCTGATGATGAAAAACAAAAGCCAAATCCTAAACTCGGGATTCAGTATTTAGAAAAAGCCATTCAACTAAATGATGTGGAAGCGATGAATACATTAGCTGTTTGGTACAACAATGAAAGTAAAAAAGAACAAGATCAAGAGCAGGCGGAAAAGTTATATTTACATGCTGCTCAATTAGGTTATGTCGTAGCTATGCAAAATTTAGCAAGGGTTCTTGATGAGCCAGAAAGTTATAAATGGGCAAGTATTGCCTTCCAAAATGGAAGCAGAGATGAAGAGATTTTACCGATGGCATATCAAGCTTATGCTGAAGGTATTGGAGTTAAGAAAGATCCAAAAATCGCAGCAGAAGTACAGCAACTTATAGATCGTATTGAAAATAATGATCAAAATTTTAGAAAGGCTGTAGGGCTTGGAGAAGAATAATTAAAAGTGAAAGCCAAAGTTAAACTTTGGCTTTTTATTTTTTATAGATTGTTATGGCTGTGGATTTGGTGGAACCATTTTATCCAAATCTTTATCTGAGATTTTATCCAATTCGTGCAAATCAGTTTTAATTTTCCACTGACTTTCATCATCAACTGGCTGTGGTAAACGCGCTTCTAACCAGTCACAGACCACATCGGGTGGAAAATCAGCATGATTACACTGAATCACCCACGCTAAAAATTGTTTAGCTTCACCATTCATATAAGGTGGTGGAGAAACAGGCAAGAATTGAGTCGGAAGACGTTCATTTTTAGAAATATAATTCAGCACATGACCTAACTCTTGCACTGTTTGCCAAGCCAAAGGATGCTCGATATTAATCTGAAACTTAAACCACCAAGCTGATTTTCCATCTGTACCATAACTGTCAATAAAAGCTTTTTGCACACTTGGTACTTTACAAAAAAATTGATGTAAACGGTCAAAACTCAGTTCAGCCACAGTACAGCATCCATCCAACGAAAAACAATATCTTAGCAGATTGTCTTTTAAATGGCTTAAATGAAATCATGAGAATGCCAAAATGATATTTCAGATTGTATGTAAAATATCCATGATTCATCTCAAATTAAACATTAAAATAGAGGTCAAATTATTTGATTGTGGAGGTTGAAATGACGAAATTATTAAACCTGAGTACTATGATCCTGACGTTTAGTACATTTTCAACCACACTTTATGCAGATGCACGAGATTGGGCGGGCTATCGTAGTGTTGAACGTCATCAGCATCGTGTTCCGACAACGACTTATCAATATACAGATCGAAATGGTTTGACCCAAAGTCAACAAATTCCGATTCGACCACCACAAAGTTATGGGCAATGGGGTAATACTTATCCGAGCTATCCACATTATCCGCATCAAAATTATCCCAATCAGCCTTATCCTGTCTATCCACCACAAAATGGTGTAACGATTATTTATAATCATCAATTTCCAACACAGACAACCTACTCTGGAAACAGCTATGGTTATGTCAATGGAAATGGGATGATTAAAAGTTCGCAATATACCTTGATTAGTGATTGGCGCCGTTATGGTTTGCCTGATCCACAAGTGGGGATGCATTGGGTCTATGAAAATGGACGTTATGTACAGATTCCCAATGATCGCTAGATAAATTGATATCAATCACTAAGATAATTCCCTCTCCTTGAGGAGAGGGTTAGGGTGAGGTGGATTTTTGTAAAACCTTTGATTTTTAAGCCAATTCATCATCCTCAGGTTTTGGCGTTTTACCATAAGGAAGTGGTTGATCTTGGTGCTTTTCCCGAATCACAGAAGGAAATTTCCAAGAGGCAAAGCGCACAATCAGAATTGAAATGGCTAAAATCAGGATTGAGCCTGTAATAATGAGTTGATCAATATCCGCTTTATGGTCATGTTGAATATCGGAAATGAGGAGACGGGTCAGTGCGGTAATGGCGATATAAATCAGGAAACGGACAGGCATGTGATTGGTTTTAAAATAAATTCCGACCATTGCACCCAATTCTAAGTAAATGAATAACAATAAAATATCATCAATGGTAGCGTATTTTTTTACGGTTAAAATATCAATAATGGTATGCACTGCCGACCACGCGATCATACAACCGATAATAAAAAGTGCTAAATAATGAAAGGCTTCTACAGCAATATTGCCAAATTTATCGAGGAGTTTTTCAATTTTTTCAATACGTGGGTCTTTATTCATTTCATCCTCCATTGTCTAGGTTTTAAGTTATTTAAAACCATGCAAATTTCATGCACATGAAAGGAAAATGAAGATGAAATAAAATTTTGAGAATGGTGATTGCTCATTTAAAATTTAATGCAACCCCCCATTTTGATAAAAATAAGG
>NZ_LQXQ01000082.1 GCF_003268395.1 Acinetobacter sp. CFCC 10889 | reverse complement strand
GGTTGCTTCTAGTACGCCATCGGTGAGATCGAAGCATTGTTCTAACAGTTCTTTGTTGATCTCATTTGGCTGTAATGGCGTTATATCTAGCAGTGGCATGCTTTGAATTTTGTCAGTAAATGCTGCTTTAACCTGCTCTGCTCGGTTTTGTTGAGCCACTTGAGAAAATGGTTCACCCTCTCCTGTATTCAACCACTCATATGAACAACCTATTTTCTCTGCCCAATCTTTTACTGTTTTGGGTAGAGGCTTTGTTTTTCTAGTTTTAGCAGACTGGAAAGCTGAACGGTTAATTCCCTTCTCTTCCGCCCACGGATAAGGTCGCTCATCTCCAATCAAAGAATCCATTCGATCCCAAAATTGTTCATTTTCTATAGCCTTATCTTTTTGCATATCACACACCTTAAATGCAAAACCTAAATGCAAAAAATACTCATTTTGCATAAAAAATATATCAATAAAAATCAAAAACATACAAATATTTGAATGATTTTGAATATTTTTTATATGCAAAACCATTGATTTGAATAATTTTGCATATTACTATGCTGTTAGATAAGGCATTCGCCATTTCTAACGAGTATAAAAAAAAGCCTTGCGGCTAGGGAGTTCAAATGGGATCAATACCTAAATTACCCAAAGAACAGGTTTGGGATCGACACGCTATAAAAGCAGCTATTACACGTAAAGGGAAAAATCTTACGCAATTAGCTGAATCTTATGATGTCGCACCACAAACAGTCCGAAATGCTCTCGATAAACCAAGCAAAATCGGTGAAATTATTATTTCAGAATTCATAGGGATACCTTTACACATCTTATTCCCTGAACGTTGGACTGAAAATAATAAAAGAATTTATCCACGAGTTGCCAAGCGTCAGCGAGGAGCTCAATGATGGAATTATTCTATAGTATTCAGGAATTAGTAGAATTGCAATCTAATATGCAAAATGCTAGTTACCCTAATAACCGTCAAGGTTTCGAGTATCGGGCTAAACGTGATAATTGGAAGTTTGTAGAGGAGAAATCTATTGGACGTAATGGCTTCACTCGGAAGTACATGATTCCTACTGATCTTGCTATAAGTATTCAAAATTATCTAAAACCCAAAAATTTGAATATAAATGATTTGGTTTCACCTATTGCACTGCCAAATACAATGCAAGCGGTGAACTCTCTCCAAAATTGGCAAATCGAGATCGCAGAAAACCGTTTGTTTGTGGTGCGTTATGTGCAAGAGCAAGTCAGATCAGGTCGTAAAAAGACAAATGTCATTGAGCAAATGATTGTAGATGCTGATGCAGGGACTTTATTGCCTGAAATTTTAGAAGCGATTTTAAAAGCGAATGCCAAGGCAGGTGATAAGCGTACTGTGAGCCGTCGTTCAGTGTTCGACTGGATCAAAGCAGTTGAAGATGCAGAGTTGCATAAGATCAATGTGTTGTCTTTGCTTGCACCAAAGGCTCGTGCTGTTGCTGAGATTCCTGCTTGGGCGGTTGAGCTTTTGAAACTGTGGGGGCAACCACAAAAACCGACTTTGACCGCTTGTTTGGAACTGCTTCCTCAGTACCTTGGCAATGGTATTGCCTGCCCTAGTTATGCCCAAGCTTATCGTTTTTTGAATGAAAAGATGGGCAATGTCGATGTACAAAAAGGTCGTATGGGTAGCCGTGAAATCAAGAATATCAAGGGCTTTGTGCGTCGTGATACTGAAAACATGCTGCCAACAGATGTTTATACCGCAGATGGTCATTGTTTTGATGCTGAAATAGCACACCCAATTCATGGCAAACCGTTTCGTCCTGAGATTACAGCGATTATTGATGTGGCAAGTCGTCGTATTGTCGGCTGGTCGATTGATTTATCAGAGAATAAATGGGCAGTACTTGATGCGATAAGGATGGCGGCAACTGAATGTGGCATTCCTGCGATGTTCTATGTCGACAATGGTTCAGGCTATAAGAATGCGGTTTTAACAGGTCGTGGTAACGGTATTTTAAGTCGTTTAAATGTGACGGTATCGCATGCGCTGCCATATAACTCACAAGCCAAAGGTTTGATTGAGCGAAGTCATAAAACGCTGTGGGTCAAAGCCGCTAAAACCTTGCCAACCTATATCGGCAAAGACATGGATGCTGAAGCAGGCAATAAAGTTCATAAGCTGACTCGTAAGGACATTATCCAGTTTGGGCAATCGCAAGCATTAATGAAGTTTGCTGATTTTGTGGTATTCGCTGAGAAAGTCGTGACTGACTATAACAATAAGCCGCATAGCAGCTTAAAGCGGATCACTGACCCAGTTACCCTGAAAAATCGTTATATGTCCCCGTTAGAAATGTGGGCTGCAACGTTAGATGACGAGAATCCAATTGATCGGATCGACAACTGGGATATGGAAAACTTTTTCCGTCCAACGATTGAGCGCAAAGTACGTCGTTGTGAAATCGAACTGTTTACCAATCGCTATTTTCATCGTGATCTTGAGCAGTTTCATGATGAGTATGTGCAGGTCGGTTATGACATTCATAACGCTGAGAAAGTCACAGTCCGAGACATGGATGGTCGCTTGATTTGTATCGCTGAGTGGAATGCAAACAAACGTGATTACTTCCCTAAAACAGTCATTGAACAAGCTCGAGAACAGCGTGCTGCGGGACGTTTACGTCGCTTAGCAGCAAAACAAGCGGAAGTCATTGAAGAATTGAATCCTCAGCAAGTGATTGAACATCTTGAAAATCAGACTGTGATTACATTCCCGAAACGTGAACGTGAAGAATTATTCAACGAGTTAAACGCTATAGAGGTTCAACCTAAACAACTCATTCAAGAAGTGAAATATCAAATTTCAGATGAAGCTGAAGGCGTTCCAATTACGAATCATATAGATGACAAGGTTGGTCGTTGGATCGGTATAGATCAGAAAATTTTAACGAATCAAGACATTAATGAGGAGGACAAGAAGTTTTGGAAGACTTTCCAACTTTCCAAACTATTTAAACGGATGTGCAGTGAAGATCAGCAGTTGCAACAGCACATGGAAAATACTGAGCAACTGCGTATTTCAAATGGCTTTTAGTTTTGTAGGGCAAAACTAAAGAACAACAAACTTTTCTAAAGGATGCATTAAATGAGTAATTCTGTCAATAAAGGCATTGCCGAAATTCGTAACATTGCGTTGTTTTATGACTTGGTCAAACGCATGACTGAGCGTAGCGCAAGCCTCCCTGGGCTTGGTGGCTTATACGGTCCATCGGGCTTCGGGAAATCATTTGCGGCGAATTATGTGGCAAACAAACTTGGTGCGTATTACGTCCAAGTGAAATCGACTTATTCAAAAAAATCATTTTTACAAGCCGTACTGCGTGAGATGTCCATTCCTGAACCAAAAACCATCAATGACATGATGGAAATCGTGGCTGGTGAACTGGCTAAAACTAATAAGCCGTTGATTATTGATGAGTTTGATTACTTGGTTGAGGGCAATAAAGTTGAAATTGTGCGTGATATTTACGAAGCATCTCAAGGCACAATTTTAATTATCGGGGAGGAATTACTGCCGAAGAAGTTAGAGAAATGGGAACGTTTTCATGGTCGTGTACATCATTGGGCGGGTGCTGAACCAACAAATCTAAACGATTGTAGATTGTTAAAAGAGGTTTATGCAACGGATATCGAGATTGATGATCCCGTTCTTGAAATGTTGATTGCAACGGTCAAAGGTTCGACTCGCCGTGTCTCCAGTAACCTCGAAAACCTGTGTGAATTAGCGCTTGAACAGGGTGAAGACTCGGTCAGCTTGAGCAACCTCAAAAAAATCTTGCCACATGGTTTTATTACGGGTGAAAGCCCTAAACCACGCTCATTTTAAGCTTTGGAGTCGAGATTATGGATAGTAAGCAAAAAGTCACAGTAAAACGTTTAAAGCTTGGAGAAATGTATCAATCGCCACGTCAAAGATTGTGGAATGAGATACGGAAATCAAGTCAGCGCTTCTCGACTAAAGATATTAGCCTTGCAGCAGAGATTAACTATTCGAGTACACATAGTTATATCACGGCATTAAAAAAAGCGGGAATTATTTCAGAAATTGAAAGGACACCTCGTCGTGGAAAAAGCAGAGCTATTGAAATGATTTATTTCAAATTAGATAAGGACGGCGGTTATACAGCGCCTGCTGTTCGTAAGAATGGAGAAATCATTGAAGAACGTTCTTCATCACAAGCGATGTGGAATACCTTGCGTATCACCAAACAGGCTTTTTCAGCAGATGAGCTTGCAAAAGTGGCAAGTACAGATGAACTGGTAATCAACTCAACATCTGCAACGCAATATCTCAAAGCATTGTTTCAGGCGGGCTATTTAGAAATCACTCGTAAGCCTACTTATCGCAAAAATGGGCAAACAAAATATCGTCTTTTACCGAATATGAATACGGGGGCACGTCCACCTTCAGTACGACGTGCGCTGCAAGTTTTCGACTATAACTTGAGTCTGATCATGTACCAAGATACGCCAATTTTGGAAGCTGAGCGTAAGTATGGCGCAGAAATGGACGGGGAGTTTTTGGCATGAATCAATTGGATTTAAAAGTTACACGTTGTCCTCAACGTTTTATTCAGCAAGACCGTCTACGTTTAAGCCTTGAACTGAATAAGTGCAAACGTGAACTGAGCTTGGCTTTGCAAGCGAAAAAACGTGTGCAACTGACATATAGAAGCATCGTCATTGCATTGATTGTTCTGAATTTTATCACTTACGGAGCATTGCTATATGTCAAATACAATCCCGCTCCATGCTTGTGATCCAGAGTGGAAGCGTTTGGTGTATGCCCGTATTGAAGAAATCGGCAGCATGACCAAAGTGGCGAAGGAGCTGGGCTATGCCCGCCCTTCTCTCTCGCTGGCTCTGCGAGGTAAGTACAACGGCAATACGGCACTCATTGAACAAAAAGTTTTAGAAACGCTTGGATATTTTGAATGCCCATTTTTAAAAACCAAGATCAGCCGACTGCAATGTCGGGCTTATCAGGAACGGGATGCACCGACCCAGAACCCTGCTGAAATGCGGCACTGGCGATCATGTCAAAAATGCACTTATAAAATTGAAAAATAAGGATAAAGCAATGGATTTGAATTTTAAAAATGGTGTGGTTTTAAGTCTGTTGTTTTGGGTGGTGGTGATTGGGTTTGGTTTTTTTATTTTAACGTTTGGAGGTTGCCGTGGTTGATTTGGTAGAGATGGCTGAAGAATTTCAAGCGCATCAATTGGAACAGCAAATTTTAGCTCGTACTCAGTTTTCTGCGCAGAGCCAACATGAATGTGATGACTGTGGTGAAGATATTCCAGTGCAACGCCAAGCGTTAGGTGGTGTGACCCGTTGTATCGAGTGTCAAACCAAATTTGAAGCAAAGCAAAAACATTTTCGTTAATTAGGAATTATTTATGAATGCAGTTACTCAAATCCCAGAGGGATTCAAGCAAGACAGTAAAGGTCGCTTAGTACCTGAAAGCTCTATCAAGCCGATTGATTTTGAGCGTGATGCACTGGTGAGTCGCCTGATCAAAAACGTGAAAGAAGTACAGCAACAGTTAAAGCAGTTTAAGGCTTTGGCGTTTGGTGATATTGCCGCATTTGTTGATCTGTCGCTTGAACAGTATGACGTTCATCTCGGTGGAAACAAAGGCAACATCACACTTTATAGCTTTGATGGTCAATACAAAATCGTGCGCCAAATTCAGGATTCTATCCGTTTTGATGAGCGTCTACAGGCTGCCAAAGTCTTGATCGATGAGTGTATCCAGTCGTGGTCTGCGGACTCGAATGATCATTTGAAAGTCCTGATCCTTGATGCTTTTCAGGTGGACAAAGAAGGAGAGATTTCAACAGGTCGTGTGCTTGGCTTACGTCGCCATGACATTAAGGACGAGAAGTGGCTGCAAGCAATGGATGCTATTGCTGAAAGCATCAATATCGTCGATAGCAAAAGTTATGTGCGCTTTTATGAGCGTGATAAAGACGGCAAATATCAAGCTATCTCGCTTGACTTTGCCAATGTTTAGTCCCCCAAGTCCTAAAGGAAATAACTATGAGTTTTGAAGGTGAAAACATTATTGAGGATGGTGACGAAGGTTTACCAGAAGAACCTCAAAAATTTAAAAACTGGTACGAAGTCGATATGGCTTGGTCACACACTGAAGTTATCAACGGTGAGCGAGCAATCTTGATGCCAGCATTTGATTACGACACTGAGAGCGATGAGTTCTTAGATGTTGAGTTAGATAAGTTTTATATGGCTTGGAAAGGCGCTCTTAGCGCAGACCAAGCCTAAAGTTCAACAAATTACAACCCAATAATTATGAAGGAAAAATCTTATGAATAAAGCAGAACTTGTAGAGCATATCGCTCAAACCGCAAATTTAAGTACTGCACAGGCAAAAGCAGCATTAGAGGCTTTTGAGTCTGGTGTAACCAAGGCTTTAGCTGAAGGTGGAACAGTCGAATTAAAAGGCTTTGGTACTTTCAAAATTACAGACCGTGCAGAACGTAATGGTTGTAATCCTAAAACTGGTGAAACAGTGCTGATACCAGCAACTAAAGCACCAACTTTCAAAGCAGGTTCAAAACTTAAAGAGGCGGTGAATAATGGTTAACTCAGATATCACTCAAGTTATTGAAACCCTTAAAGATTGGTTTGATGAATCAATCAATACAATTAATGGTGCAGCCGATTCAGATATTCAAACTTTAAAACTTGAAAATAGAAATGGAACTATCGAAATCACTGGACGTGACAAAGACATGTTTTTAGCTGGCTTAAAAGCTGCTGGAGGTATGTTTGGGAAATTTCCAATTATCCTAGATACACCAAACGGTGAATATGAAATTACAACAGATTCAAAGCGATTACAGTTTTTAATTGAAAACCGCTATCGGGTGGAGCGTTGGAATACAACACCTGATCAAGTGAAATTTTATGTTTATAACGATGACGATGAGGTTATTGCTGAGGCTTATACAGCTCGTGAATCGATTGATCAAGCAATAGCTGAGCATTTAGAAGCATAAGCGAAACATAGGCATTCGTGCCTGTGTCTGCCAGTCGTCGTGGACTGGTACTGACGAGCAGCGAGGAAAATTATGGCATCACCACTAGATATTGTAAATGCAGCAGAAGCACTTGCAAAAAAGCAATCTGGCATTTTTTTAAAGAAATATCCAAAAGCAACCAAACAAGAGATTTTTCAACGAGCATTTTTAATGGGTATGACAACTGGTGTCGAAATGCTGACTTATAAGGAGAAACAAAAGTGATTATTAAAAATGAAGAAGTTGAACAACTTCCACCTGAAGTCGTGGATGCAATTAAGGAAACGTCATGAAAACAATGCGTATCACGAATGCTGAACTAAACACATATTTAGCCCAGCGCCAAGGTTAGACGGTACAGCAATACCGCCTATTTAAACAACACATTATTAATGGTGATTTAAATAATGAAACCAAATAGTAATACCAAAATGCAAGAAATTGCAAATCGCTTTGTTGAAGAACGCCATCGCTTAGGGTGGAGTCAAAGAAATTTAGCACATGTTTTAAATATAAGTCGTGAAGGCTTAAGAAAAAATGAAAATGCTAAAACTGTAATGACATCAACAACCTTAGCCGCTGCGGCAACACTAGGATTTGACGTTCAATATATTTTTTCAGGTATTAAATCTATCAATATTCAAGACGTTGAAAAAAGTATTTTTAAAGAGGTGCATCATGGCTGATTCAATAAAACATGGTGGTATGACAACTGGTGTCGAAATGCTGACTTATAAGGAGAAACAAAAGTGATTATTAAAAATGAAGAAGTTGAACAACTTCCACCTGAAGTCGTGGATGCAATTAAGGAAACATCATGAAAACGATGCGTATCACGAATGCTGAAGTAAAAATAATTGAAGAACATCGTCAATCAATTAAGCATGAAAAAGCAACACAAAAGTTTCGTAAAGAAATCTTTGAATTGGCTTATCAATTTAACAATTGGCTAGATGAACAAGGTGAATACCCAAGTTTTAGTGGGTTTATTAATTGTTTTAACCCTTCGCATTCGAGTCAAAATAAGTTGAAGTATGACTGTGTGATCAAGGTGCTAGATGCTGTTAATTCATTGCAATTATCAAGGGAGTCTGCCTCATGCTAATCCTTGCATATTTCTTTGTATTTTTAGTGGGTTTAGTGACCTGTTTTAAGGAAGCTAAAAAAGCGTGGCTCTGCCAAAAACTGACACAAAACACCTCACACCAAAAGCGTGGTTTTATACTGAAAGCCTTGTGTTCTGCATCTATTGGTTGCCTCGGTATTGGTGGTTTGGTTCAAGCAACTGTGGGAGTATTTTAATAATGGCAACACTCACTAAAGCTGAAAGAGAATACATTCTAAAAGAGTTAAATAGTCAATTTTCGCAAGTGGTCTTAATGTGTGACGGTTATCGTGTCAGCCTTGCTTTAGAGCGGGTTCAAGACCTTAAGCTTGCGATTGGTATTTATATTAATCACATGATGAAAAGTGCTTGGATGATCAAACCAGAAGAGTATCCTGAATCAAAATTTTTACCTGTCCGTAAAAAAGCAATGTACCCACCCGCTAAGAAAGCCAAAATTTTTAAAGAATTTGGCAAAAGACGTGCCAAGGAGTTCTTTCCAAACTTAGATCACGTTTTTGAATATAGAGGCAGTCACTTTTCTACAGGACGAGCTGCACTGAATCACATTTTAAAAGTCTCTGAATCTGTAGAATTGGTGGGAGGAGTGCCAAGTGAGTAAGTTGCGTAATTCAAGATTGGCTGCAATCCACATGGGTAAAAAACAACTTAACTTAGATGAAGACACTTATCGGGATATGTTGGAGCAGATTGGCGGCAGCCGATCTGCCAAAGACCTTGATGATGACGGCTTGGTCAAGGTACTTAAACACATGGAGTCGATTGGGTTTAGTAAAAACACTGCTGGTAAAACAGAGTTTGGACAAAAGCCCGATGTTAAAGAAAGTAAAGAAAGCCTTGTGAATAAGATTGAAGCCCTGCTTGCGGATGCTGGTCGGCACTGGAACTATGCACATGGTTGCGCCAAAAATATGTTTGGTAAAGAACGTGTGCAGTTTTGCACTGAGCATCAACTGTGGAAGCTCGTAGCAGCGTTAGAAAAAGACAAACAACGGAGGGCAAAGAAAGATGGATGAATTTTTAGATAAACTTCCCCAGTCTTTACAAACCATCGTAAGACTAACGGATTTAAGCACTGCCCTTGTTTTAGTCAAAAAGTATGGAGGACAAAATCTACATATTCCCACCACTAAAATGGTGAATGATCGACATGAATTAGCTTATTTAATCGGCTTTAATAACTTAAAGCAAATCTGCCAGTACTGGGATGGAGACACAATTTATATTCCACTGGCTGCGGATTATGCTCAGTTTTTAAGAGATGAAAAAATTAAGCAAGACAGTGCAACTTTAAGCAATGATCAACTTGCTAAAAAGTATAATGTCAGCAATCGTTGGATTCGAGAAATTAAACGTAGACAACGACAACCTGAACAGGAAAAGAAAAAAGATGACAAACAGTTGGATATGTTTGGATATTAGTCCTTAAAAAGCCGCTTAAAATAGCGGCTTTATTTTTGGATAAGGGAAGCCGTTCCCCCTAAATTTTAGAACGATAAAAAACAAAAATAACAGTAAGTTAATTTATAAGGGATTATTGCAATGGATAATAATCAACCAAAATTTATTTTATCCAAGCTCAGCCGTTCACGTTTCCAAGGTGTCCATACTGACCTTGTGAAAGTGGTTGAACGTGCGATTGAACTGACCGAAGTCGATTTTCGTGTCAATGAAGGTTTACGGTCTAAATCTCGCCAAGCACAGTTGGTGGCTTCAGGTGCAAGTCAAACATCAAATAGTCGTCATTTGACAGGTCATGCTGTTGATCTGCTGGCATTGGTTAAAGGCGTACCCTCATGGGACTGGAATCATTATTACAAAATCGCTGAAGCAATGCGTCAAGCTGCTGATGAACTCAAGATCAAAATCGAATGGGGTGGCTGTTGGGGCACAGCAATGTCGCAATATGCCCCACTTGCTCAAGATAGCAAACTGGGTTCAGTCAGTGAGCAAGCCAGTCGAGGCTATGTGGCTGCACGTAAAAAAGATGGACGTTCTGCCTTTATTGATGGTCCGCATTTTCAGATTCCTTGGGGAGCGAAGTAATGGTTAAGCCTACTCGTAAAGCCCCTCAATCTGTCAAAGTGCAGCGTCGTATTGATGATGCTGTACAAGCCGCAATTGCGGATAAAGACCAGCAGCTTTTGAATCAGGCTAAGCATCATCAAAAGCGGGTTGAAATGCTGGAAGGTGAACTGGCAGCTACCTCAGCTCAGTTTGTATCGGCTGAATTGGTACAACATAAAGTGGGCTGGCTTGTTCAAAACTGGCGTAAAGGTTGGCTGTGGTTATCGAACTGGGTGTTTGCAGCCATTGGCTATATCGCTGTATTTGGTATCCCGCCTGAAGTGATGGCTTTATTGCCAGTCGAGTCACAGACTAAAGTGATTGCGGTATTGTCAGTTTTGGGCGTGATTGCTCGTTTTATTGACCAAAACCGTAAAAAGCCACTGCCTCATGTATTGGAGGCTTAAATGTCAAAAGTTACTTTCTCCGCAAATGCAATCGTGGCACTGGCTGGCTTTGTTTTAAACCACTATGGGCACATCAAAGAAACAGTCATTGCGGGTATTGAGCTGACCAAGAAAACCCATTCTAACGTCAAACTTACCACGGGCAGTATTTATCGTTTACTCAGTACGACTGCTGAAGCAATGCAGGCTGTA
>NZ_LQXQ01000081.1 GCF_003268395.1 Acinetobacter sp. CFCC 10889 | reverse complement strand
GCTTTGGTCAAAGAAGCGGATACCAAATATCAAGAGCTTTTAAACAACCTAATTGATCGAGCTGCAAATGCACAAACACCTGCAGAAGCAACTGCTCTCACTGGTTATACAAAATCGTGGACCGAAGAACAGCGTAAACCGTTAATTGATGCAATTCATAAGCGTTTGGCTGAACTTGATTCACCTGCAAAGTCTGAATCATCACTAATGGTTCGTATTAATAACGCGCAAAGCCTTGAAGAACTTGAAATATTAGAAACGGAAATTAAGCAGTCTGATGAAAGAGTTCAAGCGCGTTTATTTAGCTATGCAAACCAACGTCGTGCAGATCTGGTTAGTTATGAAGAAACTCAAAATTGGGATGGTCGGTAAATAAGGTGAGTAAATGGAATGGATTCTATTTTTTCTTGAAATTTTATTGGTAGTGAACGGAACGATTGTAATTAATTTTGAAGTATGGAGTTGGTAATGGATTCAGCTAAAGAGTTTCAAAGAGAGGTTGCAAGTAAGAATTTTGAGAATGCAAAAAATAAAGTGATCAAAGTTCTGCAAAATGAGCCATTTGGATTATCGGTAAGTCAATTGATGACGGCATCTAGACTGAGTGTAAAAACAGTTAAGGTAATTCTACAAAGTGCTGAATTTAAAATTGAAAATGATATTTGCCTTTTGACATCAGGAAAGGTGGTGTGATGAAAATCAATCAACGCTTAAAGTTCAGGAGGAAGATTGATGGGAGCGCTTAAAAAATACGTTGTCACCTTTGAAGGTGCAACCCCTCCGCAGATTACGCTAGGGCAAGACTTTGGTGGTGCTATAGTTAAAGAATTAAAAGAAGTTGAAGTGAAGTTGGTTACCGTAGCTCAACTTGCTAAAACTTATAACCTGAGTCGCGACACAATCAGAGAACGACTTGCCTCTATAAATCAAGGCACTTCGGGCAAGTGTCTATACGATCCTAATCTGGCACACAATTTACTCATCGCAAAAACTAAAAGAGGCAGACCGAGAGCTAATTAGCTCTCACTGTCATTAAACATCTCAACCAAGTCCTGTGCATCAGGATTGTAATAAGTATTAATCAATATCCCGATTGTCTTATGCCCTGTGATTTTTGCTAAAACCTCAACGGGTAATTTTCTTATTTTAACCATTCTTGTAATAGCTTCATGCCTTGAATCGTGGAAATTTATATAAGGAAGCTCTGCTCTCTTTTTAGCTCTCACCCAGGTTGCACAACAAATATCTTTATCGATCGGAACCAATTTGTCAGCATCTGCAGGTAATAATGAAAGTAGTCTCTTTGCTTCTTTCGATAATGGCACATTCCTTGATTCGCCATTCTTAGTCATCGGCAAATGAACAAAGCCATCTTTTAGATCTGCTTTTCGCATTGCTAAAATTTCACCTTGTCTCATTGCTGTTTCAAGCGCAAATAAGAATGCCCATGCAACATAATGCTTCGACTCATCAGGTCTAGTTAAGCCATCCCAACCAAGTGCTTTGAGCATCTTGTCTTGCTGTTCTTGTGATATACGCTGATTTCTTGACTTGGTTTTACTTGGCATTGATACAGTGTGCCAAACATTTGATTCAATCAAAAAAAGTTCTTTCATGGCGTAAGTAAATACAGCTGAATAAATAGCATGTTCATTTCTTAGAGTCGAAACCTTAACTTCCTTTTTTCTAGCATTTCGCCATTCAGCAATATCATTAGGCTTAAAGTCATAAATAGACTTATTGACAAGATTGGGTGCAATACGATTAAGATTTTTTATCTTGAGCATAATTGTTCGAGCTGAACGCATTTGCTTGCCATGCTCTAAATAATATTTATCGCATAATTGTTGAAATGGGTAGGCAGGCTTTATTCCCTGTTCTAAATCAGCTTTACCAGTTTTAAGTTCTAATAATTTAATAGATGCCCATTGTTCACATTCTTTGGCTGTATCCCTTGTTGCTGAATATCGCTTATTCTCAAAAGTAACTGTGATGCGCCAACTTGAGCCACGTTGTATCGGTTTTGGTAGTTTCATTCTTGGTGTAGATTTGGTGCAGATTACCTTTTATTCTAGTCAAAAAATAGCAAATTGGAAGAAAATACGGGGAATTTTAAGCAAATTAAAGTGACGGTTTAGTTGTTATAAATTAAAAATAAAATCATAATACCATGTTTTTAAACAAATTATTTTTATAATTTTCTGTTTTTTAATTTTAAAATGTATAGATATCACCTAAAATCATTGTATACTAGCTATTTTTATCAAGTGTAAATGACGCCACCTTGTCTTCAAGTGAAGTTTCAATGAGTACTTTATTACTAATTACCTCTGCACCTAGCTCCATTCATGCTTGGCATGCTTTAGGCTTAGCCCAAGCACTGCATACCAAACAGCAAGAATTTCGTGTCTTCTTTTATCAAGATGGTGTATCTGTTGCGAATAAATTGCAATGGTTCCCCGATGATCAACGAAATTTATGCAGCGAGTGGCAGAAATTAGCCATCCGCTTACCTGTCTGTGTCAGTGCTGCACTAGCACGGGGCATTACAGATCAAGAAAATGCCCAACGACATCAAATATCAACTCACAACCTTGCACAAGGCTTTGAATTAGTCGGTCTAGGAGAACTTGCTGATGCAGTTGAGTCCTGTGAGCGCTTACTTCAATTCTAGGGTCTTATTCTTATTTAAGTGTTGCAATTCAAAGGTAAATTGTGTGAAAACTGTACTCGTTATTTTAACCCAAGCCAACCTCACTTCCTTCCAAGTCAATGAAAGCATTGCAGCAACCATGGTGCTTGCAACTTTTGGCAGTGAAGTCAAAGTTTTACTACAAGATGGTGCACTGAGTTTATTAAAATCAGAACAAGTCTTTGACAGTGTGAAACATGCTTTTAAACTTGGCTCTAACATGTTGGATAGTTTTGAGTTTTACGATTTAACCCCTGTTTTAGTAGAAAATAAGGATAAAAATTCGCCTTTTGTTACGCAATCACAACAGGAAATTAAATTTATTGATTTAAATCATCAATTTATCCAATCTTTTGATCATGTGTTGTATTGGTAACAAGCACTTTCGATCAAGTTTAGAAATGAGCAATTCAACATGTCACAACCAACTTTATTTTTAATTCAATCTGAATTTTCCAAAACTGCTACCTGTTTAGAACAATGGACAAACATGTCAAATGCAAATGATGCGATTGTTTTAATGGGTGATGCAGTTCTGTTTGCCCAAGATCCATCTATACAACAACACCCTTTAGTCTATGTGCTTGAAACAGATTTAGATTTAACCGCAACAGTATTGACTGAAAATGTGAAAACTCTTTCTTATGCTGCTTTTGCGGACTTAGCTTTAGACTTTAAACATTGTATTAGTTTAAAATAATCTCTTTCTCCCATTTAAAATGAGTAAGCTCATTTACTTAGGCTATTTTATGAATTTAGAACTTGATCAAGATGGTCATTTAGTGGATTACACGATTTGGAATGAAGATGTTGCACAACAACTGGCGCAAAGTTTAGATTTAGAATTAACAGCTTGGCATTTTGAAATATTACAAGCAGTACGTCAGTTTTATCACCAATTTGGACATTCGCCTGCGACACGCCCTTTGATTAAGTTTTTAATGAAAAGTGTTAGTCCTGACATTAACAATGCTGTACTACAAGACAAATTTCAAACAGGTTTGGTAGCCCGTCATTTAAGCCGTTTGGCAGGCATTCCAAAACCTGCCAATTGCTTATAGTCATTATTTGAGCCATTTTAAGCCTGTTTTTTCATCACTTTTTGCATAAAAGCAACATTAAAAACAGGTTTAACCTGTTGTGCATCTAACAATTCACCACAGTCCGAACACACCAAAACAGGCTTGAGCACATGCTGACAGGTGCTATGGACAAAATGCACAATAGGTTCAAGCTCAGCATCCATCCATTGATCCGACCAATTCGCCATGGTCAATAATACTGGATAAAGTGCTCGCCCTTTTTCAGTTAAACGATATTCAAAACGTTGCTGGCGATCTTGATAAGGTGTTTTTACCAAAACTTGATGCTCTACCAAACGCTTTAAACGTTCCGATAAAACATGCCGTGTCACCCCTAAGTTTTGCTGAAAATCATCAAAACGGCGAATCCCCATAAAGGCATTACGAATAATCAAAAATGTCCAACGATCACCAATCACCGATAAAGTACGTGCGATTGGACAAGGCTGTTCACCAATTTCATCCCATTTCATCAATTACTCAATTTTTTAGCTTTGCATTTACTGTAATGATCTCTTGATATTTTTAAAAGCAGTATTTGAATTTTAAATGTCCCCCCTCTGTTATTTTTTGGATAAATTGGTATTCAACAGCCACTTTTTTAATATTCCAGCCCTCTTGTTTCATATTGATTTTTATCATGAAATGTAATGTAAAAATAAATATGTAATGACATTGTATAGTCGATACATACACAGCATTATTGCAAAAATATTTCAAATAATTTTATTTATCTTATTGAAAATAAATATATTTTAAATTTGATATTCAGAATTGATCAAGCTAGACTTTGAACAGACTGAGCCAATTAAGAATAAAGACATGACGGATTTAACACATTTTAGTACGACAAATGATGTAAATAATGAATCTTCTGCTATAGAAGAAACTGAAGTTATTCGTGTTCCAAAATCGCAGGTCAATGAAGTTAAACAATATTTAAGCAACAAAGCACAAAAACAAAAAGTTCGTGAAGTCGCATCTATCGCGATTTTTGAATGTAAAAGCTCCGCATCTATTCCATTTGCACAAAGTAAAATCGCAGCAGGCTTACCCTCTCCTGTACAGGAATATACCGAACAATCCATTGATTTTAATGAATATCTGATCCGAAATCCAAATACCACTTTTGTGGTTAAAGTTGCTTCTTTGTCGATGCTAGGTGCAGGCATTGATGTAGATGATGATTTGATTGTTGATCGCAGTATTGAAGCAAAAAATCGCAATATTGTAGTGGCTTTGGTTGACAATGACTTTACAGTAAAACGCCTCATGATTGAGGGTGATCGTAGATGGTTACAAGCAGAAAACCCTGAATTTCCTGATATTCACTTCCAAGATGGTCAAGAAATGGTGATTTGGGGGGTAGTCACTCGAGTCATTAAAAATTTAAAATAAAAGTTCCATTTTTCAATTCAATACCTAATTTTTAATATGATATAAGATTTAGGTATTGATGATTTTTAGCTCAACCAACCACTTTACAAATACACTATTTGTCTTGAGCAATTGCTTGATATGTTAAAGCATTATTTTCAAATACATACCTATTTTCTTATCGAACAATTTTCGCTTTATTTTGATCTGCTTTCTGATATTGTAAATTTTTACAACGCCCCCATCTTGATTTAATATTGCAACCTGCACATGCTATCCTGCCTTTAAAGCGTTGCAGACCGTGTCTCTCCCTATGCATGTAAATACATGTATTTATACAACAAACTTAATCCCCACAACAAATGGATACCGATTTTTTGTATGAATAGCTTCTTAAAATGGTTTGAAAATCGTGTTGATCCTTATCCAAATGAAGGACTCAATGAACCTTTACCCAAAACTTTCTTTGCCTTTGTCTGGCAATCTGCTTTTGGTGTTAAAAAGTATTTAGTTTTATTGATCTTATTTACTGCTGCAACTGCCAGTTTTGAAGCTATTTTTTTCTCACAAATTGGGCATCTCGTGGACTGGCTCACACAGTCTACGCCTGAAAATTTTATTGCAAATCACAAAAATAATCTGATCATTTTATCACTGATCTTATTTGCCAATATTTTCTTTGCCAATATGCAGTCCATCATTCGCCACCAAGTACTATATAGCAGCTTTCCAATGCGCCTGCGTTGGCGTTTTCATAACCTGTTGTTACGTCAAGGTTTAGACTTTTTCCACAATGATTTTGCGGGACGTTTGTCATCAAAGGTGATGCAAACCGCTTTAGCTGTGCGTGAATTTTGGGTCATTTTGGGTGACATGGTGACCTATGTCATTATTTACTTTATTACCATTAGTGTTGTTTTAGGGGCAATTTCACCGATTTTATTGATTCCTTTATTGGTTTGGTTAGGGCTATTTATTTCTGCTGCATGGTATTTCATTCCTCGTTTGGGCGCGATCTCCAAAGCACAAGCTGATGCTCGTGCTGAAATGACAGGACGTGTAACCGATGCCTATACCAATATTCAAACGGTAAAATTATTTGCACATGCAGGTCGTGAAAGTCAGTACGCTAAAGCTTCTATGCAAAAATTTATGGTGACTGTATTTCATCAAATGCGCTTAGGCTCAATGTATGAAATATGCATTAATTTACTGACTTTTGTGCTGTTTTTTGGAGTTCTTGGTACAGCCGTTTGGTTATGGTTAGAAGGACATGCAGCGATTGGAGTAATTGCAGCAACTACAGCAATGATCTTAAAACTCAACAGCATGGCTGAGTTTATGATGTGGCAAACTTCAATGTTGTTTGAAAATATCGGGACTATTCAGGATGGTATGAATACATTAGGTAAACCGATTCATATTCAAGACAAAGAAGATGCTAAACCACTACGCATTGAACATGGCAATATCAAGTTTGAAGATGTTAGTTTTGCTTATAATAATAAAAACGTGATTGATCATTTTAATTTAGACATTAAACCAGGTGAGAAAATTGGTATTGTTGGTCGCTCAGGTGCAGGAAAATCCACACTTATTCAACTACTTCTACACTTTTATGCGATCAACCATGGGCGTATTTCTATTGATGGGCAAAACATTGAGGATGTCACCCAAGACAGTTTGCGAAAAAATATTGCTTTAGTGACCCAAGACACTTCTCTATTACATCGTACTGTGGCTGAAAATATTAAATATGGTCGTCCTGATGCCAGTGATGAGGAAATGTTTGAAGCTGTCAGAAAAGCCAAAGCTGAAGAGTTCATTCCACAGTTATCTGACCTCCGTGGGCGTACAGGTTACGATGCTTATGTCGGTGAACGTGGAGTTAAATTGTCAGGTGGTCAGCGCCAACGGATTGCCATTGCACGAGTATTTTTAAAAGATGCCCCAATTTTAATTTTAGATGAAGCGACCAGTGCTTTGGACTCAGAAGTTGAAGCGGCAATTCAATCAAGTTTAGATGATTTAATGCAAAATAAAACGGTGATTGCCATCGCCCATCGTTTATCGACTATTGCGCAAATGGACAGATTAATCGTTTTGGATCAAGGAAAAATCGTTGAACAAGGCACACATGAAGATTTAATTGCACAAAATGGCATTTATGCCAATTTATGGCAAAGACAAACAGGCGGTTTTTTGGTAGAACAACAAGGTATGAAAGAAAAGGAAGATAAATAAATGTTGTATTTAGAAGATCTAAATGTAGGTGATCAATTTAAAAGCCGAGAATACGAAGTAAACTTGGATGAAGTTTTAGATTTTGCCCAGAAATATGATCCTCAAGTTTTTCATACTGATCCAGAAAAAGCAGTTGAACATCCTATTTTTAAAGGCTTAGCAGCAAGTGGTTGGCATACTTCAGCCATCGTCATGCGTCTTTGGACAGAATGTTTTCCCGTGGCTTATGGCTTGATTGGCTCTGACTCAAGCCTACGTTGGCCACGCCCAACCCGTGTTGGCGATAAAATCCATGTTGAAGTTGAAATTGTGTCAATTACAGCATCGAAAACCAAAGCAGATCGTGGTATTGTCAGCTACGTGACGCAGGCAAAAAATCAGCATCAAGACGTATTGCTTATTTCTACCACCAAGATTGTGGTATTTAAAAGAGACTTTGACCAGCTTTAAAGCCAGAACTTGTCTTACAATTTTTTCATTATTTTCTAAAAATCATGACAATATGTAAATTAAGCACATATGTTGAGAGCAACGGATAGCATATGAAGAATACTTCAGCTCGCCAAGATCAGGGGATTCCTGGTGTTTATGGACTTTTATTACTCGATATTGTGTCGAGATGGGGCTACAGCGCTGATACTTTTTTTGCGCCTTTTCCATTTGATAGTGAACAATTGGCTGAGCCAGATTGTCGCATTGCCACGCCTGTTGCCAATGAATTGGTTAAACATGCCCTAAAATTGACAGGTGAAAGTACACTCGGCTATCAGATTGGCACGCAAATGCGTATTTCTATTCATGGCTTTATTGGCTATGCGATTATGACTGCCAATGACATTACCGATGCTTTGGTCTTAGCGAATCGCTTCATTCAGCTACGCATGCCATTTTTACAATTATATTTTTCTACTTTTGGTGAAAAAGCCACTTTACAATTGCAATGCGACATTGATATCGAGCCATTAAGAACTGAAATTGTGATGGGACTGACCTTTGGTATTATGACCATGGCGATTGCTCTGACAGGCATTGATGACCTTAAAGGTGATATTGATTTTGATTTTCCAAAACCTGAAGGCTTTGATAAATATATTGATAAACTTCAAGGTCGTTATAATATGCGCTTTGAGCAACCACATCTGATTGCGAGTTTTGATAAATCTTATTTGGGTTTAAAAATGGTCAATGCTGACCCTATTGCCAGTCAAATCGCGATTAATCAATGTGAAGCGGAGCTGTCTGCGATTGGTGAACGCCGCCGTTTATCGATGCGTGTACGTGATATTTTAACCCATTCTGAACAGCATTATTTAAGTATTGAAAATGTCGCTGAACGCTTATACATGTCTGATCGCACATTGAAACGTCAACTTGCTGCAGAAGGTACATCATTTTCCACTTTAGTGGATGAAGTTCGTTATCGACATGCCACTTCCTTACTGTCTAGAACAGACTATACGCTTGAACAAATTGCAGATGAACTTGGTTATAGCGATGTTGCCAATTTTAGTCGTGCATTTAAACGTTGGAGTGGACGTAGCCCAAGCAATTGGCGTAAAGACCCATATCTATAGCAGTTTTAAATCTTTTGTTTTGTTACAAAAACCTGTATAACACGTAGAAAAATAAATTGAAGCTTTTAAGGAGTTAGCATGAATCATCCTGCTGAATTAAAATACGCAACAACACATGAATGGGTTCGTATCGAAGGTGATTTGATCGTTACTGGTATTTCTGATCATGCACAAGATGCATTAGGCGATTTGGTCTATGTTGAAAGTCCTGAAGTGGGTCGTCAAGTCACCGCAGGTGAGGCAGTAGGTGTCGTTGAATCAGTGAAAACGGCATCTGATATTCATGCACCAATTTCAGGAACTGTGGTTGAAATTAACTCTGCTCTAGAAGATGATCCTGATTTTGTCAATGATGAACCTTATGGCAAGGGTTGGATTTATAAAATTAAAGCAGATAATCTTGATGATGTAGAAAAACTACTCAGCAATACAGATTATGAAGCAGGCTTATAAAACATTTTGCTATATTCACAACATGAATAAATGACCTATATAAAAGGAATCAATCATGATTCCTTTTTGCATTATTGAATGTGATATTTACACTATACTCTCTTATCTAATTGTATTAAAATTAAACATATTTTCTCAGTAAATGACTTTTTAGCTCTTTACATCTCTCCCAACATTCAGGTTATTTATGTCAACTGTAAATGCTCAACATTTATGGAATAAATCCTTTATTCTTTGTTTAGCCAATAATTTATTTTTATTTATCTTTTACTTTGCTCAAACCACCATTTTACCCATTTATATTTTAAATGACTTAGGTGGTAATTTAGCACAAGCAGGTTTAGCAATGACTCTCTTTATGGTGTCATCTATTGCTGTGCGTCCTTTTAGTGGACTCATCATTGAAAAACTAGGGCGAAAAAAAACCTTATATATCTCTGAAACCCTATTTTGCTTATTTGCGGTATCTTATTTACTCGCTGACAATCTCACCATGTTAATGATTATCCGCTTTTTACATGGTATTTGGTTCAGTATACTCACTACGGTTACTGTTCCGATCGCCAATGACTTTATTCCAGAAAAACAAAAAGGTGAAGGCATGGGCTATTTTGTCATGTCAGTCAACTTAGGTATTGTACTTGGGCCACTTATCGGTTTAACCTTAATACAATCCACATCTTATTTGACTGTCACTGCTATTTTAGCAGCAATTATTTGTTTAGGTTTTGCCTTATGTTTCTTTATTCCGATTCATCAAAGCCAAACAACTACACTAAACATTGAAAATAAAAAATTAAATATCAATGATTTTGTTGAAAAAAAAGCACTTTCTGTCGCTGTTATGGCAATGATCATCTCATTTTCTTATGCCAGTATCATGTCATTTATTTCCACCTTTGCCGAATCAAAAAATTTACTCGCTTATGCCAGTGCATTCTTTGTGGTTTTTGCCATTTCTATGATGAGCCTGCGTCCAATCACTGGAAAAATTACGATCGTAAAGGTGCAAGTTATGTAATTTATCCTGCAATTGCCTTATTTGCAGTTGGCTTAGCAGTATTAAGCCAAGTTGAAAATGCGACAGGTTTTCTTTTTGCCGCAGTCTTAATTGGTATGGGTTTTGGCTCTGCACAACCTTGTTTGCAAACACTCGCAATTCAACGCTCGCCAAAAAACCGAATTGGACATGCAACCTCAACATTCTTTACCTGTTACGACATTGGCATTGCTGTTGGCTCAATCTTACTCGGCATTCTAATTGCCCATTATGATTATAGTTTCGCCTATTTACTTTGCGCATTGATTACTACATGTAGTTTAATTTTCTATAAATTTGTAGTGAATCGAAAAACAGCTTAATAGTACTTAGCATCAGATCTAAAACAATAAAATCATCATTTAAAGCCGTACTGTGCGGCTTTTTTCCTAAGGCGGATTCAACTAGCAAGTGCAACGGTATAAAACCCAGCCATTACTTCGCTAGGTGTTCGCCATCCTAAACTCTTTCTGGGACGATTGTTCAAGCATCTTCAATCTCTTGAATTCGCTCTTGGCTAATATGTTCAAATGAAGATGATTTTGGCTTTACGGAGCAGTGCTCCTCATGTCGGATTAAGCCATTCGTATTTTCATTTCTTGCTCGCTGATTTGAGCAATATGCATCAGCAAAATATGTATCAATACCTCGGTTTGTTAAGCGCTGATGCTCCGAAAACTCTTTACCATTATCAAATGTCACACTATGAGCATGGCTCATTTTAAGTCGATCTATACAGTGACTAATCGTATTT
>NZ_LQXQ01000080.1 GCF_003268395.1 Acinetobacter sp. CFCC 10889 | reverse complement strand
CTGGAACACTGGCGACCGCAACACTGGCTACTGGAACACTGGCGACCGCAACACTGGCTACTGGAACACTGGCGACTGCAACACTGGCGACTGGAACACTACAAATTTCAGCAATGGCTTCTTTAATACAGAAGAAGTTGAAATTATTAATGTTTTTGACAAGCCGTGCATGAAGTCGGTGTGGGATGAGGCAAATAAACCAAGCTGCTTATATTTTTCTTTAACTAAATGGATTTATGAATCTGCAATGTCAGATGTGGAAAAACAAGAAAATCCTAGTTTTTCATGCACTGGTGGTTATTTGAAAAAATATGACTACAAAGAAGCTTTTACAAAATCTGTAACAGAGGCATCAAAAGAAGATCGTGATTTGATTCGAGCACTACCGAATTTTAACAATGAAAAATTCTTAGAAATTTCAGGCGTTGATCTAAGTCAACTTGATTAATAGCAGGCATTAAAAAGCCCTCTTACTCACTAAGAGGGCTAGCGTAAACACTTGCAAGTCTACAGAGCTAATTATTACACAACCTGCCGGGTTAGAAAAGTCATATTTAGCTTAAACATAAACAACTCAGATGAGAAATGAGCGAGATCAATTATGAATGCAAAACTAAATTCCATCAACCCCACTGTTACACATCGTGTACAGCCAATGGGTTATTTAAAAGTAGCTGCTTTATCTGGCTTATTCGCCTTGGGTGCTATTTATTTGGCTTACGATCAAAAAGCCACTGAATACAAACCGCCTCTAGCAACCGAATACATTCCTTCAACTTATGCCGTACAAACCGTTGAAATTACTTCACTCAGCACAGGTTACGCTGTGATTCAACTTAACGAATTTACCGTGAAGTTCCCTTTTAGTTATGAAACGAGTCCCGATAGCAACGGCGTACCAGGTTATGGATTCACTGCTGTAGAGATTACAGGACTCGGTGAAATGACTGTTCTTGATGAAAATGGCAATCCATATCTCGACTTCACCGACCAAATCGACCACCGCCAATTTAATAATTTGCTCGTTGGTTTTATTGAAAAAAATCATTTGGTGGAGGCGATCTGATGGAAAACCCTCTAATTCTCGAAATGAATTTAACTGAAGCGCAAGCAATGGCATTGGCTCAGTTGGTTAAACGTATTTCATACCGTGAGCTTTGTACAAATGCTTCAAGTGATTCTGAAGCTGATCGTATGCATGAAGCTGTTGCTGAATTGCAAGATGCGTTGGCACGCATCGGTTATGCACCACGATAGGAGCTGAGCAAATGACTATTTCTACTCAAAAACCTGTCTACTTCTGTCAATTCGACAGTGATGTAGAGAAAGGTGCACGCTACCGTGTGGGTATTGAAAAGCCCACATTTTATATTCTAAAGCGGAAAGACAGAGAAGATCGTACGCTAAGTGGCTTCTTGAGAAATTACGATTTATATCGCGAATATCCAAATACGCTTTATAAAATCCAAGATAACCAAGTTTCGGAAAAGCTGAATAAAATGCTGACTAAAGCAATTACAGCGAAATCCAGCTCTGATTATTGCGATGCATTGGCTGCATCAGGTCACTTCTCATCACCTGAATATAAAAAGTGGAAGCGTGCAAGACGCGGAATGCATTAGCACACTATCTATAACCCTATTCTAATAAAAGAATAGGCTCAAAAATCAGTGTAATTATTTATTTTAATAGAAGATTGGGTGAAGTGATGGAAGTTAATCAATTAAAACCTGCGGAAATTGTTCGTGATGAAATAGGCGCTTGGTCACACCCTGCATACATTGCTTATTTAGACAAATATCATGCAGATGAAGAGTTAATATCTAAGAAAGACTGGGATGAGATGCTTCGGTATTTCAATATTGAGACAGTAATCTTCTTTTTGGAAAGCTCTGTTTCTGGCGATGATTGGGAAATCATGATGGATGAATGTGATATTTCAAAATGGAACCCAATTGCACCAAATGGATTTTTCTTAATTGATATTCACTTTGGCGAAGATGATGCTTATGCAATTTTTGCGCGTGAAATTCGTGAAGTTGAGGTGGCGTGATGGATATTCAAAACCCTGAAAAAATTGAAATCGA
This sequence comes from Acinetobacter sp. CFCC 10889, assembly GCF_003268395.1. Classification (GTDB taxonomy): domain Bacteria; phylum Pseudomonadota; class Gammaproteobacteria; order Pseudomonadales; family Moraxellaceae; genus Acinetobacter. The sequence goes on along the minus strand of NZ_LQXQ01000080.1, from coordinate 9,473 downwards.
AGGCTTACAAACAATTCATAAGCTTTGTAAATTTGGTGCAGACCACAACATGGAAGGCTGTTCTTTTACAGAGATTGTTGAACGAATGTTTGATGAGCTATCCAAAACCCAAGCCATTCCTGAAGGTTTTGTTTTGGTGCCGAAAGAGCCGACAAAGGGGATGATTGCACACATAACAAACACGCCAATTGAAGTGAATTTACTTTGCGATCATGCAGATGTTTTTCTCTCTGAAGAGGAGGTTTATATAGCATACAAAGCAATGATCGAAGCACAGGAGCAAGGGCATGATTAAAGCTGAAGTGGTCTTTGAAGATGATTACATAGTCTGCAATGGTAAGCACATTTGGTTTTACGCGGAGTGTGGGCATTTCGCTGTTGGCGTTGCTGATGAGAATAGTGATGACGGTGGTGAAATGGAGGAGCTTTTCGCATCACAAGAACAAGCTGTTCAGTACTGTTTGGAGCAAGGGCATGATGGGCTTTGACTTAAATCAAATTGAACTTGTAATGACTTGCTATGCTTGCCCTGAGCAATACAATGCTTTCCACAATGGTAAGCAAGTTGGCTATCTTCGTTTGCGCCATGGTTGTTTTAGTGTTGATTACCCTGATCATTTTGGTGATGAAATTTTCTACTCAGAAGAAATGCAAGGCGATGGCATGTTTGAAGATGGTGAGCGTGAACATTTCTTAATGAAAGCAAAAGAAGCAATTGTGAAAAAGATGAAAGAAGAAAAGGAGGAAGGTTGATGGCTTACTTGACATCAAATGAACTATGTAAGCGCTTAAATAGTTCAAAAGCACGTTATGGCGTTGGCAACAAGCAACACAGAAGCTATTTAAAGAGCCTCTTCCTCCACCCGTTAAAAGCTCAAATGGCTCACCAAGTCTATGGGATGAAAATGAAATTAAAGAATGGGAATTAAAGTACTTTAGAAACAACGAAAGTCTGACTAATTAGTCAGACTTTCTAATTTATCCCACCATTTTTTATAAGCTTTTGCCATTTCTTCCTGATAGTCATAATAATCATAAGTTGCCTGTTCTCCAGGCATAACATGACCCACCATAAGCTCAGCAATATCACGGCTTGTAAACGCTGAAAAATTTGTCCGTGCTGTTCTGCGTAAATCATGAAATGACCAGTGTTTCATCTCAATACCCATTCTTCTGCGTGCATACTGCATGAAATTATAAGGCATATCAGTTGGACCGCTACGACCCATTGGTTCGTTAGATTTTGCATTGGGGAATATGTAGTCTGAATTACTTAGATCCATTGCAGCCTGAAGCCAAGGCTTAATTTCCTCAATAATAGGACGCACAATGCTACGCTTACTTTCTTCACCCGTTTTATGATTTTCGGGCGGTACGGTCCACGTATTGTTTTTAAAATCAAAATGCGATTTAAGCGCAATTCTTAACTCGCTATATCGGTTGCCATAAAACAAACATAATTTGAAAAACAACACATTTTTAAGAGATGTTTTTGAATGATCACTTACTCCCAAAATCAAAGAAACTTCGTCATCAGACAATACACGAACCGTCCTATTCTTTTTGATATTTAAATCAAGCTTTCCGGATATATGACGAATTGGATTGAGCTCAATTAGTTTTCGATTAATTCCCCAATTTAGGCACTGTTTTGTGTTTGCAAGAATACGATCAGTAATTGACTCCGATCCTTCAACATGAGCTTCGAGCAGATCTAGCCAGTGGTGCAATGTAATTTGATCACACGGCAGACTTCCCACTTTTGGAAAAACATAAAGTTCAAAGGATCTTAAAATTTGATGATGCGATTTTTTATTTTGCATCACGTATTTTTTATACCAATCTCGAAATAACTCTTCAAAAGTAACTGCTTCAGTAATCTTATGAATTTCTATTTTTTTATGAACTCGTGGATCATACCCCGTTTCCAAGACTGCTTTCATTTTTTGCAATTCAGCACGTGCATCTTTCAAACTTATATTTGGGTATGAACCCAAGTCTAAGCGAACTTGCTTACCAGCGTACCTATACCGCATTTGGAAAGTGATTTTCCCTTTTGGTGTAACTCGGACACTTAACCCATCTTGATCAGTTTCAATATGCAAATCTGCACGTTCTTTGCCTAAGTTTTTTTTAAGCCAAGTGTCTGTTAAAGGCATGTCGCAAATACCTGTGTACATAAATTATTTAGATAATGTGTACAAATAAAATTATGTACACCCATGTGTACACATTTCTTGTGACTTGGCTTGAAATTGCTTGCAATCGGTTGAAATGGGTACAAAGGGGATAATAACTGTATTTTTATTTATTTTCAGTAGTTGAGGTGATTTTTTTGAAACAGGTTGAAATGGGTTGAAATGGCATGAAAGGAAGTCAAGTATTTGGGTGCGAAATGATCGCGAAAGTTCTACGAGCCGCAACTTCTTTGGCTAATTGGTCTTTAAACATAAACTAAATCTTAAATTGGCACACAAATTTGTACACACCAGCAAATGGCTGTGTTCTGTGTGTGAGAAATAAATTAAAAATTGGCGTAATTGTATATGAATACGTAAAGGTCTGCGAATAAATTAGGCATATTTCATCTCGACAAAGCTTTTTATTTACCAAGGATCTTGCATTTCAGTACAGCAAAGATCATGAGATTTTCTAATTATGTCACAGCAAAATATTTCTTTTCTAAGCATTTTATAGGCATCGGTTTTCCGAGTAAGAATCCTTGTAATTGCTGACAACCTAAACGTTTTAAAATCTCAGCCTGATGTTCAGTTTCAACGCCTTCAGCTGTCACAATCAAACCTAGTCGAATTGCCAAATGGATAATACTTTCCAAAATAATTTCATCTTTAGAGCCTTCACACAAGTTACGAATAAACTCACGGTCTATTTTTAACTCATCTACAGGTAAATTTTTCAAATACAAAAAGCTTGAATGCCCTGTTCCAAAATCATCAATCGCCAACAAGATTCCTAACGCTCTTAAGCGTTCAAAAGTAAGGATGCTTTTTTCAATATGGTGCATTGCTGTCGATTCAGTAATCTCAACAATCAGCTCTTTAGGTTGGATTTGATACTTTTTAATTAATTGATCCAATATCGAAATCAGATGTTTATGTTCAAATTGCATCACCGACAAATTCACAGCAATTTGGCAAAATGGAAAACCTTTTTCACGCCATGCTTGTAGTTGTATACATGCTTGCTCAAGCGCCCAATACCCCATGCCTATAATTAAACCTGTTTGCTCAGCCGCCTCAATAAATTTATTTGGTGCAAGTAAGCCCAAACTTGGGTGCTGCCAACGGATCAACGCTTCAGCCCCACAAATTTTATAATCTGCTGTAAATTTTGCCTGATAATATAAAACAAACTGCTGTTCTTCGACTGCACGATACAAATCATTAATTAGCTTAGATTGATGACGATGCTGAAAATATTGATCTGAACTTACATTGTAAATACTAAATGTATTGCGTCCTTGCTCTTTGGCAAGCATTTTTGCAGTATCGGCATGAATTAACAAATCTTGTAAACTTTGACCATGATCAGGATAAAGCACGATGCCTAAACTGGCTGAGATATTAATTTGTTTATTTTCAATTAAAAAGCGTTGTTGAATTTTTTCTAAAATATTTTCTGCGATATTTTCCAGTTGTATTTCATTAATTTGCGGCAAAATAATTAAAAACTCATCCCCTCCTAGTCGCAGTAAAGTTTGATCTTGTTTTAAAACACTTTGTAACCTTTCTGCCAATGCCACCAATAAATCATCGCCTACCTGATGCCCAAAATTATCATTTACAGCTTTAAAAAAATCTAAATCTAAATAAATTAAAGCAAATTTTTGATGGGTCGCTGCATAGCGCTGAAATAATTGTTGAATATGTTCTTCTAAAAATAAACGATTAGGTAACTTTGTCAGATTATCTTGTAAAGCCAAATCCTCAAGTTCTTTATTGGCTTGTAAGAGTTGTAAATTACGTTCTTCTAACCTACGTTCCAACACTGCAACACTGAATGCAGAAACCAAAATTAAACTGGTCACAAAAATAATGGTTAATAGTAATAGTCCTTGTCCACCATGCACATGATGTGTTGTGTGTAATAAATCCCCCATAGCATAAAAAGTTGCAGCCGCCATACCTGTGTAATGCATTCCGATAATGCTTATAGCACTCATCACTGAAATGGCGATTTTATAGATCGTTTTATGTTTGAAAGTATTTTTATATTTAAATGTCAGCCAAAAGGATAAGCCTGCTCCACTAATCGCAATTAAAACAGAAAACACAACCAGTAAAATATTATAGTGAATTTCTTGATCAGGAATTTGTAAGCCCATCATCCCAACATAGTGCATACCCGAAATACCCGAACCCATCAACACAGCCCCCAACACTAAACGAACGATGGGTAAAGTTTTCTGGGTGGTTAGCCAAATAGCAAAGGTTGAAGCAAGTGCAGCGATGATATAAGAAATTATTGTTAATACAGGATCAAAAGCATAGCCTACAGGCAAATTGTAAGCCAACATTCCCACAAAATGCATTGCCCAAATTGCAAAACCAAAGACCATCCCACTCAAGCAAAGTATCATTTTTTGTATACGGGGTGTCCGTGAAACAAATATGAGTTGTTCTAATGATATAGCTGCGTAACAGATGAATACTGCAACACATGCAGACCCTATTACGAGACTACTGTCATAACTCATATAATGCATAAAAATTATCTTCCAATAGAGAACCTATTATTTTTATAAAACCCCCAAATTTCTACAATGTAAAACTGTGTGAAGGTTCACCTTTTAAAGAATAAGAAATATATGGTTAAAATAGCATTATCTTATTGAAGGTCAAGTTATTCTTAATTTTTTAGACAAGAAAAAAGCATATCGAAATATGCTTTTTATATTTGATTAACATAGTATTTAGTAAGGCTTATTTTTTTAGCTTTGCAAGATCCATCAATACATGTGCCGCCTCAGTCACAAAAGTTTCCTCTTCTGGTAATGCAGGTCGCTTATTGGCTTTCATTTTTGCACGAGATTCAGCCAATGCATCAAGAGAAGCTTGGTAACTCTCCCAATTTGCATAAGGCTTTAAACCTGTTTCTGTACGGCGCTTGTTTTCTGCTGCCAAAGTTCTTAACTCGAGAGTATTAAGTTCAGCTTTACGCTTTTCAATATCTAATACCACTTGCTTTTGATCTTTGGTTTGCTGTGAAATGGCTTTACGCTCAGCCAAGTATTGGAACTGAGGATCAGCACCTACACGTACTTTTGATAAATCTGATAACTGTTGTACATAAGGCTGAATCGACCCTTCACGCTTAAATGGTGCAGTTGGAATCGTATCCCATTTCAAAGCATTTTTTGCTTTGCGTTCACCAAACTCTTCGTCGTAAATATCGACCAATTTAATGTCTGGAATCACACCTTTATTTTGGGTACTTCCACCTGTAATTCGATAGAATTTACGTTGTGTTAAGGTTGCTTGACCATATGCCAAACTGTCAAGTTGAACCTGTGCTGTTCCTTTTCCTGTTGTTGTACTACCCAAGACCACGCCACGATCATAATCTTGGATAGCAGCAGAATAAATCTCACTTGCAGATGCAGATGCCAAATTAATGAGCACTGCCAATGGACCTGCATAAGTCTGCGCACCACCATCAGTATCTTCAAATACGCTGACTGAACCATTACCATCACGAATTTGAACCACTGGACCCTCTTTCACCACTTGTCCAATCATTTTCGCAACCTCTTCTAGCGAACCACCTGGGTTATTACGTAGGTCAATAATAATCCCTTCTACCTTCTCATTCGCCAAAGACTGCAAGGCTTTATTGGTATCTTCTGCGACTGAACGATATTCATTGCCTGCACGACGTGCACGATAGTTTAAATAGAACGATGGAATTTCGATTACACCAAACTTATGCTTTGCTCCATCACGTATCACTTCCACCGTACGTGAACGCACACCTGCATCTTCTTCTTGAATCACATCACGAGTCAATGTCACAGCACGTGCTTGATTCATCGAAGCACCTGCACCTAACAATTTAATGGTCACTTTGGTACCACGTTTACCCCGAATTAACCCGACAATTTCCGAACTCGGCCAACCAATGACATCAATCATTTTATCGCCATCTTGTGCCACACCAATGATACGATCACCTGATTTCACCTGACCAGATTTACTCGCAGGACCACCTTCTACGATAGTTTCAATCTTAGTGTAATCTTCATTACTGCGCTCAGGACGAATCGACACCCCGATTCCCTCAAGCTGCAACGTCGTTTGACGATTCAATTCAATCGCATCTAAAGGTGGAAAATAATTACTGTGCGGATCATAAGTCAATGTCATTGAATTTAAGATTTTCTCAAGGACATCATCACTTTTCACACGCCCCATGCGCTCTAACTGGCGGGTATAACGCTTGGTTAATGTTTGTACAGGTGTTAAATCTTCAGAAGCCGTAAGATCTTGTCCATTTGCCAAAGAAGGATCATCTTTCAGCGCTTTTTGTTTCGCCTGTTCTTCTTGTTTGGTAATGGTTAAATTAATGAGCTGAGATACCAACATTTTATTCCAGTACTGCTCTTGCTCAGCTTTACTGTTAAAAAATGGTGATTTTTCACGATCCGTTTCAATATAAACATCAGGCTGATTAAGATTTTGTGGCTTTTTCAGCTCAGCCAACATATAGGTATAAAACTCTTTTAAACGTGTTCTATACTGCGCATGAATCGCATACGCACCTGTCAAATCTCCTGCTTTTAAAGCAGCACCCAATGATGCACCATATTGCTTTTTATACTGTTCAACTTCAGGGGCTAAAAATAGCGAATGATCTGGATCTAAGCTGTCCACATACATATCTAAAATACGCGCAGATGTATTTGCATCCAAACGCATATTGAGATAATGCTGACGATCCACCAAAGTGGCTAACTGGCGTGTCACCAAAGCTTGTTCTTTGGTTGGAACAATAGAAGTCGAAACAGCAACAGTCTCTGTTGCTGCCATCGCCTCTGTTATAGCATGGTTAAAAAATAAACCACCTGTTGCAAGAGCAACTGCACATGCGATTGTTTGAAGTTTCATAAATTTTGTGTACTTCCTTGGATTTACCAATTTCAGCGCTGTTTTTTAAATGAATTCATGCAATTCAAAATCTTAAACAACTTTATCTGTTTATATCGTGTAGTTTTAGCATAATCTGTACGGACAAAATGTAGCAAATCATTGCAAAATTCGGTTATTGTTTCTTTTTTAAATAAATACAATTCGGATTTCGTATGATTGGCGCATTGATGCTTGACATTGCAGGCACAGAACTTACTCAAGAAGATATTGAACTATTACGTGCTCCGCAAGTCGGTGGCATGATTTTATTTTCAAGAAATATCCAATCTCCTACTCAAGTACGCAAGCTTACCGATCACATGCGTCAAATTCGCCCAGACATTTTAATTGCTGTTGACCAAGAAGGTGGTCGTGTACAACGTCTAAAACAAGGCTTTACATTATTACCTGCGATGGGGCATTTTGGCGAACTTTACTTAAATGCGCCTGAAAAAGCACTCGACTTGGCTGAAAAATGTGGTTGGCTGATGGCGACTGAAGTTTTAGCGGTTGGCATTGACTTTAGCTTTGCACCTGTTTTAGATATCAATGCCATCAGTGATGTGATTGGTGATCGTGCATTTGCCAAAAATGTACAGGACATTGTACCGCTTGCCAGCGCATTTATGAAAGGCATGCAACGTGCAGGCATGGCAACTACAGGTAAACACTTCCCAGGTCATGGTTCAGTCAAAGCTGACTCACATGTTGCCGCAGCAATTGATTCACGTCATTATGATGAAATCTACCAAAATGACATGCAAAGTTTTATTAAACTGCAAGCTCAGCTTGATGCCTTGATGCCTGCTCATGTCATTTATGAAAATGTTGATCCAAATCCTGCGGGCTTCTCCCCGTATTGGATTCAAAAAGTATTACGTCAAGAATTAAAATTTGATGGCGTACTGTTCTCGGATGACTTAAGCATGCAAGCGGCATGTGTTGCAGGTGGTGCAGATGCACGGATCAAAGCTGCATTAGATGCAGGTTGTGATATGGGCTTGGTCTGCAATAACCGTGAATCGGCATGTACAGCTTTAATAGGTATTGAAAATTTACCTCTACCGAATCAAGAACGCCTTGAACGTATGCGTGGTAAAATTCCAAATATTCAGATTGCTGAACAATTTGATTTAGGTGAAGAATGGCAATCTGTCAAAAAAGTCATTGAAGAATTTAAGAATTCACTTTAAAAAGATGAACACCCCCTCCTTTTTAAAGGAGGGTTGGGGAGGATTTAAACGAAAGGATTAAATAAAATTAATTTTATACACTCTTTTGAATCATCATTTTTAATCACTGTAGAATAAATTCCAAATTAGAAAAAAAGAATGTTAAGGATAACCATGACTGACCAAGCCCTATCAAAGCACCGCCATATCTCATTTACCGCCCACTATACGGGATATATTTGGTATCAAATGGGAATATCCCATCCACTCCTTGCGACCTCAAAAGGTAAATCTTTAGCTTTTATTGCCAATCCAGTCGAAACATGGGCAGAAAAATATGTTGGTGGCAGTATGCGCACCACCTTAAAAGAGCGTCATATCATGTTGGATGACACACTTAAACAATTGATCGAGCGCTATCCTAACCTACAAGTTTTGGAAATTGCCGCAGGATTATCACCACGCGGTTGGTGGTTTAGAGAACATTTCCCACAAATTGATTATCGTGAATTAGACTTGCCTGACATGGCAAAAACCAAACAAACTGCATTAAAACAAATCAATATGGCAAGCCCTGATGTGCTATCGGTTGATTTATTTACTGAAGATTTTAAAAATGCTTTTGCAGTATTTGATCCCAAGCGACCTTTGGTCATCATTAGTGAAGGCTTAATTAATTATTTTGAAAAAGAATTATTACAACAATTATTAAAATCAATTGTGCATTATGGACAAGATTTTTCAGTCTTACACTACTTAACTGATATTTATCCTGAGCCTGTTAAAAACAAACTTGCTACCGTCATTTGGAACAGTAGCAAATTGCTTAAAGTGGTTTCTCGTAGTGCATTTAGTTTTCATTTTCAAACCCCAAAAGAAGTTCGAGATTTTTTCCAAACCGCAGGGTTTAAACAGGTTGAGGTGATTCAACCGAGTGTATATTTTCCAGAAAAGCAGAATAAAAATGCGCATCCTGAAGAACATTTAGGTGATTTGGTTTGGATGATTCATGCTGAAAAATAGTGAATTTTAGACATAAAAAAATCAGTCGCAATGGACTTAATGCCAGTCAGTTAAGCAAAATTATTTGAAAAATTCCTAAAATCTCCCCTAACCCCTCTTTGAAAAAGAGGGGAACTTCTTGTAACTAAAATAA
>NZ_LQXQ01000079.1 GCF_003268395.1 Acinetobacter sp. CFCC 10889 | reverse complement strand
CCATTTTTTCTAATCATTTAACCTATTTAAAAATTTCTAAAGATCAGCTTATACAAGGCACGATTGAGGACAACACCTTATCTCTACCTGTACAAGATACTGCTGTTTTTAAAAATTGGATTAAAAATCATGTTTTGGATCAATTCAACATTCAAATAGAAGCAGATCCTGATGCCGAAACTGATAATGTCTCTATACCTATATTACGTGACTTTCCACGTTTAAATGTACAATATATTGCAGACATTTATGATGATCTTCAAAGAAAGGTGCATGTTTTTGATCAGTTGGGTAGCTTAGCTGTTATTGATCATCATCAACACGTTGCTTGGATCAATCCCAAACGACTTCCACCTTATACTGATGGCTCTTTGCAATATGCATCAGCAAGTATTGAAAACTTTTCAGCCGTTTCACGTAAGCATCAAGTGAATTTGGAAAATTGGCTATTTGAATTGCTGTGGAATTCAACAGAATTATGTGTATTACCACATGCATCAGCACATTTTAAACTCAAGTTCTGGCCTCAGCCTACACATAAAGACCGTAAATTAATTTTGCAGCTTTCTGCCTGTTTTATACAAGGCGCAGAAGTACAACATGTGGCGAATAAATTAGGAATTGATGTACAAGTCGCTCAACGTTTTATCAATGCGAATCTTGCAATACGTAATGCAGAATTAATCAATGCTAAAGCATGTCAGTTTGATCAAAATACCAAAAATGAAAATCAGCAACAGGATGTGAGTGGTTTACGTAGCTTTTTTGGCAAATTAAAACGCCGTTTTGGTTTTTAGGATTATTACCTATGATTATTCAAAAATATAAAATCGTTTTTGCAGGTTCAATGGGGGCAGGAAAAACCGAGGCAATTAAGGCATTGTCGGAAATTCCTGTATTGGCAACGGAAGCTTATAACACCGATGAAGAACGCCATCAAAAGCTCAATACCACAGTTGGCATCGACTATGGTGAAATCACGCTAGAGGATGGTAATAAAATCGGACTGTACGGCACGCCTGGGCAAGGCCGTTTTGATTTTATGTGGGGTGTGATCTGCCAAGGAGCAATCGGCACCATTATTCTGATTGATCACAGTAATCCAAAGAGCCTTGAAGAGCTTCAATATTATGTTGATATTTTCAAAAAATATGATGAAAACATTGTGATTGGTATTAGCCATTTAGATGAAGATACCCAAACCTCAAGCCATCAATATCGTACTTGGCTGATCGAAAACAATTTGAATTATCCATTATTTTTTGTCGATGCTCGTCAAAAAGATGATGTATTAATGCTGCTTGAAACCATTATTACCACGTTAGAAATTAAATACTTATAGGGGAACCCAATGCTGAATATTGCTGAACAACGTAGTGCACCAGATGAGTTAATCAATTATACCAAGGCTCAAATTCATGATGTATTAATGAATGTCAAAGGAATTGATTTCATCATGGCATGCTCAACTGATGGTTTTGAATTATGCTCGGTGTATCGTAAAAACACTTACAATTCAAGCAAACTTGCAGCAGTCAGCAGCTCTATTTTAGCCATGGTCAGTGCTTTTTTAGGTGAGATTGAATTGGTTGGCTGCCAAAGTATTACCCTTGATGCTGAAAATGGTAAAGCCGTTTTAACAGCTGTTCCCGCAGCTAAGCATCCTATGGTGATCGTTACACTCACAGCTAAAGATATTTTATTAGGACAATTACTCTATAGCCTAAAAGCGGCAAGTAATAACATCACTCAACGTGATGTTTAGTTTAATAAAAAGCCATCTTTTCTAGATGGCTTTTTTATATGTAAATGATCAGTCTAAACCGATGCATTGGCTTGAATATTAAACACCAACTGACGTTTTTTTACCTGCTGTCCGACTTGTCCGATAATCTCCTCTACCACACCATCCACATCAGACTTAATCTGTTGCTGAATCTTCATCGCTTCTAAAATGAGTAATGTCTGACCTTTAGTTACCGTATCGCCAGTATTCACCAGAATATTGATAATTGCACCATCCATCGGCGCACGAATCTCACCATCCCCTGTCACATCAGAAGTTTCAGGTGGTGCGTAGGTTGCATTCTCAATCGTAATATTGCCATTCACCGCATCTAAAAACAGATTATTTCCATCTAAAACATAATCAATTGAACGGCGCACGCCATTTACATCGTAAACCAGTTTCTGTGCTGTTTGCTCAAGAATCTGTATCGTAGAGGTCTGCCCACAAATTTCCACTTCGACTTGATTTTGATCACGTTTCAAAGAAACCTGTAATTGCTGTTCATCATGCTTCAATTTTAAAGGTAGTGATAATGCAATCCCTGTATTCCAACTGCTTTGGCTTGAAGCATTGGTAAATAGAGCTGCGGCAATCGCTAAATGTTCTAAGCCCAAAGTCTGTTTATGTAGGCTGACGTCATCTTGGAAATGCTCTTGGATAAATGCTGTGTTGGTATCACCTTTGACAATAATTGGGTGTCTTAATAAATTGACCAAAAATTGCTTATTGCTGTTCACGCCTAACAACACACAATCATCCACTGCACGTGCCAATAAACGAATCGCATCCTGACGTGTCTTACCATAAGCAATGACCTTTGCCACCATCGGATCATAGAATGGGCTAATTTCATCCTCTGTTAATAAACCATGATCAATCCGTACATTTGGTAATTCTGCGGGTGACCAACGTTGTACTTGCCCAGTTTGTGGCAAGAAGTCTAAACGCGGATCTTCAGCATATAAACGCACTTCAATCGCATGACCTGTCAATGTCAACTCAAACTGCTGTAATGGCAAAGTTTCACCATTGGCGATTCGCAGTTGCCATTCAACCAAGTCTAAACCTGTAATTAACTCTGTCACAGGATGCTCTACTTGCAAACGTGTATTCATTTCCAAGAAGTAAAACTCACCTGAAGCATCCAATAAAAACTCGACTGTGCCTGCACCAACATAGTCACAAGAACGTGCAGCAGCCACAGCCGCTTCGCCCATTTGTTGACGTAAAGCATCTGTCATCACAGGACATGGGGCTTCTTCAACGACTTTTTGATGACGGCGTTGAATCGAACAATCACGTTCAAATAAATACGCATAATTACCATGCGTATCACCAAAGACTTGGATCTCCACATGACGCGGTGCAATTACGGCTTTTTCTAAAATCAGTTCGCCTGAACCAAAGGCATTTTCAGCCTCAGAACGTGCCGTTTTCAATGATTCGACAATATCGGCAGCGCTGTGTACCAAACGCATACCTCGTCCACCGCCACCCGCCGATGCTTTGACCATAAGCGGATAACCAATTTGATTGGCTTGTTGTTCTAAATGGGCAATATCTTGCTGATCGCCCTCATAGCCAGGCACACAGGGTACACCTGCCTGAATCATCGCAATTTTAGATAGACGTTTACTGCCCATCAATTCGATTGCAGGCGCAGGTGGTCCAATAAAAGTGATGCCATTTTCAGCACAGGCTGCGGCAAAATCAGTATTTTCTGAAAGAAAACCATAGCCAGGATGTACTGCATCAGCCCCTGTTTTTTTACAGGCTTCGATAATATTTTGAATCGACAAATAGGATTCTGAAACTTTGGATGCGCCGATATAGACGGCTTCATCTGCAACTTTTACATGGCGTGCATTGCGATCTGCATCGGAATATACAGCAACGGTTGCATAGCCCATTGCTTTTGCTGTTTTCATGACGCGAACAGCAATTTCACCACGATTCGCCACCAATACTTTTGAAAATGCCATTCTCGTTTTCCCTATTCTTAATTTTATACTTTGACAATATTTATTGAATAAACGTCTACAATAAGCTGAATTTGGAATAAATCATTAATTCACAATGGAAATTTCCTCTCCTGAGCAAGTTTTAAAGCACTGCTTTAAAATGAAGCGCAAGTGAAAGTTAGGGGAGATTTACTTATTCCCCCTCATCCTAACCTTCTCCCAAAGGGAGAAGGAACGTTCCAAACAAAGCTCCAATTGTGATAAATATTCAATTTTTGAGTTCTGAAAAATGCAATGACCTACTCACCACCAAACCAATTTGGATTGCGTTTTTGAATAAATGCCATCGTGCCTTCCATACCTTCTTCACCACCCACCGCATTGGCAAACTGTTGTGCAGCATCATCTAATAAACTATTCAACGGCTCATTTAAAGTCCGATGTAACAATGCTTTGGTGACACGAGAGGCTTGAGGTGCTGTACGCTTGATCTGTTGAATCGTTTCAGACAATAAAGCGTCTAAATCCTGTTGATTTTCGACCACTTCATGCACAACACCGACTTTCAATGCAGTTTGCCCATCAAATCGAGTACCCAATAAAGCCAAACGACGTGCTTGGGTTAAACCAATTCTTTTCACTACAAAGGGTGCAATTTGTGCAGGGATCACCCCTAAACCTGTTTCAGGTAAACCAAATTTTGCATCTGCAAGACTAATCGCAATATCTGAAACACATGCCAAACCAAAACCGCCACCGAGAACAGCCCCTTCAAGAATTGCCACCACGGTTTGTGGTGCTTGATCGACTTGCTGAATCATGTGTCCAAACTGTCGATTAAAATCGACATAAGGCTGATTTGAACCCGCAGCCGCAGCTTCGCCACGCAGTTGTGCCATATCTTTAATGTCACCGCCTGCGCAGAAATGCCCACCTTGACCACGCAGGATCACCGCACGAATCGACAAATCATTTTCAATCGCTTTAAACACCTGTTGAATGGCTTTAACCATATTCAAACTCATCGCATTGCGACTTTCAGGTCGATTCAGCCATAGGGTTAAAATACTGCCATCTTGTTCCAATTGAATACTGTCATCAAATTGTTGGGTGCTCAGAGAAGCTGAAAGTGTCATATTCATTCTCCCAATTTATTTACATTCAGTTACTTACGTTTTGATGGAAGAATGTCCATCAATTTACAAATAATGCCGAGCATGATTTCATCCGCACCACCGCCAATTGAGCCAAGACGACCATCACGATACAGTTGCGATGCAGGGTTATCCCACATAAAACCATTACCGCCCCAAAACTGTAAGCAACTGTCCGCAACTTCACGGGTCAAACGACCTGCTTTGAGTTTTGCCATGGATGCAATTTCAGTCGCATTGCCACCTTCCAAATGAATTTGACATGCACGATAGGTCAAGGCACGTAAAGCTTCCACTTCTGTCATCATTTCTGCAAAACGGAAATGTACATATTGATTATTAATTAAAGGCTGACCGAAGGTCGTACGTTCTTTTGTATATTCAATGGTCTGCTTAATCACATGCTCTAAACCACCAATCGCATTGGCAGCCGCCCACATGCGTTCCTCTTGGAACTGCATCATTGCATCATAAAGCCCATGCCTTCCGCACCCACGAGGTTGCGTTGTGGTACACGGACATTGTCAAAATACACTTGAGCGGTTGTGGTTGAACGCATGCCGAGTTTATTTAACGGTTCTGAAAAACTGATACCTGCTGCTTTTGCAGGGACAATAATCATGGATTTATTGACATGTGGTTTGTCATCAGAGGTATTAGCAAGTAAGCAGAAGAAATCCGCTTGCAGTGAATTGGTAATCCACATTTTGCTACCATTGATAATGTAATCATCACCGTCTTTTTTAGCCGTGGTTTTGATCGCTGCAACATCTGAACCCGCATGAACTTCTGAAACGGCAATTGACGCAACATATTCACCCGCAATCGCAGGGGTTAAGAATTCATCACGTAATTCTTTACTGCCAAAACGTGCCAATGCAGGTGTCGCCATATCGGTTTGCACACCAATCGCAAGCGGAACACCACCACAAGCTGCGCGACCTAATTCTTCTGCAACGACAAGGTTATAAGAATAATCTAAACCTAAGCCCCCATTTTCCTCAGGTTTACAAATGCCGAGTAAACCTAAATCTGACATTTTTTTAAATACATCGTGAATCGGAAAACGCCCCTCCGCTTCCCACGTTGGAATAAATGGATTGAGTTCAGTTTCAACAAACTGACGTGTGGTACGGCGTAATGCTTCATGCTCTGCGGTAAATTTCATTGCGTTGTCCTTTTTATTTCCTAATTTTTTCATTGTTTGTTGATATTTTTAATTTCCTAAACCTTCTTTTAAGAACCCCTCATCCCAACCTTCTCCCTAAGGGAGAAGGAGTTCCCTCTCCTGAGCAAAGTTTTAAAGCACTGCTTTAAAATGAAGCGCAAGTGAGGGTTAGGGAGAGGTGCTTTTATTAAAACCTATAACCTCGACACCCCAAATCGAATTGGATTCGGTTCACGATGTCTAGCTTCATAAATAGTTTCCAATAAGAAGATCAAAACTTTACGTGTATCTCGTGGGTCGATAATGCCATCATCATGCAACATGGCTGTGTTGAATAAAGCAGTAGATTGCTGTTCGAGTTTGGCTGCTGTACTTTGTTCTAAGAAATCCAACATTTGCTCATTCGGTTCCATTCCCGAAGCTTTTTGTTTTCCTTCCGCAACGATACGCAGAACCTTACCTGCTTGCGCTGAACCCATCACGGCGACATGCGAATTTGGCCATGCGAAAATAAATTGTGGTGATAATGGACGCCCACACATTGCATAGTTGCCTGCCCCATACGACCCTGCGACGACAATTGAAATTTTCGGCACTGTAGTATTGGCAACGGCTTGGATCAGCTTAGAACCATGTTTGATAATGCCGTTCTGTTCGGCATCTGTTCCCACCATAAAGCCTGTCGTATTGTGTAAGAACAATAATGGACGTTTGGTCTGTTCACACAAGTGAATAAATTGCGCAGCTTTGGTTGCACCTTGTGGCGTGATCGGGCCATTATTGGTAATAATCCCGATATGCAAGCCACCAATTTTCGCCCAACCACATACGGTTAAAGCGTCATATTCAGACTTCACCTCAAAAAATTCAGAATCATCGACAATACGTGCAATGACATCTTTCATATCAAAAGGTTGTTTGGGACTTGCAGGAATAATGCCTAGCAACTCTTCAGCAGAATAACGTGGTTCTTTATATTCAAGATTGAACTTTTTGGTCTGCTCTTTCCAATTTAAATGCTCAAAGACTTCACGTGCAATACGAATGCCATCGGCATCATTTTCAGCGAGAAATTCAGCTGTACCTGCCACTTGTGCATGCATTTCTGCACCACCCAATTCTTCTGCTGTTGCCACTTCACCTGTCGCAGCCAAAAGTAATGGAGGACCTGCCAAAAGCATTTCAGTTTGTTTGCGCACTGCGATCACATAGTCCGACAAGCCGGGTTGATAAGCACCACCTGCTGTTGCATTGCCATGTACCACAGACACTTGCGGTAAGCCTGCCGCAGACATACGTGCTTGATTGGCAAAAGTCATCCCACCTGCAGTAAAGACCTCTGCCGCATAATTTAAATTGGCTCCACCACTTTCGGTCAATGTCAGCATTGGTAATTTTTGTTCAAAGGCAATTTGCTGAATACGAAGCGTTTTCTGTACACCCATTGGCGACATGGTTCCACCTTTAATTGCACTATTACTTGCAGAAACTAAACAGCGGACACCACTGACAAAACCAATCCCTGAAATAATGCCACCACCTGCATCTGAGCCATCTTTATCATCATGCATGCCATAGCCCACCAAACCGCATAACTCCACGAATGGCGAATCAGCATCTAAAGCCAAACGAACACGTTCATGCGGTAGAATTTTGCCTTTCTTATCAAACTTTGGCTTTGCCGCATAAGACTTTTCAATGCTCTTATTTTGCACAGCACGAATTTCAGCAATCTGAGCAAGCAATGCTTCTTTATTCTGATTAAATTGCTCACTACCCACAGCAATTTCGGATTGGAGAATGCTCATTTCTTTTCGTCCCTTTTTTTTAATCCATATTTTTCATCTTGCATTTGAATCGCATTTAGTCCGCTTGATCCATCTGAGCTTTCAACACATCTGGAATAAAAGCGCGATGAAATCCATTAAAAGAAACACTATTGGTCGCATCGGCAAGTGGATACATACGTGTGCCTAGCGATGCAGCACCATCAATACGAATCGTCATTCCTGAAATAAAGCCCGCGGCTTCTGAAAGTAAATAGACAATCGCAGATGAAATTTCTGATTCCGTACCCATACGTTTGAGCGGAACATTACCTGCCAAACTTGGAATAATAAATTTGGCAAAATCCCCCGTGTAATTATCCATGCCTGAGGAAATAATCCATCCTGGTGCAACACAATTTACTCGAACACCTGAACGTCCCCATTCCACCGCAGCCGTTTTAGTCAGGTTATCCACACCTGAACGTGCTGCCCCTGAATGTCCCATGCCTGGCATTCCGCCCCACATATCGGCTGCCATATTGACGATGCTACCGCCATTTTTCGCCATCCACTGGTTATAGGCTTCTTTCATCAGGTAGAAAGTTGAATGTAAATTGTTGCGAACCACGGCATCAAAACCATTGGCTGAAATACTTTCCAAATTCGATGGAAATTGACCGCCTGCGTTATTCACTAAACCATCCAACTTGCCAAATTTTTCAATCACTTCGGCAATCATATCTTTGACTTGTTGTTCATCACGGTTATCACAGACGATAAAATGAACTTTGCCACCATCTTCTTGAATTTCTTTACTGACATTTTCAAGCTTTTCAATTTTGCGCCCTGTGATCACCACCTGTGCCCCCAAAGCTGACAACTCATGGGCGGTACAACGACCAATTCCTGAGCCACCACCTGTCACGATAATCACTTTGTCTTGAAAAGCATCTGGTCTAAATATTGAGTGATATTGCATTTTTTATTTCCAATTTGTGTTCTATAAATCCCCTCTCCTCTCAGGAGAGGGTTAGGGAGAGGTGCTTTTAAATTTGTGTTCTTTATTCCGAAATTTAAAGTTCCCTCCACCTTTGGGGGAGGGTTAGGGAGGGGGGAACTCGAACATGCTTTTCATAAATCCCCCTCATCCCCCGCCTTCTCCCTGAGCCATATATGGCGCAAGAGAAGGAGCTTTTATTTCACTAACCCTTTCGGCACTCTCACCTTCATATCCAACAACTGCTGTGCAAAAGCCTTCCCTTGTGGGTCAATACGTAAACTTGCAATTCCTCCACCGCCTAAGGCATTTTCGAGCATGAAATTCAGTGCATTAAAGCCTTCAATCTCATAGCGAATTACTTTGCTTGTTTCAGGATTCAACACATGTTGCATATACTTCGCGACATTTTCTTCCGTTAAATTGGCACGAATCCACGGCAAATATTCAGCCTTACGTGCAATCACACCGATATTGCTGTGATTGCCTTTATCACCGCTTCTCGCATGCGCAATATCAACCAAAGCCACTTCGACTTCATCCCCTGTAAATTGAGCGACTTCTCCCACTGAAAGCTGAGTAAATGATTGATCTGCTGAACCTTGAGGAATCTCAACATTTTGACGCTGACCATTGATGTCAATTTCAACATTCAACTTTGATTTATCAACAAGGAAAGAGAAAAGTTTAATCACAGGTGAAGCTTTTGGACGACCACCGACAATACCTGCCAATGCAGGCGCCATCCCTGTAGAAGCTTGCGCAATTTCAGAGGCAAAGAACATACACGCTTCTTTAAACATATGCTTCACTGCAATTTTCACCACAACTTCACGACTATCTAAATGTTTTGCATTTGCACCATAAGTACTTTCAATTCCAAGTATTTCAACTGATTTTTCTTGAAATGGCGGGACTGAACGCAGTGCTAAAACACGTTCGCATTTCGTTAAAATTGCATCGGCAATGACTTGGGCTTTTTCAGGTGCTTCACGTCCTGCAATCAAGAAACTGACCAAGACCCGATAACCATCAGGATAAGTCGCACTGACTTTGTATTGTTGTGTAGGCGCACGACCTTTTGCACCTGTCACCGAAACGCGATCTTCACCGACTTGTTCTAATTTAACTTGGCTAAAATCAGCAGTGACATCAGGCAGTAAATAGGCTTGCGGATTGCCAATTTCATAAACAATTTGTTCAGCGACTGTACCCACCGAAACCAAACCACCTGTACCATTCGGTTTAGTCACGATGAATGAAGCATCTGCTTTCACCTCGACAATAGGAAAGCCCATATTGTCAAAACCGTTAACCAAGCGCCAATCTGTGAAGTTTCCACCTGTACATTGCGCACCACATTCGATGATATGCCCTGTCAATGAACCTTGCGATAATTTATCGTAATCATCTAAAGCCCATTGATATTCATGTAGTAAAGGTGCAAGTACCACAGCGGAATCTACCACACGACCTGTAATCACAATATCTGCGCCTTGATCAAGCGCATCACGAATTGGCACTGCACCTAGATAAGCATTACAACTTGCTAAATGACTTGGTAAATCCTCGCCACTAAATATTTCTTTGATATTTTGATTTTTTAACTCAGCTTGGCTTGACATCAAATCATCGCCCAAAACCACAGCGACTTTTAGATCTAAACCTTGTGATTCAATGACTTTTTGTAAAGCATCACGACATGCCAATGGATTCACTCCACCCGCATTGCTGATCACTTTAATTTTCTTATCACTGATTTTTTTAAGTAATGGCGTCATCACACGGCTGACAAAATCGAGTGCATAACCATGTTCGGGATTGGTCATCATGGCTTTTGCCATAATTGACATTGTGATTTCAGACAGATAATCAAAAACCAAGTAATTAATGTCAGACAAATGTACGAGCTGAAACGCTGCGGTATTGGTGTCGCCCCAAAAGCCTGAAGCACACCCAATTTTGACTATACGCTGATCTTCCATTGTTATACCTCTTTCATCCCGAACTTATTTTCATTGTTGTGCATAAAATTTATACTTTAATCTACCAAGCAAGCGCTTGGTTTGTAAAGTGCAAAATGCTATGCTGAATTGGCAAATCTGTTAATTTTCATGTCAAATGATCTTCTACCAAGGATGACAACCCACGATGATTGCGACTTCGATCACTGAAATTGAACCTATTGCTTGTTTTGATGACAGCGCGCGTGGTCGTTTGTTATTGGGTGCTGCGTATTTATTTCATAAGCAAGGTTATGCCAAAACTACTGTGAGAGAACTCGCAAATTTTATTGGAATTCAATCAGGTAGCTTATTTCATCATTTCAAAAGTAAAGATGATATTTTGGCGAATGTGATGCATGAAACCATTATTTATAACCATGCACGTTTGCTCGATGCGATCAATCAAGGCAATCATCCTGAACAACAATTAAAAAATTTGATTAAAGCTGAATTGGTGTCGATCACAGGCGATACGGGTTCTGCGATGGCTGTTTTGGTTTATGAATGGTTTGCACTATCTACGGAACGTCAGGATGAATTACTCAAATTACGCAATGATTATGAAAATATTTGGCTCAATGTAATTGAAGAATTAAAAGTGTTGGGCAAAATTCAGCATGATACTTTTATTTGGCGTAGATTGCTTGGTGGTGCAATTGCATGGACAGTGACGTGGTATAGACCTGATGGCAAAATTTCTTTGGATGAGTTGACGGAAATAGTGTGGGAAATGGTGATGCGATAAAAGCTACTGACTAACTGAAATTTATTAGTATAAACAGCGTAATTTATGTTCTAATTTAAATAATATTGATAATTTAGTTTTGAAATTATGAGAATATGCGTTTTATTAATTAGGCGGATTCAACTAGCAAGTGCAACGGTATAAAACCCAGCCATTACTTCGCTAGGTGTTCGCCATCCTAAACTCTTTCTGGGACGATTGTTCAGAGCATCTTCAATCTCTTGAATTCGCTCTTGGCTAATATGTTCGAATGAAGATGATTTTGGCAAATATTGTCGGATTAAACCATTGGTATTTTCATTTCTTGCTCGCTGATTTGAGCAATATGCATCGGCAAAGTATGTATCAATACCTTGGTTTGTTAAGCGCTGATGCTCCGAAAACTCTTTACCATTATCGAATGTCACGCTATGAGCATGGCTCATTTTAAGCCGATCTATACAGTGACTAATCGTATTCGCAGAAACTCTTGTCGCTCCTAAATGAACAATATGCACATATAAACTCTTACGCTCTACGAGTGTTAG
>NZ_LQXQ01000078.1 GCF_003268395.1 Acinetobacter sp. CFCC 10889 | reverse complement strand
TAAAAATATTTACCTGATTGATCTTCGTTACAACTTAAAAACGTTTCAGTAAAATCTAAATCTTTGTATTCATACATTACTGATAATTTATAAGGTAATGATCCAAAACTTAATGAACCTAAGAACACATCAAAGATCAGTGCATTCCCTTGATTTAATTCTAAAGAGAATAATCCTGTATAATTAATTATCGGATCTGGTTCAGAAGCTATAACAATCACTCCCTCTGATGGGTTACTACAGTTAATAAACTCCCCACCTTCTACGATATTTAAACCACCTCCACCCAAATTATTAATTTGTGATTGTAGATTATTTGCTACAATATTGAGTTCTGTTTTCTTTACGTAACCGCTAAGATCAACTGGCGTACTTGGACCACCACCATCACCCGAACTTACGTTTAAAACTGCATCACCATTAATTGTAACTTGACCACTTGTATGTACTTGAACGCTCATTTTACTGTCCTTTTGCTATCTTTAATGTTGCATCACCAGTCACTTGCAAATACGCATAAGAGAACTGTTGAACGCTACTTAAAACATCTGTATCTGCTTCAATTGTAAATGTCACAATATCGACCCAATGTTCATTATCAATACTGCCTTGAAGTTTGACTGTTTGCCCTGCTGTACCTGTAGCGACCATTGTATAAACAGTGCCTATGCTATAATCAAAGCGCATATCAGGATTTGAATTACTTGCTGTACCATCATAGACAAGTACATTTTTAACCACGGCGATTTTCATAGCATCTTTCATAGCATCTCCACAAAAATGCCCCATCAAAAGACAGGGCATTTCAGATTAATTAATGATTTCGGCAGTACCGCTTGTGTGCGCCGTATCAATTGCGAATGAACCGTAGGTTTTCCCATCAAATTCAGGACGTTTGACGTTAAAAATCATGCCTGTTGCAACGGAAAGCTTATTTTTATAATCCTTCCATTCTTCTTCCCAACCCATACGCATCTTGCCTTTCGATGCAGCATTGCCAAATGCTGTGACTAATGCTTGACGACCCATAATCGCAGCACGTGCGCCCTGCACGTTTTTACCTGCACCAAAATCATTAAAACGTACAACGTCCTTATGCTCTTTTAAGCATGCGCCTTGATGCCACCCTAATGCACCACTAAAGATTTGAGATTTTTTGCCTTCTGCAGTTGTTAAAGCTTTTTGAATCTCAAACCAACCTTTTGTCCCCACATCTGCACGTAAATCATGTGCTTGGTAAGTGTGCATCAATACGATAAACGCATTTTTTTGACCATCAAGCTTTAACGGATCAAGGCGGATTTTCATGTCCGAACCACCACCTTCTGCTTTGGCTTTGGTCAATGCACGTTCAATCGTGGTCAATTTCATGGTATCGGTTGCTGTCAGTGTTGCTTTGCTCGTTGCATTACCGCCATAAAGCTTATGATCTGCATCATATTCGCTAAATTTATGGGTTTTAGGGATTGCATAATCGACCCCAAGCGGCAACTCATAATCCGCATTGATACCACGTGCACCTGCCAAGTTGGTGAAGTGAACTTGGTCAACATATTTAGAGAAATATTCTGACAATTTCACTTTAGCCATATTACGCAGATTGGTTTCAGTACGCTTCTGTGTCATACGACCACCTGCACTGACCGCTTTACGCACTTGGTTGATACGGATTTCATCAGAAAAACTTTCTAAATCCGTTTCATTGCCTTCTAAAGTGTCATCGCCGTAAGTCGGATTACCCGATACCTGCATATACACTTCAAAATGTACATCTTCACCTGCCGATTTTTCCAAGTGATTTAGGACAACAACGGGGGCATTTGCCATCTCACCATCATTGTCAACTGAACGAGAGTTGTCAGTCATATTGGTTAAGAAAAATGAATCTGCAACTGTTGCGTTGAATAAGACCCCTGCCCATTTCTTAGGCACATTTGATGCACCTGCATTAATAACGGTCTGTCCCATTATTTTTACTCCAAAAAAAAGCCGCCTATGGCGACTTTGTGTTTAAAAATTAAGTGTGTTTGGCTTTTAGCTCATATAACGCTTGTAAGCTTCAGGATTGTTCTTTTGCAATTTCTCTATTGCTTGTTCGTACTCTAGTCCTTGTAGACGATCAATCATGGCAAATTCATCACCACCTGCATTATCTTCAAGCTGCTGCAATTGATTCATAGACGGCGGAATCGTGACATTGTCATGCTTAGGTAAAGCCTTTGGTGCTGCCTTTTTTGGCTTTTCAGGTTGACCAAGTTCAATTTCAACACGATGCTGTACTGTAGAAATGATTTGCTTATAGTCTAGCCCTGCAAAAATGCCTTTTTCTTGCATGTCTTGAAAGACTTCATCAAAACGAGTACGGTAATTCCCTTCACCAACATAAGCAGGATTTTCAGCCAAGAAAACATTGACTTCTTTCTTCCAAAGCTCAATATATTTGGACTGCTGTTCCTCTGAAAAATCACGATATTCTTTATCAGTCGAGTGATATTGACTATGTGCATCAGATTCCTGTTTTTTCGCCGTGTCTAGCTCAATCTCAAGACGTTTTAAGCGTGAATTATATTCACCTTGCCCGATTTCACCTTCATCAAATAATTTGCCAAGTTCGTCAATTTGCGTCAGTACATCTGTTTGTTTCTGTGTACTTTCATCAATTTGCGTTTGCAAATCATTTAAAGACGTTTCGTATTTTTCAACCTGCTCACGAACAATGGTCTGTTCTTGCTCTTGTGCTTGATTGGCTGTATCTACAACGGCGTTATTTTCCTGATTTTGATCAGTTGGTGTATCCTGGTTATTTTCAGGATCATTATTCGCACCATCATCACCAGTTCCATTAAGCAAAGCATCTAAAGTGGCTTGATCAACTTCTTCAATTTGATCATCTTCTTGACCTTCTTCGCTTTCTTCTAGTGCAAGCTGCGCCTTTTCTTCTTCGGTAAGCTCAAACTCGCTACCAACTAAATCATCATCAATGCTCATAAAAACCTCTAATTATGCTCATAAAAAAAGCCCCTTTCGGGACTTTAGAATTGTTGCTGTGGTATGGGTGGCTGTTCAGTCTGTAATTGCTGTTCAACCTGTGGTTGTGGTGTCGGTATTTGCACTGGCTCAACCTGCTTATTATTAAGATTCAGGACTGCATCCGCATTATTGATTAAGTCATCTGCCACGGTTAATGCTTCTCTTGGTGAAGCTATTGCACCATTACCAAGCTGTATCGCTTCTAACATGGCTCTTAATTTTTCAATCTGAATGCGTAACTTTTGTAACTCAGCTTCATTATTGACTTTATTGGCTTCTGCTTCGAGTTTAGCGATCTGCGCCATACTCTCACGCATAATCAAGTCTTGTTTTTGCTTCTCAAGTTCTGCCTGTTGCTGTGCCAATGCTTCACGTGCCTGCTGCTGTTCATCAGTTTCATTCTTCGGCGGCATTCCTGCGGCTTTACGCAATTCCTCAGTCATACGAGATTTTTCAGGAATATCTTGCATTTCAATCGCTGAAATTAATAGCGCCACTCCCAACATTGGATTGCCTGTATGTTGTGAGATCACCCCTGCTGTTGCAATAAGCTGCTCTGACAAGGCTTGACGCATACTTGAGCGATAATCCTTATCTGCCACAATAAAATCAGCTTGGGTTTTGGTGATGTCGGTTGTCGGATCGTCTTCTTGATTCACATCGACAAACTCAGGATCTTCTTTAAGATCATCCGCCGTGATACGGAACTGCATTGGCTTATCCATGAACTGCTCAATCAGCGATAAAATTAACTCGCCCTCAAGCTGTCTAGCCAAAATATGGTTGTCTGTTAAGACCGTGGTAATGACTGTGCCTTGTTCTTGACGTGCTTGAATTGCAACACCTGAATTGGCATTGGTCGACATGCCCCGATTTTCACCCGTAACACCCGATACCTGACGAATATAGGCACTGTTCTGTTCACCTACGGCGATATGTTGATTGGCTAATGCCGAACCTTCCTGAATTTCAAAATAAGCCCCTGCTTTCTTCTCAATCACAGAATCCCAACGAGCGACTTCCTGTACCAAGTTGTTTTTATCTTCGACTGCATCCTTATCCATGATGATACGATTGGTTGCAAGCTGAAATAACGCCTTATTTCTACGAATATTTAAATCACTTTGCGGATCACGAATCTGACGGACTACGCCGTATGCCGCACCATCTTTATTGCGTATATAACAGCTACGTTTAATATAAGGCAGTCGATTATGCTTATACGGCGATTTTTGACGATATAACAGCGTGTTATTGGTGTACATGGCACAGTAAATCTGCTGACGTACAACTTCACGTACCTTATGATCAAAATATTGTATTAACTGAATGTGCTGCGGATTGTTCTCATCGAATATTTCGCCGTTGAAAGCACTTTCACCCTTAATAATTTTGACCTTTTCAGGCTGCTTGTACCACATTTCATAAACACGAACTGCTCTACGTTCTTCGTGCATACGATCATGTAGGGAAATTACACCGCTACGAATACGTTGCGTATGGCGACCATCGGACGTTAAAAGCGATTCTTCAATCACATCATTTTCTAAATCGGCTTTATCTTCTGCATCATAATAAAGCTCATTCAGCTTATCAGGAAAATGCACCATCAAAACTGATAGATCAATCACTTTGGTTTCCCAAACATAGCGATCATCATTCATCAAAGGTGAATGTGAGCTACTGTCAGATAAAATATTGCGCCATGGTACATGCTTTAAAAGAATCTGATAATCACCATCATCATTAATTTCATAACCAACACGTGTCCAACCTTCACCCGATTTGACCATATCTTCAAATGATAAAGAACGCTGCCACTTGGACTTATTAATATCGTCCACGTACTTACATAATTTTGTTTTACGCAATGATGCATCACTATCATTTTCAGTCCGTGGTAAGACTGCATAGTCCATCCGTGTTCTACGCTCTGAGCCAAGTATCCAGTCAATTGTCGGTTTTACCTCGTTATACACACGTGGGGTCTGTCCACGTGCTTCATACACGGCGAGTTCCTCATCTGAAAATTGATCACCATCATAAAAACCACAATCTATAGAACGCTGATTGCGATTCTCGACTTGCAATTCATACTCACGCTTATATAAACCTTGCGCCCACAATAAAAACATACCATCGTCAGATCCTAAAAAATCAGAATCTAGGTTATCTTCATGAAAATCAAAGTTATCTATTGGCACTTTCATTAGCGAGCATCCACAATAATTTTATCGTTGGCTTTGATGACTAAGCCGAGTTTTTCCATTTCACGCAATTCACGCTTTTGCTCAAGATAAATGTCTTCAGGTGGGTGCATCACAAGATCATCAATCGCATATTCGATAATGTCTGCGATTTTTTCATATCTTCAGGTGTATCAGAACGCAATAATTGTTCTGCGGCTTGTTTTGCCATACCGTCAATCAAAACCTGATCATCTTCAAATTCGTATGCCTGTTTGCGTAATAACGTGACATTCAAACGACCATAGCCAAAGGTGTTACGGCACATCACCAATGCAGCATCTTCAAATTTTGACCCATCGTTTAAGCGAAAAGTAAAATTAGCAACACCGACTTTCAGACCAAGATTGCGACCCAGTTCAAGCCACTTGACTGAGCCATAATGCTCAATACTTTTAATTTCTAAATCCATTACAGTTTTGCCCTATTGCTGATTTTACTGCTCTTACGTGGTTTGGTGATGGCATGACGGATCATCATCAAGCCATATCGACTTGATGAGATCACATCATCCTTTAACTTCACGACCTTGCCCTTTTCACGATGATAACCACGGCGTTCCTCAAGCCAATTTTCACAATTGCTAAAGACTTTCCAACGACCTTCTTCCATCATGGTGAGCATCATCATTAAGCCTGCTTCTACGCCGTTTGACCCATCATCAAAAGTCGCACGTTCAGGCAACATATTCAGACCTGCAACACGATATTGCTGTGCAATTTCTTCACCCGAACCTTTGTCATGCTGTAAACCATCATGCGGCCATGCTACAGGTGACCAATGACACATCGCTGCAATGTGGGGTGCATGTTGTTTCGGTGTCTTTTCACGATCTTTATATTCATCAAATACATAAACCGTGTCTGTATCCCGATCCCAAGCCAAAGCGGTTGCCGCCGTTGGGTGATCCCATCCAAAGTCCAAGCCGATGATGACTGTCCAATGCGATGGAATATCGAAAGGCTCACAGACAATATCTTTCTCATTAATCGGAAAGATCAGACCCGAACCTGCGTAAGGAATCCCCTGTGAACGTGCTTCATGTTCATGTTTCGGGAAAATTGCCAATAAATCGGCTTTATCTTCTTCTGTTAAATGTGGCGCATGATCCCAACCTGCCTGCACCATGAAATTAATGCCTTCGGCTGACTTCTTAATAAAGTCGTCCACCATTGCCGTTGTACCTTCCAACGGCGTGAACGTAATGAA
The DNA here is from genome assembly GCF_003268395.1 of Acinetobacter sp. CFCC 10889. Taxonomy (GTDB): domain Bacteria; phylum Pseudomonadota; class Gammaproteobacteria; order Pseudomonadales; family Moraxellaceae; genus Acinetobacter. The sequence goes on along the minus strand of NZ_LQXQ01000078.1, from coordinate 5,859 downwards.
TACCAAGCCTTTTGTTGTTGCTGTACGAGTGACACACTCGGTATAGACTTCTTGTGGCGGTTCTTCATCAAGCCAAATATAGTGTTTCGCCGTCCCCTCAAACGAGCCACGTCCTTGTTGATACGACTTTAAACCTAAAATCGACCATTCACCCGATACGTGCTTAATGCGTACCGTGTCAATTAAATCTGCAACACCCGACTTCCAACGAATATTGAAACGATCAATCAGGTGCTTGGGGATTGTCCCTGTACCATCGACCGTTTTCTTACCATTGACATACACCACATTGCCAAAAAGTTCTTTTTGAATAATGTCACGTGTGGTTTCGTTGGTCTTACCTGCGACCCAACCTTCGGTTAAATGCTCAAAGCGTTTCCCTACCCACCAATGTGGATACAGTCCAGTGGCGTGTAGTGTTGCTTCATACGACCCTGCAACGGTTTTACCGACACGGTTACCTGCCATAAACAGGCGTGAACGGTATTTCGTACCTGCATCAAAAAAAGCCAAATGCTTAACGTAGAGTTCACGCTTATACTGCCCATCATCAGGAAACAGCGTATTAAAACGATAATTTTTTCGCTCTTTATAAACTGATAAAACCTTGATCAGTTTTATTTTTTTATTGCGATCTAACTTGGCTAAGTGCTTTAGCTTCTCATCATTTGAAAATTTCGAGAATTGCTCTATCCAACTCTGAATCGGTGAGGTTAGAGAGATCATCTTTACTATTCCCCTCTTTCGGCTTATTCGCTTCTGTGATTGCAATCTGTTTTTGCTGCATATTCAGCAATGACAGCTCAAGCTTAGCAATGAGCGAAATTAACCGAGTAATTTCATACTGAAAATCACGGCGCTGAAACACTCGTCTACGCTGATTGACACTTCTTTCTTTTTCTTCGGGTTCAACAATGTAATCTTCATCCCCATCAGGATCGTATTCTTCACCACATTCTTCGGCGCTTTTCTTCATCTTATCGAGTAAAGACTGCGGCTCTGTATCATCTATAAACGTACAATGCTCATGCACTTCAAGTAATGTAGGCTCATCCCCAAGTTCATTTTGTTTTTGTAATAGCCGCATAAGCTGAATACGAGCAATGGCAAGCTCAGTTTCAATGCTTCCCTGCATCTGACTTGCTGCATCCAATTCCTGCACTGACAAAATTGTGGAGTAAATGCCATGCTTTTGAGCGTTCTTATTGCCCTTTGGTGCGCCTTTTGATGCACCGCCATGTAATCGACACTTTCCTGTACCGACATGATCTGTGCCATGCCCTGCCTTGTGCTGACATTTACTTCCACTGCGAGTTTTTGCACCGCATATTTTCGACATACGGCGTTACTCAACATAAAAAAGACCGAAACAAGTGTTTTTTTGAACAAAAAGTTCACGGTCAAACTGATTAAGCTTCATTCGTGCTGACTTTTCCATTGCTATCAAGCACTGGTAAATCATAACGAGAAGCTAAAGGATTCTTTTGAGTGCCACACCAACGATATGCGAGAACTCGACTTGTAGAAAAAGGTTTGATATTGACTGCATCTGATTGATTGCCGCCTAATACCATGATATTGCCGTGCTTATCTTTACCAACCACAATGCCCACATGACCGCCGCCTGTGCGACTAAATACGACCACACAGCCATAAGCTGGCTTTTTCAATGCTGTTCCGCTATTTGCCCAGCTTTTAGCACGATAAAAATCCTTTGGAATATGTTCGATGAGTACCTGGTTATTTTCTTGAGCAAAGCAATACCCAATAAATCCACCACACCAAGCCGTTTCATCATCTTTAATCCATGTTTTTTGACCTGTTGCTTTAAATGACACATCCCACATAGACAAAACTAAGGGGCTATGTTTAGCCCCTTTTACTTCATGTGTTCCTATTCGAGTTCGCCCAACTGCAACCCAACTTAATTCACTTTGCTTTGTCATGATGTGCTTCCCCTGTACTTGTGCCGAAATATTTGTGTTGGTTTTGGTACATGCCATATGTAAAGAAAAAACATGCTGCTAAAACTGCAAGAAACGGCGCACCGACATTAAAAATGCCCATAATTGACGCTATGAGCATTGATAAAAGACCGTTATGTGTGGCTAGACACCGCTTGATCGGGATGAGCATAATCACCCCAATTGCAAAACCAATAAAAATCCAAGAAAACTGTAGGCTATTCATTGCTACCTCTCCCACTTCCACCGAAAAAACGGCTTAGAAAGTCTTTGATGTGTTGTTTTGCAACAGGTATCAACTCATAAACCAAAGCTTTTAAGCTTGGTATGATTGCAGGTGCGGCATAAGACACACCGCCTACCCATGCTGCGTGAACGAGATTCAATCCTTTTTCGATATGCACAATGTAGATAAATGCACATAAGCTACCAAAAATCGAAAACACCACCTTAGAAAAAACTTTCGTGGGTGCAATGCCTTCGGGTTCAGGTGTCAGAATTGAAGCAAAACAGCCAACTATCATCATCAAGACACATAAGACAATGATTGCTTCGACTGAATATTCATTTACCGCCGTGTCAAGCAATTCCCCTGCATTTGCTTTGCGAAAAATGGACGCAATCGGGATACTAAAAACGATTGCAAGTCGAAAGATTAAACCGAACATGATTAGTCCCGATCTGCCAATAAAATGATTTTATTTTTGTTTTTATAAAAGGGTTTAAGCGTCTTTATTTGCTAAATCGAGTTCCGCACTTGCGATACGATCTAGCAAAATATTGTTGTACTGCGTTTGGTGGAACGATTGACGCCCCATATACGCCCATTGCACTTCACTTACAAAGCTCGGACGCTCTTTGCTGATTGCAACAGTCAATTTTTCCGTGTTACTGCCTACAATCGATTGTTCAAAGCGAACACGATCAAGCCAAGTGTCATACGGCGCAAAATTGTTTTTAAGTGCTTCATCTGAAAGCACTTCAAATTCACCCTCAATTTTGATTACCCAATCGCCACGCTCGACATCAACTTTTTCGCCTGAAATTTCGATTAAAATCATTTCATGGTCAGAAAGTGATTGAATATTTTGATTGATAAAATCAGCGATATTATCTTCAGCTTCTTCTTGTGAGATTGTTTCATCATCCCACTGGTATTGAATCGCTTCGAGTTCTACAGGTTTAATAATGAATTTAGGCATGATCAAAGCTCCTTAATGAGTGATTGGAGCTTTGTTGAAGCTGCGGTTGTTAAATTACGATCAGTTCCTGCATTAGCAAGAACATCAACAAGAAAACGACCTTTCATCAACTTCATATCGAGTTTCTGATAGTCGTTATAACCATCTGCTGTACCCAAACACGCTTCACCCACGGCGCAAGCTTCCGTATTTTCAGGACTTGGCTCGGTGCATTTTCCTACATCCATTGCTAAGCTGAAATCTAGAGAATCAACGAAAGCTAGGCGTTCATTTGCCATATATAATTGCTCTTTCAGCAAATAGCCTTCGAGCTGCCAAATTTTTTCACGTGCATTGTGAAAAGCAATTCTACGACCAACATCAGCATCAAAGTTTGCAGGATCTACACATGCTGATTCACCTGTAACAGTAAAGCCGTTTTCTAATGTAATAATGCAGAATGTTAAAGTTTGAAGTGCAAGTGGTGCATCAAATACTTCTACGCCGTTATCACGCTTACATACATCACGTGGCAGAATATATTCAACACTCTTAATCTTTGAATCAATTTGATCCGCCGTAACACGTACTGTAACGGCGCTATCATTCAACTTTTGTTCCGCTTGAACCACATTACCAAAGAAGCCATTTTTTTCAGCATATTCATACGCACGTTTAAGAGCGTCCTTTTCAGCTTCTTCAAAGTTTTCATTTTTAAAGCCTACGACCTCAGCACGATCACTCAATTCAATTGTGACCTGAAAAAGCGTTTCGCCGTGGGTGCTTTCATTGGATTCAACACGCTTATCTTTAATAAATTCATTCAGTTTATTTAAATCGGTCATTTTATTTAACACCTGTTTTTTTACCATTGGGCATAAAAAAACCTAGCTTTTGCTAGGTTTTGATCAATTTTTGCGTGTTTTTTATACGCATTCATACAAATTTTACTCTTGAGCATAAAACTACAAGAATAGATATAAAATACTATAAATAGAAAGTATAAATCAATATAAATATTTGTATATTTTTTGATTTATATATTTTTTATTGCGATTCCATAAAAAAAATAATAGTATCTAATTGTTTTGTTGAAGTTACTTTTTTCATCAAATCAAATATAAAAACTCTCATTTTCGCATAAAAACCGACATTAATCGCCGTTAATGTCGTTTTTATTTATTAAATACAATTATTTACATTTAATTAATTAGTATAATATTCAAGTATTATTTACATTACACCTGTATATGACTTTAAAATAATTTTATTAATTATCTAATAAATAAAATAATCATCATTTATAAAATGAATTTTAAATTCATTTATTTAATTCTTATTTTTCCTTTTAAATCAATCACAAATAATATTGCTTATGCGACAAAAGACGCTTTTATTGTATTTTTTATAAAGCTTGACAAACGACCCTCATGGGGTTGTTTTGTAAAACACGTAAAACAACCCTGTTTTTTGAAAATTTTCTCTAAAAACTATTCTATATAGGCATAAAACCTACCGTTTATCGGAAGTGTATAAAAATACTTTATCGGGAGGTATAGACCAAAAAGCCACTTTTAAAGTGGCTTTTTTATTACTCGTAATGATAGCGACACGATATGATTAGTATTTGCTGATCCAAAACTTCATACACAATGCGATTAGTCTTATCAACTCGTCTTGACCAATAACCTGATAAATTATGTTTGAGTGGTTCAGGCTTTCCAATACCATCAAATGGGCTGCGTAAAATTTCTTTGATTAGTAGATTAATTCTTTTTACAGTTTGTTTGTCTGTAGTCTGCCAGTACAAATAGTCATTCCAAGATTCATCAGTCCAACTTAGAATCATTCTTCAATCAACTCATGTTGATTAATTTTTGCAGCTTTGGCTTGTGCAATAGATTTCATTAAATGAGCCGCATTCGCAGGATTGCTCATTAAATACGCCGTTTCTTCATACGCATTAAAATCATCTAAACTAATCAATACTGCTGTTTGATTGTTTTGACGTGTTACAAGGACTGGTGAGTGATCATCTATCACACCATCCAACACAGTTGAAAGATTTTTCCTTAAATCCGTATATGTTACAACTTTCATCATTCCCACCAATATAAGTACATTAATATGTACCTATATTGGTACATAATTAAGAAATAAGCAAGTTTTTTTCAAAACTTCGCATGACGCTGATGGACCAACATTGCAGCATCACGACCATGTTCACTTGTGCGACCCTCCCATTTGGTATATTTCTTAAACTTAACTGCATCATATTTCGTCAAATTAGCAGCAGGGTGAATCATCTCATATAGATATTTTTCTTCCTTGCACCAATCTTCCCATATCTTTGCGTCACGCTTTACTGATCCAACACCTTCACGCACCCCTGCACCTGATTTAAGCTGCCGCCGATCTGCTTCACCGAACCATTTACGCTGTCTTGCATCTTCAATATATAGTTTTACGTTTTCTATGCCCCATTTTTCGATACTTAGGCGCACTTTCTCCATAGCTTTGGTGATGCTTAAAGTGGACACATCTTTAAGTTGTCCACCTTTACCATCCTTATAATCAATTGCAAGCGAAAAACCTGTTTTAACACCTGTGTCGATGCCGATCATGATTTTCATACAGCACCACCATGTATTTGATGCTCACACTGACCACTGACCCAAACCAACACGCAAATGGCAATAAAAATAAAGAATATC
>NZ_LQXQ01000077.1 GCF_003268395.1 Acinetobacter sp. CFCC 10889 | reverse complement strand
AAAAATTTTTATATAACTGGCTTAATTAATAAAAAATAGTAATTTAATTAGACCTCTTGCGAAAGTAAAAACTGCCTCAATATAGATTTCATGAAATATCAGAAATTAAATCGTTTTTCAGATTCTGAATTCCAGCGCTTGGTTGGTGTACCTCGAGCAGTTTTTAGTGAAATGGTCGAAGTTTTAAAAGAAGCAGAATCACTTAAAAAGAAATTAGGGCGTCCTCATACTTTAGCTATAGAGGATCAATTATTATTAACACTCAATTACTTACGGAGCTACAACACCCAATTGGAATTGGCGGCAAATTACCATATCGCTGAAAGTAATGTGAATCGAACTATTAAAAAGGTTGAAGATGCATTAATGAAATCAAGACGTTTTACCCTGCCAAAGCGAAGCATTACCACAGCAGACGAACAATTTAACTGGGTAATTATTGATGCGACAGAATGTTTAATAGAACGCCCAAAAAAAAAATCAGAGTAAGTTCTACAGTGGTAAAAAGAAGAAACATACGTTAAAAGCCCAAGTGATCTATCATCCGAAGAGCAAACAAATCATAGGAGTAGATATATCGTCTGGCAGTCAGCATGATATTAAATTGGCAAGAAAAACAGTTAAGAAATTCAAACATTGTGACTATGTTATGACCGATTTAGGGTACTATGGGTTAGAGCAAGATGGCTTTAAATTATTGATGCCAATAAAGAAAAAGAAGAATTTACCCTTATTTGATGCTGAGAAAAATTACAATAAAATGATTGGAAAAATACGAGTTGTAATCGAACACATTAACAGTCAATTGAAAAGATTTAGAATACTAAGTGAACGCTATCGAAATAGACGGAAAAGATTCGGTTTACGCATTAACTTAATCGCTGCACTGGTAAACCGGATGAACTTGCAATAACGACTTTCGCAAGAGATCTATTATAAACTACTATTTTTTATTTAAAAACAATACCATATATTTTAAAGTGGAGAGTTTTCATCCTAAAGTGGAATACTTTTCACTGTTTATTAAAATATTGATTAGTTATCTATTTAAATACATATTTATTTTTTAAATTTTATAATATTTATTAAATATTTATATGTATTTTTTTATTTAAGATAAATTTGAAAATATGACATTTTTTTCTAAAAACAAAATTTTGTCTTTCGTTATTTTATAAAGATCGTATCTAGCTCGAAACATTACAAAGTATAGCTGAGTGAAACGAGAGCTATGCTGAAGTAATTGTTTGAGCAACCAACCGACTTCCAGTATTAATTACACAATGAGAGTTACAGAGGGCGGTCAGGAAATGATCACGATTAGGTGTTGCATAGGTGTATGTATGTGGCTACTAAAATACTTATTTTTTGATTTAAGGTTTTCTATTTTTTCTTATTTATTTTCAACATATTACAACCAACCCAAGACAAAGATTTGTCATAGCTCCTTTAAAAAAAACTTTATAAATTCACTTTAATTTGTGTATCAAATTTAGGCGAAAGCCGTACTATTTCTAGGATTAACTCAAGACTGAAATCTGTCTTAGTTATCCACAATTTTAAATTTAAAATAAAACAAGACTTTAGTAGACAAAATAAGGGTTTTAAGACAAAAAATATAGCTTTAAGACAATCTATTGACATTATTTGTCTTGAATTAGTATAATCTGTCTAAGGAAAGAAGTTCTGTCTTTGGCAAACTTCTAGAACAATCAAAAACAAAAGGAAAAAGAAATCGTGCAAATAGGAAAAATTAGCACCGTGTTTAAAGTATATGACGCAATGATGGGTAGCGGTAAGACTACTCAAATTATAGAAAACATTAGAACAGCAGAAACATCTCAAAACTTTTTATATATCACTCCATTACTTGATGAATGCCATCGTATTTCAGGTACAAGTTATGATGAAGATGATCACTTAAAACGTCCGTTGATTACTACAGAAGACGATACCAGCGTACATTACGCTTATCTGCCAGATGCACCCCTTAAAAATAAACGATTCAAACATCCATTTTATAAAGGCGGTAACAAAGCTGAAAGCTTACAGTACTTGCTCAAAAACAAAGAGAATGTAGTTAGTACACACCAACTATTTATGAACTTGACTCCTGCAATGCTTGAAGATGCTAAAGATTACATTTTAGTCATCGACGAAACAATTCAGGTTTATGACGTTTATACCGAATATACAGCGACTGAATTAGAAGCATTGTTTCGTTTAGGATGGATTAAACTAGATGATAGTGACAATGTTACCTTACGCTTCCAGCGTGAAAACTTTGGTGATAATGGCGGTGATCCAACAGGAACAAAATACGAAAATCTAGCAACTATGTGTGATCTTGGTCAGCTCCTATATGTGGATCAAAAGCTGATTGTTTGGGAATTGAGTATTGATACCCTAAAAGCTTTCAAAGAAGTTTGGATTGCTACATATATGTTTGAAGGTTCGCAAATGAGTGCGTATCTGAAGTCGTATAGTGTTGATTATGAACTAATTCGTTTTGGTAACAAGCCTTCTCATATTAAGGAATTAGTCACTATTTCTGATGACAAATTTATCAATGATATAGGTACGAAAAAAACAGCTTTAAGCTCTAGTCAATTTAAGACTAATAAAAAGGCTTTATGTGAGCAACTATCTAAAAACTTAGATAACTACTTCCGTAATAAAGTTAAAGCTAAGAAAGGTGATCGTTTGTGGACTTCTTTCAAAGAATGTCATTCACTTATTGCAGGCTCACGCTATAAAGATGAATGGTTAGCATTCAATACAAAAGCTACGAATGAATATAAAGACAAGACTAATTTGGCGTACCTTTTAAATCTTTTCCCTAACCCTATGGTGGTTAAGGCTTCAGCTATGAAAGGCTTCCCAGTTAACGAAGATGTATTTGCTCTTTCAGAAATGGTACAATGGATATGGCGTTCAGCTATTCGTGAAGGTAATCCAATCAATATTTATGTGCCTAGCGCACGTATGAGAGACTTGTTGACTCGTTGGATGAATGATGAGTTTGAAAATATTGTCGCAGTTAAGACTGAGCCTTACGCTCAGACTAAATCTAAACAATTAGAATTAGTATAAAGAAAACTATCTTTTGGGGATTGACATTCTCACCGTGCTAAAAGACGTAGATTCCTCCTGCGAGACGCTCATGTCCGAGCGCAAGAATATTCAGTGAATTTATATCCCGATCCATGAACTACCACACTCACGACACTGTCATTCTCTTATTCATAAGCCTGCCCTCTACCTTTCAAACTACTGGTGCGTGAGCCACAGCACGAACACGTTTGGGTAGTTCGCTTCATTAATTTCTTCATACCATACACCGGCGTTCTCGCATTTATACTTGAGCATGGTTCTTAGTTGTCCAACTTGCATCTAGCACTGATTTAGCCAATCTAGTTTGTACTAATGCTTTGACATGCATATTGCCAACGAAGATTGCTGCATGGGCATTCACCAGTTTATGGCTGAATTGATGCAGCATGTTTTGACGTAGATTTTTAATCTTGGCGTGAATCGCTTTGATACGCTTCTTATTTTTTGCACGTTGAGCAATGCCAAGTTTTTGTTCATATTGTCGATAGATTTTAGGAGCTTTGAGCTTTACGCCATCTGAACAAGTGACTAAATCTTTTAAGCCCAAGTCCATGCCTATTGAGGTTTTAATTGTTGTTTTTACTGGTTGAATATCATCAACCACAAAGCAAGCATACCAACGCCCCGACTATCTTCTACAAATGAACCTGTTTTGACGCTGTAATTGCTTAGTCCGTAACGGCTTTGTTGCACAAATATTCAAAAACTAGACTTTCCCCAAGTTATCCAAATTTAAGTGACAACTCGGGTGTGAGGTCGACTCAACTCCGTAAATTTATTTAATACTGCCACACGTGCATGCATCTCTTTGACTTGGCTTTGGAAATTTCTTGCACTGAGTTTATCGCCTGAGAAACACTGTTTCGTAAGATTTGATGCAATGCATTTTGGTTTCGACCAAACTTCGGCAATGATAGCCTGACCAGTTTTTCCATAGTGTCCTGCCAAAACGTTTAACTGTTCGAAGTGATTTATTTCGCTCTAGCGAGCTGGTCTTTGTATCTTTCCAAGGTTTTGCATTTTTTCTTGGTGGAATCACCGCATGCGCTTGTCGCTCTGTGATGACCTGACGGCATTGCTTGGTGTCATAAGCCCCATCAGTATAGACGGAGTCAATCTGTTCTTCTTGTGGAATCTGATTTAGTAAATCACCAAGCACCTGTGAATCACTCACATTGTTGGTTGTGAGCTGAATAGCACGTATTTGAAGGGTTTCAGCATCGATACCAATATGTAATTTATGCCATTGGTGACGATATTTAGGCTGATGTTTTTTACGTTTCCATTCGCCTTCACCTAAAAACTTTAAGCCAGTAGAATCAACGAGTAGATAGAGACCATTACTGCTTTTTTGATAGTTAATCGCAATATCAATATGCTTTTGTCCTCTACAAATAGTGGAATACGAATATCGCTGATATTCGAGGCTATCCAATCTAATCTAAAGAGATGAATGAGACTTTGAACAAAGCCTGTGACCATACGTAAAGACAGACGGAATAGAGATTTAATCATGAGACAGCATTGGATAGCGACATCAGAATAGATTTGATTTCGACTATGTTTGCCTTTTGGTTGAGCGTACCATTGAGTTTTGGGATCAAACCAAATAGAAATATTTCCTGGATTTATTAATGCCCTGTTATAAGAAGACCAATAGGTTGTACGATAGATTTTAGGTCTGGGCTTATTCATTTGAGAATTATAATGTTGAATAAGCCTTTAACTGTAGGTTTGTGCAACAAAGCCCTCATGGATTGCAAACTGATCTAATAGCAACACATTAATAAGTAATCATTGGACTGCTATTATTGATATTTAATTTAATTTTTATGAATATTCAATTTTTTAATAGAAATTTAGTTGCTCTCAGAGCTTGATGTAGTGGTGTTTTATCTTTTTGCAACTTACTCAATAATGCTGCACCTAACCACATTTGGTAAAGTACTTGTGCCACGTCGAGGCCTCAGTATCTGCTTGGATAGACTGATCATGTTTTCCCAAATCAATTAAACCAGCAATACGTTCGATTACATCATCGACGCCAGCGGACATAATGGAGCGCATATCTTCAGATAGATCGGCAACTTCTGCGGCAAGTTTCACAATTAAACAGCTATCCGCCCAACCACACTGTGTTTCAGGATCTTCTATCCATAAATTAAAATACTCAATCAGCTTTTGATAAGGGGATTTATCACTACGCCATACATCATTTAAACGGACTTGATAATTATCTACATAATGCTGTACCAATTCACATCCGAAAGCTTCCTTGGATTGGAAATAATGATAAAACGAGCCTTTAGGGATCTCACAGCTCTGTAAAATTTCCTGTAATCCTACACCGGTAAAACCTTTATGCAAAATCAGGTCTGAACTGGTGTTAAGAATGTGTAAGCGCTTCGCTTCAGACTTTTTAATAGGAGTAGGCTTCATATTAATTATTTACTCTATTGTAAAAAAAATAGACCAGTCGTATTGTTTTTTATTATAACTCATCTACAATGGATGTAAAGAAATTTCAATCATAATTTTTGATTGTAAAGAGAAATATTTCTAAATAAAACATGGGGTTATATTTGTGAAAACAGTTATTAATCAACGCATCGTTTTAGCTAAACGGCCAGTGGGTGAGCCAAAACACAGCGATTTTCGTATTGAGCAAGTTGAGCTCAATGAACTTAAACAGGGTGAAATATTGTTGAAAACCATTTACTTGTCACTCGATCCTTATATGCGTGGTCGCATGAGTGATGCTCCTTCATATGCGGCACCGGTTGAAATTGGTGAAGTGATGGTCGGTGGAACAGTCAGTCAAGTGGTGGCCTCTAAAAACCCAAAATTCAAAGAAGGCGAGTGGGTTCTTTCCGGAAATGGCTGGCAGGGCTACGCAATTTCTAATGGGACTGCATGTCAAAGCTTAGGTATGCAACCTGAACATCCATCTTGGGCATTAGGTATTTTGGGAATGCCAGGATTTACTGCTTATATGGGGTTGTTGGACATTGGTCAGCCTAAAGCTGGTGAAACTTTGGTCGTTGCCGCTGCAACGGGACCTGTTGGTGCTACGGTTGGACAGATTGGCAAACTTAAAGGTTGTCGCGTGGTTGGCGTCGCAGGTGGGGCTGAAAAATGCCGTTATGCAGTAGAAGAATTCGGCTTCGATGCTTGTATCAATCATCATGATGAAAATTTTGCAGAACAATTACAACAAGCTGTTCCCAACGGTATTGATATTTATTATGAGAATGTAGGGGGTAAAGTGTTTGATGCGGTATGGCCATTGCTTAACTCTGCGGCACGTGTACCGGTGTGTGGTGTGGTTTCCCAGTATAACGCTACCGAGCAAGCACAAGGCCCAGACCGTTTACCGGGCTTTATTTCCACCCTTTTAAAAAAGCGTATTCGCATGCAAGGCTTTATTATTTTTGATGATTATGGCAGTCAGTATCCGCAATTCTATCAGCAAATGTCTGAATGGTTGAAAGACGGAAAAATCAAATATAAAGAGCATATGGTGCAAGGTTTAGATAACACGATCAATGCTTTCAATGGTATGTTGAAAGGCGAAAACTTTGGCAAAGTGGTTGTAAAAATTTAAAAAAATAGGAATTATCATGATTATACTACATCATTTAGATCAATCACGTTCTTTTCGCATTTTGTGGTTACTTGAAGAAATCAAGCAGCCTTATGAGCTGAAACGCTATTATCGTGACTCAAACACGCATTTGGCCCCTGACTCTTTAAAAACCATTCATCCTTTAGGGAAATCTCCAGTATTGGAATGGGATGGCAAAGTTATTGCAGAGTCAGGCGCAATCGTTGAGTTATTAATTCAGCAACTTGCGCCGCATTTAGCACCAGATATGGATGAACCTACCTATGTCGATTATCTACAGTGGATTCATTTCTCAGAAAGCTCTGCCATGCTGCCATTTTTGTTAAAAACGTTTAATGCGATAGAAACCAAGCAGGGCACGAAGTTGGTATTTCTAGAAAATTATACTCAAGTTGAGTTCAATAAAGTATTTAGCTATTTAAATGAATATTTAAAAGATAAAGAATTTCTAGTGGCAGACCGTTTAACCGGTGCTGACTTTATGATGGGCTTTGGACTACATGCTTTAGTTCATCATATGGGACAAGGTGAAAATTATCCTCATATCCAACGTTATGTAGCAGGTTTAAGCCAACTACCTAGCTGGCAAGCCGCAGTACAAATTGAACAAAATGGTGTGAAAAGTCAAAAATAGCAAGATTGATTTTTTAAAGGCAATTTAGAAAAACAATCGTGATTTTCAAGTAAATCTACTTAAAAATAAGCTGACACTTATTTAAATTAAACGTCCAATGAATTTCATCGGGCGTTCTCTATTTTAAAGATAAGGAATTACCATTATTTAAGACAAGTTTCGCCTATTCTTTCACTGCAAATTCCTATCAGAAGAGTTTGAATATCACGACGTTTAGGCTGAAAGATATAATCAACTTTTGAAAGAAACGTGACTAACGCACAGCAAGATTAAATTATTCCTCAGGGTATTAAACAAGTAAACTGCATCATTTTACTAACATAAACACATACACGTAAAAATCAGGCCCCGTTTAACTGGCAATAGTTTTTGAACCCTTGTATAAAAGTTTAAACGAATCTAGCAAGTCTTTATTTAATGTTAATACTCATCCAGTATTGAGGTTTTTTATCTTTTCTTGCCTGTGATCTAGGTTGTAATACTCTAATTTCATACTCACCTGAAGCAGGTAAAATATAAATACCATTATCATCAAGCTCTGGAGAATATTCTCCAAGATTGATTGAGTCTTTTAATTGATTACCCCATAAGTAAGTTTCAACATTTCCTCCAGTCAACCTCACTTTTAACTTTTGCCCTTTTTTAGCATAAAATTTGTAGGAATCATACTTGTATCCATCTATCCTTCCGTAATAATTTGCAGAGTAAGATTTTTTTGCAAACTTAACTACAACAGTCTTTCGTATATCATTGTTATCATTTGCAAGTACGGCAGGGCTAAGCATAGTTAAAGTTAGGGCCATAAAAGTACCAGCTAGTAATTTCGTATTCGCTATTTTCACAAGGTTACCTTAATTCTTGCATCGCCCCTGACATAGTAATATAAGTGGCTTTGTTGCACAAACCTACAGTTAAGGGCTTATTCAACATTATAATTCTCAAATGAATAAGCCCACACCTAAAATCTATCGTACAACCCATTGGTTTTCTTATAACAGAGCATTAATAAATCGAGGAAATATCTCTATTTGGTTTGATCCCAAAACTCAACCAAAAGGCAAACATAGTCGAAATCAAATCTATTCTGATGTCGCTATCCAATGCTGTCTCATGATTAAATCTCTATTCCGTCTGTCTTTATGTATGGTCACAGGCTTTGTTCAAAGTCTCATGCATCTTTGTAGATTAGATTGGACTGAACCGTACCGAGTTTGTCGGAGACTCAACATTCTGAGAAACTACTCCGATGAAAAAATCAAACTATACCCCTGAAATCAAGGAAAGAGCGGTTCAACTTGTTATTGAATCCGAAAAAGATTATCCATCAAATTGGGCTGCAATCACTGCTATTGCTCCCAAGATAGGTTGTACCCCTGAAACACTCCGTGTTTGGCATCAAAAATATTTGGATCAACAAAATCCAGTTAAAGTACAGCATCTTTCAGATCAAGAACGCATAAAACAACTGGAACGTGAAAATAAAGAACTGCAACGCGCTAACGAAATTCTACGTAAAGCAGCTGCTTTTTTCGCCCAGGCGGAGCTCGACCGCCCACACAAATAATGGTGGATTTCATCCATAACAATAAAGACCTATATGGTGTTGAGGCAATCTTTAAAATTTTACCGATTGCACCATCGACCTATTACCGACAGTTGGATCTGACCGAGAACCCAGAAAAGCGCTCAAAACGCGATTTACATGACGTGCATCATGCTGAACAAGTGAAACGAATTTGGAAAGAAAGTTCGGGTCGATATGGTGTACGTAAAGTCTGGCAACAATTGAAACGTGAAGGCTATATTGTTGCACGCTGTACGGTTGCTCGATTAATGCAAAATCTAGGCATACAAGGTGTTTGGCGCGGTAAGAATAAACAAACTACTCGTAGCCGAGATGATCAAAAGCGTGCACCTGACTTGGTGAAACGCAATTTTACTGCTGATTATCCAAACCCTTGCGAAGCAGTGCTTCTCAGGTCGCTGACTTCACGTATGTTCGAACCAATTCAGGCTGGGTGTATACCGCCTTTATTATTGATGTGTTCTCACGAGCCATTGTTGGATGGAAAGTATCTACACGAATGAATACAGATATGGTGCTCGATGCATTGGAGCAAGCATTACATGATCGAGGCATGCCAAAGCACATGATTCATCATTCCGATAGAGGTGTGCAATATCTTTCCATTCGCTATACCAATCGTTTAGAAGCAGCAAATTTACGAGCATCAGTTGGTACGACTGGTGATTCATACGATAATGCTTTGGCTGAAACGGTGAATGGCTTATATAAAACAGAGGTGATTGAATATCTAAAAGCAGATTGGCAAGGTTTAGTAGATGTACAACTTGCGACATTAAACTGGGTGGATTGGTTCAATAAAAAGCGTGTACATAGTGCTCTAGGTTATGTATCGCCATTTGAGTTTGAAGCAATGTACTATGATAAGATGAGACCGTTAGGTCAGGTGGCCTAACTTAAATAAAAAAGTCTCCGATAAACCCAGTACGGTTCAAACACAATTTTTATAAAAATTGCATCTATACAAATAAGAAATTGCATCTCATTTTTTCAATATCTAAATTAAATATTTTCTTTTTCAGTTCAGCAGTTAGATCAAATTATGTATTCATTTTTATATCCAACTAACACAAAAATGGGTGTCTAGGTAAGAGTTCATTTTGCGCTCATATCAGATCACGCCGTCACAAATACATGCTATAAAATATTAACGATCTCTATTTATTTTGTTTTTTCTTTTCAATCAAAACACCAATTTCTCTCATTACAAATGAAACAGAAGGCTTTTTTTCTTCTTTTGCACAGGCAATTAATTCAGCTTCTGTCATTGTGCCCCCATTAATAATATATCTCTCCATAACATGCGAAGGTATATCATAAGTATTTTTTTCAATACGCTTTTCTTCAGTGATAAATACATCACTAATAGATGGCGTTTCTATCGACTTTATAGAAGTTTTTTCTGTTGATTTTTTTGTTCTCGTATTTTTAGGTTTAGTTATAGGCGCATCTTGAGATACTAATGGCTTTTCTCCTATTTCTTGCTCAGTTGATTTAGCTTTTTTCTTATAACTATGATCAATGAAACCACATAAAATTAATGCTTTTTCATACTGGTCAACATCACCATTTTTAAAATCATTTTCGATTTTTTTAGCAAGTAATTTTTCATTTTGATTAGAATCAACTATGTTATTTAAATAACCAAACCCTTCAATACAATCACAAACATTTTTTGCAATCATACTTGCAAATAAATTTGCCTGTTTATCATTTAAAATAATTTTAGACTTTTCCTGAGATAATGGTATTTCAGATATTACATCTCTTTCTTTCTTAAAAGATGCTGTAAAAGTAAATGATATACCACGTATAACACGTCCATTTTTGTGTTTTTCCATCTTTATATTTTTAATATCAGTGTGTTTTTTCACCTGATTAATCGCAACATCAATGACTCTTTTTTCCAGATCATAAAAACGCTCATAATCTTTCTTACCAACACCAAGCTTGAGTCGAAAGTCATCCAATGGTATTTCCTGTACTTTTCCAACCGTTCGCCATTGGATCAACAACTCATATAAACGTATAGCATATTGGCTTGTAAGTTCTTTAATCTGCATTAATTCATATTCTGTAAATTTTCCTTCTAGTTCAGAAATTAAAGGACGAATAGAAGGAGAAAATGATAAACGAATTAATCCTAGACTATCAACATAAGATGATCTGATAAAAATAGGTTCACTCACATGCTCGGTATATTTTCCCTTATAGACTTCAGAGTAATCAAAAGTACGTCTTTTTAATTTATCCTGAGCATCTTTCATCATGCTGTAAACATTATCAGGGGCTATATTAAAAAATTCAGCATATTCTTTTGCAGCGATCTCTACAGGATTTTCCTTATCAAAGCCTTTGTTTGTCCCTCGTGTCTTTACAATTGCTACCAACATAAGACGATGTTCTGATAATTCCATTTGGTATCGAGCATTAATCAAAGAATTACTTTTTACGATTTTATCGTTATCCAACATATTATGTTGCTCGTCTTTAGTATATATGACGCAGGCTATCAAGAATTGCGTCTTATATCAATATAGTGACTATGAAAATGTCGTCTTAAGCTATGAAAATGTCGTCTTATAACTATGAAAATGTCGTTTTTAGGCTATGAAAATGTCGTCTTATAACTATGAAAATGTCGTCTTATAACTATGAAAATGTCGTCTTATAACTATGAAAATGTCGTCTTAACCTTAATAAAGTCATTAAAAATCAATAATTAAAAATTTATTAAAACAAAAAATAAAACAAAATTTATTAAAACAAAAAATAAAACAATTTTTTTTAATAAATATATTTTTTTTAAAATTTAAATCTTTTAAAAAGCAAAAAATCATCAATTATTATAAAAGCTAAGGTTGGAAAATTTAACTATGAAAATGTCGTCTTATAAAATTAAAACTGTTAAAAAAATTAGTAATAAATCATAGATGAATTTATAAAATTAAATAAGAATTTTATTCTATCTATAAAAAATCATTACTTTCTAAAATAAAAATGAATTATCAAATTGAATTTATTGGATAAATTGAATAGACACAGATTTTGTAGACACCTTTTAGTTAGATAAAATGGCTAATTAACAAGGTACTTATGAGCAGTAAACGATACCCTGAAAAATTCAAAATTGAAGCAGTAAAACAAGTCACTGAAAAAGGTCATAGTGTGGCTGAAGTTGCCACACGTTTAGGAACCACTACACATAGTCTGTATGGTTTGATCAAACGTTATGATCCACAGCAGCCCAAGACAACAGAATCTAGTGATCCAACTACAGAATTAGCGAAATTAAAAAAAAGCTGCAAAGGGTTACTGAAGAAAGGGACATATTAAAAAAGGCCTCGGTGTACTTCGCAAGCCAGTCCAAATGAGGTACGCCTTTATTCGGGACAACCAACATATATGGTCTGTTCGTCGTTTATGTTCAACATTAGATTTTCATCACTGTGGTTATTACGCCTGGTTAAAGACACCCACCAGTATAACTGCGAGGAAGCTGCAACAGCTTTCATGATTAATTAAACAGTTCTGGTTGGAATCTGGCGGAGTCTACGGTTATCGCAAGATTCATTGTGATTTGAAAGATGTTGGCGAAATTTGCGGTATCAATCGAGTACATCACTCATGAAGGCGAATAGTCTCCAGTCACAGCATGGCTATTGCAAACCTAGAGCTAATGTTAGTACTCCATCCATTGTGGCTCGAAATACTTTAGACAGACAGTTTAACCCCACCTAGTCCAACCAGTTGTGGGTGACTGAAATCACTTATATTCGCACTCATGAAGGATGATTGTATCTTGCAGTAGTAATCGACCTCTTCTCACGGCTAGTCGTTGGCTGGTCTATGAAGTCGAGAATCACAACAGATCTGGTTTTAGATGCTCTACTGATGGCTTTGTGGCGAAGAAGCCCAAAAAACAAAGTCCTGATTCATTCTGATCGAGGTAGCCAATACACCAGTGATGAATGGCAGACATTTCTCAAGCATCACAACCTTGAAAGCAGTATGAGTCGGCGTGGAAACTGCTATGATAATGCTGTTGCTGAGAGCTTTTTTCAGCTGTTAAAGCGAGAGAGGATCAAGAAGAAAATCTATGTGACAAGAACTGAAGCAAGGTCGGATATCTTTGAATATATAGAAATGTTCTATAACTCAAAACGCAGACATGGTTCCAATGGTCAGCGTTCTCCATTAGATTATGAAAAGGCCTATCAAAAGATGGTTATGTATGTCTAGAATTTTGGTGGCTATT
>NZ_LQXQ01000076.1 GCF_003268395.1 Acinetobacter sp. CFCC 10889 | reverse complement strand
AAGAAGTCAATGAAGCGTATACCACCCAAACGTGTTCGTGCTGTGGCTCACGCTTCAGTAGTCCGAAAGGTAGAGCAGGCTTAGGAATAAGAGAATGGCAGTGTTGTGAGTGTGGTAGCTCATGGGATCGGGATATAAATGCCGCACTGAATATTCTTGCGCTCGGACATGAGCGTCTCGCAGGAGGAATCTCCGTCCTTTAGGTCGGGGAGGATGTCAAGACTATCACCAGGGATTTGGAAATAGCCAGGATCAAAAATTTTGGTATTCCAGTCAATATAGCCATAATGAATACCACCCAATCCAGCCATAGGTTTAATTGTTGATGCTGGTGGATAAGTCCCCTGTAATGCTCGGTTATATAATGGTTGATCAAGATTCTCATTGAGATTGTTATAATCTTTATGGCTAATACCCGTCACAAATAAATTCGGATTAAAACTTGGGCTAGATACCATTGCCAGTACTTCACCATTACGAGGATCTAATGCGATAATCGCTCCACGTTTCTGTGCAAGTTGTTCCGATGCAAACTTTTGTAAATGAAAGTCAAGTGAAAGATAGAGATCATTGCCACGAATTGCAGGTTGATGTTCTAAATGTTTTAAAACTGTCCCATGTACATTGACTTCAACAGATTCATGACCTTTTTGCCCATGTAAAAGTTGTTCATAAAATTTTTCTATACCGATTTTACCAATCAGGTTTGTACCTGCATATTTATCTTTATCAATAACTTTTAGTTCTTTATCATTAATTCGTCCCACATAGCCAATTAAATGAGCAAACAAATCATCATAAGGATAAATTCGTGTCATTTGGGTTGCAATTTCAACATCAGGAAATTGATATTTAACTTCACTAAATCGTGCAATATCTTCATCAGTAAGATGGAATTTAATGGTGACTTGGTCAGTTTTTCGTGCATCTTTAAAACGTTTTTGAACTTGTCCAATATCTTCTGCTGATAAATTTAATATTGGTTGTAAATTATTGATTAAATTGTTAATTTTTGGATATTGAGCTTTATTTACAGTAATTGAAAAAATAGGATAATTATGGGCGAGTAATATTCCATTACGATCGTAAATATTTCCTCTCGCAGGTGGGATTGACTGTAAACGAATTCTGTTAGATTCTGAGATAGTTTGAAAATGTTGATGCTGATAGAGCTGCAAATAACCATATCTAATGATCAAGACAGCAAGACAAATTCCCACTAGAGCCATTGCAAAATAGATTCTCAGGTTAAAAATCTTCTTTTCCTGCTGTAAATTTTTAACCTGATTATGTGTTTGATGCCACATAAGCAATCAATTCACAAAATGTGCTTGAGTCGTAAAGAAATCATGCAGATCTGTAATCAGGATATCCCCAAAATCTTGCCCATTTTGCGCACGTATTCGAATAGATGATTGTTGCATTTCTTGCTCCCCAACAATGATCAGATAAGGTATTTTTTGTAGCGTATTTTCACGGATTTTATAGTTCAATTTCGATTGACTTAAATCTAATGTTGCCCTAAAGCCATTCTGTTTAAGTGATTCTTGGACTTGTTTGGCGTAATCATGTTGTGCATCTGTAATCGGTAAAATTGCGATTTGGACAGGTGCAAGCCAAAATGGGAAGTGCCCCATATAATGCTCGATCAAAATACCAATAAAGCGCTCAAGAGATCCAAATAAAGCACGGTGCAACATCACAGGCCGTTGTTTTTCATTATTTTCATCAATGTAATGAATATCAAAACGTTCTGGTAAATTTAAATCAACCTGAATTGTTCCGCATTGCCATTCACGACCAATGGCATCTTTTAAGGTAAATTCAAGTTTAGGGCCATAAAATGCACCTTCACCGATATTTAATGTATAAGGAATATTAAGCTGTTCGAGAGATTGTTCTAGTGTATTTTCTAAGAAATCCCAAATTTCTTCCGTGCCGACACGATGATCAGGCCTTGTCGATAATTTAAGCGAAACTTCATTAAAGCCAAATTGCTCATAAATTTTATAAATGAGGGCAATTGTATTTTTACATTCAGATAAAAGCTGGCTGTTAGTACAAAAAATATGGGCGTCATCTTGGGTAAAATGACGAACACGCATTAATCCATGTAAAGATCCAGATGGCTCATAGCGATGAACTTTACCAAATTCCGCCATACGTAATGGTAAGTCACGATAACTTCTTAATTCATGTGCATATAGACAAACTGCGCCAGGACAACTCATAGGCTTAAGTGCATAACTTCGCTGATCTTCAGTGACGGTGGTAAACATATGCTGCTGATAGTTTTGCCAGTGTCCCGAAATTTCCCAAAGTTCACGATCCATGACATCGGGAGTATTAACTTCGATATAACCCGCATCATCTTGTTGCTGGCGTAAATAATCTGATAATAACTGAAATAATTTCCATCCTTTCGCGTGCCAGAACACGGCACCTGGTGCTTTATCATCAAAATGTAGTAAATCAAGTTGTTGTGCTAATTTACGATGATCTCGTTTTGCGGCTTCTTCAACTTGCTTTAAATGTTTTTTTAATTGTTTTTGGTCAGCCCAACATGTGACATAAATCCGCTGTAACATCGGTTGTGTAGCGTCGCCTTGCCAATATGCACCAGAAACATGAGTCACTTTAAAATATTCTAAAAATTCAGTATTTGGAACAAGTGGATATAAGTAAACGTCTGAGAAATCATTATTTTGATGGAAAAATAAGTCGCTTGAGTTACTCGTATTTTTTAAGTATTGATACTTAAAATCCAAATCTTGCTGTTTAAAAAAATTAGCTGCTTGATCGGCTGTAATCTTTTCAGTGCGAATATCTAAATGTTGTTGTACCCACTCATGCATTTTCAGTTCAATGTGTTGTAAATCATCCTGATTAAAATGCGGCGTATCGGCGAAATCATAATAAATACCTTGATTGGTAATTTGATATTCTACAGGTTGAGCAGCAGAGTATAACTGATGGACAGCCTGTGCTAATAAATAAGCATAGGAGTGTCGTAGTAGATTTAAATTATTGTCATCGTTCAGACTGAAAAGTTCGATGTGACAGTCATGTTGGATGACATGATGCACATCAACGAAATGAGCATCAATTTTGGCGAGAAAAGCTTTTTTATAGCCTTGAATTTTGAAACGGGATAAGGTTTCAAAAATCGACATTGGTTGCTCAAGTTGAAGATGCTGTGCTGAACCAAGGAAATTAAGCTGGATATTCATGTAGAGTCGTCTAAATACAGGTTGGGTTATTGCAGATTAACGGTCAATTTCTAAGGCTTGACCCTGACAGTTAAGATAAGGTTGCTGTTGGTGCCATGCGAGTTGACCAGAAATGATGGTTGTATCCACCAGATAGCGGAACGTTTTCTCTTGGAAGGGTGTCCAGCCGCAACGCATAAAATTAGTCTGTTCAGCTACTGATTGTTTTTTCTGATTTTCGCAGATGAGGACTAAATCAGCCCAATAGCCTTCGCGGATATAGCCTCGATCTTTAATACGGAATAAATCGGCAACTTGATGAGAAGTTTTTCTTACCAGCGTTTCAATTGATAGCTTTTGATCTGCCACTAATTCTAATAATGCGGGTAAGGCATGCTGAACTAGCGGTAACCCTGAAGGGGCATTAAAATAAGTTTGCTGTTTTTCTTGCCAAGTATGCGGCGCATGGTCTGTGCCAATAATATCTAAACGCTCACTATTGGCGACAGCATCAATGAGGGTATGCTTGTCACTGGCAGTTTTTATTGCTGGATTACATTTAATTAAATGTCCTAAATCTGCATAATCAGACTCATCAAAAGTTAAGTGATGTATACATACTTCAGCAGTAATATGCTTTTTATCTAATGGTAAATTTTTAAATAAGCAAAGCTCTTTTGCTGTCGTCAGATGCAACACATGTAGCTGTGTACCAAATTCCTCAGCGAGTGATACGGCTAATCGAGAGCTTTCAAAACAGGCTTGTTTATCCCTAATTTTAGGATGTAAGTTTGCTGGAATATCTTTGCCATATTTATCACGATAAAACTCTTCCAGCTGTTTGATCCGGGGCGTGGATTCGCAATGTGTTAATAAAATAGTGGGTACATTCGCAAATAGGCGCTCTAAAATTTTTGGATCATCAACCAACATATTACCCGTTGATGCTCCCATAAAAACTTTCACGCCGCTAACCAATTTAGGATCAAGCGCTTCAACAATATCTAAATTTTGTGCACTTACCCCAAAGTGAAATGCATAATTGGCTATGCTATGTTGAGCTGCAATTGCTTTTTTATCGTGTAGTGCAGTTAAGTCCAATGTAGCAGGATTGGTATTCGGCATATCCATAAAGCTGGTAATTCCACCTATCGCAGCTGCCAAAGATTCTGAGGCAAAACTCCCTTTTTTTGGTGAGCCTGGGTCGCGGAAGTGGACTTGATCATCAATCATGCCTGGGAGTAACCATGCGCCATCAGCCTCGATGCTCTTGGCATTGTGGATACCCGTTATATTAGATTGTATTTTACGAATACGGCCTTGCTGAATAAGGACATCACCGATTTGTTGCTGCCCCTCATTAACTATATTCGCATTACGTATGATGAGATTTGGGAGTTGTCTAAAATTCATTTTGTAATGCCTTATAACCTTGTACTAACTCAATATTAGTGCTCACCACACTTTCAGAAAATTCACTGATAGAAATATCGATCGGTGGGTACAGGCTTAAGTCGGTTCGGGCATTGATATAGCTCATCGCAGGGACATAAAATGATTCAGGTAAATCGCGACCATCGACAACTGCATTATGACGGATGGCACTATGATCACCGACTTTACAGTTGAATAAGACACTGTTAAAGCCGACAAATACGCGGTTACCAACCACACATGGACCATGAATAATCGAACGATGGGCGATGGATGAGTTTTTTCCAATCGTGACTTGTGCACCTGCTTTTGAATGAATGACAACACCATCTTGAATATTTGAATTTTCACCAATGATGATGGGTTGCATGTCGCCATTTTCATCCACTTCATCTGCACGGATCACCGCATAAGGACCGACAAATACGTTCGCTTCAATAATGACTTTTCCACAAATAATTGCGGTCTGATCAATATAAGCGGATTGGTCAATGACAGGGAGATGACCAGTTGGATTTTTACGAATCATGGTAATGTCTTCAATGTTATATAAATTAGCTAAATAATGGGCTGAGTTAAAATTGTGGCGTGTTGTGTGTTTAATCCAAGATAAAAACAATTGGGGCGATTAGTGTGGCAGGCTGGTCCAGTTTGCTCGACCAAAAAAAGGATGCTGTCACCGTCACAATCAAGTCTGGTTTCAATGAGTTTTTGACGATGTCCTGAACTTTCGCCTTTTCGCCATAAGCACTTCCGCGAGCGAGACCAATAGCAAACCTGTCTTGTATTTAGGGTTTCAAGTAGTGCATCACGGTTAATCCAAGCAAGCATTAAGACATCTTTACTTTGTCCATCTTGGGCAATGGCAGTGATTAGTCCATCCTTGTTCCAGGGAATAGCATCAATAATGCTTTTCAGTTCATAACATTGCCCCATCTTTCCTTGTTCAATGTCTAGAAAAACTGTTGAACCTACCATTGCCATGATCCCTGAGCGACTGCATCGTGAGCATGTAAACTTTCAGCATGGATGACTTTGAAGTTAAATCCTGAAATACCTGAGTAGTTGACAAATGCGTGGTATAAGCGGCGTAAAGCATCTTCACAGAACATTAAATTTTGACCATTTGCTAATGCGAATGCTTGCTCATCTACGCGTTTGACAGCTGTCTGAACAGGTGTTGTCAAGGCTTTTTCTGCATGTGAAATGAATTGCCGAATTGGAATGGACTGTAAACAAGGGTCTAAGTTAAAACGTAGCTGAGCAAAACTTCTTTGGCTGTGTGGAGTTGCTACAATCGCATCTGTTGTACCTAACCACGCCATAATTTCATCGGTGTTTTGTGGATTTATTTTTTTTGTATCAATGGCATCTTGAAAGCTTTTTTGAATGAGGTCACGTGCTAAAGCAGCAGAACAAGGACAGGTTGAGGAATAGGTGATTTCTATTGCTAATTCTGCTTCAAAAGTATGCTCACTTAACTTACAGGATAAGCTAAATGGATAACTTTTCCAGCCCGATAGTGCGCTGACTAAAGCAGGTTGTTCTAAATTAAACTCCGCTTGAATATCAAGGCGGGCTTGTTGAGAGAGCTCAGTATGGCTCGCTAAAAAATCTTGAAGCACTTGATAAATTTTACTTAAAGTTAGGTCAGGTAGGGCATGGAGTTCCAGCAGTCGAGTATACAGTCTAGACATATGAATACCTTTAGCCTGAGGATCATCTAAGCTGACATAGGCATTCACTTTACTTGCGCACAGTGTATTTTGAATGTGAATAGGTAAGGCGATATTCTCCATTCCGACCCAATCGAGAGGATAGGCATGCATATTCAGAAAAGGTTCAGATGAGACATCTGGGAGCTGCAAGGCATTCATAATTGAAAGTAAATGTTAAGTGTTATGTTATAACATAACACTTAATGGGTGTTATTTCTAGTATGCTTGTGATAAGAACTGATAAATAGTCGATTTTTATTTTACTGAGTTGAATTTCTACAATATCCAAATAAGATCAGAGAATGTCCTGTGAGTTGAAAATCATGCTTTGTTGCAATATCTAGAAGCAATTTTTCAATTTCTTCATTCTTAAACTCAATGATTTGGTTTGTTTCTTGACAGACAAGATGATCGGGCGAAGTATTTTGCTTTATCTCAAATACAGCATGATTGTGATCAAAGTTATGGCGTTGAATAATACCTGCCATTTCAAATTGAGTTAAGACTCTATAGACCGTTGCCAGTCCAACATCCTCATCTTGCTCCGATAGTTTTTATAAATATCCTCGGCACTCAGATGGTGAGGAATTGAGTTTTCCAATATTTCTAAAATTTTTATTCGCGGAAGAGTGACTTTTAGTCCTGCTTTTCTCAGGTCTTGATTGCTAATTGCCATATGTGTAATCCGTATTTGATAAAGGTGGGAAGGATGAATCTTAATAAGTAAACATCATTCATTATTGATTGAGTCTCCAAATTGTTTGTGTCTGGGTATCTTCTAAAAGGATGCCACTTTTAAGCAATTTCTGTCGAATTTGATCTGCTAAAGCATATTGTTTATTGCTTCGTGCTGTATTTCTTGCCAGAATCGCTTCTTGGATTTCCTGCTCGGAAAGGGGTGAATCTTGTTCACTAGCTGAGTGCTTTAATATTTTCTCAGGATCATACTGAAAAATATTTAGAATATTGCCGATCCAAAGAAGTAACTGATAATTTTTAATAACGTTTTCTGGGCTCTCTTCTTTTAAGGCTATGTTTAACTGCTTCAATAAGTCAAAACAAATGACGAGTGCTTCAGGGGTGTTAAAGTCATCATTCATGGCTTGGTTAAATTTTTGTATAAAAGGATTACTATTTAGTTCTGTTTTAATAGCATCATCTTTTGATGTGATAAAGGGTTGTGCGTGGTAAATTGCTTGATAGAATCGAGACAATACTTTTTGTGTATCTTTTAAAATATGATCAGAGAAATCAATAGGACTCCGATAATGAGAACTCATCATTAATAAGCGAATGACTTCAGGATGATAAGACTTGAATGCATCGCGGATGGTGAGAAAATTACCTAATGATTTCGACATTTTTTCTCCATTGACATTGATGAAGCCTGTATGCAACCAGTAATTCACATATTTTTCTCCAGTTGCAGCTTCACTCTGCGCAATTTCATTTTCATGATGTGGGAAAATTAAATCACCCCCACCGCCATGAATATCAAAATGGCTGCCAAGATGACACATTGACATTGCCGAACATTCAATATGCCAACCTGGTCGCCCATTTCCCCAAGGCGATTGCCAAAAAGGTTCATTGGGTTTTGAAGCTTTCCAGAGTACAAAATCAAAAGGGTGACGCTTTTCAGTTTCTATGTTGATGCGTTGGCTAGCGCCTGCTTGCATATGTGCTAATTTTCGGCCAGATAATCGTCCATAGTCAGGATAGCTTTCAATGGAAAAATAAATATCACCATTTGATGTTTGATAGGCGTATTTTTTTTGGAATAAGGTTTGGATAATAGTTTGAATATCTTGAATAGAATCAGTTGCTTTAGGTTCTGCATCAGGAGAGAGGCAGCCTAAAGTCTGAAAATCTTTATGCATTGCTTGAATAAAGTGATCCGTCAATTCGCCGATGGATTCGTGGTTGTCTTGTGCTTTTTGAATAATCTTGTCATCGATATCCGTAATATTACGAATGTATTTTACTTTCCAGCCCTGTGATCTTAAAAAACGCACAATCAAATCAAATGCAATCATGGTTCTGGCATGTCCGATATGACAGTAGTCATAAACGGTGATTCCACAGACATAGAGCTTGATCTCGTTTACTACGATGGGCTCAAAGTGCTCTTTTGAGCGAGTTTCAGCGTTATAAACATACAAATCAGACATTATTTTTTCCTTATTAACCCTCTATAAATTGCAAAAAATTATTAAATAAAATCTCATTCCGCCTACTTAAATTAAGAAGAACAGCTTTTAAATATATTTGTTATGTTATAACATAACAAATACTGAAGCAATCTCAATAAGATTGAGAGCTGTGATATTAGGGTATAAATGAGTAATGAAACATTTTTTAATTTTCGGGGTACTTTTTTGTCTTATCGCATGTAGTCAAAAACCAATACGGCATTTGGTTTCGCAACCCTACTCTTCGGAAGAAGATGACACATTCAAACATAAATCTGTGCAGTCTCGTCCAACACTTCAGAAAATTACACCTGCTTCTTATCAGAACTGGTTATCTCAACCTTTTAATAAAAATCAAGTTCATCGTTATCAATCTTTTTTAAAAAATCAAGACTTGCAGAATGTAGTGCCTGAATTTGAACTATTTCAAACAGCGCGAGATTGGCAAAACTGCCATGCATCTGAATATGAAATTCCACCGCAAGAAATTTGGAACAATATCGTACCGACTTTAAATATTTTGAAGGAATTAATTAATGACAATGTGATTGATGATTTTACAGTCACTTCTGTTTACCGTAACTATGCCTTAAATCGTTGTTCGAAAGGAGCAGATTCTTCCAGACATGTTTTTAATGCTGCACTCGATTTTAGGATTGGTCCAGAACAGCCAATACCAGAAGAACTTACAACGATTCAGCAAACAAAAACAAATTTGTGTCAATTTTGGGTCAAAAATGGTGATCGCTTGAATATGGGACTCGGAGTCTATGCTTCTGGTCAAATTCATATTGATAGTGCTGGATATCGCACATGGGGACCGGATCATAGAAGTACCTCATCTCCCTGTATCACCCAGCTTTTATCTAATCGAAATGATAAAGGAAATGTAGATGAGTGAATTAAAACTTAGTGCGATACAGCAAAGGGTATTAACAATTTTGCAAAATGAGCAGAAAGCAATAAGTGCTTATGCTTTATTAGAAAAGGTAAAACCTTATGGCTTGCAATCTCCAGTACAAATTTATCGTATTTTAAAAAAACTGTCAGGCTATGGCTTAATACTTAGACTTGATACATTGAATAAATATTTAGCGTATGAATTGAAAAATAAACAAAATTACTTACTCGTCACAATTTGTACAGAGTGTCAGACAGTTCAAATTCTTGATTCACCTCAGTTTACTCAAGTGATTGAACAATCACTTGTTCATCAGGATTTTAGCCCTAAACATCATTGTTTAGAGCTATTAGGTCAATGTGCTTTATGTTTTTCCAAACGTAACAAGCCTTTTATTAAGATAAGTGAGAAAGCCAATGGATAATTTTTTAGCCACTCCAGCCAAATTACCTGTAACTGTGCTGTCGGGATTCCTCGGTGCAGGTAAGACGACGTTACTCAATCATATTTTAAATAACCGCGAAGGTCGTCGTATCGCGGTCATTGTTAATGATATGTCGGAGGTAAATATTGATGCTGCTTTAGTACGAGATGGTGGCGCAGAACTTTCCCGTACTGATGAAAAACTGGTAGAAATGAGTAATGGTTGTATCTGCTGTACTTTGCGGGAAGATTTACTGGTAGAAGTTCGTCGCCTTGCTCAAGAGTATCGTTTTGATCAATTAGTCATTGAGTCAACGGGAATTTCTGAGCCATTGCCCGTAGCCGAAACTTTTACTTTTGAAGATGAAAATGGTGTGTCACTGAATGAGTTTGCACGACTTGATACCATGGTGACTGTTGTAGATGCCTTTAATTTTTTAAAAGATTACAGCTCGTATGATAGTTTGCAACAACGCGGAGAGTCGTTGGGTGAACAAGATGAGCGTACTGTGGTTGACCTGTTGATTGATCAAATTGAGTTTTGTGATGTCATCATCTTAAATAAAGTAGATCTGATCAATGAGGATGATAAACAACGTTTATTTGCAATTCTAAATAAACTTAATCCACGAGCAAAAATTGAAATTTCTGAATTTGGTAAAGTCAATTTAGATAAAGTTTTAAATACAGGGCTTTTTGATTTTAATGAAGCCTCTCAAGCCCCAGGATGGCTGAAGGAATTGCGTGGGGAACATACACCTGAAACCGAAGAGTACGGAATTAAAAGTTTTGTGTATCGCGCAAGACGTCCATTTCATCCACAACGCTTTTATGATTTCATCAATTCCGAATGGAAAGGTGTGGTTCGTTCGAAAGGCTATTTTTGGTTGGCTTCAAACCCAGAGTTTGCTGCTTCTTGGTCACAAGCGGGTGCAATGGCTAGACATGGCGTTGCCGGCTATTGGTGGGCAACGGTTCCTGACGAGCATTGGCCAGAGGATCAGCAAAGCCGTGATGAAATCATCAGAAATTGGGATGAGCGTACTGGGGATGCACGACAGGAAATTGTAATGATTGGAATGGATATGGATGAACAGAGTTTAATCCAACAGTTTGACCAATGTTTACTGACGGATGAGGAAATGGCAGGAGGACCTGAGCAGTGGAAACTTATAGTTAATCCATTTCCTGAGTGGGAGAACTTAGAGCAATCTTCAGATAATTGATTTGAAAAAAAGTAACAGACTTTTTTGCTTGAAAAGTTAGCAGAAGAGTCTGTTATTCCAAATGTGAAATATTTTTAGGGAGTTAACATTTCTAGTCCGAGTCCATGTCATTCATACAATATAAACCGTATAGGGTCTGCATGATTTGTAATATTCTCATATCACTAAATTGATAAAAGATTTGTTTGCCTTCGCGGCGTGTCGATACCATTTTACTTTTTCTGAGTATCGTTAGTTGTTGGGACAATGTTGGTTGGTATACCTGAGCGGTTTTTTCAATTTGTTGAACATTCAGCTCACCATCAATTAAGACACATAAAATTTTAAGACGATCAGGATTCGATAAGACTTTTAGACAATCAGTGACAAGGTCGACTTTTGAAAGATCTATTTTCATTTTTAATTCATTGGTTTTCATAAGCGTATCCTAAAAATCATCTTATTATTATACAAAAAAATAAAGTAATACTTGTATATTATTTAATTATATAATATTAATAAGTATATTGTTTGGCGTGATTTGAATTGTATGTATGACTATTTGATTTCCTTTATGGGTGGATTATTGCTAGGTGCAGCTGTAGTTGGCTACCTATATGTACATGGTCGTATTGCTGGAATTAGTGGATTAGTTGCACAAATTCTAAACCCTCAAACGATATTTAAGACACCTGCTATTTGGTTTATGTCAGGTTTGATCATTATACCTTTCATTTATGGGCGATTTGTTCAGCCAGAAATTGAATTGAATGCCAGTCCGTTGATGATGATCATTGCTGGGCTATTGGTGGGTTTTGGGACACGCCTAGGTTCAGGCTGTACCAGTGGTCATGGCATTTGTGGAATCAGCCGCTTATCTAAACGTTCTATTCTAGCCACCATGAGTTTTATGTTCGCTGGATTTGTTACGGTTTATATGATTCGCCATGTCACAGGAGCTTTCTAAATGAAGAATTTTCTTGCTTTCATTTTCGGCGGTTTATTTTCTATAGGTTTGATGCTTTCAGGGATGTCCAATCCAGAAAAAGTTCTAAACTTCTTAGATTTGTTTGGTGATTGGGATGTAAGCCTAGCTTTTGTAATGATTGGGGCGATTATGATTGCAATTATTCCTTTTCAAAAGGTGGTACGCAGTCAGGCACCTAAAACCGTATTTAATGAACCAATTGAGTTACCTAGCAATCATAAAATTGATTTTAAATTGATCTCGGGCAGCCTTTTATTTGGTATTGGTTGGGGGATTGCTGGGATATGTCCTGCACCCAGTTTTACCTTGATTGGTCTTGGGCATTATCAGGTTCTGTATTTTATTGTCTCAATGTTTGCAGGCATCTTGCTTCATCGTAAGTGGACAGGAGCTTAATCATGTCAAATTCACCTGTTGTAAAAGATTTTTTTCATGAAGATACCAATACGTTCAGTTATGTGGTGAGTGATCCAGCCACTAAGTCATGCGCAATTATTGACAGTGTGCTGGACTATGATGCTGCATCAGCCACAACTTCTACCACACATGCCGATCAGATCATTACCTATGTCAAAGCGCAGGGTTTAACAGTCGGGTGGGTCTTAGAAACCCATGTTCATGCCGATCATCTAACTGCTGCACAATATCTCAAAACCAAATTAGGCGGAAAAATCGCCATGAGCAAGAGAATTGCTGCGGTACAAGAGACCTTTTCTGCGATCTATTATTTGGATATCAAACAGTGGAATACCCAACAATTATTTGATTATTTGTTTGATGATCATGAGCAATTTCTAATTGGTTCAATCGAAGCATATAACATCCCCACTCCTGGACATACGCCAGCCTGCTTAAGTTATGTCATCGGTGATGCCGTGTTTGTGGGCGATACTTTGTTTATGCCAGATTATGGTACGGCACGCTGTGATTTCCCGAAGGGAAGCGCATCAATTCTTTTTGATTCAATACAAAGCTTATATCAATTGCCTGAGAAAACACGTGTATTTCTCTGCCATGATTATTTGCCAGAAAAGCGCGATACCTATATGTGTGAAACGGATATTCATACTCAAAAAATCAGAATATCCATATTCACCATAGCACGACCAAAGATGATTTTGTTGAAATGCGTAATAAACGCGATGCGGGTTTAAGTATGCCCAAACTGATTTTACCTTCGATACAGATCAAT
>NZ_LQXQ01000075.1 GCF_003268395.1 Acinetobacter sp. CFCC 10889 | reverse complement strand
CCCCATCGGCGTGATAGCTCAGTAGGTAGAGCAACGGATTGAAAATCCGTGTGTCCCCAGTTCGATCCTGGGTCTCGCCACCATATTTGAAAAAGCTCTAAATGAAAATTTAGAGCTTTTTTTTTGTTTAAAATTTTGAAAATATCGTAAAAGCACTGGGTTGTTCATAAATTTCATCACCGTGCCATTTATCTTTTTCATACTGAAGCGTGTACAGAATGCTTTATATTGTTAGACAATATGGCTTATCTCGCATTAAATTATGCGTATATTAAACCTAAATGAGAACTACGTCACAAATATAGAAGAATGAAAGATTTATTTTCGACAGGAAGTCAGCTTTACCAACAAGCTCGACCTAGCTATCCGCAAGCTGTAGTACAGGAAATACTCCAGTATGTTCCTGCGAAAAATTTTGCTTGGGATGCGGGTGCAGGCTCAGGGCAGTTTACTCAATTATTAGCCCCATATTTTGATCATATTGTGGCAACGGATATTAGCGAGCAACAATTACAACTCGCGCCTTATTTTGAAAATGTCAGTTATCAAGTTCAAGCAGCAGAACAAACTTCCTTTGCAGACAAAAGTTTTGATCTCATTACAGTGGCACAGGCGATCCATTGGTTTGATTTTGAAAAATTTTATAAAGAAGTCTATCGCACACTAAAACCTACAGGATTATTAGCAGTTATTGGTTATGGCATGATTGATGTGCAACATACTGAAATTAATCGACAAATTCAAATGCTATATTTTGAAACTTTAAAAGGATATTGGGATGTAGAGCGGCATTATATTGATGAAGCTTATACAACGATTCCATTTCCCTTTGAGGAAATTGCAGTCACATCCTTAAAAATGCAGTATCAATGGACGGCTGCACAACTATTAAAATACTTATCTACTTGGTCTGCGGTGAAGCATTATCAAGATAAAAATAATGCCAGCCCTTTGGTGGCATTGGCTGAAATTTTAAGTCAGCAAGAAGCTGATTTAACAATTGAATTTCCGATTCTATTGCGCTTGGGGCGTTTAAAAGCAAAAAAGTCGAAAAGAAATAAGAGAATTTTAGGCATTCTTTAGTTGTTAAACTTTGAATCAAGCCTTTAGCTCAGGCTGCTAATCTAGCAGAATTACACTTTATTTTATTGATAAAAAGTAGTCATTAAGATGGCGTTGTATTTATTTATGATTGTGAATTGTCTATTGCATAAAATCGATGAATTAATTTTTTTTGTGAATGATTCGGTGATTTTATCAGCAATAATTTCAGGCATAATAACTCAGTAATAAAAACAAAAAATAGGAAAAAATATGCATCAAATGGAATTTGATTACATCATTATTGGTGGTGGCAGCGCAGGCTGTGTTTTGGCAAGTCGATTATCAGAAGATCCTGAGATCACCGTATGCTTATTGGAAGCGGGTGGAGGAGGTGATGGTTGGAAAGTCGAAGTGCCGTGTGCTGCGGTGATCAGTATCCCAACTAAAATCAACAATTGGGCATTTGAAACTGTTCCACAAAAAGGCTTGAATGGGCGTAAAGGTTATCAACCTCGTGGTAAATGCTTAGGTGGTTCATCTGCGATTAATGCGATGGTCTATATTCGTGGCAATGCACAGGATTATGATCATTGGGCGGCTTTGGGAAATTCGGGTTGGTCCTATCAAGAAGTTTTGCCCTATTTTATAAAATCTGAAAATAATCAACGTATTCACAACGCCTATCATGGTAATGATGGTCCATTATCTGTCACTGATTTACAAAGTGAAAATCCACTACAGGCACATTATTTGGCTGCGGCAAAAGAACAAGGTTATCCGATTTTAGATGATTTTAATGGTGCTGAACAAGAAGGTTTAGGTGTTTACCAAGTTACACATATTAATGGTGAGCGGTGTAGTGCAGCGAGAGCCTATTTATTTCCGCATTTACAACGAGCAAATTTAACCGTTGAAATCCATGCACAGACGCAACGGGTTCTGATTGAAAATGGTGTGGCGGTTGGGGTGGAATATCGACAAAATGGTCAAGTCAAGCAGATCCGTGCCCGCCGTGAAGTGTTATTGAGTGCAGGGGCGATACAGTCACCGCAAATCTTGATGTTATCAGGTGTGGGGGAGCAGCAAGAGCTGATGCAACATGGCATTGAAGTGAAAAAGCATCTGCCGGGTGTGGGTAAGAATTTTCATGATCATCCTGATTTTATTTTTGCTTATAAAGTAGATGCAATTACAGGCACTTTTGGATTGTCGCTAAAAGGTTCATTGGATTTGTGGCAGCAGATCAAGCGTTATCGCAAAGAGCGTAAAGGCTTGATTACGACCAATTTTGCGGAATGTGGTGGTTTTATTAAAAGTTCTGCTGAGCAAACTTTGCCAAATTTGCAACTGCATTTTGTGGTGGCATTGGTGGATAATCATGCCCGAACGATGCACATGGGGCATGGTATTTCCTGTCATGTTTGTCTACTCAATCCGAAAAGTCGTGGTTCTATTCAGCTCAGTGGTGCGAGTATTGATGATCCTTTGTTGATTGATCCAAATTTTTATGATGATGAGTCTGATTTAGAGGAAATGGTCAAAGGTTTTAAATTAACCAAAACTTTGATGGAATCTCAGGCATTTAAGGACATAATTAAAAAAGACTTATTTACTGCCAATGTGCAAAGTGATGAGGAGATTCGCCATATTCTCAGAGAGCGTTCAGATACGGTTTATCATCCTGTCGGCAGTTGTAAGATGGGCAATGACGCAATGGCAGTGGTAGATGCGCGTCTGCGTGTGTATGGCATACAGCGTTTACGTGTGGTTGATGCTTCGATTATGCCAACTGTAGTGAATGGTAATACCAATGCACCTGTGATTATGATTGCTGAAAAGGCAGTCGATATGATTCGAGAGGATTGGACGATAAAATAGTATTTATATTTGATGAGAAAGAGAATAAAGAAACGAGAGATGTTTTATGACAAGACTGAGTATTAATGTAAATAAAATTGCTTTGATCAGAAATGCACGAGGAACAGATTTTCCGAATCTTACTCATTTTGTCGAAGATTTGCTGAAATTGGGTGTGCAGGGAATTACAGTGCACCCAAGACCTGATCAAAGACATATTAAATATCAAGATGTTTATGATCTTTCGGATCTTATTCAACGCTATCCACATGTTGAACTAAATGTAGAGGGTTATCCAGACAAGGATTTTTTGAATTTAATCAAAAATGTTAAACCTCATCAATGTACGTTGGTACCTGATACACCTTCTCAGTTAACCTCAGACCATGGATGGCATGGTAATGATTTTCAATTTCTTCAATCTGTCGTTAAAGAGCTTAGACAATTTCAAACTCGACTAGCTTTGTTTTTAGAGCCAAACTGTAATGATGTGTTATGGGTGAAAGATTTGGATATTGATGCAATTGAAATTTATACTGAACATTATGCGAGCCAAACAGGGCAAAAAGAAAAGGAATTAGCAATTCAGTCAATTTTGGAAACATCTTTGGCTGCTAAAAAATATGGTCTAGTGGTAAATGCAGGGCATGATTTAAACTTAAATAATTTGGGTTTACTTTTAGAGCATTGTGATATTGCAGAAGTGTCGATTGGACAAGCATTTACAGTTGAATGTATTTATTATGGTTTAAATGAAGTGCTCAAAAGATACCATGAGATATGTCTAAAATAATTTAAAATTTGATTAAAAAATGCCCGCAAGGGCATTTTTTATTTCTACAATAGATTTATGAATAATAGGTAAAAAATTCAAATGATTGTTAGGATTTCAGAAAGTTGTCGTCTCGATTTTTGTTGCCAATTATTATGAGTTGGGTATCCAATCACAATGATGATCACAGGTAGTTCATTGTTAGAAAGAGAAAACTCTTGTGTTATTTTGACTGCATCAAATCCACCAAGTGCACATGAGCCTAATCCCATATCTTGTGCTGCCAACATTAAAGTCATTGCTGCAAGTGATGCTGAACGTATGGCTTCATCTCGCTGTAATATTATATTGTTTTCAAGTGTTGTTGTGGCTTGTGCTACCCATGATTCAGCGATTTTTTGCTCGATAATATTGGCTGAAACGCTAGATTGAAGAACTTGTTGAAGTTGCTGATAGCCGTCCAATTGTCCGCAAATAATAAACGCAACAGAAGCATCTATGATTTTTTGTTGATTAAAGGCAGCAGATTTTAGTTGTCTCTTGGCATCTTCTGATTGTACTGCAATGAAGCGCCAGTTTTGCATGTTATAGGCTGTGGGTGCTTTTGTAGCAAGATTAACTAAGGTATTAATAGTATCTTGATTTAAAGGGTGATTAGGTTGGAAATGATTAATAGATGTTCTTGTATTGATGAGTTGTTGTACTGAAGTTGCCATATTTAGTCCTGATGTAAACATGAAAAGTAAATGGATATTATTGTTGACGTATGGTTGTCCATTGCACCAAAAAGACACTGATTAAAACAATAATGAGACCGAGTAGTGCCGTTCCTGTTAATGATTGGGAGAGGAAAATCCAACCCAATACAATTGCGGTGAGTGGGCTTAATAAACCAAGGGAGGCAACCGCAACGGTAGGTAGCTGTGATATACCTCGAAACCAAAGTACATAAGCAATTAAAGCACCTGCGAAACTGAGATAACTATAAGCAGACCATTCTTTAAAACCTAAAATAGGTAGAGGTGAATCTATGAGCCATGCCAATGGGCATAGCATTAATCCACCGATTATAAGTTGCCATCCTGTGAGGGATAAAAGAGATAGATTTAATTGCCAATACTGAGTAAACCAAACACCTGCTGCCATACAGATTGCCCCTAAAAGTGCAGCAGCAATGCCAATTGGTTCAAAGATGGTTTGTGGTGAGAGCAATAGAAGAGCCATGCCAAATACACCTACGATTGCAGAGCACAATGTTATTTTTTTGGGTGAATAACCATGTGCAACCCAAATTAATATCATCACAATTAAGGGTTGAATTGATCCTAATACAGCTGCTAATCCTCCAGGGAGACGGTAAGCAGCGATAAATAAAAGTGCTTGAAAAATACCAATATTCAGTGCTGCAAGAATGAATAAGTGCCACCAATTTTGACGAGAGGGAAACTCTCGTGTAAATAAGATGAGTAAAATTCCTGCGGGTAGCACCCTGATGAAAGCTGAAGTAAAGGGGCGATCAGAAGGCAAAAACTCAGATGTAATAATGTAAGTTGAGCCCCAGATCATTGGAGCAATTGCTGTGAATATGATGTCTTGCCAGCGAAATGTTGTAGATGTGGTTGGCATGGTCTTGTAATTTATCTTGAATTAAAGATAATATATCTTATCTAGTAAAATATCTTGAAGTCAAGACAAATGAAGCATGAGTATAATTCACAATATGGTGATAGTGTTGATAGCATTTTGAAACAATGGAATAAGGAGCGTCCAGATCTTGATGTCAGTCCTATGGGGGTTATAGGGCGTATAAAACGCTGTGCAATGTATTTGGAGCAGCAAATAGAATCTGGCTTGGCACAGTTTGAACTGAGTCTTTGGGAATTTGATATGTTGGCTACATTACGCCGTTCAGGTCATCCGTATTGTATGAGTCCAACAGAGTTATTTTCTACACTTATGGTGACATCAGGTACGATGACACATCGTTTGAAACGTTTGGAGGGTAGAAATCTGATTGAAAGAGTTAAAAATCCTGAAGATTCTCGTAGTTCACTTGTACAGCTTACAAATGAGGGATTTGAACTGATTAATCTCGCTGTTGAGAAACATGTGGAGAATGAGCGAACAATACTTGCTGAATTGCCAAAAGAAGTATCGGGAAGTCTAGATGTTCAGCTTTCTATATTACTTAAAACATTGGAAAGGTGTTCAGATCAGACTTAAGCATTGGATATGTAATATTTGGTAAGTAATCAATTTTTATAAAAAATATGATCACTTAAAACTATGAATATTGAAGATCCTTGTATTAATACATGTTCTTCTCCAAGGGTAATTTACATTTTTTAAAGTTACGGAAGATACGAACAGCATTATAAACAGGCGTATACTGCACAGACATCGGGAGTAATTATGTCTGACACAGTTGAGTCTACAGCGTATATCGAAAATGGTACACGTCCGTTCTATGCCATTTTATTGTCGCTATTTTTAGCAGGATTTGCTGTATTTTCATCTTTATACTGCGTACAGCCGATGATGCCATTTTTGGCAAAATTTTTTCAGATTACACCGACACACAGCAGTTTTCCACTGTCATTTTCCACCATCGCTTTGGCTTTAGGTTTGTTATTTGCAGGCTTAATTTCAGATCGTTTTGGTCGAAAACGAATCATGGCAATTGCGCTTTTTTCCACAGCCAGTTTGCTGTTGATCAGTTCATTTTTACCTTATTGGGAAATCTTTCTTGCCACACGGATGATGATCGGTTTGGCAGTCAGTGGTGTTGCTTCGGTGGCGATGACCTATATCGGTGAAGAAATTGCCGAAAAAGATGTTGGCTTTGCCATGGGCTTATATATCTCAGGGACTGCGATAGGTGGCATGGGTGGGCGTTTGATTGCTGGGGTATTGTTGGATTTTATTTCGTGGCAAACAGCAACGCTGATTATCGGTGTGTTGAATCTGTTGATTGCGGTGGTGTTTTATATCGCTTTGCCGAGTTCAAAACATTTCAAAGCCTACCCAATTCAGTTATCACGCTTTGTAGAATCTTTTAAGAAAAATTTAGCAGATCGCAAACTGCGCTTATTGTTTATGGAAGGTTTTATTCTCATGGGCTGTTTTGTGACAGTCTTTAATTACATGAGCTATCACTTGTTAGAGAAGCCTTTTGAGCTGTCACAAACTTGGATTGGTTTAATTTCGATTGCTTATTTATCTGGGATTTATAGTTCACCTCGTGCTGCGAGTTGGAGTCGAAAATTTGGACGGGATAGAGTTCTGATTGCGATGTTTTGTACAATGATCTTGGGTTTATGGATCATGCTGATTCCATCACTGTGGGTGATTTTACTGGGTTTATTGATTTTTACATTTTCATTCTTTGCAGCACATTCGACTTCAAGCAGTTGGGTCTCGGTACAGTCTTTGCAATATCGTGCGGTTGGTTCTTCCCTATATTTATTTTGCTATTACTTAGGCTCAAGTATTTTGGGCAGTGCTAATGGCATCGTGTGGGAAAATTATGGATGGTTTGGACTGACGTTGACCATCACAGTTGTCTTATGCATCGGTGTATTGGTCGCAGTGAAACTCAATCGAATGCAGAAAAGTAGCGAAATAAAAGAATAAAGCTGTGAATGGATGATATTTCAATGCACAGCTTCATTTTGAATACATTTAATTTTTAAGATTTTGTTGAATAAATTCAATACTACTTTTTTTCAATTGTTCCAATGCTTCGGCTTCAACAGGATAATGGCTACCTTTGGGCAACATAACCACTTGATGCGGTACAGATAAGCGTTCAAGTACAGGTTGGCTATATGCTAATGGTGTCCAATGATCTTCAGCAGGTTGTGTTAAAAGTACAGGACATTGGGTGAAGCTAGATAAATTATATTTCGGTTTATAATTCATATAGCTGTTTAAAAATTTGATCGACATGGTATTACCTGCTGAAGTATTGTCATTCAGCATGATTTTTAAAGCTTGTGGGTCATTGGTTAAGGCATACATTTTAGAGACTAAAGACATGGGTAAAGGCATATAACCGACAGGTGTTTTAGCAGAAATTTGCATACTTGGTAGGATAATTGGGCTGAGTGGGCTAAAGCGCATTGTGCCTTTTTTGACTGCCAACCGTTGTTGGTCTAAGAAGGTCATACCAATAATCCCTTTGACATTTTTATTTTGCATCGCCACATGCATGGTCAGCATTCCTCCAGCAGATAGACCATAGAGAAAAATCGGGCGATCATCTTTTTTCGCTTCATTATCAATAAAATCACTAACCAATTGCACCCAATCATCATAACGAATAGCGCCTTTTGAGGGATATTGCGTCAACCCATAGCCTGGTAAGTCTAAAGCCATTGTTTCATAGCCTGCTTCTGCCAAAGGATGACCTAAAATCAAACTGAGCTGTCGTCCATTGGTTCCGACACCATGTAACAAAATGATTTTTGCTGGTGCATTGGGCTGTGGGTAAAAGTCAACATGAACATTGTTTTTTTGCCATTGCCAAAAATATTCTTGAGGTTGGTTATTTTCATTGAGTTGATAGGCTTCTGGTAAACGTTCTTGTAACTTTTTCCATGCTTGCTGGCTTTTATAAAATTTTTCTTTGGGTGGCACAGCCCAACCTAATGTTTGAAAAAACACAAGAAAGGAGATCAAGATACGTTTTAAAAACATGACGCAGTTCTCATTTTTATTTTGTGCTAGAGTAGTATGATTTGTAAGCTGATCAATTTGCAAAAAGTATTATTTATTTGTTTTTAAATGATCAAAAATGCTAATTTGGAATTTTATATATTGATTTATAAATTCTTTTTTAATTTTATAAAATCCACCATTTGTCGGAAAAATGGTGAGAAAATGCAATTGGGATAAGATTTTTAAGAATTTTACAACTTTTTAATGCTGTATAAATTATAATCAAGCAACATGAATAGAATTCATGGTAAAATGATCGACTTTCATCTTCAATCAGATTTTATCTGAGATCAGATCTTCCATCTGCCAGCCGAGAATTGCTAGCCATGTCTACCGCTTATACTATGCAGACTGCGCCTAAAGCGCTGTTTGATTACGACAAATATTGGGCATCGTGTTTTGATCCTGCACCATTTTTGCCGATGTCACGTGAAGAAATGGATTTACTCGGTTGGGACAGTTGTGACTTTATTTTAGTCTGTGGTGATGCTTATATTGACCATCCATCATTCTGCTCTGGTATTATCGGGCGAACTTTAGAGGCGCAAGGCTTCCGTGTTGGCATTATTGCACAACCCGATTGGACGTCTGCTGAAGCATTCAAGGTTTTAGGTAAGCCAAATATTGCTTGGGGTGTGACCGCAGGGAATATGGATTCGATGATCAACCGTTATACGGCTGACCGTAAAATCCGTTCAGATGATGCCTATTCTCCAGACAATCAACCGAATAAACGCCCAGACCGTGCTGCAACGGTGTACTGCCAGCGTTGTCGTGAAGCATTCCCAGATGTGCCTGTATTACTTGGCGGGATTGAAGCATCTTTACGTCGTATTGCGCACTATGATTACTGGTCAGACAAAGTTCGCCGTTCAGTATTGATGGACTCAAAAGCCGATTTGTTGATGTACGGAAATGGTGAACGCTCAATCGTAGAAGTGATGCATCGCCTTGCCAAAGGGCAAAAAATCCATGAAATCACCGATGTTCGTGGGACTGCATTTATTGTTAATAAAAATAATCGTGCTTCTAAAGCACAATTTGTCGAAATCGCATCCAATGATGTTGATGCAATTGGTCGTGTCGACCCAATTATCAACCCTTATGTGATGACTGAGGATTTGGATGGTTGTGAAATTGAACAGGGTAAAGGCAATTCTTTAACCCAATATCAAAATTTCCAAAAAGAATTGGTGGCAAATCCGATTGTCCGTGAAGGTGACAATCTAGATGAAAACACTCAAATCGTTCAGCTTCAACCTGCATCAAAAGCCATTAAACACAAATTGCCACCACGTGAGTTGGCGGTGATCCGTTTGCCTGCTTTTGAGGACGTCGCAGAAGATCCAGTTCTATATGCACATGCCAACCGTATTCTTCATCTTGAAACCAATCCTGGCAATGCCCGTGCAATGGTGCAAAAACATGGTGAACGAGATGTGTGGCTGAATGCGCCACCGATTCCATTGACCACTGAAGAAATGGATTATGTGTTTGACTTGCCTTATGCACGTCTACCACATCCTGCTTATGGTGAAGCGCGTTTCCCTGCATTTGACATGATAAAATTTTCTGTGAATATCATGCGTGGTTGTTTTGGTGGTTGTACGTTCTGTTCGATCACAGAGCACGAAGGTCGTATTATCCAAAACCGTTCGGAAGAATCGATTTTACGTGAAGTGGAAAAAATCCGTGATACCGCACCAGGCTTTACAGGTATCATTTCAGACTTAGGTGGTCCAACGGCAAACATGTATCGTTTGGCATGTAAAGATCCTGAAATTGAAAAGAATTGTCGTAAGCCATCCTGTGTATTTCCAGGTGTGTGTCAAAACTTACATACCGACCATGCACCATTGACTCAGTTATATCGTAAAGCACGTGCATTAAAAGGTATTAAAAAGATTCTGATCGGTTCAGGTCTACGTTATGACCTTGCTGTACTGAATCCTGAATATGTCAAAGAGTTGGTACAGCATCATGTTGGTGGTTATTTAAAAATTGCGCCCGAACATACCGAAAAAGGTCCATTGTCGAAGATGATGAAACCGGGGATTGGGACGTATGATCGCTTTAAACAAATGTTTGACCGTTTCAGTAAAGAAGCAGGAAAAGAACAATATTTAATTCCATATTTCATCGCAGCGCATCCAGGTACGACTGATTATGACATGATGAATCTGGCAATTTGGCTCAAAAAAAATGGTTTCCGTGCTGATCAGGTTCAGACCTTTTATCCATCGCCTATGGCAACAGCAACGACGATGTATTACACGGGTAAAAATCCATTGGCTAAAGTAGCACGTTATACTGAAGACGTGGATATTGTGAAAGGTGACAAGCGCCGCCGTATTCATAAAGCATTCTTACGTTATCATGATCCAAACAACTGGCCTTTACTGCGTGATGCTTTAAAGGAAATGGGGCGTCAGGACTTAATTGGTAACTCAAAGCAGCATTTGATTCCGACTTATCAGCCTGCGGGTAGTGCCGATGGTCAATATCAATCTGCACGTAAGAAAAATTCAACAGTAGATGGTGACTCACAAAAACGTAATGGCGAACAGGGTAATCGAACCAAAGCAGCTCAAGGTCAGAGCCGCCCATCGAATACCAAAAAACGTCCTGAACGTGGTCAGATTTTGACGCAACATACAGGTTTACCGCCACGTGAAACGGGTGATAAAAAACCGTTTGGTGGTAATGGTAAAGGAAAGTCTAAGCCGAAGAATAGAGCTTAAATCTTATTTACGATTTGAATTGAGAGAGGATGCTGAGGCATCCTTTTTTTATTGCTTTCAATTTAAGCAAAAGTTATATTTAAACTTCCTTTTAAGGACTTTGATGTCCTTTACTTAAAATAATATGACAGAAAATGCACCAACTTATACAGCGGAAGAACTTGCTAGAATAGAAGAATTTGAAGCTCCCTATCTACAAAAAATTGCAGAAAGAGGAATTACTCAAAATGACATTGATGCATTAAATACGATTAATCATCAAGTTTTAGCAACCAAAAAGCAAAACAAAGATGACATTATTTTATGGCTTCTTAAACATAGTAATTTTGCCACTGAAGACTATATTGATCCCTATATTTTTAGCCAATATTTAAGAAAAAATAATATTGAAATTGAGCGACCTTTATGGATTGCACCAAATAATAGAATGGGGAACTATCACAATGATTTTTCAGTAGATAATAAGTATCATATATTTGATTTTAAAATAGGTGGGAATGATGCAGCACCTGATTGGAAATGGTATGAAACACAAGATTATTATTTTCCAGAATTCAAAATCTATAATGATGTTTATATAAGATATTTTGATGGAACATGTGAACTTTGGAATTATCCTGAAGAACAATTTCCACCTGTTTATGAACATAGCACTTTATATGATGAACATACACATAAAATTTATATTACGGGTGGGTTGGGTTCGGGGGATCGGCAACGTCAAAATATCACCGAAATTTATGCGTTAGATTTAGAAACAAAGGATATTCAAAAGATTGAAGCTTCGGGTGAGTCTCCTCCATGTTTGCATAGTCATAAAGTTAAAATATGGAATCGTGATTTAATTGAAATGAGAGATGGATATATTCTTCACAAAGGTATTGCGATTAAGAATGTGTATGTGTGGTATTTTAATTTAAAAACAAAAACATGGTTAAAGCAAGAGTCTGAAAAATATCAACATTGGATTATTCAATCAGATCAGAGAGAAGAGTTATTCTTAAAAATTTCTCAAGATATTTTAAAAATGGAAGAGGAAAAATTTTATTCAGCTGAATTTATTGAAGAGCATAAAGCACATATATTCAAAGATTATAAATATCAACCGAAGTATCAGCTCTATCCACAGTTATATTATGCTCACGAAGATATATATGTATCTAAAATAGAGGATTTTCCATATCTTAATATAATTCATCAATGTATTTTACATGGTCAAGTCTATCATTGTTTTGAAGAATATAATCGGCTTGAGGTCGTATTTGGGGTATCTGCAACAGAAGAATTTCAACAGTTTATTATCAATGACTTAAAATCTAAACTTAAACAAATTTCAGGTCATGATGTTATAGCTGAAAAAGTGATGGACTAAATCACTTTACATCGTTTGAATGTGTGATGCTTGCTTTAAATCTAAGCAAAAGTTATATTTAAACTTCCTTTTAAGGACTTTGATGTCCTTTAC
This sequence comes from Acinetobacter sp. CFCC 10889, assembly GCF_003268395.1. GTDB lineage: Bacteria > Pseudomonadota > Gammaproteobacteria > Pseudomonadales > Moraxellaceae > Acinetobacter. Next base: position 1,047 of record NZ_LQXQ01000075.1, on the reverse strand, counting down.
TTAAAATAATATGACAAATAGCAAAAGTGAAAATGACTTTGATTGTGAAGAAATAGATGAAAGCGTTTATTCTTATCAAGATGATCAACAACGTATAAAAGAACATTTGACGAGCCGAAGGATTACACAAGCTGATATTGATTTTTTAAAGTTAAAAAAATCAAGCAAAATAAATGAAAAGCAAAGATGGACTGAAGAAATTTTCATTTGGTTAATTCAATGTGAAGTTTTATGGTCTTATGAAATTCTTGAATATTTTAACAAACAAGATATTCATATTCATATCAATCAGTTGCCATGGACACCTGCCCATTTACGCTTACAAAACTATGCACATATTTATAATACAAGAGGAAAAAGTATTTTAAGAATGTACATTGGTGGAAATACGGCAGCTGCTGATGCAGCATGGTATACAACCGAAGATTACTATTTTCCTGATTTTGATATTTATAATGATGTGACAATAAAATATTTGGATGGAACATGTGAGCTTTGGAATTATCCTGAAGAACAATTTCCACCTGTTTATGCACACAGTACCATTTATGATAAAAATACGCATAAAACCTATATTACGGGTGGTTTAGGTTCGGGTGATCGGCAACGTCAAAATGTCACCGAAATTTATGTGTTAGATTTAGAAACAAAGGATATTCAGAAAATTGAAGCTTTAGGTGAATCTCCTCCCTGTTTACATGATCACAATACTAAAATATGGAATCATGATTTAATTGAAATAAAAGGTGGATATATTCTTCACAAAGGTATTGCGATTAAGAACATGTATGTGTGGTATTTTAATTTAAAAACTCAAACATGGTTAAAGCAAGAATCTGAACAATATCAACAATGGGTAATTACACCTGAAATAGGGAGATATTTATCATTTTATGATTATCGAGTTTTGATTAAATATGAAAAAGAAGATCCTCAAAGTTTAGCTGGATATTTAGAAAACCTTTTTAATAATAATATTTGTGTAAAGGATTATAATCTGTATTCAAGACTATATTGTCCTGTTGATGAGATGTATTACTCTAAAAC
>NZ_LQXQ01000074.1 GCF_003268395.1 Acinetobacter sp. CFCC 10889 | reverse complement strand
TTAATAAGGGCTATCACCAGGCACTTGATCAGCAACGAGTAAAAGTGGAACTACTTGAACAGCAAAACCATAAAGCACAAGGCGCTATTGCAATGCTGAAATGGGGGCTTGGTGTGGTGCTAACTGTTGCGTTGTCGGGCGGCACATGGACCATCAATTCAATTAATCAACTTAAACAAGATATGGCGATTATGCAAAGCCATAGAGAGGATCATAAATGAAACTAATCAATGAAAGTCCATGGCAATATTTGTCAGTGAAGCTCCCGATGTTGGGAGCTTTTTTATTGCTTGTTGTTATCCCAGCATTGCAATGGGCACTGGATTATCAGTTAGTCCCAGATAAGTATGAAGCAATAATTGTTGGTACAGTTTTGCCAGCTTTAGCTTGGATTGGTCGCAAGATTTATCAGCCAAATTTACACAATGTAAATTCATTCGTCACGGTGACAGCAGGGCACAGCAATGTAGATCCAGGTGCGGTCAATGGTAAATACAAAGAATCCGAATTAGCAACAAAGTTCCGTAATGCTGTAGCTCATTATTTGAGTGAAGCAGGTATTGCAATAAAAACCGATGGTGTTGGTTCTGATAACCAGAATTTAAATACAGCCATTAAATTGATTAAAGGTTCTGATGTTGCTGTTGAATTTCATATGAATGCAGCAGCAAATAAGGCAGCTTATGGTATTGAAACTATTGCTTTGCCAAGGGACAAAAAATTAGCGCAGGATCTGTCAAAAGTTGTAGCTAAAGCATTTAATTCTAAATTGCGCGGTGAAGCAGGTTGGATTGATCAGTCGCAATCAGCACGTGGAAAATTAGGATTTATCAGCAATGGTGGCTTAATTGTAGAGCTTGGTTTTATTTCAAATGAAACTGAGTTGAAAACTTTCAATGAAAAATACTGGCTGGCTGCACGTGATGTTGCTGATGTTCTAATTCGTTATGCAAAATAGTCTTATTTTATTACTGTGCATCTTACTCACAAGTTGCACAGCTCATTCGATCAACACAAAAGTTCATGTGACTGTTTGTGTGCAGTGTGTGAATTAACCTGCACTATTTACAAAAATAGCAGACTGCCAATAAACCTTGAATTCTTTAGATTTTTCAGCACCACTCCATACACCATGCCAATGTCCGCGACGGATATGTGGACGCTTTCGAGACGATTTGATCTCACCAGATCGCTCAATTTGATCTTTGAATGAGCGTATCTCACCGCCTAAGCGTTTACCAATGTCGTAAATTATTGGTTGGCTTGGTGGTACGAATGCACCAGACTTTTTGTGAATTCTTGATACTGGCATGTTGGGTGGAAAGCGTGGAATAGGCTCATCCTTGATATTTGAAATATCAGGTTCTTCAGCACAAAGCCATAATAATAATGACAATAAATGCAACACCAACTTCTTTTCTTCATTGAGTAATGAAAGATTTCCATTTTTATCAAGTGCAACATCAACAGCATCACTCACAGTAATATCTTCATCAACTATCAGTGTAAGCGGTTGGTAGCATGAATAAATACTGTTTTCTTCTTGGTCTAAATTCAAGACAAGATTTAAAACTTGATGACCATTATCCATATCAAATAAAGCCCAAAATCCACGTATTACAGCACTTTCCTTATTCTCTAAAGTGCTCATTGATAGTGAATTTTCAGGCGCTTCCACATAAACACACCACTCGGGTAGACGACTAAAAATATCGGCAGGCGTATCACTTGGAATAGGTGAGGCAATCAAATCGGCAGCAATATCAGGGTCTATACGATACACACCCATTGTGTTTCGCCAGGTTCCGAATAAGTGTAAACCCCACAAAAATTTAATGATTTCATATTGCTTGTCGTTCAAAGTGTTGATAGTTGTTACACCTTTAAGCAGACCAGTTGCATTCGCTAAAGCTAGACGAGGGCTAAGACCATGTAATTCGATAGATGGTACAAATAATCCCGATTTTGGATTATTTTTTACATACCACTGCTGCATATTTTTAAACACGTCTTTTGCATCAGTGAATTGACGGGTGAATGCATTCAGGTGGTCGAGTGGGTTCATGTTTTTCTCTTAATACTGAACTTCAACTTGTGGCTTTTTACCATTGTAGCTACGCAGGATAGCGTTAGCTGCAAAATCATAGAAAATTTTATTTTTCGCATCGTTTAAAGTGTATTGATTGCCAGTCACGGTATTGAATTGAGCAACAGTCATATAAATACGTTTAAAACCATGTTGTTCCCAAACTTTACCACCAACTGATAAAACCAAGTCAGCGATTGACATTACAGGTTTAACAAAACCTTCTTTAACTGCTTTGATACAAGCGCCAAAGGTCACACGGTAGTTATCACCAGCTTTGATAACTGCTTTAACTAACTGGTGAGCTGCTTTGAAAAGTTCTGATTTGTTCATGGTGTATCTCCTTGGTATGTGGTAATTATATCTAACGTGCGTTAGATAATCAAGGGGAAATGCTCATTTATTTAATCTCGCCGACGAACGGTATTAAATTGAATAATGTTCTTTTAGTAGTCGGATGATCAGTTTTTTTGCACACCCGCGAGGCTCTGACTTCAGCGCATCAAATACCGATTTTTCAACCTCATCATCCTGATAAAAATCAATTGGAAAACGAACAGTTTGACGTTTTTCTGAATATTTTTTTGTATATTCGCTATCGGATTTTCTTTCATTTTCTGTTGTCATAATTAATACTCACTGTTATATTTAAGCCACTTGCAAGTATCTACTGCTATATAAGCAGCTTAGAAAATTAAACTTAGTTTATTTTTACTACTTGCTAAGTAATGTTTACTGCCGAATAGGCGGCTTTAAAAAAGCCCACTCTGACCAGTGGCTTTTTGCTATTAGATGCTTGGCTCTAAGTCTTCATCAAGTCCCCATACCGAGCGACCAGCTTCTTCAGACTCAATATTATGTGCTTCTTGGTTTACACAAATTTCAAAACCTGTATCACCATTGTGGCAGATACCTGAAAAAGTTGCGATTTTAGTATCTGGGTCATATTCAAAATCTTGCTCAAAAGATGCCACAAGAACTTCTTCACGGTTTTCTTGAACAGCTTCGTAAAGATCTTCAAGAGTTGTAACTTCTGCATTTACGTTACGGTGTGAATTAACAGTAAGGTTGCCGTTGTTGTAGTTTAAGAAAAGGTTCATATTTATATCTCACTAAGTAATGTTTAAGTCCATCAAGACTTTTCGATCTGACCATCTCGTCTTGATGAGTTAATATTAATCTAACGTGCGTTAGTTGTAAAGATATTTTTTAATTATTTTTATTTTGCCGACAAGCGGTCAATTCACCCTCAGTATTTCATCCACTTATCCACTTCATTTGAATACCATTCCATCAATTCTTTTCTTTCTTCCCAATATTCAGCGCGATTATAAATGCCGCGAATTCGGTCTTTAGGAACGTGTGCAATTTGGTATTCAATTACATCAGCTCTAAATTTTTGTGAGTTGTTTGCATGTGTAGAGAAGAGAGAGCGAAAGCCGTGTGTCACCATTTGCCCACCGTAACCATTTCTTTTAATAATAGCTAAGATGCTTTCTGACTTTGTTGGCAATGCAGGGTTTCGAGTATTTTTGAAAACAAAGCCATCATCTATTCTATTGTCATATAAATCTTGGAATAATTTTTTAGTTTGTTTTGTAAGTGGCACAACATGATCTCGACGCATCTTCATTCGAGATGCAGGAATTACCCATTGATCATTTTTCAAATCAATTTCTCCAGTATCCCATCTCGCATTTAGCATTTCCGAAATACGGACCGCTGTGTAACAAACAATCTTTAATCCGTGTAACAGTTCAGGTGTAACATTTGACTGATTTACTCTGCGCCAAAATTCAGGCATTTGTTCAGCATCAAGCGAAGGCATATTTTTAACTATCTGCTGTGGGATTACATCAGCGACAAGTGTGCACGGGTTTTTTTGTGTGTAATCAGACGCAATTGCAAAATTAAATAATTCATTTAAAAGTCGAAGTGATCGTTTTGCAGTTTCAAGTGTTCCCTTGCTCACCATTTCTTTTACTTTTTTGACCACTTGCTTTCGATCTACTTCGTCAATTGGTTGTTCTGCAAAATCTTCAGTAATGTAATTCAAGCGATAAATAACAGTGTTGACGTATTTTTCACTGGACCATCGCGGAGTCATCATTTTAAGCCATTCATCAATTACAGATTTGACAGAAGGTGAGTCCAAGACTTTGCCTTGCGCTTCTGCTTTATATTGTCTTGCTAGTTGGCGAGCTTCTTTGCAACCAATATCCGGGTATTCACCTAAACTTTTTCGGGTCTGCTTTCTGTGCACCCGGTACGACAATACCCATTTCTTTTTTCCAGTGGGATGCACATCAATAGACAATCCCTCACCGTCTGCTAGTGAATATCTTTTTTCTTGGGCTTTTAATGCTTTTACTTGAGAATCGGACAACATATCTTCACCTGTTACACGCGTGTCACACTTGTGTAACACCTTATCATGATTAACCGTGATTGATAAATGTTGTGTGTGATTGATCGTGATTGATTGTGATTAATGAAAGTAACTGTAAACACTTGATATATAGTAAATAAAAGGCAAAAAAAATCAACCATGATGAATCATGATTGATCTTAATTAACAAATTTGGTGGAGATGGCGGGATTTGAACCCGCGTCCGCCAACACTACACTCGAGAATACTACATGCTTAGATATCGTCAATTATTTTAACGCTAAGTGACCCGACGAACAGGGTACAAAACGCGATCCTCTAAATTTAGTACAAAGCCCCGAGGCGTGACTTTAGTACGGACTTGTGTGCGTGCGCTTCAGTCGGGTTCACTGACCACAAGTATTCAGTGAAGCGGACAAGCTGCCCTTAGGCAGCTAGAGCGTAAGATTCGTCGTTTGCGACTAAAATATGCAAATTTGATTTACGAGAGAAAATGCGCTCTCGGCATGCATCTATGAGCTTCATCATCAGCGTCGAAGCCAATAACATCCCCAGATAACGACGCCATCATAACATAACTGTTGTAAATTAAGCAGCTAATTCACTACATTTATATCAAAACATGCGCTTAATTCTATAATTGCGTTATTATTATTATTTTTCAAGGGACAAATATAAAAAAGATGAGCTATTTACTCGCACTTGATCAAGGAACAACCTCCAGCCGAGCGATTATTTTTGATGAGCACGGAAAAGTTCATGCTACAGCCCAAAGAGAAACACAAATTAAAACCCCACACTCAGGTTGGGTTGAACAAGATGCAATGGAAATTTGGACCACACAAATTGCCGTGGTACAACAGGCGATCGCTTCAGCACGATTGCTCGCTAAAGATATTAAAGCATTAGGTTTAACCAATCAGCGAGAAACCACGGTTGTTTGGGATAAACGTACAGGAAAACCACTTGCACCTGCGATCGTATGGCAAGACCGTCGTGCGGCAGAATGGTGTAATGATTTACTGCAAAATAATTATTTAGAAAAAATACAACAAAAAACAGGTTTGCGCATTGACCCTTATTTCAGTGCAGGGAAATTAGTTTGGTTGTTGGAAAATGTCGATGGATTAAGAACGCTTGCAGAACAAGGGCATGTTGCTTTTGGAACCATTGACAGTTGGTTGATCTGGAACTTGACTCAAGGTGCAGAGCATGTGATTGAAGCGAGTAATGCATCGCGTACTATGCTTATGAATTTAAGCACTCAACAATGGGATCAAGAACTTCTTAATTTATTTAATATCCCTGAAAATGTATTACCAAAAATTATTCATTCAGATCAATATATTGCCAATACAGCAACAGGATTGCTTGGTGCTGAAATTCCGATTTCAGGTGTATTGGGTGATCAACAGTCTGCATTATTTGGGCAGTCTTGTTTTGAAGTGGGTACAGCAAAAAATACTTATGGTACAGGCTGTTTCATGCTATTTAATACAGGTACAAAAATTCAATATAGCCAAAATCAATTACTAACAACACTTGCGTGGAATTGTCAAAACCAGACCAATTATGCACTTGAAGGTAGCGTTTTTATGGCAGGGGCAATTGTCCAATGGCTTAGAGATGGCTTAGGCATTATCAAAAATAGTGCCGAAGTGGAAAAGTTAGCATGCCAAGTCAATGATACCGATGGTGTGGTTTTAGTCCCAGCCTTTACAGGTTTAGGTGCGCCACATTGGGACAGTGATGCAAGAGCTTTGCTTTGTGGTATGTCACGCGGAACCAATAAATCACATATTGCTCGAGCAGCCTTAGAATCCATTGCCTTTCAAGTATCGGATGTACTGACAGCGATGCAGTCTGATATTTCACAACCCTTAAAAGAGCTTCGAGTTGATGGTGGGGCAAGTCAAAATGACATGCTGATGCAATTCCAAGCCGATATTTTAAATGTACCCGTATTACGTCCGAAGCTTTTAGAATCAACAGCATGGGGTGCAGCAGCGATGGCAGGTTTGAAAATCGGGGTATTTTCAAATTTAGAAGAAATTTCAGCATCTTGGCAACTGGATCGTGCTTTTGAACCGAATATGCAAGAAGACGAACGACAATTTCATTTACAGAAATGGAATAATGCCTTGCAAAGAGCAAAAAGCGATTAAAAAATTACTCATTTAAAAATAATCAACAGACGCTTAGCATTCTCAGCGTCTGTTTCGATTTAAACCTCACTCAACGCTTCAAAGCGAAAAGATGCACCGCGATGTTCATCAGGTAAATGCGCATCACGTCCAAATAGTTTTTCACGTAAAGTACCTTTACGGTATTCATTTTGATAGACGCCACGGCGTTGTAGCTCAGGCACAACATAATCCACGACATCTTCAAATGTTTGATGTGCCAAAATATACGCCAAATTAAAACCATCAATATCTGTATCTTCAATCCATTCTTGCAAACGATCTGCAACAGTGCTTGCCGAACCGACAACGACAGGTCCATTACCACCCACACTGGTCCATTTGGCGATTTCTTCAATCGTCCAGATTCGGTTCGGATCCGCTTTGACATAAGAGTTAAGTAAGGATTGAATTGCATTGGTTTCGATATATTCCACTTGGTCAGTCGATTGGTATTGTGAAAAATCTACGCCAGACCAACCTGAAACGAGTGTTAAACCACCATCATAACTACCATAGCTTTGATATTCTGCAAATTTTTTCTGGGCTTTTGCATCAGTTTCATCAACCACAATCGAGAGCATGGTGTAAATCAACACAGAATTTGGATCACGACCTTCTTCAACCAGTTTTGCGCGAATACCTTGTGTGAGTTGTTTCACTGCTGCTTTGGTTGGGGCGGAAATAAAAACACATTCAGCATTTTGACTGGCAAAGCGTTGTCCACGACTCGATGCACCCGCTTGAAATAAAACAGGTGTACGTTGCGGTGACGGCTCACAGATATGAATTCCAGGCACTTTAAAATATTGTCCATCATGTTCAATGGGATGAACTTTATTAAAATCAGCAAAAACTCCACGTTTTTTATCCCGCAGCACGGCATCATTTTCCCAAGAACCTTCCCAAAGTTTGTATAAGACTTCTAAATATTCATCCGCAATATCATAACGATTATCATGCGTGACTTGGGTTTTTAAGCCTAGATTTTTTGAACCACTTTCTAAATACGAAGTGACAATATTCCAACCTGCACGACCTTTGGTGAGATGATCTAAAGTACTCATACGACGTGCAAAAGGGTAGGGATGTTCAAAGGAAATAGAAGTGGTCACGCCGAAGCCTAAATGCTCTGTCACTGCAGCCATTGCAGGAACGACTTGTAAGGGATCATTGACAGGGACTTGTACAGCACCTGTAATCGCATGTTCTGCATTGCCATGATAAACATCATAAATCCCTAAAACATCAGCAAGGAAAACACCATCAAATTTGCCTCGCTCTAATATTTTGGCTAAATCTGTCCAATAGTCTAAGTCTTTATATTGCGTAGAACGGTCGAGCGGATGACGCCATAAACCTGGGGATTGATGGGCAATACAATTCATTTCAAAAGCATTAAAGCGAATTTGTTTGGTCATAATGAAGCTCTTTAATCATCTAAATATTATTTATGGATTATTTTTATCTTATTCAAAAAGAATGCATTATTTTATATTTAAAGTTGAGAACTAAATCAATTTTCATGCTTATGAAAATAAGTATATATTTTATCAATTAATCGTTAAATCGAGTTTTTTTAAATATTTTTTGAGATAATTTTTTATATTTATTTGATTTTATTGTTTTTTAATGGTTTTTTATTTAAGTGGAATAGTGGTATTTTATTTTAAATGCTTTACTTTTCTGCTTAATGTATAAATCAATTAAAATATTACTGCTAGTTTAAATGAAACGATTTAAATTAGAGACCTTGTGTAATGACCGCAAAAATTAATATTGAATTAAACCCAGTAGAAAGTATTCCAAAAGAATTTTATGTATTAAAAAATAAAGCACATATTATTCAAAATGATGCAGAAGCAATTGCTGTTGCAAAAAAATTAGCAGAAGATTTTAAGCAAGAAGCAGGGATTCGAGATCATGAACGTCGTTTGCCTTTAGCTGAAATTGAAAAATATTCACAATCAGGTTTGTGGGGCATTACTATTCCCAAACAATTTGGTGGTACTGGTGTGAGTTATAAAACTTTGGCTGAAGTGGTCAAAATAATTTCAAGTGCAGATTCATCTTTGGGGCAGATTGCGCAAAACCATTGGGCATTTGTAGAGCATATTCGTTTGGATGCAACGCCTGAACAACATGCTTTTTTCTTTGATCAAGTGTTACAAGGGCATCGTTTTGGTAATGCATTTTCAGAAAAAGGTTCAAAAACGGTTGCAGATTTGACCACCACAATCGAATTTAAAGATGATCATGCAGTCGTGAACGGACAGAAATTCTTTGCGACAGGTGCATTATTGGCACATTGGATTCCTGTAGTAGCGATTAATCATGAAGGCAAACCGTTTGCAGCATTGATTCCACAGCATAGCGAAGGCTTAACGATTCACAATGATTGGAGTGGTTTTGGTCAGCGCACAACGGTGAGTGGTTCGGTAAATTTAGATCATGTAAATGTTGATTTGAAATATGTTGTGCCTATTTATCAAGCATTTGAACGTCATACCGCAGCGGGTGCAATCTCACAATTTATTCAAGCGGCAGTTGATGCAGGGATTGCACGTGGTGCGATTCAAGAAACCATTGATTATGTTCGTCAGTACACACGTCCTTGGATTGATTCTGGTTTAGAAAAAGCCACTGATGATCCTTATACCATTGCCAATATTGGTGAATTAAAAATTAAACTTCGAGCAGCAGAAGCAGTTTTGGATTTGGCAGCATTGGCAATTGATGCAGCTTTAGATGAACCATCTGAGCAAAATGTCAATGAGGCGACATTATTAAATGCTGAAGCGAAGGTACTCACTACAGAAATTGCACTTTTGGCAGCCAATAAATTATTTGAACTCTCAGGCACACGTTCAACTTTGTCAGAGTTGAATCTAGATCGTCATTGGCGTAACGCACGTACCCATACCTTGCATGATCCTGTGCGTTGGAAACTGAATATTGTGGGCAATTATTATTTAAATGATGTGCCACCGCCACGTCATGCTTGGAGCTAAAAGGAGAATAACAATGACAACATTTACTCAAAATCATGAACTTGCTTTAGGTGGCAATTATGAACAAGTTGCTCAACGCTTCCGTCCAATTTTTGCCAAAATTGCCGCAGGAACTTTAGTAAGAGAAAAAGATCGAATCTTGCCATCCGAGCCGATTCAATGGTTAAAACAGGCAGGCTTTGGCGCTGTGCGTGTACCTGTGCAATATGGTGGCGATGGTTTGTCACAGCGTCAGTTATTTCAATTGTTAATCGAATTGGCAACAGCAGATTCAAATATTGTGCAGGCTTTGCGTGGGCATTTCGCTTTTGTTGAAGATCGTTTAGTCGCACATCGTGATCATCCACAAGAGCTTTGGTTTAAACGTTTTGTGCAAGGTGATTTAGTGGGTAATGCATGGACTGAAATTGGCAAAGTGGAAATCGGAGATGTAGCGACTCGTGTCTCACAAAATCCACAAGGTAAATTGGTGGTAAATGGTGAAAAGTTCTATTCAACAGGGACGATTTTTGCTGATTGGATCGATCTTTTTGCTTATGATGAAACCTTAGATCAGCATGTGATTGCAGCAATTTCCACACATGATCAAGGCGTTAAAGTGAGTGATGATTGGGACGGTTTCGGGCAAAAAACAACGGGCAGTGGTACACTCAAAATCACTCAAGTTGCTGTAGAGCGTGACCATATTTTACCGTTTGAACAACGGTTTAAATATCAAACGGCATATTATCAAGTGTTCCATTTAGCAACTTTGGCAGGTATTGCACTTAGTGCTGTGGAAACTTTCTCCGAGGAAGTACGTCAGCGCACACGTATTTTTAGTCATGGTAATGCAGATCTCGTCCGACATGATGCACAAGTGTTGCAAGTGATTGGTAAGGCATCTGCACAAGCATTTGCTAGCCAGTCGATTGTCCTCACCGCAGCAGAGGCATTAGATGCAGCTTATTTAAGTCATTTTCAAGATAATGATGTGTTAGACCAACAAACGAACAATGCTGCTGAATTAGAATCCTCACAAGGTCAGGTGGTGATTTCAGGTTTAGTCTTAGACCTCACATCTGCTTTATTTAATGCTTTAAGTGCCTCAGCAAGTACAACGGCAAAGCAGTTAGATCGTTTTTGGCGCAATGCACGTGTGGTATCTTCACATAATCCACTTATTTATAAAGAAAAAGTGATTGGTGATTGGGTCGTTAATCAAACACCGTTGCCTTTTGTTTGGCAAATTGGCAATAGTCCATCTGCTCGGAAAATTTCGGCTTAGTTGTATTTTTGGGTAAATTAGAGTTTTCATCGAAAGGTGAAAGCTCTTTTTTACTGATGTTGATCACAAATCTAAAAATAGAAAGATCGTGTTTCTTTTAAAATTATGCTATTACAAAATAAACTTAAACTGAAAATTAGATAATGAAAAGATTAGCATTGATGTCGATGATCAGTTGGATTTATATATTGTTATTGCCATTTGCACATGCAGACAATCGTTTTGTTGGTTTATGGCAAGAAATCACCTTTTATGATGATTCAGGTCTTATTGAAGATTCGGATAATGGTATTTCAGTCGATGATAGTGAATATTATTTTATTTCCAATGATCAAAACCAATACAGTATTAAAAATATAGATGCTCAGTCTATTTTTACAGTAGAACAAGTGAAGCACAAAGGGAGTACATTAAAATTTGTCATGATTAATCATCTAGAGCCTGATGATCTATATATTTTAAATTATGAATGTCATGAGAAAATTAAGCATATAGAACTTAAATGTAAATTTACCAATCAAAAAGGAGAGCTTGAAGAAAATATTATTTGGAAAAAGCGTACTCAGAAAATGACATCAACAAAATAAAACCCGCACTCGGCGGGTTATATTCGAATTTTTAAAGCTTAAGCGACTTGGACAGGAATACAGTTTGCAGTGTGATTGACTGTATTGTCTGGATTTGCATAGACAAGGCGTGGTTTATGAGCATCTGCTTCGGCATTGGTAAAATCACCAAATGTTGCGATGATCATCAAATCACCAACGTCAGCTTGTAGCGCAGCGCCACCATTGACAGAAATGATACCAGAACCTTCTTCACCACGAATTGCATAAGTTGTGAAGCGCTTACCATTGGTCACGTTCCACATGTGAATTTCTTCGTACTCACGAATGCCAGCCAAATCTAAAAGAATGCCGTCAATTGCACAAGAACCTTCATAATGCAATTCAGCTTGTGTGACAACACAACGATGGATTTTAGCTTTTAATAAACGAGATAGCATGGCTTGCGTCTCCTAGTTGTCCTACGACAGTTATATGTAGTTAAACAATAACTTTTGCAATGGAATGCTTTTTGAAAGCGCATTTTGCTCTTAAAATTGGCGCATAGCAAGAAAAATTGTTTAACAAAGCTTGATATTTAATGGGAGAGATTTACGGTTTATAGGCATTTATTTGATTCATTGCCTGTTGAATATCACCATTAACCAAAAGTTTAGTTTTACTTAAAGCATGATGAATTGCATCATCCATTAAAGTTTGTTCACTACTTGGTGCGCGACCTAAGACATGACCAGAAACTTTTTCTTTTGCGCCAGGGTGACCGATCCCAATCCGTAAACGATGAAAATTTGCACCGATATGTGGAACAATGTCACGTAAACCATTATGACCACCATGACCACCGCCTGTTTTTAGGCGAATGACACCTGGATCCATATCCAGTTCATCATGTGCAATCAGAATTTCTTCTGGTTTAATTTGATAGAATTTGGCGAAGGGTACAACACTTTGACCAGATAGGTTCATAAAGGTTGTTGGTAATAGCAGACGAACGTCCTGACCTTCGATATTACCGCGACCACTGATCCCTTTATATTTAGAGTCAGTTTTCAGTTGGATACCATATTGTTCTGCAAGGCGTTCTACAAACCAGAAGCCTGCATTATGGCGGTTTGGGCGTACTCAGAACCTGGGTTACCCAAACCAACAATCAGTGAAAGTTTACTCACACTCATTTACACCATTTAACACTTATGCGCGTTTGAAGTCAGCGTGCATAGGTGTGTTTTTAGCTGGGTGACGTTGTAAAGCTTGGATTTTAACGCTTTCAACTTTACCATCGATGTTGATTTCTACAACTTCAGCAAAGAAATCATTGCTTTCTAAAGCTTTAACAAGCTCACGAAGTTCTAAAGTTACAGCTACAGGTGCAGCATCACCACCATAGATGATCGCTGGTACTTTGCTTTGAAGACGAAGGCGGCGGCTCGAACCTTTCCCTTGTACTGCTTCTTCACGTGCTACTGCATTTAATACGAAGTTTGCCATGATAGACATTCCTAATTTAAGTTGAATTGACTAGACCTTCGACCAGTCTAGTGATAGAAAGCCCCACCAAAAGGCAGGGCTTTTAAATTTAGCGCTATATTATAGATAAGAATCGAACATTGCACTAATAGATTCTTCGTTGTTAATACGACGAATTGTTTCAGCAACCATACTTGCTACTGAAACTTGGCGAATCTTACCAAGTTTTAAAGCTTCTTCAGAAAGTGGAATAGTGTCAGTCACAACCAATTCATCAATCACAGATTTGCTTAAGTTCTCAAGTGCTTTACCTGAAAGTACAGGATGCGTTGCGTAAGCAACCACTTTACGTGCACCAAACTGTTTAAGCGCATCTGCTGCTTTACACAATGTACCTGCTGTATCCACCATATCATCTACGATGACACAATCACGATCTTTAACATCACCAATCAAATGCATCACTTGTGATTCATTGGCTTTTTGGCGACGTTTGTCGATGATTGCAAGGTCGATATCACCCATTTGTTTAGCAACAGCACGTGCGCGAACTACACCACCAACGTCAGGTGAAACCACCATCAAGTTGTGATGTTGTTGTTGACGTAAGTCAGCAAGCAAAGCAGGTGTACCGTAGATATTGTCTACAGGAATATCGAAGAAACCTTGGATTTGGTCAGCATGCAAGTCGATCATCACGACACGGTCAATACCAACAGTTGTGAGCATATCTGCTACAACTTTTGCAGTAATTGGAACACGTGTAGAACGAGGACGACGGTCTTGACGCGCATAACCGAAGTAAGGAATCACAGCAGTAATACGACCCGCACTTGCACGACGCAAAGCATCAGCCATGACCAAGATTTCCATGAGGTTATCATTGGTTGGGGCACAAGTAGGTTGTACGATGAATACGTCTTTACCACGCACATTTTCAGTAATTTCAACAGTGATTTCACCGTCAGAAAATTTACCTACAGCAGCAGCTCCCAATGGGATGTGCAAATGGCTAACGACTTTTTGGGCGAATTGTGGATGAGCATTTCCACTAAAAACGACAAGATTGGGCATGAAGCACCCTTGGCGGTTGGCATGTATGAAAATAG
>NZ_LQXQ01000073.1 GCF_003268395.1 Acinetobacter sp. CFCC 10889 | reverse complement strand
AACCCATTATCGGTAAATACTTTTTCAGCATAATTCGTATTCATTTTAATTTACCTTTTTGAAAGTTTTGGAATGCCACTTTTAGGTCTTGATCATTCAAATGAGCGTAAATATTAATCGTGGTTTGAATATCTTTATGCCCTAAACGCTTTTGAACGTATGAAGCATCCCAACCACTTCTCAGTAACTCTGTGGCATGTGTATGTCTAAAAATATGAGGGCTGAATGGAAGTTTTAGGGCTTTGGATAAGCGACTGAATTTAGTGTAAATAGTGCTGTAACTTAACGGATGCCCTTTATTTTCGCCCCATATATTCACAAAAACATAATCAGAATCAATATCGTCAAAATCATGTACTACATAATCAGTGTAGCGTCTTATGAGTTCATCACTAACGTCAATAACCCTAGTTTCTTGGCTTTTTGCTCTTGCGTTATTTGTATTGTTATTACGATGAACTATATGAATCTCGCTATCCCAACTTTTAATATCTTCATGCCTTAAACCAAGACACTCGCCTATACGCATACCTGTTTCATAGAGTAGGGCTACAATCAACTTATCTCTGCGGTTAGAACATGAATCTAGGATTTTTTGCACTTGTTCAAATGTTAATGTTTTAGGTATTCGTTTAGGCTCTTTAATTTTAAGAATGCTATGTTTTGTGGAGCTTGCTTTACTAATATGATGTAGAAACGGTTTGTAATTTTTACTATTAGATTTAGTTGATCTCTTATCATTTAAAACAAGAGTGCTATCTAGTTTTGAGTGATAATCATAGAAAGCTGTAATCGCAGTAATTATTGTATTTATTGTTTTTTCTGAACGCAGAGAAACACTTGAAGAAAAAGGAATAATATTACTTGCATCTATAGTTCCTAGTTTTAGAAAGTTGATGAACTCTGATAGCTCAATTAAACCAATCTGATTCCAACTATAGTTCTTTAAAGATAGAAATAACCAAAATTCTTTAAGATGATAAGCGTAAGAACGAATAGTGTTTGGAGATTTTCTAACAGAACTTAAATACCTTAAATAAAGATCAATTGATGGTATAGCTAAGTGATCATCACCAATGACAATCCAAAAGTCTTCTGTTTGATTATTAATTCGTATTTTCTGCACTTTCATTAAGTAGAATCTACTATGTATATATGTTTAGATATAAATTCTACAATGTATATTATTAATAGTAAATCATTCTTTGTTTACATTGTATATTATTATTTATATGTAGTAGATAACGATCATGAGCTGTACCACAGCTCATGCACTCCCATTCTCTTATTCCAAGATCTGTCCTACCTTTTGGACTACTTGAGGTGATCTCACCGCAGCACGAACAGATTTGGGTGGTATAGGCTTCTTGGACTTCTTCAAACAATACGCCTGCGTTTTCGCATTTATACTTGAGCATTGTTTTTAGTGCAGAAAATCCTGTATCCAAAACAGATTTTGCCATTTTGGTTTTTACTAATTTTTTAGCACTCAAGTCACCTACAATAATCAATGCATTTTCATTCACAAGCTTGGTGCTTGCTTTATGCAAATGATCTTTTCGACTATTTGCAATCTTGGCGTGTAATGCACGAACACGCTTCTTATTCCTGGCTCTCTGAGCAATACCTAATTTCTGCTCATATTTTCGATAGAATTTTGGATTTGAAATTACAGTGCCATCAGAACAGGTGGCAATATCTTTTAAGCCTAGATCAATACCAATCGCTTTGGTTGCTGTCGATTTATCTTGCTTAGGCGATTCAACAACAAGACATACATACCAACGCCCACGGCTATCCTCTACAAATGAACCTGTTTTTAACGTGTATTTGCTTAAACCGTAGCTATCCCAAAGCTTAAATTGGTGTTTTCCATACTGGACATATCCATTGGCATATTTGATAGCCACCTTTTTAAAGGGAATCCATCCCAAAGAGCGCCTTGCTGATTTTTTATTGCTGACACGCCATTTCAGCTTTGCCTTTTTAAATTGCTTTCTTCGGGTGACTAATTCTTCAGTTACAGCCTGAATGGTTTGACTATGTAAATTACATTCTTTGGATGTGCCTTTCGTATATTTGGCAATATCAAAAGCAGAGAGAAATTCACCTTTCCGCTTCAAATGCCTAAACCCTAAATCATTGACATAATTCCAGACAAAGTTCACTTCTGATGCTAGTTGGTCTAACACCTTGCAATGTTTGTCTTTTATACGTAATTTAAGGGTTCTCATGTACTTATATTAACAATCAAAACTCAAGGAAAATAGTCCTTAGTTAAATCAAACGACACTTCATGTCGTGTCGCTTATATCTCTGACCTGAAGGACAGAGTTTTACGCTCCATTTGATAAATGGCGTGCCAAATATGGTGGTATGGATACATCATTAATGGCTCGACTCAGAGAGTTGGAAGCAGAAAATACAAGACTTAAAAAGATGTATGCTGAGGAACGATTAAAGGCAGAGATCATCCAGGAAGCGATGTCAAAAAAGTAGTGAAGCCATCTCACCGGCGTCAGATGGCACAACAGGCAGTAGCACTGCATGCTATTAGCATTCGCCTAGCTTGCCGTGCATTTAGCATCAGTGAAACCTGCTACCGTTATCAGTCTAAACTTAGTGATGATAATGCACTCATTGCGCAACAGCTCATTGAGCTGACAGAGGAAAACACCGATTGGGGCTTTGGTCTGTGTTTCTCTTATTTACGCCATGTTGAAAATTACGCTTGGAATGAGGAGCACTGCTCCGCAAGGCGTGTTTACCGTATTTACTGTGAATTGGCATTAAATCTGCGCATTAAACCAAGAAGAAGGCTGAAAAGACATGCACCTGAACCACTGAAAGAGCCAATCCGTGCAAATCAGGTTTGGTCATTAGATTTCATGCACGATCAGCTTGCTGATGGTCGTAAGTTCCGATTATTGAATGTGATTGATGATTACCGTCGTGAAGGTTTAGCGATTGAGGTGGGGTTCTCATTGCCAGCAATGCGAGTGATTCGAACACTCAATCAGTTACTGGAATATCGGGAAAAGCCTTTAGTGATCCGATGCGATAACGGACCAGAGTTTATCAGTAACGAATTTGTACGTTGGGCAACCGAACAAGGTATTCGTATTGCATATATTCAACCAGGCAAACCACAACAGAATGCATATGTTGAGCGTTATAATCGAACCATACGTTATAGTTGGCTGAGCAAACATTTATTTGATACTTTGGATGAAGTGCAAGATTATGCAACAAACTCTTGCGTAGCAGTGCTACTCAGGCATTACAACCATGAAAGGCCACATCAAGCCAACAAAGGAAAGCCACCTCTCATGGCTGCTTAACCTCTACTTTTAACTTCGGTTATTTATGGGGAGGATTACCGCATAAGCGTCTAGCTGTAGGAATCACCCTCTTTTAAGGGGGGGAGGATGTCAATATTTCATCTTACTAATTTTTTTGCGGATTCTTTTGTAAGCCTACCACTCATTCCTGTTTCTGGTAAACCAGTTATTTTCTAATCAAATATCCTCAGATCAGTACGAAAATTTAAGTCTTGATGCTACATCTTGATATGTTATAATTTGTACATCAAAATGATGTACTTATTGGTGAAGAAATGGCTAATTTAGCAACTGAACGAATTAATGTTCGTTCAACAGCAGATGCAAAGAATGTGATTGAGCAAGCTGCGAATTTATTAGGCCTCAGTGTAAGTTCTTTTATGCTGCAATCCTCCTTTGAACGAGCAAAAGACTTACTTAAATCTAATCATGAGTTGAAAGTAAATAATGCTGATCGTGATATGTTAATGAATTTGCTTGAAAATCCACGCCCTGCAAACGATGAAATGAAGAAATTAATGAGTTTATTAGATGAGAATTGAAATTTTACAAACTCATCACCAGAGAAAATCATTTAATTGTGAGCAAGATGACTTAAATAAGTTCATTAAACAATATGCGTCCCAACATCAGAAATCAGGGACAAGTAAAACGTATGTTGCTGTTGATCATGCTTCAAATGTGATAGGGTTTTACTGTCTATCTAGTACCTCTATTGGATTCGATTTAGTAGATACCGTACTCACCAAACGCTTACCTCGTTATCCACTCACTTGTGTTGTTGTAGGTCGCTTTGCCGTTGATAAAGTGACTCAAGGGCAAGGAATTGGAAAAGTGCTTTTAGCACATGCTCTCAAACAAGTTTCAAAAGTTGCTCAAATTATTGGTGTAAATTTTGTTGTAATACATGCAAAAGATCAAAAAGCGATGGAATTTTATCAGCGTTTTGGCTTCATTTCTTTAACATCAAATCCATTAACATTAATATATCCAGTGAATGAAATTCCTAATTTTAATTAAAGTGGTCTACTAGGAATACAAGTAACTGGCAAACTATGAATGAGAATTGGTGACAGACCTATCCAATAATCTGCAAATTTTTCAAGATCTTGCTCTTCAACATGCTGATATGAAGATGAACTATTCATTAATGCAGCATGAATACGTTTTAAAACATCAGAGATGTCTATTACGAGCACAATGTAGTAAAGAGGCACATGCCCATACCCCATCATAAACATCGTGTATATCAAGCTCATAAAAACTTTGCTGCTGAACAGCGATACCAGTCAGTTGGCTCGCTCGTTCGACTAATACTCCTGAATAGTCGATAGCATCAACTTGATAGCCTTTATTTTTAAAAGCCAAAGTATCCCGACCTGAGCCACAACCTAAATCTAAAATGTAGGCATCATGTGCTAATTGCTCTAAAAAGGTTGGTATAGTGCTTCCATATCCACATTCAAGGTCGACTTTATAAATTGATCAGCCTGTTTATTGTAATAATCTATTGTTTTCATTCAGTTGGATACATCTCAGCCATGTATATATACGATATCAGAGTTCGCTTATCATTGAGAAACGATTTTAACCTACAACTTCAGCGACGATATCGCTCGTCCCTTTCTAAATTGATTTATATTCAATACAGCTCGCCTTAAACACATTAAAACAATTCATTTTAAATGCTCAATTTTTCTTGCTGAATCGCATGTATCAACATAATAAACGCAATACAAAGTGTCGTATTTTTATTGTTTTCATTGATAAAGCTTAATTTAACTTCACGACTTTTTTGTGACTTATCCGGTGGATCATTATCAACTTTTAGCTGCGTATCCTCAGGGAGTAAATACTTCAGTCCCGTAATCAGATGTTGAATGGACCAATCGACACGTGGCCTATTTTGCTTATCAAAACGATATTGAAAATGAATAAAGTTTTTTCTCAGCTTTCCATGTTCAATTAAAATACTCAAGGCTTCTAAAACCTGATGTTGAACCCGCTTTGGCAGTGCTGAAATCTCTACGCATTGCTTTGCTTCAAAACCTTTCTTTAAGGCTTTTTCATATAAGGAGATGAGTTCATCTTCACTAAAATCCTCATTATTTTGAGGCTTTTTTACCGCCACCCACTTAGTAGCGAGCTTTTTACTGCGTAATACCCAATCATGGTCCTCATAGGCTCTATATTTAATGTAATCATGGATGATGGTAGATACAGATGCATTTTTACTTATTTTAGGCTGAACAGGTTTAACTGAATCCACTTTTTTGAGTGCATATGTGGCATGATAAAAATCGAAATACTGGCCTTTTCCTATTATATGATTAAGATCCACAATTTCTGTGTTAGCACTTGTTAAGTCATTTTGAAGTATCAGTTTGATCGTGTCCCAATGAATTGTACAAGGCAAATGATAAATTCGATCTATCACCAACAAATCCAGCACATGTAGATAGTGAGATGCTGTTTGCTCTATGTTTGCATGCCCCATCCAGTCAGCTAGTAACCGCCACTTATGCTGTATGACAGCTTCATGCTGAATTGCAGTTTCTCCAAATAAATGCTGACGCATGACTTTACACCGGCTCCAAGTGTAATCCGTATAGGTCATGATCATCTCTTTTGAGCCTAACCAAGCGATTGCTAAATGATTCGCGGCACTATGTCTAAAGTTATGGAAAGTATAACCATGCCCTTCACCCAATATCTCATCAAAAATCACTTGGGTCATTTCACTAATATAAGCTTCACTTAAAATTTCGCCATCTTGGGCAAAAATCAATTTGTCCGCATGATTAGTTTTCGCTGGATTATGTGTAATACATTGTTTTAGATATTGCTGTACCAATGCCAACTCTTCATCGAGCATGACGGCGTTCAGATCAAGCTGACGCTTTGCGTTTTGGCTTTTGAGTTTCCGATAAACATTGTTACGTAAATTAAAACGGATCTGCACAGGTTTGGTCAGCGTATCATTACGCCAAATCAGTTCAGGACAAATGACCTCTGCCAATGTAAGTCCCCTAATTTCATTCAATCGCATCCCCAAACGAAATGCGAGTAAATACATGAGCTGTAGCTGAAAAAGATACGCTTGCTCTTTAGTTGTTTGACATTTTTCAATCTTTAAACTTAGTACCTGTTTAAGCTGATTGAACAATTTTGGGCTAATTAATTTGGCATGACAAAATTGTACACGATGATAATCATTGTATTGAAAGGTACCGACCTTAGGGACACGGTATTGTTTCATACAAAACTGATGAAATGCTTTAAGTCTGCCAAATGCATACTGTGCACGTCCGTGATTGGCCTTAGGATCAGTCTCACGTTTGGCTTGATCTCGATCATCAATACTATCTAAGATAGCGTCGTACAGTTCCTCACAATCTTCTTGATCCATGTTATCTATATCACCTGGGAACATATAGACATGGAATAAGTAATCTTTAGCGATACTACTTAAATACCGCTCGATGCTATTGAGTTTCATTTTTTGAGACTTAAGATGAAAAATCCAACCCAGTAGCCTGAGCTGTGCTTCTATTAGATTTTTTTCATACAGGCCAACGTGAGGCTTCTTTTCTTCTAGTCGCTTCTGAATGCTTGTCCATCTGATCCATTTAACACGTTCACTTTTACGCTGCCGTTTCTGACGCTTATCAACTTCAGTCTGATCTTTTTCAAATAGCATCAATTCAAATGGAATTTCTTTGAGTTGCTGGTGAGCTGTAATTAAGTCTGGTACCGCCTTTTCTGTCTGTAGTGGTATATCCCGCTCAATATGTGTTAACTGCGTCTGCAAGATGTTGTGATCTAACCATGCTCTCGCCTGATCAATAGGTGTTAACGACACCGTTTTGAGACGACCTCGCATAACCTCGCTTAAGCACATATCTAAGCCCGAATAAGAGTCAAGCTCAATGGCTAAGTTTGAATGATCAAAAGGTGTAAGTGAACGAAGCTCTGCTAACTGTTTATCATTACGGCGTAGTAGTTTTTTCAGACCTACGATCTGATGACTCAAATCAATTTCTTTAGGTAATTTCCCTAATACAGTAGAGATAGACTCCAAAACATATCGTGGCATCTGCTGATTCAAGGCTTGAGAGCCATGCTGTTTTATCCCTTGTATAAACAACTGTGCATAGGGATTAAGCCAAATATAACGCCACTGATACACCTGTCTATTTTCGATTTGATTACCATAAGCACGCTGTGGTACTCGATAATGCAGTGCGAGTGGTTGGATGATTGTTTTATATCCAGCATGATAAAGTTTAGTACAGATTTGGAGTTCATCTTTGACAATAGCGTTGACCAGGGTATTACTAATTGCTGTTAATTGACTTAGATCAGTACAGCCAGAGCAGTACATCAGACTTAAATAAAAATTCCCCCATAACCATGCCGGAGTAACTTCATCCTTGTATGGACAATTCCAATAGGATTTTAAGGCTATAGCAATATGATAATGTTTTTGTCCTTGCCGAAGATGTGATTCAGTACTACGAAGTTGTCTGGGTATAGGTTCTAGAAAAGTAGTTTTAGGCCATACTTTGATTGGATACGCATTCTTTGCTTGAGATAAATAGGTCTGACGCAAAGATAAAAAATATTTTTCAATAGCTTGAATATACGGTTTTTGAGTATCTTTCCGAGTAAATTTCTTCTGCTCTAAAAAACAAATAAATTCATCATAAAACTCGTACCACAAGGTATTTAGTGTGTTATCTAATAATTCAGGTTGGTCTCTTAAACTCTTAATCTGACTTTTCATTTCGGCAAATGCAGAATCAACCTGAACCTGAATTTTTTGAATCAATGACTCATCTATACTCATGATAAGCCCTCAGATTGAAGTACTGAAATGTATGACAGATGCTCAATCTGCAATTGCTTAATCATGCGATCAATATTTTGGGTAAATTGATTGATATATTGTGGTAAAGATGCAGATGAATAGCGATAAAAGAGCTCCTGATTACGCTGATCATGCCCATAAACTGCTTGTATGACATTAAAAGCCAAACCTTGCTTCATCAACATATTCATATCAAAGTGTCGTAGCCAGTTATTATATAAACTGCTGAGTTGATGACCTTCAATATAGTCATTAATCCAACTTCGGTTAAGCGCAGCAATCTTAATTTTCTTACTTGCCCATTCCTCAGCAGTGGTCGGTAACGATTTCGGGTAATGGATCACTTGGCCAAACAAATCTTGCAATGTAATCTTTTTCCCAAATACAAATCGGAGGAGCTCTTCATACTGCTGAGTGACCGTATTTAAAAATTGCGTATAACGTTTAAAAGCTTGGATAAAAAATGCTGGGAGCGGTATATAGCGACCATCTTTTCGTGATCGACTGTTTTGCTTATCATCTACATACAACAACTTTAGTTTTAAATCGTAGTCACTATACTTTCCTAATAAGTTTTCGCGAGGACGGCGTGTTAGGCACAATAAGCTGATATGCCACATCCAAGCACTATAGGCATTAATTCGCTCAATTATATGTTGATGTATCTGTATTTTATCAACGCAAATGGCATGTAATCGTGTAAAAAATTGACCAACATAATTTTGATTGAGTGCTAATTGGCTACCAAAACGTGATATAGACGCAGGTTCATGTTTAACAAACTGCTCTTTAAGCATTTCAATTTCTGTTTTCGTTTCTTCAACACTGAGTGTCTCTAAGTAGATCAAATAATGCTGATTCAATTCCGATGCGCTCACACCATTGTAGAAACTACTCGGTAGCTCATGGGTGCTATCTTTGCCCGATAGCACATGGGCAATATATTCATTAAAAGTACGGTGAAAAATATAGAAATACAGCTGGGCTTGGAGTTTCTCAACAGTAATTGAACCTAGCCCCTGATTCTGAGTCCATTTTTTGAGTCTTTGATTGATCTCTTGTACTGTAAGTACCTGTTGTGATCCATTCAAAATAAGATATTCAAACCAACTGCTTGATACATGGAGATCATGCGTCACTGTTTTATTCAGTTGGTGAATCTTTAAAGTTTCAACTTTTTGTTTTGTAATATCTAAATGTAATCTGAGTCGATACTCTGGCTTTTTAGAACTACCACCTTTAATAAGCACTCCCTCATCAATCAGTTGTTTATATTGAAGCAAATGCATTGGTGATAAACCCGTCGCTAAACTCAATAGGCATGCTGCTGCAATCGCTGAATCTTGAGTAGGAGCATTATATAACTCACCCTTCAAAATATAGATAAGATGTTGAATCACATCTTTGCTCATGTAATTTGTGTTGGTTACAAACGGTTGTAGACGTCTTTGACGATGCCTCATCAAATGTTCACTATGATTGTTCAATACTGTATTAAAACGAGCTGTAGATTTAGATGTTGTATGTACAGCAATCCCCTCATCTATAAATTCAACATCTCCATCATCAGCATAAAAGATCTCCTGTCGAGCTTGAATATATGCTGGATATCCTTTAATAAGCTGTCTTTGTTCTCTCTTCTTTTGGAAACTTCTTAATTTTTTCTTTGTCGGCCAATCTGAAATTTTTATTTTTTTACGACGCGAGCGTTTTACAATCCTCCCTTGTTTTAATCGTTTAAAGATAATTTTTAAGTCATTTATATAATTTAGCACCTTAGTTTGAGTGAACTCGTGCAAATTTTGTTTTATTTTATTCTTAAGGAAACTCTCCCAGTCACTCGTCACCTTGTCCTGTTCGAGTTCTAACATATATTCTATAAAGTATTCTAAGAGCCTTTTACTCTCGTCTTTTAAAGAACTTTCTTCACTTTTTTGTAGAATTGATTTTGCAATATATCGAAATAAATCAAAAATTTCTTTTTGTTTAGCTTGGGAATCTGGGATAACGGCTAATTTTATATAAAGCGCTTCAACAAAATAACTCGTTCTCAAAATGAGGTATGACCATCCAGCATGGTCTAATACATCACCCGAAGCAAAAAAGCTTAAGGCCGCAACTCGATATTCTTCACCCAGTTTACGCGCTTTAATTATCTCGTGAAAAACCTTATGCGCAGTTTTTCCAAAATCACTAAAAGTCTGCTTATCACTTTCATCTAAATCATCAAATACAGCATGCGAAATAAACTTTGTTCTGTACTCTTGGTATTGTGTTAAAAAGAGATCTTGTCTCCGTTCTCTCTTTTTCTGAACTTCCATTCGTTCACTCTTGCTCTGCATTGATTAAAGTTGAAATCTCGATCATACCAAGCTGCTTCTTAGAACATTTCTCCATGACTTTTTGTCTCGTTTCATCGTTACGTATGTCAAAAAATTGAAGTAGTAATGGTGTAGTGAGTTCCTTACGTGTATTAAAAATTTCTAATGCCATTTTTGAATCGATATATTTTTCCATATCGCAAATAAGCTGAATCTGCGGAATATATTGGACATTTGCACGTACTGCCCTATCTGTTTTCAAAAGTTCTAAAATACGATGCCAGAGTTTTACATAAATTTTTTTTAAATTATTCTGCTTACTCTTGTTGTTGCCCGGCCTGATTTTTTCTAGTTGTTTCAGCTTAGCTTTGATGTATTCCAAGTCTTCTGTTTTGGTTGAGAAGGGTAGAACAAATTGATAAAAAAATACGAGAGTTTTTTTTATCGTTTGATCAAAACTCATGACAAAATTAGCTCAAAATATTAATACAAATAGTTATAACACTTTTTCTATTTTTTATTTCACAAATCAAAATAAATTTAGTAAGCATTTGTAATAAAATATCTTTTTAAATTTTATTCTTCCATTTTTTTATAGTTTTTAGTTATTCTTTATTCGTTGTGGTTATCAGGCTGGTATGCGAGATGCCGAAGCCACTGCACAACTTCGTCCAGACCTCAATGAAACAGAGGCTTTTATGGCAGGACCACAAATGCATGGTATTCGCGGGATGGTACAGGTCGAAGTCAATACACTTCAGCTGAGCCATCTCAACCATGAGTTCTATGCCGACTTTAACTGGCGACATTCCTTTGAAGGTGAAGTTCACCTGAGCGAATTTGGTAAATCCGATGAACCTGCTTGCTGGCTACAACTTGGTTATGCTTGTGGATATAGCAGCTATGTCATGAGACAAACCATTATTTATCAGGAAACCCAATGTATTGCCCAAGGTCATGATCATTGTCGGATCATTGGTAAACCCTTAATCGAATGGGAAAATGCCGAAGAACTTGTACAATTTATGTCTCCTGACCCTATATCGGACGAAATCATTGCATTACGCGCTGAATTGAATCAACTAAAACACGATATTTATACTCGTGCCGAGGTCGACTACAGCATGTTTAATGCGGTCGGAGAATCTGCGGCTTACCGCAATGTCTGTGACCTCCTCAAAAAAGCGGCTGGCAGTAAAGTCGCCGTACTCCTGTCTGGGGAAACAGGTGTTGGTAAGGAGGCTTTTGCACGAGGTATTCACTATGCTAGTCCACGCAAAGATAAGCCTTTTATAGCAGTTAACTGTGCTTGTATCCCACATGACTTGATTGAAGCTGAGCTCTTTAGCGTAGAAAAGGGGGCTTTCACAGGAGCAGTCAGTCAACGAATAGGTAAATTTGAACGTGCCCATCAAGGTACGATTTTTCTGGATGAACTGGCTGAGTTATCCCCTCGTGCCCAAGCAGCCTTATTACGAATGCTGCAAGAAGGTGAATTTGAACGTGTAGGCGATTATCAGACCCGAAAAGTCGATGTTCGAGTCGTAGCTGCCACCAATGAAGATTTGGAATTAGCTGTCAAAGAGGGTCGATTCCGTGCCGATCTGTATTTTCGCCTGAACATTTTTCCGGTACGTATTCCGCCATTACGCGAACGGCGGGAGGACATTCCTCTGCTGGTCAGTCATTTTCTTAAACGCTTTGAAAATATCTATGACAAAAAATTTAAAGGTCTTAGTGACAAAGCCAAACATTACTTTATAAATTACAATTGGCCAGGCAATATCCGTGAATTAGAGAATGTGCTGGAACGCGCAGCACTACTCACAGATGATCAACAAGAGATTAAACTACGTGATTTATTTCCAGATGTTGTAGCCGCTGAGGCAATTAGCTATCGGGAAATATTCCCTTCCAAATCATTTAATTCACAAAAAATTGCAGAACTATTTACTCCTGACTTTTCATTAGAACATTATGAACAGCAGATTATTTTACAAGCCATGCAACAGACTCAAAACAATGTCTCTGAAGCAGCACGTATACTCGGCATTAGCCGGGCAACATTGGATTATCGCTTAAAGAAATATAGGGCCTTATCGTAAGGCCCTATATTTCATACCCAAACACCCTAAACTTATATTACTGCGTGCTTTTTTAACCGATATTCCAGTGCACTGCGTGTTATATTCAAATAGCGGGCAGCTTTGGAAACATTACCTCGGTATTTATTTAATGGCGTCTGTAAAATGGTCAATTCAACATATTCCATATCCACCTGTTCTGAGCTTTGCATTAGGTGCTCAATTAGCTGATTTAAATCGCTTTTAGTCACAATGCCCTTAATTTCATTAAATTTATGTTTATTCTGGCTTAGGAAATCCTGAATGATCTGTTCTTCCAGCATTAAATCTTCTAAATCAAGTGCCGTATTATTGGACAAAAGCACCGAACGTTCCAAGATATTTCTTAATTCTCGTATATTTCCCAGCCAGTCATAGCTGTTAAAAAAGGCATACACTCGGTCACTGAAGCCATTAAATCTCTTGTGATACTGCTTCTCAAAGAAGTGGATATAGTATTCAGCCAGCAGATTGATATCTTCACGGCGTTCTTTCAAAGAAGGAATCAGAACTGGATAGGTAGCTAAGCGGTAATATAGGTCACTACGGAAACGGCCCTCTTCCACTGCTTTTTTCAGGCTTTCATTGCAAGCCACCATCACTCAAACATTAGTTTTCCGGGTTTTCGTATCACCTAACAGCTCAAACTCGCCAGTTTGCAGTACACGTAGTAAAGTGATGTGTGCTGATAAAAACGGAAACTTTTACTTGGTAAATGGCTTTGTTGCACAAACCTATCTGTAACGGCTTTTTCAGCGATATAATTTCCAAATGAAGAAGCCTACACACAAAATCTACCGCACAACCAATTGGCTCGCATATAACAGAGCTCTCATTAATCATGGGAATATTGCCATTTGGTTCGATCCAAAAACACAATGGTATGCAGAACCTCAAGGCAAACAAGGTCGAAGTCAAACCTACTCCGACATAGCGATTCAATGCTGTTTGATGATCAAATCTCTATTTAGACTCACTTTACGCATGGTTACTGGTTTTGTTCAAAGCTTAATTAAACTTTGCGGATTAGATTGGACAGCACCAGACTTCACGACGCTTTGTAGAAGACAAAAGTATATTGATATTCAAATTAGCTACCAGAAAAGTCGTGATGGGTTACACCTACTCGTCGACTCTACGGGTTTAAAATTTTTAGGTGAAGGCGAATGGAAGCGTAAGAAGCATCAGCCTGAATACCGTCGGCAATGGCGTAAACTGCATCTTGGTATAGATGCTGAAACACTGCAAATACGTGATGTTCAGCTTACGACAAATAATGTCAGTGATTCACAAGTACTTGGTGATCTACTTGATCAGATTCCTCAAGATGAGCATATTGACTCCGTTTATACCGATGGTGCTTATGACACGAAGCGGTGTCGCCAGTTGATAGAGGTGGTCCCACTTGTTTGAACAACTAAAAGCGTATTTATAAGTGATATTCTGCTCTAGTTAAGCCACCTTGTTTTGTTGCGGTAGCTGATCATAGTAAAACTCATTTGGTGTCATTTTGTCTAGACTCGAATGAGGTCGTTTCAAATTATAAAACTCAAAATATGCACTCAATTGCTTTTTCGCATCTGTGACACTGCTATAAGCTTTGAGATACACCTCTTCATATTTAACGCTCCGCCATAATCGTTCAACCATCACATTATCAATCCATCGACCTTTACCATCCATACTGATTTGAATACCATTTGATTTCAATACATCAATAAATGCATCACTGGTGAACTGACTGCCTTGGTCTGTATTCAATATTTCAGGTGATCCATATTTTTCAATCGCTTCATTTAAAA
>NZ_LQXQ01000072.1 GCF_003268395.1 Acinetobacter sp. CFCC 10889 | reverse complement strand
AATGGCTGTGTATGTTATAGAGATCATTAGGGTCTGACAAGCCCTTTTTTATAAAAAAACACTCGTTTGTTTAAATATGAAACAAAAGTGCCTTTCAGTGCCTTTTCTTTAGCCAATTTGGCTTAATACTTGTTTTATTTGATAAATATTTGTACAACGCTGTGTGATTTTTTTTGACAACATCAGCTCCAATACCTCTTCAAAAACCTGAAAAGGCTTAATTAAACTGATTTTTAAGTTTTGACAATGCAAATACGCCCAGTCTTGATAGCTTTTTGCCTGTAATTTTTCTTGTGTTAACCATTCCAACCAAATGATCCCTAAAGCATAGAGATCAGATTGCAGTGATTTCGGCTGTGCATGAAACAATTCGGGTGCCATATAGCGAGGCGTTGCTGTATTTGGCATCTGCCTTACATCATCAAGATGGCAGCTTTGTTCAAAATCTATTAATGCTGCACCAAAATCTGTAAGCCTAAAATGTTCAACCTTTAAATCACCATGAATAAATTCAAGTTGATGTAAATTATGCAGAACATCTAAACTTTTGTGCAAAATTATCAACACCTCGGCAAAAGAAAGTTCAAAAGGGCTTTTTAAGAACAGTGCTTCAGCATGTTCTACACACAAATCACGATTTAAATACAATTCAATATTTTCGAGATTATTACTTTTTTGATACTGATCGTTTATGTCTGAAATTGAAAAATTACATAGAATCGGTTCATCTGGCGTTTCTAAATAATTTAATTTCCCATAAATCTCTAATTCATTTAAAAAACCACGTTCATATTCTGCATTAACATGGGTAAGTTGTAGTTTAATCCATGTTTTTCTTGCACCATGTTCCACACAATACACTCTACGCCCAAAAGCTTGACTGCGAGCAGAGTTTTGAGCGACCCTCAGTTGTACTAAGTTCATGCTTCAACTTTCTGTGTAGCATTCTCTTTATTTTTCAAACTAAAATCTAGAACTTCTAAACAATGTTGAATGGTTTTACCTATGCGTGCATGGGTTTCAATGCTTGAAATTTTTGGCCAAGTTGCACGCTCACCCTCTCGCTGTAACAATGCAAACAATTCAGGACGTGGGTTTTGCAGCATATATTGATAATGTTTCAGGCTATAATTTCCAATGATATTGACATCACCATAGTAACGCTGATCAATAATACCGTAGCCATGTTCTAATAATCTACGAATGGTAGGAATCCGCCCAACGCGATCTCGGGTAAAGTCCATCACATCCATTGCAATGGTTTTGCCATGTTTACGCACAATGCGTTCAGGCCAACTGAGCAAATCTTTACGGAAACGTTCCGTATCACTTTGCATAAATGGCACAATATGCGGATTGACCTGACTGGCAATGGTATAGTTAATATTATACAAGCGTGACATTTTTTCTTGAGGAAAATCACTACGCACACTACCATCCACCCACCGAGTACTGGCTAAATATGGCGTATGTACCGAATCATAACGTTTCCCTGTCAAACGCACAGGTGGGAATAAAATCGGGACTGCACATGAAGCTAAAACCGCACTCCACACCAATAAATCAGGTGCCGTATATTTGTTCATAATACGAGCATCTTCATGTGAAACATTATACGGTGCAACACTAATATTAATATCCAAGCCAGATGCTTGATAGGCTTCCTCAAAGGTTAAATCGCCTAAATTTTCAATCAAGAATTTTTTTAAATATTTCACATCGGCAAAACCGCCATTGCCCTTCATCAGTTCACGTAAACTTCTGAAGTGAAATGCATCACTATAAAAATGTTCACCTGATAAAATGTTAGGAATTTCACTTTGATTAGAGATACCTAACATAGCAGTCATGATCGCCCCCGCACTAGAACCTGACAATACCTTAGGCAATAAATCCTGTTCAATCAGTGCTTTGCATACCCCTGTATGAAAAAGTCCAAGCGTTGCACCACCCGAAAACATCATGGCAGGCTGTCCATAAACTTTTTCACAATTTTTAAAAAACTCGATTTTTTTCTGTAAGCTCAAATCCTCACATGCCACAGAAGCAATAAACGCCAGTCCTTTACTGACTTCTTCGACATAATCTTCAATCAGTTTTTTCGTGCCTACATAAGTTTCAGTAAATAATAAAGGATGAGCAATATTGGCAAGATCGTGACTTAAACCTTCACTTAAGATGTAAATTAAATCTGCGGTACGTTTTTGATGGCGATAACGCCGTATAATATTTAAGCGGTGAGCAATGATTTCAGAGTCAAAATACGGCGAACTATTATCATATTTCCATTCTTGCGTGCCACTTTCTTCATCCAATTTTAATGCTGCCGATTTCCATTCTTCATAGCTTTCAGCCTGTGCAAGTTGTCTTTTTAATTTTTTGATGCGATAGGCTTGATGTGGATTGAGATCATGTTTAAATTCTATGTTCATTTGTCGCATGGTCCTATAATTTAATGCTCAAAATAGAGTCTCTGTTGCATTCACTATGCTGAATAATTTTTAGAGAAGCAATTACTCAAAACGACTATTTCTTGACGAAGATGTTCATTTCCACAGCATTTCGCCGATCTTCGGTGTATGCTCATGGTGTATCTTAACAAACTGTAAAATATTAGCGAACTGTTATGGCAACTCTTGATTTACCTGATCATTTAATCCAGTCTTTATCTGTTGTGCTTGAACAACTGAAACAAGTACTGCCTGAACCTAAGCAAGACACTGATTTTTCTGCACCTGCTTATCGTTGGCAAGATAAACAACTCAAACCAATTTATCAACCTAAAGCAATTTTGTTGGATGATCTCAAAGGCATCGAACGTCAACGTGACAAAATTTTGCAAAATACTGAACAGTTTTTAAATGGTTTTCCTGCCAATGATATTTTGCTCACAGGCTCACGGGGTACAGGTAAATCGTCGATTGTGCGGGCATTACTCACCAAATACCAAGATCAAGGTTTACGTTTGATCGAGATTGAGCGTGATGATCTATCTGACCTACCTGAAATTCAAAAAATTATTCAAACACGTCCTGAAAAATTTATCGTGTATTGTGACGATTTGGCATTTAATGCAGAAGATGAAAACTATCGTAGTCTAAAAAGTGTTTTAGATGGCTCATTACAGTCAGGTTCAAGCAATTTCATCATTTATGCCACCAGTAACCGCCGTCATTTACTGCCCGAATTTATGCATGAAAATACGCCTGTTACCAAGGTCGATGTACCTCAATATAAAGAACTGCATCCACAAGAAGCAATTGAAGAAAAAATTTCATTGTCTGATCGCTTTGGGCTTTGGTTATCTTTCTATCCAATGGATCAAAATCTTTACTTGGAAATCGTTGAGCATTACCTTGCCAAAGAAAATATGCCATTTAATGACGAAATCCGTGCCGAGGCACTGCGTTGGTGTCAAAGTCGTGGGCAACGTTCTGGTCGTGCAGCCTATCAATTTTCAAAACATTGGATTGGCTCGCAAAAGTTAAACTCCTTATGATTTAAATAAACTGTAATGAAAATAAATAGACAAGATGCTTGATCATATTGTCTATTTTTATGAAATAACAAAAGTATTCAAATAGAAATAATACCCACTAAAACTTGTAATGAGACTAAACCAAATCGACAATTTACTTTTTAATAATAAAATAACCATACACACAAATAAAATATCCAACCACTGTACAATATATTTTTCTGTCATTTGTACAATCAAACATAATAATAGACCAACTACAGCAGCATTAATCCCTTGAATCGCTTTATAAATTTTCTGTTGTTGCATTAACCAAGACCAATAGGGAAATGTCCCAAAAATCAATAAAAATGATGGAATATAAATCATTATTGTAGCAAGGCTTGCATTCACAACTGTTGATGATGTCAATGGTAATAATGCCCCCAAATAACTGGCAAAACTAAACAAAGGACCGGGCATTAACTGTGCTATTGCATACCCAAAATCAAAACTTTCATTTGAAATTAAACCTGTTGCAACAAAATCCTGATGTAATAAAGGTAAAATAATATGCCCACCTCCAAAAACTAAAGAAGCAGACTGATAAAACCTCTCAAAGCTTTTCAAAAATAATGATGAATTGAGATGATTTAAAATAGGAAATAATATAAAAGGTAAAGCAAATATAATTAACCAAATATAGGCTTTCGAATTTTTAAGTTGAATCGATTTATTTTCAAGATTATTTTTTTGAGTTTTTTCTTGTGCAAAAAATAATCCCAATATTGCCGCGATCAAAATCACGATGATTTGATTGGTGGACAAAGGCACAATATAAATAAAAATCGTAGACAATAACATGACTACATATTGCCACAGATGCTGACACAGGCTGCGCAACATTTGCCAAAACGCCCAAACCACCACAGCCAACACAATGAGTTGAATGACATGAAAAAATTGTTGATTTAAATACTTAAAAAAATATTGCCCCAATACCGCTGCACACATCATTAAAATCGCTGATGGCAAGGTAAAACCTAACCAAGCACACAGAGCCCCTGCATAACCATTTTTTAAATAACCAATGGTCATTCCCACTTGGCTACTGGTTGGTCCAGGAATAATTTGTGCCAAAGCCAAAACTTTAAAATACTCTTGTTCATCTAACCAAGATGATTTCTTAATTAAAAAATTATGAAATAAAACAATATGTGCCGCAGGACCACCAAATGCAATGCAGCCTAACCTGAAAAAGGTCATAAAAATATAAAAATTTGACAATTTGTTTTGTGTTAAATTCGACATAAAATATTCAAATAAAGTCCATCAAAGTGTTATCCCATCTTGAAATAACACTTTTACAAAATAGGTTAAATACTTATTACGGAATTGGCTTTAAATCTAAACCATCAATAATATACAAGGTATTTCCATCAATGATTTTTTGATCTTTATCCAAATATTTTTGCTCTAAAATACCTTTATTTACCCAAAGTGCAAAATCATCATCATTGATTAAACCTAGATGCTGCTGATCAATCAACCATAAGCCTTCCATTTTGTCATGTGGAAACTTAACTTGTGTATTCATATCTAAGGTTAAAGTTTTTGTAGGCGGTACAATATTTAATGCTTTTAAGCCATCCCAACCTTTTTCTAACACATATTGCTCTAGACTTAGACCATCAATAGTCAAACCTAATTTTGCATCTTGTTTAATTTGATTTGTTTCTTTCACTTCTTCCAAATTAGTTGCGCTACGTAAATCTATTTTATAAACACGCTTAAATACATTTGAATTGTCTTTATAAAAATCGCCATCTCGTTCAAGTACTAAAAATGAGGTATTACTCAGTGCTGTAATCGCAGAATTTGCATAGGCTTTTGCACCACCCTCTTGCTTATACAGGTATTGTTTTACTGCTTTGCTTGCCAAATCAATGGTTACAATACGAGTTAAATCAGACTTATTCACACTTGTATTAGGATTATCCATTGTAGACTGCATAATCCCCACCAAAGTCTTACCATCAGGCGTAATTGTTAGACCTTCCATCCCTCGATTCGGGCGACGTTTTGAAAACTCAGATGGTAAAAGATAACCACCAACACGACGTGTATCTTCCGCAAAAGCATTAATACGATCAAGTTCTTGACCATTAGCATCAAAATGTATGATATGCGGACCATATTCATCACTCACCCAAAATGTTCCATCTTTCAATGCCACAAGTCCTTCAGGGTCTAAGCCATATTCATCGGTTTGCTGTTTGAGTAATTTGCCATAAACATCGTATGCAGCTTCTTTGGTTGCACCAAAATTCAGATTTGGTAAACCTGTAATATTTTTACCTGTTCGATCTTTTAGTAAAATTTCCTTCAGCTTTTTCACCGTTCCATCAGTTTGTACTTCAAATAAACCAATTCGTGGTGTATAGCTTGGATCGGGGAACATTTTCCCATTATCTTTATTTAAATTATAATCTGCATTTGGTCCACGATCAGTTAGAGCATAAAATTGATTTTTTTCAGCGGGATGAGCAACCAAGTCCGAACCAAAACCACCACGGCGAAACTCAATGGTATTGCCCGCTTTCGCCCCATCAGCGATGCCTTTTATATCCATCACTTCATAATTTAAACGCACACCATTGGCGAATAAATTTTGAGTTAAGCAAACATTTTCAGTTTTTTGAATTTCATCTGCATCCAATTTACCATTGGCATTTACATCTATGCCAGAAGATTTCGCAGTCCCCCCAAGCCAACAATTTTGATCTGCAAATTTAAGTGCCTGCTCAAGCGTCAATGTTTTTGGGGCTTCTGTTCCCGACTGCTCTTTGTCATTTCCACACCCCACCAAAGTCATGGCAGTCAAAATAGAGAATGTTAAAAGTGGATGTTTCATTGTTATTTTCGCACCGTTAAAATGTGTTTCGATGCTAATCTGCTTCAATGACAAATCCATGACATGTCATTCATTTTCCAAAATATTTCTACACTAACACCCCTGTATATTTCATTAAGCATTTATTTTTAGTGTAAAACTTAAATTGATATGTCAGCATTTTGTACAATCGGTTGACAATATCACGGCATAATTTCAACAATCTAAAGCTAAGAGGCATCTTATGATGCTAAAACTTCTATTTTAATAAAGTGTTATCACAATGAGCCTAAATAATTTTAAAGAAACGATTGAACCCTTCTTTTGGGTCGAACATGAAAACCGTTGTTCAGTGTGTCTGTCAGATTTAAATTTCAAATCAGAAATTATTGCAAGTCGTGCTGATGAAGGCTTTGAAGGCAATGGTTACGATTGGGCTGCTTTGGCAAGCACCTATGTCGACAAACAACTGCCTGAATTGGTTGATATTGTCAAATTTGATCCTGAAGCAGATATGTTCTGTGCCTATTCAAGTGATGCTGAAGCGTTAAAAAAATTCATTTTGTCTTTTAAACAGGCTTTGGACAAAACAGAATTTATGATTGAAATTTTTTCCTATGCTGAGCTCGATTAAAGTCCATCACTGTTTTTCTTGATGATTAAAAAGAGGCAAATTGCCTCTTTTTGTATCTGAACAGCACTGACTAAAAATTCAATCCATCAA
The DNA here is from genome assembly GCF_003268395.1 of Acinetobacter sp. CFCC 10889. Classification (GTDB taxonomy): domain Bacteria; phylum Pseudomonadota; class Gammaproteobacteria; order Pseudomonadales; family Moraxellaceae; genus Acinetobacter. Next base: position 8,236 of record NZ_LQXQ01000072.1, on the reverse strand, counting down.
TGATATACAGTGTATTGCTATCAATTTTGGTTTTTTCAGCATTGATATATTTCTGTTCCATCACTCCATCCGTTTCAGAAAATCCATAATCATCATCATTTAAAATCGCCAAATGTTGCTCATCAACCACCCACAAACCTTCAACTTTATCATGTGGATAGTGCAAACGTTCGACCAAATCAACCACTAAAGTTTTTGTGACAGGATGGATACCTTGTTGAGCTAAACCCTCCCAACCCGAACTTAAAACATGCTGCTCTATAGTTTGCCCATCAATCAATAAACCTAGATGTTCATCTTGCTGAAATTTTTCATTATTTTCAATCCGCTCGACATCTGTTGCTGCCAACAGGTCAATTTTATACACTCGCTTAAAGGCTTGCGGATTATCTTTATAAAAATCATCATCCCGTTCAGCCACCAAAAATTCATGCTGATTCAACGCCACGATTGCTGTATTGGAATGACCAATATTTTCCTGTCGATAGAGATATTGCGAAATCGCTTTATTTTCAAGGTTAATTGTCACAATACGCACCAAATCTGATTTGCTTGCTGACGAATCAGGATTGCTCATGGTCGATTGCATGATGCCAACCAAAGTTTTTTGATCAGGTGTGATGCTTAAGCCTTCCATTCCTCTATTTTGACGGCGATTGGCAAATTCCAATGGCAACAAATAATCTGATTTTCTACGCTCATCAGCTTCATAAGCATTGATCCGATCTATTTCAATACCATCCGCATCAAAATGTACAATATGCGGTCCATATTCATCACTGACCCAAAACGTGCCATCTTTTAAAGCCACCAAGCCTTCTGAATCCAATCCATATTCATCCGTACCATGTTCAAGGACTTTGCCATATTGATCATACGCAATTTCTTTGGTTGCGCCAAAGTGCTGATTCGGTAAGCCCGTAATATTTTGTCCTGTTGGATCTTTGAGTAGAATTTCTTTTAATTTTTCAATTGTGCCATTTTCATGTAGCTGAAATAGTCCAATTTTGGGTGTGTAGGATGGATCGAGGAATATTTTGCCTTTATCACCATTTACATCATAGGTAGTATTTGGACCACGATCTGTGAGTGCGTAAAATTGATTTTTTTCTGTAGGATGTGGCGAAATTTCAGAGCCAAAACCGCCACAGCGAATTTCTATAAAATTTCCTGCTTTTGCCCCATCGGGAATATTGTGAATGTCTAAAACATCGTATGGCAGTTGTACGCCTTGCTTGAATTTTTGGTACATTTCTATCCCTGCATATTTAAATGAATGATTGTGTAAAATTAAAATTATTGCTCTTCTTCATCCTCAAAATCTTCTTCTTCATCTTCAAAACCTTCTTCATCTTCTTCGAAATCGAAAGGATCTGCGGGTTCAAAGCCCTCATCCCTTGGCGCACGGATGTTTAAATAAATTTCCCAAAGTTCAGGTGAAAATTCTACCGACAGACGATCAGAATCTGAATTTCGACCAAAAATTGAATACAGCACATATTCCCAATCATGATCTGCAAATTGTTCTTTGTATTGCAGCAATAACGCCAAATTTTCACGATTTTGAAAATGTTGAATAAATACAGGATGCGGCGGATGTTCCTGCATGGAGCGAATAAATCTGAGAAATAGCGGTAGAGAATGTTCATTGATGCCATATTTTTCAATAAAAACAGGCGTGACATGTTTTTGAATCGATTGATGCCCATCATCTACAGCTTTGAAATACTGCTCCACGACAGGAAAATATTTTGCATCATTTAGCGCCAAAGCAAACACAGCGAATGTCCCGGGCATAGCACATTCTTCTTCGTCCACATTGCTATACCATTCAAATTTTTTCGATGAAAGCTCAATATATTCAACAATCAGCGGATGTAAATTTGCATACTGCACTGCCCCTGCAAATAAATAATGTTGACCACACAGTTGTAAATCAGGCACTGCTAAAATATGTTTGGACGGACTTTCGAAGTTGATCGCAAAACTGCGTGGAAAATCTGTTTTTAATAATGCATTAATAAATGTTAAGACTTTTAAATAAGTCTGTTCACTGTCATCTTGCGCATGAATATCAATAGTGCCAAAAGCATCATTGGCACGGCATTCAAGCTGTTCATCAGCATAAAAAGTTAAAGTTTGATCCAATGTTTCAGAACCATATTTTTTAAGATGTTCAATTAACTCAGGTGCAAGTTGCTCTATATATTTAAAATATCGGCCTGCTGACACAGTATCCGTGGTGAAATCATATTTCATATGTTCAATTGCAATCGAACAAATAAATTTCAGTAAATTCAAATCCTCAGGTTCAAATGGTCGTGTATTACGGACTTTCTTTTCCTCATAATACTCCCACTCATTTTCCAGAATATCATAATATTTAGAAATTATTTTTTGTTCAAACCAATCCTTTATACAATATGAATATAGCTCAAAGCCACGATTTTTGATCATTCTAATTTTATAAAAAAATGATTGATACTGGGCTAAATGAAAAGGTCTCGTTTGCAAAAAATAGTCCACGACATGACTGGCGTGAAATTCAAATGCTGATTCAGGCTTCGTTTGCAAATTTCCGTCTTCATTTACAAAACAATGATCATTTTCTATTGCAGCAATACATTGCTCAAACTTGTCCTCATTACCTGAAATTTCAATAAGATAATCCAAATTATATTTCCTTTTTATAAATCATAAGATATTAAATATATTTTTTCTTTCATCAGTATAAATAGGCTGACCTATGCGAAAGTTATTTTTAACGGACATTAACTCTCTTTAAAACAAACTTTGTCTAACAATATTTTTAAACTATGTCCTTAAATGCCTTCAACTTGTCCCTACTTCCAATTTTAATAGCCTATATTTATCCTTAGCATAACAAAAAACTGAAAAACTATAGCCCAACACTATGTATAAAAAATTACCAAAATTTTCACTATTGAGCCAAATTTCAGGCAAAACCCTGCTAGCAGGTCAAGCGCTTCTAGATCAATCCGTCAAATATTCCACTTTACCATTTCAAGCCCATGCCATAATCAATCCTCGAGTGCAGGATAAATTCTATTCTTGGACACATTATGGTCTGTTTTTTCCCTTATTGCCTGAACCACATCGATACCTAAATATTATGATTTTTATCGGTACGCCTGGCGTACTCGCTTTCGATCATGACCATATTACTCAGGGTAATCCACGCAAATCCGCTACATTTTTCTCCAGTACTGCAGCCGTAGAGAAACATCTACTCAAAGCTTATATTATTCCACAAGATACTGATATTTCAGTGGATCAAAATCAAGTCAAACTTGGGAATGAAGTTTGCATTCGCGGGAAATTACCCAATATTCAACTTCAAGGAAATTATCATGGCCTTGAATTTGAATTTGACCTCAATGTATCTGATCATGCTTCTTGGTTTGTTAAATCTCCTATTTATGATCACTTTAGTTTACTCAGTACATTTAAGGGACAACTAAGCTACCAAGGTCAAAACACACCCACGACAGGTTTATGTACTTATGAATATGCCCGTGCAGTCGGTCCTTACAATCTCAGCAGTAAATTATTGCCTGAACAGCACAAGATTCCACTGACCTTTTTTACTTATCAAATTATTAATTTAGATGAAACAACCCAATTATTACTGACCAAAGTTGACATCATCGGCAAACCTGCAGCCTATACTTTACATGTCAGACATCTGGATCAACCAGCAGAAGTCTATACTCAAGTTGAATTCAAAGTTATTACCTATGAAGTGGATGATTATGTTGCGCCTGATGGTCATAAAATGCCTTTACCGCACGTATTTCAATGGACAGTACAAAATGCTACCCATCAGGAAATCTTGAATATTACTGCTGAAGTAGATTGTCCTTACCGATATGGACACGGTCGAGGCTATGCAAGTGCATATCAATTTAATGGAAAATATCTAAATTCGAATATCCAAGGACGTGGTTATATTGAATACATCGATATGCAGGATCAGGAAAATTTTTATTAAAAAAGAGGCATTTCGCCTCTTTTAACTTTTTTATATCAACAATAAATTTATATTTTACTCAGGTTTAGTCAACTCAGTCATCGGCCAACGTGGTGTTGTCATTACAGACAAACCATCCTGTTGCCCTGCTTTTAAACGTTGATAACCAGCAAATGCAATCATTGCACCATTGTCAGTACATAAAGCGGGTTCTGCATAATAAACAGTCGCTTTAATTTTGGCTAAATCAGCCTCTAAACGCTCACGCAAACGCTTATTCGCACTCACACCACCCGCAATCACCAAAGTTTTCAAACCTGTTTGTTTTAATGCTTTTACAGATTTTTTCACCAAAGTATCCACCAAAGCTTCTTGGAAAGATGCCGCAATATCAGCGTCACGATTTTCACCATCCAATTTTTTAAGTTGGACTGAAACCGCTGTTTTTAAACCACTGAATGAAAATTGTAAACCTTGATGCAACATTGGACGTGGAAATTCAAAAGCATTTCTATCACCTTGTTCAGCCAAACGAGAAATATTTGGCCCACCTGGATAAGGAAGTTTTAACATTTTTGCAACTTTATCAAAAGCTTCACCCGCTGCATCGTCAATCGACTCACCAAGGATTTCGTACTCACCAATGCTATGTGCAGCCATCAATTGCGTATGACCACCAGAAACCAATAAAGCGACAAACGGAAATTTAGGCGGTGTTGCAGATAAAAGTGGGGCAAGCATATGACCTTCCATATGATGCACACCAATTGCAGGTTTATTCAAAGCAAAAGCCAAAGTCCGACCAAATAATGCGCCCGTCATCAGTGCACCCATTAAGCCTGGACCACGTGTATACGCAATTGCATCAATCTCTGATTTTTTGACATTACTGTCTTTAAGCAATTGATTAATGAGTGGAATAAGTTTACGAACATGATCCCGTGATGCCAATTCAGGTACAACACCACCATATTCTGCATGCAATTTAATTTGACTATACAGCACTTGTCCTCTTAAGCCGACTTCACTGTCATAGAGCGCCAATCCTGTTTCATCACATGAAGTTTCTAAGCCCAGAACGATCATTAAATTGCCTTTTACCCGTTTCAAAATATTGCTAAAGCTATTATAGACTTGTGATATGAGATGTAAATGAGTAAAATACTGCACTTCACTTGTGATCAAGGGTAATTCCACCCCTGATCTTATCCATAACTTAATGAGGATTCTTCATGCCACAAGTTAAATTGAAAGAAGGCGAACCAGTAGACGTAGCAATTCGTCGTTTCAAACGTTCATGCGAAAAAGCGGGTGTTCTTGCTGATGTTCGTAAACGTGAATTCTACGAAAAACCTACTCAAGAACGTAAACGTAAAAAAGCTGCTGCTGTTAAACGCTACCAAAAGAAATTGGCGCGTGAATCAGTACGTACGACTCGCCTTTACTAAGATTTATTTGTGAATGATTGACTGACTGGACAACTTAAATGACTACTTTAAAAAACCAAATCACTGACGTTTTAAAAGCCGCTATGCGTGCCAAAGAAATGGATAAGTTAACGGTAATACGTAGTCTACAGGCAGCAATCAAGCAAATTGAAGTCGATGAACGCATTGAGCTTGACGACGCTCAGGTTCTTGCGGTCATTGAAAAGCAAATCAAACAACGCAAAGAGTCGATTAAAGCCTTTTTGGCTGCTAATCGCGAAGATTTAGCTAGTAAAGAACAAGCCGAATTTGAGATTTTATCTCAATTTCTACCTGAAGCTATGTCAGAGGACGAGCTTGATTCTCTCATTGCGCAAACAATTGAAGCGCAAGGTGCTACTAGCATGAAAGATATGGGTAAGGTGATGAATTCTCTACGTCCGATCATAGCCGGACGTGCCGATCCTGCACAAGTTTCAAGCAAAATTAAAGCAAAACTTGCTTAATTGCCCAGCCTAAAATCTATTTATTGTTTGATTTGGTCTATTACACAGCGTTAAAAAATTATTTTGCAATGAAATAATAAACTGTTTAATAGTCCAAATTAATGTTAAGTACTATCCTCTAATTTCATATTCAAATAAAATTTTCAATCTCTCTTGATCTACTCACTTTTACGATCCAATAAAAAATGATATAGCACTCTAAATACACAAATTAAATATGTAGAAAATTTGCTTAAATTTTTTAACGTTAACTTATGCATTCACAAGTCATAACGTCACTATATTTTCAATTCAAGCATTATTCAGATCACACTGAATATTATATTTTTTGAGTATTTGCATTTCAGGTGAATTATTCACTTTATTGATCACATCTTGTTTAGTGATCGACATTGATGACGGTGGTAAATTACTACGATTTTCATCTGTTACCTTGTACATATCATCCACATAGGTTTTCACAATCGCACAATATTGCGCTTTTTGCTGTGCATCAAATTGTGTAATTTGTGGATTTAGACTGCGCAGAAAACTTTTCATCTGCGTATTGTACTGTGTTGAAATCTTTTCAACTTGTCGTGCATAACGCTCTAGCGAGTCCGCAACAGCATATTGTGAACACACCACTAACACCAAAACCGCCATTATTTTTTTCATAAACGTACTAAGAAATTCAAAAAACCATTAGGGGTAAGATTAACTTTTTCTATATAAAATAGATATTTATATTTGTTACAAAGTGAATATTCAAACACTTATTACACAATTAAATTTTTAATTTGCGTTCATCCTGCATCACTTTTAAACGTGTATCAATCCGTGCACTCATGGCATTATTGTCTTTTGCCAAACGCTGTGCATGCAATAAAGATCGAATTGCATTGTCCTCATCACCACTCCAATACTGTACTTCTGCACGATTACGCAAAACATTCACTGTACGCATCGGATTATTTTTATCTAGATTTGCTGCTTGTTGCAATAATTGCCAACCAAGAATATCTGTTTTATTTTTAATCACAAAACGATTGACCAATTTTTCAGCCTCCAGCCCTTTGTTTTGTCGAATACACACTTCTGCAAGTTTGTAACTTAATGCACGATTTTCAGGCATGATACGTTGTTTATTAATTATGGTTTGATAGGCATCCTCGATTTTATTTTGCCCTAAATACACATCCGTTTGGATAATATTCAACAAAGTATAATCAGAATTTATCTTCTTGGCAGTATTCAAATAGCCTTGTGCCTTTACATAATCACCTTGTTGCAAATTAAATTCACTTGCAGCTAAAAGCCCTGCAAAGCTATTTCTTTGAATGAGCGTATCCAGTTGTTGTTGCGAAGTTTGCCCCGAAACTGCTGCAGTGTACCATTTAATCAAATCAAACTCTTGCTGATTATTATTAAACGGTACTTTTGGAAATTGGTTAGCACGTAAACGTGCCTCACTCATCCGTTCACTGGTTAAAGGGTGGGTTAACCAAAAATCAGGCATAAAACTTAAACGACTGGTTGCACGGTGCATGGTTTCAAAAAAATCAGCCATACTTTGTGGGTTATAGCCTGCCCCATACATAAATTGCATACCAATACGATCAGCTTCACGCTCTTGGTTACGACTATAACTCAGTTGTTGCCCCATCAATGCAGCTTGTGACCCCAACATTACAGCACCCCCTACATCACCATCTGCCTTAGATGCTAAAGCCGCTCCAACAATAATTCCAGCAAGTGCTAATAAGCCCTGTCCTTTGAATGCTTCTTGCGAACGACTATAATGCCGCTGTGTTACATGAGCAATTTCATGTGCCATCACACCTACAACCTCATCCATATTTTTGGAAGAAGTGACCATTCCTGTATTTAGAGCAAATAAACCACCTGGTACAGCAAAGGCATTAATTTGTGGATCTTTCACAATAACCAAACCTACAGGCGAACCAACTTGGGTTTGACTCAAAATACGAGAAAAGACTGTCATAAATTGATCTTCTAACCACGGATTTTGCACGATTGGCATCTGGTGTTGCACTTCTCGATAGACTTTTTCACCAATCATTTTTTCTTTTTGTTGATCAATGAAGCCGACACCGCCACCAATATCAGGCACTTCCAAGTGTGGCGTATGTGTTGGATAAAAATCCTCTATTGCATTTACACTACAACTCAGACTCAAACCCAATGTCAGCAAAATCTTTTTCAATGTCATTGCTCTAACCGCTATTTTCCACCACTATAGCATCGGATTTAGCACAAATTCGAGACAAAATGTAGCAGTTTTTTTACCGTATTTTAGTTAGAAAATTTGG
>NZ_LQXQ01000071.1 GCF_003268395.1 Acinetobacter sp. CFCC 10889 | reverse complement strand
CCCAACATGAATTTAAAAAAAATTGCTTTCACTCTTTTCATTACAAGCATTATGTCAAGCGCATGGGCAGAACCTGCGCTTGATGCTGCTGTCGCTGCAGCCGCAGAAGCTGTTGAGTCAGCAAATGTCGATGCAACAAGTACTGAAGCAGCAACAGATGATGCGTCTTCTGATACAACAGCAATTGATACACCTGTGATTGAAGAAGCAGCAGAGTAATCACCTTTCAATCTGTTTAAAATCATGATGCAAGCATTCATCTACGATAAAGTACATTTCGGTGTACTTTGTCAAAATCGTAAAATATTTCTTCAATTCAGCAACAAGATGCTGCTCTATTTCAATAAAATTCAGTTTAATATGTGAAAAGCCTATTTCACTATGATCCATTATGCGTTTCGACTTTTTCGATTTACATTTATTTTTAAATATTGTGGATACAGGTAGTCTCACAAAAGGCGCTGAACGTTCTGCCATTTCATTACAAGCAGCCAGTGAACGTATTAAAAAACTTGAACAACAGTTTAGCACCACTTTATTTACTCGGCATGCGCTTGGGGTAAAATTAACTGTTGCAGGTCAAGTCTTTACGGAGCAGGCACAGCGACTGATTCAGCAAGAACAACAACTGCAACATGCCATGTCACCCTTTACTCAAGGCTTAGCCACACAGGTGACTTTATGGTGTAATTCGTCTGCACAAAGCGAATATTTACCGATACTTTTACCCCAATATTTGCTTGAAAATCCGCATATTCAAATTGAACTCAAAGAAGCTGAAAGTAGTGATATTATTCAGGCAATTGAAAAAGGGACTGCTCAACTTGGCTTAATTTCTAATTTTTTTAATTCTGAACATTTATACACTTTAGATTTTTCACATGATCCATTGGTACTGATTTGTCCACAACAACATGTATTAATACAGCATAAAACTTTAAATTTATCCGAGATTTTAAACTATCCCTTTGTCGGGTTAATGCAATATCATTCTTTACAACAATCTATTGAGACGCAAGCCAAACGCTTAAATTGTGTAATGCAATATCGCTTACGTTTACCTAATTTTGCAGCTATTGCACAAGTGGTTGCTGATGGTGTTGGGGTTGCTGTCATGCCAAAACGTGCAGCACAACACCTCAATAAATTGTATAAATTTCATCAAATAGAACTTGCAGGTGCTTGGGCAAATCGTAAATTATTATTGGCAGCAGCACAATTTGATACACTGCCAACAGCTTATCAACATTTTGCCCAATTCCTCATTTCACAAAAAGCCAAATTAATTTTAGACTGATCAACCATATGTTTTACAGCACACCAAACTGATGTAAAACTGAATATAAACCAAAAATAACCAAACCAAAGAAAAATACTTTACGGAATTTTTGCTCAGAAATACGATAACGGATTTTTGTGCCCAGCCACATCCCTACTAAAGCAGGGAGTAAAGCAATGAATGAAAGCTGATAATCAATAGGTGTATCTTCTACTGGATTAAAGTGCAAAAATGCCGCTAAACAAAAAGTTGATACTGTGAATGCCAAACCCAATGATTGTACCAAATCATCACGTTTGAGTTGTAAAGACTGTAAATAAGGCACTACTGGAATGACCACCACACCCGTTGCCACTGTTAATGCACCACCCAAATAACCAACAATAGGCGATAACCATTTTTCATAGGGTGCAAGATTTGGCATATTTTTAGCGAATAAACCATAAAGCCCATACAAGGCTAACATACCACCCAGTAATGCCTCACTGTGAAAATGACTACTGCTATGTCCTAAAGTTGGGAAAATACTCCACACTGAACCAACGATCAACCCCAATAGCAATGGATAAAAACGGCATACTAAACGCCAGACCTGTCCTTCTGCAAAAAGCTGCCAAATATTGGTAACGATAGAGGGAATAATCAATAAAGTCGCTGCTTGAAATGGACTAATGACAAGGGTTAACAAGCCCATCGATACTGCAGGTAAACCTAAACCAATTGTGCCTTTAATCATCCCTGCGATTGCAAAGACAGCAATGACAAATCCAATCATCTCTCAACTACTCTTTCATGTTTCGAGGCAATCTTACTGAACTTTATTTAAGTGAAATATCATATTTTTTTGAAGTCATCCTCAAGCAAAAGTTGAGGCTTAAATCATGAGTCAATTTTGAAAATTAAGTCATAACAAAATATTTTTAAGTTCTTCTGAAGCATTGCACCTTTCTCTATGGGTCAATACCACATGTTCAAAGTAAATCAATATTTCAAATAAAATATTTTAATATTCAAAAGCTTAAATAAATTTTTAAATTTACCGTCTTACATTTGCTGAGCTGTTGCAAAATCAAGATCAATCGTTCTAAAAATGGTGATGTTCATCGCATTATTTTGAATTACATTTAACTTATCAAAACGATCAAATCCAAAAAAGGATAAAGCCATGAACAAGTCAATCTTAGAAGTATTAACACCAGAAAACTCACAAATTATTTTTATTGATCAACAGCCACAAATGGCTTTCGGTGTACAGTCAATCGACCGTCAAACCTTGAAAAATAACGTGGTAGGCTTGGCTAAAGCTGCGAAAGTATTTAACATTCCAACCACGATTACGACTGTTGAAACAGACAGTTTCTCAGGGCATACTTTTCCAGAACTGTTGGATGTTTTTCCAAACCAACCTTTATTGGAACGTACTTCAATGAACTCTTGGGATGATCAAAAAGTACGTGATTCTCTTGCAAAAAATAACCGTAAAAAAATCATTGTTTCAGGGCTATGGACTGAAGTGTGTAACCTGACTTTTGCTTTAAGTGCTTTGCATGACACGGATTATGAAATTTATATGGTGGCAGATGCTTCAGGCGGCACCAGTAAAGAAGCTCATGATTATGCGATGCAACGTATGATTCAAGCGGGAGTGATTCCTGTGACTTGGCAACAAGTTTTGCTTGAATGGCAACGTGATTGGGCAAAACGTGATTCGTATGATGCCGTGATGGATATTGTCCGTGAGCATTCAGGCGCTTATGGTATGGGCGTGGATTATGCATATACCATGGTACACAAAGCACCACAACGTACACAAAGTCAGCACGAAGTTGTTGCACCAGTTCCTGCAAAATAATAACTCAAAACTATAATTGAAGTGCATCACCAAGGATATGCTGTTGTGTATCCGATGCCCTTCAACATCAAATCCAAAGCGGAGATTGAGATGTCAGATGTTCAGCTTATTTTAAAAAATGGAAAAATAACTACACTTAACCGAGCACATCCTGAAGTTGAAGCGATTGCCATTTCGGATGGGAAAGTGTTGCGTACAGGCAGTAATCACGATGTGATGCAATTGGCGAACAGTAAGACCAAAATTGTGGATTTAAATGGTCGCCGTGTAATTCCGGGATTAAATGACAGTCATTTACATATTATCCGTGGAGGTTTGAACTACAATATGGAACTGCGATGGGAGGGTGTACCTTCGGTTGCAGATGCATTACGACTGTTAAAAGAACAAGCCGACAATACTCCTGCACCGCAATGGGTACGTGTAGTAGGCGGTTGGTCAGAATTTCAGTTTGTAGAAAAACGTTTACCAACACTTGAAGAAATCAATAAAGCTGCACCAGATACCCCTGTTTTTGTTTTACATTTATATGCGCGTGCCATGCTCAATCGTGCTGCATTGAATGTATTGGGATTTAATAAAGATACGCCTGATCCACCGGGTGGTAAAATTCAGCGTGATGAAAAAGGTGAACCAACAGGTTTGCTGCTCGCAACACCATCAGCGATGATTTTATACTCAACTTTGGGCAAAGCACCAAAGCTGCCTGTCGAAGATCAAGTCAACTCCACCCGCCATTTTATGCGTGAGCTCAACCGCTTGGGCATTACTTCAGCGATTGATGCAGGGGGCGGTGGTCAAAACTATCCTGATGATTATGAAGTCATCAATCAACTGCATGACAATGATCAAATGACGGTACGTATTGCCTATAACTTATTTGCACAAAAAGCAGGCGAAGAATTACAAGACTACCAAAAATGGACTGACATGACCTTTCCAGGTGATGGTGATGCACTATTACAAGTGAATGGTGCAGGTGAAAACCTGACATGGTCAGCAGGTGATTTTGAAAACTTTGTCGAACCACGCCCTGACCTTCCTGACAATATGGAAGGTGAATTGGAAAAAATCGTGGAGCTGCTCGCTGAGAAAAAATGGCCATTCCGTATCCATGCCACTTATGATGAAAGTATTGATCGGATGCTCAATGTTTTTGAGCGTGTGAATCAAAAGCAACCTTTTGCGACACGTTTTATTATTGACCATGCAGAAACAGTGTCCGATAAAAATATTGAACGGATCGGTGCTTTAGGTGGGGGGATCGCTATTCAGCATCGTATGGCATTCCAAGGTGAAACCTTTGTACAGCGTTATGGCGCAGATGCAGCCAAAGCCACCCCCCCTGTGAAGAAAATGCTTGAACTTGGTGTGCCTGTCGGAGCAGGAACAGATGCAACCCGTGTTGCTCTTATAATCCTTGGGTGTGTTTGTATTGGCTCAGCACAGGTAAAACCTTAGGTGGTTTACCATTATTTGATGAAAAAAATCTGCTTGACCGTAAAACGGCGTTGGAGCTTTGGACCAAAGGGTCTGCATGGTTTTCAGGTGAACAAAATGTCAAAGGTGCATTAAACGAAGGCGAACTTGCTGACCTTGTGGTGCTGTCTGATGACTATTTCTCAGTCGAAGCAGAAAGCATCCAATGGATTGAATCGGTCATGACGGTTTTGGGTGGCAAAGTGGTCTATGCAGGTGCTGAATTTAAACAGGATGATCCACCGATTCCACCGGCATCACCTGATTGGTCACCGGTCAAACGCTTTGGTGGTCAGTGGCGACTGTCTGAAAATCGTAATGCACCATCATTACAACCCTTGCAAAGTAATTCCGCAGCATGTGCCTGTTCCACAAGTTGTGGCATGCACGGTCATAGCCATGCATGGTTTAACGATGTTCCTGTGAATGATAAAGACAAAAAATCATTTTGGGGTGCATTAGGCTGTTCTTGTTTTGCATTCTAACTTCTTGCAATTGATCCATTTATTTTAAATTGACCGCTCACTTCAGGGCGGTTGCCCTGAGGTGTGTCATGAAAATTTATCTGTTATCGCTTGCTGTTGGACTGTTAGTAGGTGTGTTGTATTACGTTCTAAATGTGAAATCTCCTGCACCACCATTGGTTGCATTGATGGGGCTTTTGGGCATGGTGGTCGGTGAACAACTGCTTCCTGTGATTAAAAATCTCATTTCATAATTTTTAAATCAATCAGAACAGTCATAGGTGGGGCAGACATGCAACTTAATCTCAGTAAAATTCTCAGTTTTAATGCAGGCTATGTCGACACAGCAAGCTTCCTGGCTTTACATGGCTTGTTTGCAGCCCATGTGACAGGTAACTTTGTGACCTTAGGTGCAGCACTGGTTTCAGATACGCATACAGGTGCTTGGGCAAAATTGGCAGCATTACCGATGTTTTGTTTGATGGTCTTTGCAACCCGTTGGATTGATTTAAAATTTATCAAACTAAATAAAAGTTCTTATCATTTTTTACTGATTTTAATGATCGCATTATTTACAGCAGCAGCGTTGATCTCAGTATTTTATTTACCCTTTCCAAGTTATGATACTGTGGCGGGTTTTAGTGTGGGTATGTTATTGGTCGCTGCGATGGCGATTCAAAATGCCATGCATCGTATCCACTGGGTGAAAGAGTCACCAACCACTGTGATGACAGGTTCAACCACACAGCTCATGTTGGATTTAGCACATTTAAGCCAAGGCACTACACCTGAACAAAAAGCCACAACGCAACAACGCTTAAAATCATTATTCCCAACAATGCTGTGTTTTGCATTGGGCTGTGCCGTTGCAGCATTGATATATAAATTTGCTTTGATGTATTTGTTTATCGTGCCTGTAGTCCTTGCTGTACTCAGTTATTTAAAAAAAGAACATTATAAAAAAGCCTAACCCGACTTGTGATCCACATTGAAAATAGAAAAAAGGTGACCTATGAATACGCACAATAACGTTGAACAACATCTTCCATTTTGGAAAAGTTGCCGTGATCCGATCATTTTAACTGTAGTCGGGGGTGCAATTGACACGATTGGTTTTATTGCATTGTTTGGTTTTTTTACTGCACATGTTACAGGAAACTTGGTGCTTGCTGGCGCAGCTTGGGTGAAAGGCGGTGCAGGCATTTGGATTAAACTGGCAGCTATTCCGCTGTTTATTATCACAGTTGCAATCACCAAGATGATGATTGACCGCAGTCAACATAAACATAAAATGCTGTCCGCATTATTTGTGGCAGAAGCTTTGTTTTTATCGGGCTTTATGCTGACAGGTTTGGTCTTTGAGCCGTTTAACAATGCGGATAGCATCACGGTTGCCATCACAGGTGGACTGGGATTAATTGCTTTGGCAATTCGTAATACTTCAAGTAAAACCCTGATTAAGCACATCAGCCCAAGTACCATGATGACAGGAAATACCACTCAACTCGGTATTGATTTATCCAACTACTTACGTGATCGCAGTTCTAAAAATGCACAAGCCTTATTGAAAAGTTTCAGTATTGTGGTTGGTTTTGTGGTCGGGGCATTTTTAGGTGCTTATCTATATGTCAAACTGGATTTTTGGAGTGTGGCATTTTTTATCGTGCCTGTGCTTTATCTGGCTTTTCTTGCATCACAACAACGTTTTAAAGCGCCTGAATAAATGAGAGAAAGATGAATCAAAAGTAACAGCTTAAAAATAAGCTTATTCGAGCTTTAGTCTTATTTTTGGTAAATTTTTAAAAACTTACGTTTTAAAATTAAATTATATAAAAAAATTTAGTTATTTATTAGATAAAATTCACAGTTATCCTGATATAGAATATAACCCATTGAAGTTTCTTTATAGTATCTATCGTTATAAAAACTATATTATTTAATAATTTCAATGAGTTATTTTTTAAAACCAAAATACCAATAATCAAAACTTATTAATTAATTTTAAATTATTTCTACAAAATACCCTATTTTAGGTATGTTCCAGTACAACTTAACGATCTACTATAAGACCGTGATTATAGAAAATCACATTATATTAAAACAAACAATTAAGGAAAATCCAATGACTATTACAGTAACCAATAACTCAGAATATATTATTAAAACAGCAATAAACCAGTGGGGAAATGATGGTGATACCAATTTTTTTGAAATTAAAATTGGTGAATCTGAAGAATGGAATAGAAGTTCTGAATTAGGTTTTATTCTTGTCATCAAAATTGCCGCAACTACTTTAACTTTTTATGCACAAGCAGATGATAAGGTCATCATAAACTCAAGTAATTCTATAACATTTAATGGAAAACAAAAATCTCCTTTATAACAAAGAATTAAACCAAAGTTTAAGATTAGTTGTATAACTTGTCTTAAACTTTGAACAATTAATCACGATTAAAACACATTATTTTTAATGTAATGAATAAAATTTAAGGTCGGATTTCTTTCAATTCTCGCTGAATAAAATGCTGAATCATTTCACGATAAATTTTTTCAACCAAGTCCGGATCTGTATGCAATTCACTGGCTTTTTCACGTACTTTATTAATCACTTGCTGTACACGTTCAGGAGACTGTACATCTTCAGCAGTCCGCTTAAAACGGGTCGCTTGATCGACATAAAACTGACGCACTGCGATCATTTCAATTAAAGCCTGATCGATCTCGTCAATATGCACTCGAGCTTGTTCAAGTGATTCACATTTTTCTTTTTTCATCGCTGAGGTGTTCGGCATCTTTTAGCTCTGCATCATTATCACTTTTGTACTTCTGTTCTAACACATTACTGAAAATACTTTCAATCATCCAAACGCGATATAAACTATTAAATACGTAACGTTTTCCTTCAATTTCCAATTCTAACACTGGAAAATCAGGTTGATGTTTTTCTGCACAGCGTTGATCATTTTCCTG
This sequence comes from Acinetobacter sp. CFCC 10889, assembly GCF_003268395.1. Taxonomy (GTDB): domain Bacteria; phylum Pseudomonadota; class Gammaproteobacteria; order Pseudomonadales; family Moraxellaceae; genus Acinetobacter. Next base: position 7,431 of record NZ_LQXQ01000071.1, on the reverse strand, counting down.
CAACAAAACCATCACATCTAAATCTACAAGTTTTTCAATACCTAAATCTTGTTGTAGTTGTTGTAAATGTGCTTTACATGAGGGGTCTTTGCCCTTCGTCCAAACGGCTTCCAAAATCGTATACATCGCATCAGTGCGTTGTTCCTCATCAACACTATAAAAAAGCTGTGCCATATTTAAAATGCTGTCTGCGGTTGGGCGACAAAAAGGGGTAAATTTAACTTCTGTCCGTTTCGACAAACGACTCGCCAAACTCCAATCAAATACATCCCGCCCGTGATAACTTAAAGGAAAAACTTTCAACTGAATATTATAATAATTGGCAAGTTCTTCTTTAATATATGCCAACAATAACCAACTGATCGGGTCTTCAAGCGCAATATACAAATTTAACTCAGGATGCATCGCTTGGATCTCAGCAAGCTCCTCTGCATCACTCATCAAATGTTCACGCCACTCGATGTGATTAATCAGAAAAATCGGATTATCAATCAATAATTTTTGCTGTTTTAAACGGCGAGTGAGGCGTAATAAATCATCTACAGCATGGTATTTACGACCACCAAATTCAAAATAACTTTCTAAAACAGGCATATGATCAAAGATTCTTTCTGGAAAATTTTGTGGCTTTTGTTGTTTACTCGCCATCACAAACAGCATTCGTAATTTTCCATATTGCTGCTGCCACAACATGTGGAAAACATCTTCAAGTAAATACAGAAAATTTTGACCTGTTAAGGGTGTATTGCGGAGAATGGTTTCGGCTTGTTGTAAAGCTTCTTGGGTAGGTTGTTCTGGTTTTTCTTCATCATAACTAAAGCGGTGCTGATTGGCTAAAATCTTGGCATCATTCAGACTATAATTCCGCCATTCTGCAATGCTCATACCGTTGGGCGGCTCAGCCGTTGTATCAGAAATGATAATTTTGAGCGGTTTCAAATCATCATTTAAAATATCATCCAATTGTGTTAACTGTTGTACTGCCAAGTAGCTATACACATCATCTAAACGTAAATAAATATGTAGCCCTTGTACCGTGGGTAACACCTCTTGACGGGTCGGTTTTGCATAAAACCAACTCGATCGGATCGGATCAAACCAACGGCGTAACAGCGACATGAAAATAGCCTCAAAAATTAGAAAACTTATACGTGTTTCAAAAAGTATGCTTGAAACTCGTACAAGAATAACACTCATTGCAATGAGATGCTTTGTAAATAAAATAAGCTTGCTGCAAAATTTATATCAATTCATCGTGAAATGATCAATGTCTGTTTACATCAACACTTTTGTATATAAAGTCACCTATAAAAAAGCACCCCGATTTGGAGTGCTCTATTTCTACAAACAAATTTAGCGATTAAATATCACGCACTGCACCTTTTGATGCGCTTGTGGTATGCATTGCATATGCTTTCAATGCTTTAGATACTTTACGTGGACGTGGTTCAGCTGGATGCCAACCTTTCGCTTCTTGCGCTTCACGGCGAGCTGCCAAAGTTGCTTCATCTACAGCCAAGTTAATCGTACGGTTTGGAATATCGATTTCGATCAAATCACCATCTTCCACTAAACCAATTGCACCACCTTCTGCCGCTTCAGGAGAAACATGACCAATGGACAGACCTGATGAACCACCTGAGAAACGACCATCAGTTAATAAAGCACAGTCTTTACCCAAACCTTTCGATTTTAGATAACTGGTTGGATACAACATTTCTTGCATCCCAGGACCACCACGTGGACCTTCATAACGGATCACAACCACATCACCCGCTTTAACACCACCTGCTAAAATAGTTTCTACAGCAGCATCTTGGCTTTCAAACACACGAGCTGTACCGTTAAATTTGAGGATCGAATCATCAACACCTGCTGTTTTTACGATACAACCTTCTAGTGCAATGTTACCGTAAAGCACTGCCAAACCACCATCTTTAGAAAAAGCATGTTCTGCATTACGAATTACACCACCTTCACGATCGCCATCTAAACGTGAGTAATAACGATCTTGTGAGAATGCCGTTTGTGTTGGTACGCCGCCTGGTGCAGATTTAAAGAAGTTGTATACTTCTTCATCTTCTGTACGAATAATGTCCCACTTATCTAAAGCATCCTTTAAAGTTGCTTCATGTACAGTTGGAACAGATGTATCCAACAAACCAGCACGGTCTAATTCACCCAAGATCGACATGATACCGCCTGCACGGTGAACATCTTCCATATGGACATCTTGTTTTGCAGGTGCAACTTTACACAGTACAGGCACATTGCGTGACAAGCGGTCAATATCGGTCATGGTAAAATCAACTTCCGCTTCATGAGCCGCAGCCAATAAATGAAGTACCGTATTGGTTGAACCACCCATTGAAATATCAAGCGTCATCGCATTTTCAAACGCTGCTTTAGTGGCAATCGAACGTGGCAACAAACTGTAGTCATTTTGCTCATAGTGACGTTTCGTAATCTCTACGATCAATTGACCTGCTTTTTCAAATAATTTTTTACGGTTAGCATGCGTTGCAAGTGTTGAACCATTACCAGGTAAAGATAAACCCAAAGCTTCTGTTAAGCAGTTCATAGAGTTAGCAGTAAACATACCTGAACACGAACCACAGGTTGGACATGCAGAACGTTCATATTCTTTAACTTCTTCATCCGTAAAGCTATCATCTGCCGCAACAACCATTGCATCAACCAAATCGATAGCATGTTCATTGCCACGGATTTTTACTTTACCCGCTTCCATTGGACCGCCTGAAACGAATACCACTGGAATGTTTAAACGCATAGATGCCATCAACATTCCTGGCGTGATTTTGTCACAGTTTGAAATACACACCATCGCATCTGCACAGTGCGCATTGACCATGTATTCTACTGAGTCTGCGATCAAATCACGTGATGGCAGTGAATACAACATACCATCATGCCCCATGGCAATTCCGTCATCCACAGCAATGGTATTAAACTCTTTCGCCACACCGCCTGCTTGTTCAATTTGACGAGCAACCAATTGACCCAAATCTTTTAAATGCACATGACCTGGTACAAACTGAGTAAAAGAGTTCACAACCGCAATAATTGGTTTACCAAAATCTTCGTCTTTCATACCTGTCGCACGCCATAAGCCACGTGCGCCAGCCATATTTCTTCCATGTGTCGATGTTTTTGAACGATAGTCAGGCATTATAATTTCCAACATTGTTAGAGCTTGAGTGGATCATGATTCACTCTGGCTAAATAAAACTGATAGAGCGATAAATCAGTCGAAATATATACACATCATACTATAAGTTCACATAGAGCCTATGCTCTTATGTACGCTCTTTTTTTAAACAAGACGTGTCACATTCTATTTCAACAGACTTTATAGGTAAATTGAATATTGATGGTTAATATAACGCTATAGCACTAGAGAAAACATAAAACTTACATGAATAATTTTTTATTTTTTTATAAAAATTATTTATTACTTATCCTAAATATGTAAATTTTATTTTATAAAAGGACTTTAAATAAAATCCTTTTATCTGTATTTGATTTTAATTTTAGGTAGAGTTCTAAATGGTATGCTAGTTAAATATATCAATAGAAAAATTGAAAATATATAAATTAAATTTCCTGTATTTTCAAAGCATCATGACATCTAAGTGATGAGCAAAATACAATTAACATACTTTTTGAAACACTCCCTAATATTTTATTCAATATACCAATCTCTTCTAAATTTAAAACTCTGGGCGTAAATAAACAGGACACTTTTTACCTAAAGAATCATCACAAAAGAAAATTTTTTGATCAGATTCTTTTTTAATAAAATTAATCGTTTTAATACCTATCTGGTTTTCCGTACTACCCGTACAGTCTGCTTTTTGGTTATCTGTTTCAAATGTAATGATAACCGCAGGTAATTCAAAACCTTTGTCTGAACTTAAAATACTGTAGTGACCTGTAACAATTTCCTGTCCACCTATAATTTCTACAGTGCCTGAAGGTGAAAATTTATAATGTTCAATACATGCTGTATCGGGGCGAATTAAACCCCAATTCTTTTCAGTGAGTAATGAAGATAAAGGCTTCGACTCTGTTAATTCAGCAAAACTCATTGAACTCAACATCATCGTAAAACATGTAACGAATAAACGCATATTTATTTCCCTATCTAAATCAGCGTTGATCTTGGTATAACGATGTATTCATATTTATACTTTCTACTAGAATTAGTTAGTATTTCATACATAGTTTACATTGTAGGCTACTATACGCAAGAATCTAAAATACAAAGAATCGTAATTCAATCTCTAAATTCCGTAATAAAGTTAGTCATAATATTAAGATAGCCTTAGGCTGAAAATAAAGCTGTGCTTCATTTTCAGCCTAAGGCACAATAGAGGGCTTATTTATTTTTACTGCTACATTATGATTTGTGAAATTAAGGTTTTTCATTATTAAAAATAACTAAATTCATATTTCACATTTAATACCATTTACAATATACCGAGTTATAAATATATAAGTTATCCCCCCTTGCAAAAAAGTAAATAAATCCTTACTTAATTACTAGAACCAGAAGATCGAATTAAGTTTTGACATTCTTCACTTTTCCAATATAGATTTTCTGATAATATTTTTTTATCAAACTCTATTTTCAACTGGCAACGCTTATATTCTGTGCCATTCACTGGTCGAATATCTAAGACATAGTCCCAACTTTTCACGAAAAATAGATCATCCCCAATTTGAGGATTCCCCAAAATAAAACGGATTTGATCTTTAGTTAATCCTTTGTCCAATTTCGAAATTTCATTATATTCAAATCGATTCACATGCTTTAAATGACTTGCTGTGACGTGTGGAAATGTAACTTGTTTAACTGTATTTTGTGATTCAGCTTCAGTAGCATGTGCCATGGTTGCCACTAGACCACTGAATAGCAAGATTGTGCTTAATGTTTTCATTCATTTATCTCTCTAAGTATATGAAAAACATAGGAAGGTCCAAAGACCTTCCTTCTGTCTAGTGAAATTAGTCAATTACACCACTGATACCGATGCGAACGCTTGGATCACCTTCACTTGCTGCTGCAATACCACCAGTCAATGACCAACGACCACTGTCAGCAGTTTTACGTAATGTTACACCTACGGCATTCTCACCACCATGATAAGCAGCACCTGCTGCATATGTATATTTACCAGGTACATATGGTGCAGCCTCCATTGCTAATGCAGCAGCAATACCCGCATTTGCACGTTTTTCAACATCATCAATACGTTGATTCGTTGTTTGGAATGCTTGCTCTAAACGATTGCTGACATTGTCAATTTTACTACCCAGTTGTTGATCGACTTTGTTCAAAGCCTCAACAGCTCCACCTACACTACTATAGTCTTTACCATCAACTTGGTATGTTGGCGCTTTGGTGAAGCTACCTGTAATGTTATCAATCGCTGCGCCACCACCTAGGTATTCAACAATTTTTTGATTGGTTTCAACTTTTTGTGCATGTAACTGTGAACCATTCACTGCATCTTTCGAGTCTTTGTTGACTGCTCCATTTGCAACACCTGTCACAACACGATCACCATCTTTACCAGCCATGTTGACCGTTGTACCACCTGTGTTTTTACCCACAGTAATGTCCGCTTTTGAACCACCAGTTTGCTGTACTAAACCAAGCGAGCCATTATTAATTTCATTTTTGATATTACTAATGTCTTGTGTATTGGTATTAATTTGACCTTGTAAATCATCACGCACATTTGCAAGTTGATTACCATTGATCGCATCTGTTGATCCTTTCTCAACATTACCATCCGCAACATTGGTAATCGTTGTTCCATTTGTACCAGCTAAAGTCACTTTATCTTTATTGATCGTGCCATCAGCATTTTTATCATATTGAACAGCACTTGCTGAATTCTCAATCTTATTATCGATTGTTTTATTCAAGTCATTTACTGCCGCATCTAATTGACCTTTGTTCACAGCATCTGTTGCCGCACTACCGTTAGCAACATTGCTAATGACTTTATTACCTGCATTAATACCTGCCGTAGTAATACTTGGACCATTTTGAATAACTAGCCCTGTGCCACCCAACTGAACCACTTGACCTACACTAATACCATCAGATTTCACCAGTGTTTCGCCTGCTTTGATCTGATTAACTTCAAGGTCTTTGTTTAATTCAACTGCAAGTTTTGCATTGCCATCTTTGTCATTTGTTTGCTTAACAGTAATGTTGTTATCACCAGCAAATTCAACCGTTGCGTTTGGTTTAATTGTTTGTGAAGTTGTTCCTGCTTTTACTGTCCAACCCGCATTTGCTGTCGAAGTAGTATCTGCAATCGCTTTATCTAATGCATTTAATGCAGCACCAACATTGTTTTGTGTACCACCTGTAACATTATATGTTGGGCTAGTAATCGTACCGTCTTGATTTACTTTCGCACCACCACCAAGACCCTCAACTAAACTATTTTGGGTTTTTGTAACTTGGTTATCGACAGCTTTCAATTGTGCAACATTGACTGCATCAGAGTCAGCTGTACCTGCTGCTACACCTGTGATTTGACGGAAAATACCATTATTCGCATCACCTACAGCAACCGCACCTGTTGTACTGGTTGTTTTAGCAATCGCATCACGATCAGCATCAGTCGCTTGAGCTAAATTATAGCCAGCAACATCTGCACCTGTTGTTGCTGCAGATTTATTACCAAGTACAACAGAACCTTCTACAGTTTGAGTGATATCATTACCAAGAACAAATGTGTTATCTGTCTTAACAGTATTGTTATTACCTACTGAATAAGAGTTGTCACCATCCACTATTGTTGGATCACCTATTGCACCTGAATGATTACCTCTCACAATGTTTTTCGTACCAATACTAATCGATTGAGTACCTAAAGCTTGTGCACCATGACCTATAGCAATGGAAGAAATACCTTGTACTAGAGAATCACGTCCAATAACCACAGAATCCGTTGCTGTCGAAGTTGCTGTCGTACTATGACCTAAAGCAATCGTGCTATTTGCTCCTTGCTCTACAATTGCATTGACACCAATTGCTGTTGAATCATCTGCACCTGCACTTGAGTCATTCGTGATACCCAGAGAGCCTGATTGATCTTTAGCATTGGTATGTACAAACTTGATACCTTCAGTATTCATTTTTTGTACTGTTTCAGCAATCGTCAAACGATCTGTCACATTTTGACCAGCCTTATTATAGGTCAAGAAGTCTGAAGCAAGATTTGTATTATCTTGATTCTTATTCACAACGATATTGGAAACATTGATATTTTGTTTGTTTCCGTCTTTATCAACAATTTCTACATTACTTGATTTACTAATCAAGTCTTGCACCTGACCTAAGCTCGTTGCATCCTTACTATCTTTCGCATCAGCAATGTTACTAAC
>NZ_LQXQ01000070.1 GCF_003268395.1 Acinetobacter sp. CFCC 10889 | reverse complement strand
GTTTATCTCAAACCGAGGGTTTCGATTCTCGGTTTGTGTTATAGGTCAGTAGTTCAATTGGTAGAGCGTCGGTCTCCAAAACCGAATGTTGGCGGTTCGATCCCGTCCTGACCTGCCATATTTTTAAATAAAAAACTTGATGCCGACTGATCTGGTCATATAATAAGTCGCGAATCCTACGACGAGTAAAAGAATGTCGAATGATAAATCACGTGACGCAATGAGCGGCACTGCAATTCCTCAAAGAAATAATTCCGCTGAAGTAGTCAGTTCTGGTACACCATTTGATGTGGTGTTATGGATTGTTGCCTTGGTATTGCTTGTGGGTGCAATGATGGTAAATCAATTTTTACCAGCATATTGGGCGCCAGCAAATAGTATTTGGGTACGCATCGGGGTAATTATAGCTTGTATCGTAGTGGCTTTAGGTTTATTATACGCCACCCATCAAGGCAAAGGCTTTGTTCGTTTGTTGAAAGATGCTCGATTAGAATTACGTCGAGTCACTTGGCCTACGAAACATGAAACAGTTACAGCTTCATGGCAAGTTCTACTGGTAGTAGTGGTTGCGGCGATCATTTTGTGGTGTTTTGACTACATTATTGGTTGGTTTATGAAGTTTATTATCGGGTAAGAGAGCTATGAAACGTTGGTACATTATTCATGCCTATTCTGGTTATGAAAAACAAGTGATGCGTTCACTTAATGATCGAATCCAGCGTAGCGCTGTTGCTGATAGCTTTGGTGAAGTCCTCGTCCCTACTGAAGAAGTGGTGGAAATGAAGGATGGTAAGAAACGTAAATCAGAGCGTAAATTCTTTCCAGGCTATGTGTTAGTTGAAATGGAAATGAATGATGAAACTTGGCATATCGTTAAAGAATGTCCAAAAGTATTAGGTTTCATTGGTGGTACTGCAGAAAAACCTGCACCAATTACGCAAAAAGAAGCTGATGCGATTCTTGCACGTGTACGCAATACTGGTGAAGCACCTCGTCCTAAGACAATGTTTGAGCCAGGTGAAGAATTATTGGTAATTGATGGTCCATTCACTGACTTTAAAGGTGTAGTGGAAGAAGTTATATACGATAAATCACGTTTAACCTTAACGATTAACGTGTTTAATCGACCAACACAAGTTGAATTGGAATTTCGTCAAGTCGAAAAGACAGTTTAACAGTCGCTGGTTGAAAAGCGCCCGATCTAATCGGGCATTGTTATTATCGCAACAACATGTTTGTTGTGTGAATAAAATGGGGAGCCTAGCGGCGTTACTACCCAGAGGTAATAGATAATGGCTAAGAAGATTGACGGCTATATCAAGCTGCAAGTTCCAGCTGGTAAAGCGAATCCATCTCCACCGATTGGTCCTGCACTAGGTCAACGTGGTGTTAACATCATGGCATTCTGTAAAGAATTCAATGCTGCGACACAAAAAGTTGAAGCTGGTCTTCCAATTCCTGTAGTGATCACTGTGTACAACGATAAGTCGTTCACATTTATCATGAAAACCCCACCTGCTGCAATTCTTCTTAAGAAAGCTGCTGGTATCCAAAAAGGTTCAGCTGTACCTAACAAAACTAAAGTTGGTAAGTTGACTCGTGCTCAATTAGAAGAGATTGCGACTACTAAAGAACCAGATTTGACTGGTGCTGATTTAGACGCACGTGTACGTACCATTGCTGGTTCTGCACGTTCTATGGGCTTGGAAGTGGAGCTATAAGACATGGCTAAATTAACTAAACGTCAAAAAGCCATCGTTGCTGCTATTGAAGCGCACAAAGTTTACACTTTGGAAGAGGCTGTTGCAGTTCTTAATGGTCTTCCTGCAGTTAAATTCAAAGAATCTTTGGATGTTGCTGTAAACCTAGGTGTTGACCCTCGTAAATCTGACCAAGTTGTTCGTGGCGCGACTACACTTCCTGCAGGTACTGGTAAAACTGTACGTGTTGCTGTGTTTGCTCAAGGCGCTGCTGCTGAAGCTGCTAAAGCTGAAGGCGCGGACGTAGTTGGTTTTGATGATCTTGCTGAAAGCATCCAAGCGGGTAACCTTGACTTTGATGTCGTAATTGCTGCACCAGACGCGATGCGTGTTGTGGGTAAATTAGGTACGATCCTTGGTCCACGTGGCTTAATGCCAAACCCTAAAGTGGGTACTGTAACTCCTGACGTAGCAACTGCAGTTAAAAATGCAAAAGCGGGTCAAGCACGTTACCGTGTAGACAAAGCGGGTATCATCCACGCTGCGATCGGTCAAGTAGGTTTTACTGCTGAAGCTGTTCGTTCAAACGTTGAAGCACTTGTTGCTGACCTTAAGAAAGCAAAACCTGCGACTTCTAAAGGTATTTACATTCAAAAGATCACTTTGAGCTCAACGATGGGTCCTGGTCTTACGATTGATGTACAAAACGTTTCTAAATAAGTCTTAACTTATTTAACGATAAAAGAATTTTAAAGCCCTGATAATCTCCCCCAACCCCTCTTTATGAAAGAGGGGTGTAAGTCCCACTTTTTTAAAGGGGGATTTAGGGGGATTCTTAGGCAAACTTTGAATTGATAGATGTGAATTTATCAGCGTCAAAGACCTCAGGCGAGGTGGGTTTGCGAACTTGCTTCTTAAAAATCCAGTCTGAGTAGACGCGGTGGTGTGATTTGTTCCTCCTCCGCGTGTAAATCGAAAGGTTTACGAATTGGGAGTGTGCTCTTTTTAGAGTGCATAAATCACCGTTAGGAGGTTTTACAATGGCTCTTCTTATCGAAGACAAAAAACAGATCGTAGCAGAAGTAACTGAAGTTGCTTCAACTGCGTATGCTGCTGTTGTTGCTGACTATCAAGGTTTAACTGTTGAGCAATTAACTGCTCTTCGTGTTGAAGCTCGTAAACTAGGTGTTGCTACACGTGTTGTACGTAATACTTTGGCGAAACGTGCTCTTCAAGATACTCAATTTAATATCTTGAACGACAACCTTGTTGGCCCAACAATCTTAGCTTTCTCGACTTCTGAAGACGACATGGGTGCAGCTGCACGCTTGTTTGAAGAATTCGCTAAAACTAACAAAGCATTTGAACTTAAAGCTGCTGCATTTGATGGCAAAGTTTATCAAGGTGTTGAAGTTAGCGTAATTGCGAACCTTCCAAACCAAGAAAAAGCGCTTACTATGCTTGCAAACGTTCTTCAAGCTCCTATTTCGAAATTGGGTCGCCTTATTACAGCGCTCAAAGAGAAAAACGAGTCAGAAGCTGCATAAGCTTAAATCTATTTACACACCATTCAATTTCCATTTGGAGTTATTCTCATGGCTTTAACAAACCAAGAAATCTTAGACGCAGTTGCTGAAAAAACAGTTCTTGAACTTGTAGAACTTATTTCTGCTTTCGAAGAAAAATTCAATGTATCTGCTGCTGCTGTAGCTGTAGCTGCTGCAGGTCCTGCTGCTGCTGCTGCTGAAGAGCAAACAGAATTCACAGTTGAACTTGCTAGCTTCGGTGCTAACAAAGTTGCTGTAATTAAAGCAGTTCGTGAAGCAACTGGTCTTGGTCTTAAAGAAGCTAAAGATCTTGTTGAAGGCGCTCCTTCTGCAATCAAAGAAGGCGTTTCTAAAGAAGAAGCTGAAGAACTTAAGAAAAAACTTGAAGAAGCTGGTGCTGAAGTTAAACTTAAGTAATCGCTTAGGGGGTCGATTATTTAAAAATCGACTCCACAAATTGGCTGATAGCTCTTGGGCTATCAGCCTTTTTGCGTTACAATAATCGGCTCGATTTTGAATTGAATGATATAAAAATCATCAATTTTAAAAATAAGCAAATAAAATCAAACGCTTAACAATATTTTTCCATTTTAAAAATATTGTTAAGCGTTTTATACCACTGAAAATTGCAGCATTTGTAAAAGGTGGTGGTCATATCGACCTGCGTAATTCCTTCTAAATCCGTTCTGCAGGCGGGTTTAGTTTACTTTCCGAGGACTCCAGATGGCATACTCATATACCGAAAAGAAACGGATCCGTAAGAATTTTGGTAAATTGCCCCAAGTTATGGATGCTCCGTACCTGCTCGCGATCCAAGTCGACTCGTACAGAACATTTTTACAAGATGGCAAAACTCCAAAAAACCGCGAAGATATCGGTCTCCAAGCCGCATTTCGTTCAGTGTTTCCAATAGAAAGTTATTCTGGCAATGCTGCTTTAGAATTCGTTGAGTATAGCCTTGGTAAACCTGAGTTTGATGTACGTGAATGTATTCTTCGCGGCTCAACTTATGCGGCACCAATGCGCGTAAAAATTCGTTTGATCATTAAAGATCGTGAAACGAAATCAATCAAAGACGTTCGTGAGCAAGAAGTGTACATGGGTGAAATGCCACTCATGACTGAGAACGGTACATTTGTGATTAACGGGACTGAGCGTGTAATCGTATCTCAGTTGCATCGTTCTCCAGGTGTGTTCTTTGATCATGATAAGGGTAAAACTCATTCAAGCGGTAAAGTGTTGTATTCAGCACGTATTATTCCTTACCGTGGTTCATGGTTAGACTTTGAGTTTGATGCGAAAGATTTAGTTTATGTACGTATCGACCGTCGTCGTAAATTGCTTGCAACAGTTGTTTTACGTGCTTTGAACTATACGAATGAACAAATTCTAGACATGTTCTATGAAAAAGTTCCTGTATATCTTGATATGGGTAGTTATCAAATTGACCTTGTTCCAGAACGCCTTCGTGGTGAAATGGCGCAATTTGATATTGCAGACAATGACGGTAAAGTGATTGTTGAACAAGGTAAACGTATTAATGCACGTCATGTTCGTCAAATGGAAGCTGCGGGTTTAACAAAACTTCCTGTTCCTGATGAATATTTGTATGAGCGTATTGTTGCACAAGATATTACTTTACATGATGGTGAAGTGATTGCTGCAAATACAGTACTTAGCCATGAAGTTATGGTGAAAATTGCTGAAGGTGGCGTTAAACAATTTAACGTACTTTATACCAATGACATTGATCGTGGTCCATTCGTTGCGGATACTTTGCGTGCAGATACGACTTCTGGTCGTGAAGAAGCACTTGTAGAAATCTACAAAGTGATGCGTCCAGGCGAGCCGCCAACAAAAGAAGCAGCTGAAAACTTATTCAATAACTTATTCTTCTCGACTGAGCGTTATGATTTATCGCCAGTGGGTCGTATGAAGTTTAACCGTCGTTTAGGTCGTCCATACGAAGTCGGTACTGACCAAAAATCACGTGAAGTTGAAGGTATTCTTTCTAACGAAGACATCACTGATGTATTAAAAACATTGGTTGAAATTCGTAACGGTAAAGGCGAAGTCGACGATATTGACCATTTAGGTAACCGTCGTGTACGTTCTGTTGGTGAAATGACAGAAAACCAATTCCGTGTAGGTCTTGTTCGTGTTGAACGTGCAGTTAAAGAACGTTTATCACAAGCTGAAACAGATAACTTGTCTCCACAAGATTTGATCAATGCGAAGCCTGTTGCTGCTGCGATCAAAGAATTCTTTGGTTCAAGCCAATTGTCTCAGTTTATGGACCAAAACAATCCATTGTCTGAAATTACACACAAGCGTCGTGTATCAGCACTCGGTCCTGGTGGTTTAACACGTGAACGTGCGGGCTTTGAAGTGCGTGACGTACATCAAACTCACTATGGTCGTGTGTGTCCAATTGAGACCCCTGAGGGGCCAAACATTGGTTTGATCAACTCACTTTCTGTATATGCGAAATGTAATAGTTTTGGTTTCTTAGAAACACCATATCGTAAAGTTGTTGATGGTCGAGTTACTGAAGATGTTGAATATTTATCTGCAATTGAAGAAGTAGGTACTGTCATTGCACAGGCCGATTCTGGTGTGGATCAAGATGGTAACTTAACAGAAGAATTTGTATCTGTACGTCATCAAGGTGACTTCGTACGTATGCCGCCTGAAAAAGTAACGCATATGGATGTATCTGCTCAGCAGGTTGTATCTGTTGCAGCGTCATTGATTCCATTCCTTGAACACGATGATGCCAACCGTGCATTGATGGGTTCAAACATGCAACGTCAGGCTGTTCCTACATTGCTTGCTGACAAACCACTTGTTGGTACAGGTATGGAAGCAAACGTAGCACATGACTCTGGTGTATGTGTGATCGCGAAACGTGGCGGACGTATTGAGTTTGTTGATGCTTCTCGTGTGGTTATTCGTGTCAATGAAGACGAAATGATCGCAGGTGAAGCAGGTGTAGATATCTATAACCTCATCAAATATACACGTTCGAACCAAAACACTTGTATTAACCAAAAAGTGCTTGTAAGCCTTGGTGATAAAGTCGGTCGCGGTGACGTTCTTGCTGATGGTCCATCGACTGATGGTGGTGAACTTGCGCTTGGTCAAAACATGCGTGTCGCGTTCATGACGTGGAATGGTTATAACTACGAAGACTCGATCTTACTTTCTGAGCGTGTACTTCAAGAAGACCGTTTGACTTCGATTCACATTCAAGAATTGTCATGTGTAGCGCGTGATACTAAGTTGGGCGCAGAAGAAATCACTGCTGATATTCCTAACGTGGGTGAAGCTGCACTGTCTAAGCTTGATGAATCAGGGATTGTGTATATTGGTGCTGAAGTTACAGCAGGCGATATCCTTGTAGGTAAAGTAACACCGAAAGGTGAAACGCAATTAACACCTGAAGAAAAATTGCTTCGTGCAATCTTTGGTGAAAAAGCGGCTGACGTAAAAGATTCATCTTTACGTGTATCTTCTGGTGTGAAAGGTACTGTTATTGATGTTCAAGTCTTCACTCGTGATGGTATTGAGAAAGATGAGCGTGCTCAAGCGATTGAGAAAGCACAACTTGATGCTTACCGTAAAGATTTGAAAGAAGAATACAAAATCTTCGAAGAAGCAGCACGTGAACGTATTGTTCGTTTGTTGAATGGTCAAGAGTCAAACGGTGGTGGTACAACTAAACGCGGTCAAAAAATCACTGAAGATTTATTGTCGAGTTTAGAACTTGTTGACTTGCTTGAAATCCAGCCTGTAGATGAAGCAGTTGCTGAGCGTTTAACACAAATTCAAGTGTTCTTGAAAGAGAAGAGCATTGAAATTGATGAGAAATTTGCTGAGAAAAAACGCAAACTTTCGACTGGCGATGAGCTTACAACTGGCGTATTGAAAGTTGTTAAAGTGTACTTGGCTGTTAAACGTCGCATCCAACCGGGTGATAAAATGGCGGGTCGTCACGGGAACAAGGGTGTTGTATCAAACATCTTGCCTGTAGAAGATATGCCACATGATGCAAACGGTGTACCTGTAGATATCGTATTGAACCCGCTTGGCGTACCATCACGTATGAACGTGGGTCAGATTCTTGAAACTCACTTAGGTATGGCGGCACGTGGTCTTGGTGAGCAAATCGACAAGATGTTGCAACAACAACGTACTGTACTTGAGCTTCGTGAATTCTTAGACAAGATCTATAACAAAGTTGGTGGCGAGCAAGAAGATCTTGATAGCTTAACTGATGATGAAATCTTGGTATTGTCAGGTAACTTGCGTAAAGGTGTTCCTTTAGCAACGCCTGTATTTGATGGTGCTGAAGAATCGCAAATCAAAGACTTACTTGAACTTGCAAATATTTCACGTACAGGTCAAACCGTATTATATGACGGACGTACAGGTGAGCGTTTCGACCGTCCTGTAACTGTAGGTTATATGTACATGCTGAAACTTAACCACTTGGTTGATGACAAAATGCATGCGCGTTCTACAGGTTCTTACTCTCTTGTTACACAACAACCATTGGGTGGTAAAGCTCAATTCGGTGGTCAGCGTTTCGGTGAGATGGAGGTTTGGGCACTTGAGGCTTATGGTGCTGCTTATACACTTCAAGAAATGCTTACTGTGAAGTCGGATGATGTTGAAGGTCGTACCCGTATCTATAAGAATATTGTAGATGGTAACCATTATATGGACCCAGGTATGCCTGAATCGTTCAACGTATTGACCAAAGAGATCCGTTCTTTAGGTATCAACATTGAACTGAAAAATGGTGACTAAGAAATCTCCCCTTGCGAAGCATCGCTTCTCACCTCTTTAAAAAAGAGGGGAGAAGTCCCCCTTTCTTAAAGGGGGATTTAGGGGGGATTTCGAGATTCCCTAAAATCAGTAAAAACAATATTTGTGACCCAGTTGTAGAGTGAAAATCTCCACAACACACGGAGAAAAAAATTGAAAGACTTGCTCGATATCATGCGCAAAAAGACGGATTCAGACGGTCATGCTCCAGTAGAGTTTGATCGCATCCGCATTGGTCTTGCGTCACCAGAAATGATTAAGTCGTGGTCTCATGGTGAAGTTAAAAAGCCAGAAACCATTAACTACCGTACGTTCAAACCAGAACGTGATGGTTTGTTCTGTGCCAAAATCTTTGGTCCAGTAAAAGATTACGAATGCTTGTGTGGTAAATACAAGCGTATGAAATACAAAGGCGTCATTTGTGAAAAATGTGGCGTTGAAGTAACAACTGCGAAAGTTCGTCGTGAGCGTATGGGTCACATCGAATTAGCGTCACCTGTTGCACATATTTGGTTCTTGAAATCATTACCAAGCCGTATCGGTTTATTGCTTGATATGACTTTACGTGATATCGAACGTGTATTGTATTTCGAATCTTATGTCGTGACTGATCCTGGCATGACGCCGCTTGAGAAATATCAACTTCTAAATGATGAAGAATATTTCACAGCTTTAGAAGAGCATGGCGATGAATTCAGTGCGAAAATGGGTGCAGAAGCTGTTCAAGATTTGTTGAAAGACATTGATCTTGAAGCTGAAATTACACGTCTTCGTGAGGAAATTCCAAATACAACTTCAGAAACGAAGCTTAAAAAAGCCTCTAAACGTTTGAAGTTGATGGAAGCATTCAATGATTCAAATAACAAGCCTGAATGGATGGTGTTGACTGTACTTCCAGTACTTCCACCAGATCTTCGTCCGCTTGTACCACTTGAAGGCGGTCGTTTTGCGACTTCTGATTTGAATGATCTTTACCGTCGTGTGATCAACCGTAACAACCGTTTGAAACGCCTTCTTGACCTTGCAGCACCAGACATTATCGTACGTAACGAAAAACGTATGTTACAAGAGTCTGTGGATGCGTTGTTGGATAACGGTCGTCGTGGTCGTGCAATTACAGGTTCGAACAAACGTCCGCTTAAATCTTTGGCAGATATGATCAAAGGTAAGCAAGGTCGTTTCCGTCAAAACTTACTTGGTAAGCGTGTTGACTATTCTGGTCGTTCGGTAATTACTGTAGGTCCATCATTACGTTTACACCAATGTGGTCTTCCGAAGAAAATGGCACTTGAATTATTCAAACCATTTATCTTTGCAAAACTACAAGCATCTGGTCAAGCAACCACCATTAAAGCTGCAAAGAAAATGGTTGAGCGTGAAACACCAGAGGTTTGGGACGTTCTTGCATCTGTGATTCGCCAACATCCAATCATGTTGAACCGTGCGCCAACACTTCACCGTTTAGGTCTTCAAGCATTCGAACCGACCTTGATTGAAGGTAAAGCGATCCGTCTTCACCCACTCGTATGTGCTGCGTTCAACGCCGACTTCGATGGTGACCAAATGGCGGTACACGTACCATTAACACTCGAAGCTCAGTTAGAGGCTCGTGCGTTAATGATGTCTACAAACAACATCTTATCACCTGCAAATGGTGAGCCGATCATCGTTCCCTCTCAGGACGTGGTCTTGGGCTTGTATTACATCACTCGTGATGCAATCAATGCTAAAGGTGAAGGCATGGTGTTTGCGGATACTCACGAAGTAAACCGTGCACTTGCAACAGGTCAAGTTGATTTACACGCTCGCGTAAAAGCACGTGTACACCAAACTGTAATTGATGAAAATGGTAACCGTGAGCATCAAACCATTGTTGTAGACACAACACCAGGTCGTTGCTTGCTTTGGGAAGTTGTACCTGAAGGTATGGATTTCCAACAAATTAACCTTGAAATGACCAAAAAGAACATTTCTAAGTTAATTAACTCTTGCTACCGTAAATTAGGTTTGAAAGATACTGTTATCTTTGCTGACCAATTGATGTATTTAGGCTTCCGCCAAGCAACACGTTCAGGTGTTTCTGTAGGTATGGAAGACATGCTTATTCCACCACAAAAACAAGCAATTATCGAAAAAGCGGAAACTGAAGTTCGTGAAATTGAACAACAGTTTGAGCAAGGTTTCGTAACTGCGGGTGAACGTTATAACAAAGTGGTCGATATTTGGGCACGTACCAATGACCAAGTTGCAAAAGCGATGATGGATAACTTGTCATTTACCACTGTTAAAAACAAACAGGGTGAAGATGAGAAGCAAAAATCATTTAACAGTATCTACATGATGTCTGACTCGGGTGCCGTGGTTCGGCAGCTCAGATTCGTCAGCTTGCAGGTATGCGTGGTTTGATGGCGAAACCAGATGGTTCGATCATTGAAACGCCAATTAAAGCAAACTTCCGTGAAGGTTTGACAGTACTTCAGTACTTCATTTCAACACATGGTGCACGTAAAGGTTTGGCGGATACAGCACTGAAAACAGCAAACTCAGGTTACTTGACTCGTCGTTTAGTTGATGTTGCGCAAGACTTGGTGATCACTGAACCTGATTGTGGTACTTATGACGGTCTTGTTATGACACCGTTTATTCAAGGTGGCGATGTCATCGAGAACTTAGGTGCTCGAGTATTGGGTCGTGTACTTGCTGAAGATGTGAAAAAAACAGGTTCAGATGAGATCCTTCTTCCACGTAACACATTGATTGATGAGAAACTTGCAACGTTCCTTGAAGACAATGGTGTCGATGAAGTTAAAGTACGTTCAGTTGTAAACTGTGCATCTACTTTTGGTGTATGTGCGAAATGTTATGGTCGTGACTTGGCTCGTGGTCACTTGGTAAATCCAGGTGAATCTGTGGGTGTTATGGCTGCACAATCTATTGGTGAACCTGGTACACAGTTAACCATGCGTACATTCCACGTGGGTGGTGCTGCAAGCCGAACTTCTGCTGCTAACAGCGTTCAAGTTCGTAACAAAGGTACAGTTCGTTTCCATAACGTTAAGACTGTACAACATGCTAAAGGTCACTTGGTCTCTGTTTCACGTTCAGGTGAAATCGGTATTGCAGATGACATCGGTCGTGAACGTGAACGTTATAAACTTCCTTACGGTGCATCTATCTTAATTAAAGATGGTGAGCTTGTTGAGGGTGGTGGTATCGTTGCAACTTGGGATCCGCATACACATCCATTGGTAACAGAAGTTGCTGGTAAAGCACGTTTCAGCCAAATTGCTGATGGTGTAACTGCAACATCGAAAACTGATGATGCAACAGGTATGACTACGATTGAAATCTTGCCTGTAACAGCACGTCCTGCATCTGGTAAAGACATGCGTCCTGCAATCGTGTTAGATACAGCTGATGGTGGAGAACAGTTCTACTTCTTACCACAAAATACGATTGTGACAGTTCGTGATGGCGAAACAATCGGTGTCGGTGACGTTATCGGTCGTGTACCACAAGAATCTTCACGTACTCGTGATATTACCGGTGGTTTACCACGTGTAGCTGACTTGTTCGAAGCGCGTAAACCGAAAGAACATGCGATCCTTGCAGAAGTATCTGGTATCGTGAGCTTCGGTAAAGAAACTAAAGGTAAGAACCGTTTAGTGATTACGCCTGATGATGGTGCTGAGATCTACGAAGAATTGATTCCAAAATGGCGTCAAATCAACGTGTTCGAAGGCGAGCATGTGAACCGTGGTGAAACCATTTCTGATGGTCCACAAAATCCACATGACATCTTACGTTTGAAAGGTGAAGTTGCATTAACTAACTACATCGTGAACGAAGTTCAAGACGTTTATCGTCTCCAAGGTGTAAAAATCAACGATAAGCACATTGAAGTCATCGTACGTCAAATGTTACGTAAAGTTGATATCACTGATGGCGGTGATACGAGCTTCATCAAAGGTGAACAAGTGGATTACATCCGTGTTGTGGGCGAAAACCAAGCTGTCTTGGCTCAAAACAAGTTCCCTGCGAAGTTTGAACGTCAATTGATGGGTATTACCAAAGCATCGCTTTCTACAGACTCGTTCATCTCTGCTGCATCGTTCCAGGAAACAACACGTGTGTTAACTGAAGCTGCTGTAACAGGTAAAGAAGATGATTTACGTGGCTTGAAAGAAAACGTTGTTGTAGGTCGCTTGATCCCAGCGGGTACAGGTTTGGCTTACCACTTAGAACGTCGTCGTCAAGAAGCGGAAGCTGCTGAACATGAATTGGTAAATGACTTCTCTGAAGTTGACCAAGCATTTTCTCAAGCTTTAAATGAAGATTCTTTCTAAGAAATACATTTAAATTTTGAATAAAAAAAGACGCTTTCGAGCGTCTTTTTTTTACAGCAAAAATTTACAAAAAAATGTGAAAAGTTGCGTTTTTTAACAAAGCCCTAAGATTTAATTCATCAAATAAGACTAAGATGCAAATAGTAAATAGGGACGAATGGAAATAGATATGAAAAAAGCAATGACAGTATTCGCAGTTGCATCACTTTCAACCATGTTGTTGGCAGGTTGTGAAAATATGTCGAGCAATGATAAGCGTGTTGCTTCAGCTGCTTTAGGCGGTGCGATTGGTGGTGGTGTAGGAAATAATGTTGGTGGTGGTACAGGTGCAACACTTGGTGGTGGTGCGGGTGCAGCCATTGGAAGCAAAACCCAAAATGGATCAAACCGTAATGCAACTTATAGTGGTGTAGGTGGTGCAATTGGTTCTGCGATTGGTAAAGGTGTGTTTGGTGGCAATGCAGGTGCAGCTATCGGTGGTGCAATTGGTGGTGGTGCAGGTGCAGCCATTGAACAAAAACGCTAAGTTTATTTACAAAATGTTGAATAAAAAATAAGCGCATAAAGCGCTTATTTTTTATTGTAAAATCTTTAATGTTGACGATTGGCTTTTTCAACCAAGCCTGAAAGCCCCTGACGGCGTGCCAATTCATTTAAAACTAATTGTACATCAAGGTCGAAATAACCCAACATCACAATGGTATGGAACCATACATCAGCCACTTCGTAGATTAAATCGTTTTTATTGTCTTCATTGGCATGTGCTTGATATTCTTTGGCTGCAATCACAGTTTCAAAACTTTCTTCACCGACTTTCTCTAAGATTTTGTTTAAGCCTTTGTGGTAGAGCTTGGCAACATATGATGATTCAGGATCGGCAGATTTACGTTCAGCCATCATTTTGCCTAAGTAATCCAAGACTTCCACTTGTTCAGATTGTGCATTGGAAGCATTCATTGCCAATGTATGTGGATTGGTTGAAGTATGCTCATCAGACTTGCCATAAATTGCATTCGGATCTTTAAGTTGAGCATCGACAATTTCCCAACCATTTGGTGTGAGTTTGCGATAGAAACAAGACTCACGACCTGTATGACAAGCAATGCCACCTTCTTGTTCGATTTGTAACACAATCACATCTGCATCGCAGTCTAAGCGGATTTCATAAACGGTTTGAAAATGTCCAGATTCTTCGCCTTTGAACCACAATTTATTGCGTGAGCGAGAAAAATACACCCCACGCATTTTTTCTGCAGTGAGTTGCAGTGCTTCACGGTTCATCCATGCCACCATCAAAATGCGCCCAGTTTGATGATGTTGTGCAATAGCAGGAATGAGTCCTTGTTCGTTAAATTTTACTTCATCGAGCCATTGCAAGTTGTTCATAGGATTTCACCAATTCATTAATTTAAAATTTTTGTGCTATTTCGTAGCAGTTATAGTTTACGTGATTCATTATTATTTTGGGAAAATCTTGAAAATTATTTAATCGTTATGAATCCAAGGAACATAACCTTTATAGTGTTCTTTAACAAATTCAATAATAAATTCTTTTTGGATATCATTAAAAACGTGATTATCTTTTTCCCATTGTGAGTTTAGTCTAAAAATAAACCAATCCATATATGCCTTATTCTGATCTGTAGTGAGAAAGTAATAGGTTGCAGCAGGGAAAAAGAATTTGTAGCCCTCTGAGCTTAAAAAACTACAGTTATAGCCAAAATAATATAAGTATTCATAACTTATATCTTTCCATGTGTTAATACCTTCAATGGGTCTAGTACGTGAACGAGCGGCTTCTAGTCCAATTTGTAAGTAAGAATTTGGCCAATCAAAGCTCCATTCAAGGATTAATTCTTCTGCTGAAACCTCTAGTGCTGATAAGTAATCATCAGTGATTTGATCAAAATAGCTATAATGAGTATCATAAAAATCACATTCAAGTAGAGATCTATTCTCGCCCAATGGAAAGGGTGGAAATATTTTTTCAATAGAATTTTGAATGTTTAAATCTATATTCAATTCGTTAAATTCCTTTTAGCAATATCCTCATACTTCATCTGACTAAACATACCAGACTTTAAACCTGACACAGTAATTGCCATTTCTTTACGGAAGTAGGGAATACGATACATCCATGAAAAGCTTAGATCACGGAATCCACCTGCCCACCAATGTTCAGATTGATAGAGTGGTGTGAGTAGGCGACTTAAAAACTGATAAAAGGCTGTCGAACTTTGACGATGTTGGTGATAAGTTTTCCAAAGTTGTGGATAAACAAGTGATCCATGCTGTGTAGCATTTTCAACAGCTTGTCCTAAAGCCCACGCATCTAAAAGTGCCATATTTGCACCTTGTCCAAGTTGTGGGCTCATGGCATGCGCCGCATCACCAATTACACCAAGTCGACCCTCGCCAAACTTTGACATCACCACATCACGATAATTTGCTGAAAGCCATTGTTGTTTATCTTCAGGATTGGCAATCACTTGTTCTAACCAATCTGCGACAGGTGACCAACGTTTTGAAACCTCTTTTAACCATTCTGAACGTGCTTGATTGGTCTGTAAAAAATTGCCCAATTGATCTGTCGGTAAACTCCAAAACACACTTGAAAGCCGTTGCTCAGGTGCAGTCGGTATAGCACCTGTTGGCAGGATTCCCATCATAATTTTAGAACGATCATAAAACTGATGCAGAATTTGGGTATCGAAGTCTAAACATTCAGGAACAATGGTCCATTTTGCACCCCACGGATAGGCTTGATCGACTTTAACCCACGACTTGGGTCTGAGTTCGCTTCGTGCGCCATTGGCAATAATCACACAATCAAAAACTTGAGCGAATTTTTCACCATTGACAGTACCATAGACTCGAATTTCATCTGTAGCTTCTTCAAGCCTTTGAATATCCGTATTCATTTGCCATGTGATAAGTTCAGGATATTCATGGCATTTATATTCAAGAACATGACAGAGAGTAGATCGGTGAATCCCTAAACCATAAAAATCAGCATGTGCTTGTGCATAATGGCTATCGACCAGTTTAAAGCCACTTGGTAGTTGACCTTCTAAGCCTGTTACGATTGCACCCAATTTTAAAGCATCGTCCAATACGCCTAAATGTTCAAATACTGCAAGCCCTGAGGGTTGTAGCAATAAGCCTGCACCCACAGGTTCGAGTTTTTCAGCTTTTTCAAATAGAGTGACCTGAATATTTTGTCGTGCCAATAGGATTGCGGTGGCAAGCCCTGCGGTTCCTACACCGATGATGGCAAATTTTTGAATTTTAGTTTGAATCATTATTGAAGTGTGTACTTGTAATTATCTTAAATTTAACAAAAAGTACTGAATACACAAGTTAAAAAATGATTTGTGAACCATTTAATCCCCCTAAATATGTAATGCTAGTCAGTTAAGGATTTTTGAATCCTCCCCAACCCTCCTTTTCCAAAGGAGGGAGTTTTT
>NZ_LQXQ01000069.1 GCF_003268395.1 Acinetobacter sp. CFCC 10889 | reverse complement strand
CCCAATTGCTTGCAACCCTATGCTTTGCTGCATTTATTCCACTTTCTGCAATTTTAGCAGAGAAATTTGGTCGTAAAGCAACGTCTATTGGCGTATGTGTTGTTTCAGCACTCTTTGGTTTAGTGTTTGCAAATATGTTGGAATCTGGCAATACTTTCGTTGTATTCCTATTCTTATGTACAGGTCTTGCGATTATGGGCTTAACCTATGGTCCTATCGGTACTGTACTCTCTGAAATTTTCCCAACATCAGTACGTTATACAGGTTCAGCATTAACCTTTAACCTTGCAGGAATCTTTGGTGCTTCTTTTGCCCCATTGATTGCAACCAAACTTGCAACAACTTATGGTTTATATGCTGTAGGTTATTATTTAACTGCTGCATCAATCCTTTCACTGCTTGCATTTTTAGCGATTCGTGAAACCAAAAATGATGATGTCAATAATCAAATTTAATTTGGTGATTACAAATCTAGAGCCTGCCAATGTGCAGGCTTTTTATTTTCATTCAGCAACTTTTGTACTAAAATAATAATCCATAACAATAGTAAAATTCGCAATGCTCGCTAAAACAAAACACCATCTCTTTCCCTTTCAACTCTCTATTAAAATCAATACTGAACGACCCGACTTTAGAGTTGTTGCAGATTTTTTATTTGCTTCTGATCAACATAATTACGATAGTGATGGAAATAGCTATCCATACAACAGCCGAAAATGGACAGAATTAGAGCTCCGCTCAAGAGTTTGGGATGATTACGGTTTCTATCTCTATCGTAAAAGAGCAAAACCATTGATCTTTACAATTTGTGCGTCTAGAAAATACATTGCTTATGCGATTGCCTATTTTCTCGCTTTAGAAACACAAGGACAAATTCTCGATAAAAATGGAAATACCGTTAAATTAGAACACATTAAAAATAAATTAAAAAACTTTCAACTCGATAGGCACTTAAGCTTTGCAAAAAATAGTATTTGGCGGAAAAGTTCAGATGATCACTCTGATCCGAACTAAACCACTTAATATTTTCAATGCAATCTTAACTCAACTCAATAATATCAATCGTTGGTGGCACTCTAAAACGAAATGGTACACCAACCATCCCAGTCCCGACACTGACAAAAACATCGGCATTTTCATGCTGATACAAACCTCGTTTATGCCCCAAGATTGATACTTTTTTCATGACATAACTGGTTACCCAAGGCAATTCAACCTGCCCACCATGGGTATGCCCTGCCAACATCAAAGGACGAGTTGGCAACTGCGGTACCATGTCTACCGTGTCAGGATTGTGTGACAAAATCAACCACGGCTTATCTTGTGGTAACAATGGCATACTACGCATATCGGTTTTACCTGCCCACAAATCCCCAACACCAATCAAACGAAAGTCTTCAAATTCAAGCATCTGCCCTTCGATGTCGATAACATTATTGACTTTCAAAGCATGGGCTAATAAATCTTGAATCGGTGGACCAGGATATTGCTCATCATGATTACCATTGACTGAATAAATCGGCGCTTGGATTTCTCTTAAAATAGCCAACTCTTCAGCGAGTTTATTTTCAGGCTCGTATGTCCAATCCCCGGCAACCACAACAATATCAGGCTGTTCTGCATTGATTTTTTTGACAATAATTTTAAGCTGACGTTCATGCCCTGAAAATAAACCAATGTGCAAATCTGCAATCAATGCCACTTTAAATGGTTTTTTAAAATCTTCATCGGAACTGAGTTTGTATTGATGATGGTCTACACGCACTAAATGCGGCTCGATAAAACGTGCATAAATCAACAAACTTGACAGCAAAAACAAAAAAATACTTTCATGTAATGAAAAATATTCAACCCAACCCGCATATAAACTAAAAAAGAACAACGGAAATAATAAATAAGACAGGTAAAATGCAAGCAAATGGACAAAAGATTTAAATGGATGAATCGTTTCAGTACGTGATTGGCTAATCCAAGCCTGTGCCACACCCCAGATTGCAACCAAGGCAAAGCATAGGAAAAAGTAAAAATTGATTGAATTTGTCATCCACATACTGAATCTCAAAAAGGCGACTAATGCCGATTAACTTTATTTATCTTTTCAACATTGACAATTATACTCTAGCTCTGTGAATTCTTAGATTAAATTATGACGCAAACCACAAATCCAATACGACAAAAGCACCAACAACATCACAAACACAAGATTTTTAATACAAAAATGTTGCTACTTTCCACAGTCATCGTATTGGGTTTGCCTGCATGTAATACCTTACCGACGCAACCACCGATTACTCCTGTTTATGCCAAAGATACTGTAACGGATCAAACCACTTTGGCAAAAATTATTAATCCTTTAAAAGCACAAAATCCTGATCTCACAGGATTTCATGTCTTATATGACCCTTTTGATGCGATTTCAGCACGAATACATCTCATTGATAAAGCTGAAAAAACTTTAGATTTACAATATTATATTTGGGACAATGATAAGATCGGCTCATTGGCACTGTATAAAATTATTCAAGCTGCTGATCGGGGTGTCAAAGTTCGCCTTTTGATTGATGACAATAATGCACAAAATATGGAAGCGGTGTATTTAGCGTTAGATCAACACGCCAATATTGATGTCAAGTTGTTTAACCCCTACCGTTTTCGCTCATTTCGCCCTTTGGAAATGGTGATTGATTTAAAACGGATCAACCGCCGTATGCACAATAAAACTTTTACTGCTGACCAACAAATCAGTTTGATTGGTGGGCGGAATATGAGTAATCAATATTACAATATCAGTGATTCTTATCAATTTTCAGATGTCGATGTCATGCTCGTAGGTAAAGCTGTAGAGGATATTAATCACTCTTTTGATGAATATTGGAATCATGAATATGCATTTCCTGTGCGTGACATCGTCAGCCATCAAAAATACACTTTACGCTATGAAGGTTTAAAAGAACAACTCACTCAACATTACCAAGAAATCACTACACAAAACTATATGAACTTAAGTTCACATTCCAATGATTTTGACAATTGGTTAAACAACCACATTCAACTCGATTGGGTCAAAGCTGAAGTCATTAAAGATGCACCAGATAAAATAAAATCCAAAGCCAAAAAAGAAGAACATCTCAATTTCCAAATGCTCACACATTTAGAAAAACCAGAACAAAGTGTAGATTTGGTTTCCGCCTATTTTGTACCTGAGAAAGAAGGTGCAAAACGTCTAACTGAATTAGCACAAAAAGGTGTACAAGTTCGTGTGCTAACCAACTCATTTAAAGCCAATGATGTCGCTTTGGTACATGCATTTTATGCAAAATATCGAGAAGACTTACTAAAAAATGGCGTAGAGTTATATGAATTTTTACCTGCAATTCCCGAAGAAGAGCTAGATGAAAATATCAAAAAACTGTCCAAAGAAACCAAAGTCAGCTTAAAAGGATTAAGTCGTTCTAGTCTGCATGCCAAACTCATGGCTTTAGATGATAAACAAGTCTTTATTGGTTCTTTTAACTTTGATCCACGTTCTGCCAATTTAAATACTGAAATTGGGGTGATTTTAAATAGTCCACCATTGGCGAAAGCTGTACATTCAACGATGGACAAAAACCTGACCAAATATGCTTACAAGTTAGTCCTGAATTCCCAAGATAAAATTCATTGGATTCGCACCACACCAACAGAAGTCCGTACCATCCGTAAAGAACCGAAAATGAAATGGTGGCAAAAAGCAGGAGTGAAATTTATTTCATGGTTGCCAATCGAAGGCTTTATGTAACATTAGGAAGTTCACAAAAAAAATCTGATGAATGAATCCATCAGATTTTTTTAATTTAATATGCTCAAAATTAGCGTAAAACTTCTTTTTGCAACTCTGCCAAACCTTCTTGCATTTTCTCCTGAACCAATTTCGTCAAACTTTCAACGGTATGCCCTTCTACAGAAATTAACGGCAAAGCACGCAAATGTGCCGTTACTTTTGGCATTTCCAAAACAGCTTGAACATTATCCACAAAAGTCTCTTCACCAATGTAAGGTACTACAGTATCTAATTTACCTTGCTGATTTACATAACAAATTACACAGGCTTGTACAGGTTTTTGTGCCTCAATTGCTGCACCCAAAATACGTCCATGCACTTTTTTTTACACGTGTCCCATCTGTTGTAGTCGCTTCAGGGAAAAATAGAACGGGGACATTTTGGCGCAAAAACGTTGCGATTTGTTCACGAATTCGTACTGAATCACCCGAACCACGTTTGATAAATAAAGTCCCACCGCCTTTGGCTAAAGTTCCCAAAATCGGCCAGCTTTCAACTTCGGCTTTTGCCAAAAAGAATACACGTGCCCCTGAACCTAAAACTGTGATATCTAGCCATGAAATATGATTACTCACCCACAACGCAGGCTCACGAGGAATCTCACCATGCACATGCACATCGACATTAAAAACTTCTGCAAGACGGCGGCAAAAGTACTGCACATAACGAGTGTTATTAGAATTATTCGGATCTTTGTACAATTGATGGCGAAACACCAAATAAAAACCTTCGGAAATAACAGTCGTGCCTTTAATCAGTTTTTTACTATATAAAAACGTTTTCGAAAATATATTTAATTTCTTTGTTGCGTTTGACGCTACGGTCGTATCAATCTGTTGTTGCGGCATAGTTGCTCACTAAACTCAATATTAATCAAATTCATCTATCGGTATTGTATACCACATATACAAGAAGTTGCATTGATCATATAAACACAACAATTAGATAACTTAAGCGCATTTTTATCTTTGCTGCTTTGTATTACAGTTTAAATATCAAATGATTAAAAATAAGGTATAAAAATCAAATGCAACATAGTAAATATCTTTCCGTTTCACAACATCTTCCCATCAAAATTTCATTTAGAAAATTGCTTGGTTACGTGATTTTATATTGTGGTAGCTTAGTCCTGATGTCTAAGCTATTTATTGCAATTCTTTGACAATAATTGCATTTTTAAGCCAGATTTACTTTAGAATGGAGCGAAACCAATCTATTCGAGAGTCTAAATATCTGTGGAATATGCAAATCGAACCCCAATCAATGAACGTACAATCCTCGTCAGCGTCGCAGTACAAATATTAGATGATATTGATCATGAAGAGTTTCGATTATTAGCCAAATCCGCAGGTGCAAACATCTTAGAACATTTACATGTTCAACGTATCAAACCTGATCCAAAGTTTTTTATAGGTTCAGGCAAAGCCGAAGAAATTGCAGCTCAAGTCGAAGCTTTAGAAGTCGAATTGGTCATTTTTGATCATGCGCTCTCCCCTGCCCAAGAACGTAATTTAGAGAACATTTTAAAATGTCGGGTGATCGACCGTACAGGTCTTATTTTAGATATTTTTGCACAACGTGCCCGCACTCATGAAGGTAAGCTCCAAGTTGAGTTGGCGCAGTTAGATCATCTTTCATCACGTTTGGTTCGTAGACATAGCAACCTCGACAGCCAAAAAGGTGGGATCGGCTTGCGTGGTCCGGGTGAAACCATTTTAGAAACTGATCGCCGTTTATTGCGTATCCGCATGGATCAACTCAAAGATCGTTTAGAAAAAGTTCGCAAAACGCGCACTCAAGGACGAGCTGCTCGTCAAAAAGCAGCCATCCCGACAGTTTCATTGGTCGGTTATACCAATGCTGGAAAATCAACATTATTCAATATACTCGCCAATAGTGATGTCTATGCTGCCGATCAACTCTTTGCCACACTTGACCCAACACTAAGACGTTTAGATTGGGATGGCATTGGTGCACTCGTCCTTGCCGACACCGTAGGTTTTGTCCGTAATCTTGCTCACGCCCTTGTGGAGTCATTTAAAGCAACCCTCGAAGAAACCTTACAAGCCAGTCTATTGCTTCATGTCATTGATTCAAGTAGTCCAGATATGCATGAGCAAATCGAAGCGGTAGAAAAGGTACTCAAGGAAATCGGTGTTGATGTTCCCATTTTAAAAGTTTATAACAAAATTGACCAATCAAATGAGGAAGCCAAGATCATCTATGCTCGCCCACACGAGCCAGATCGTGTCTATGTTTCAGCACATTCAGGACAAGGTTTGGACTTACTACGTAAAGCTGTACAAGAATGTTTAATGGGACAAATTCAAAGTTTTCAGCTCGTTCTTAAACCTGAATATGGGAAATTACGTAATCAACTCTATGCTTTAAATGTAATTCAGTCTGAAAATTATGACGATCAAGGTCAATTACTTTTAGAGGTAAATATTGCACCTTATAAACTTGAGCAACTCATTAAACAAGCACATTTACCGATCGATCAAATTTTAGGTGAAAAAGCACAACAGTTTGCAAGACCTTTAGAAGAGTTTGAAATTCAGCGCTGAATGAGTTAAAACGTGAAATATAAATTAAGTTGATTAAAAAACAGCATGGACTTGTTCAAAAATATAGATTGGTTGGCATGGTTTTGCACCATTACTCTAATCATTTTCTTTCGAGAAGCCTCAGTGTGGATCATGGGGCAATTCAATCATCCAGAACTTGGTAATCTCACGGGCTTACTCAGCCTTTTACTTGTTCTTGTCATTTGGCGTAGATTTAAAAAAATCCCATCACGTTTGGTTGACACCAACAACAAACTGATGAAAGAAAGTGGGTTTGCTTTCTTGCCGATTTGTGCAGGTTCATTGCTCATGCTGGTCAGCATGGGTAAAGAAATCCCTTTATTTTTAGTGATCATGTTTGTCAGTACCCTGATACCACTTTGGGTCTATGCAAAAATGGCAAAGAAATGGCTATAGAGAGATCATCATGTTCAGTGTTTTAACAGGTTTTTTGATCACCTTAGTGGCTTACTTAGCAGCCAAACCTGTCAATAAAAAATTTCCACAAGTCCCTTTATTGGTTATTGGCATGTTCTTTGTCATTGGTATTTTAATGTTATTTAAAATTCCTTATGAACAATACAATACACAAATGAATGGAATTTTCAGTCATTTACTCGGCTATGTTACTGTTGCACTTGCTATTCCTTTAGCAGCTATGCGCTATGATGATTTACCCATTAAATCTGTTGTAGGTATTTTGGTTTTTGCCAGTATCAGTGCTGTCGCATTGCCTATGGGGCTAGCTTACCTCTTACACATGTCCGAACCAACGATTATGGCATTTGCGACACGTGCAGTGACCACACCGATTGCAATTAATATTGCCACACTGTTACACTCACCTGTGTCTTTAGTCATTTTGATTGTTATTTTATCTGGGGTAATTGGTGCCGCATTTTCATCCATTATTCTTAGAAATATCAATGATGAACGTGCATCAGGTCTAGCACTCGGTTTAGCAGCACATGCCATTGGAACTGCACAAGCTTGGCAACGTGGTGCAGTTGCAGGTCGTTATGCTGCTTTTGGTATGGCAGTTAATGCTGTCTTTACAGCGATTTGGCTACCAAGTTTTATTTTGTTTATTCGATAATTCACTTAAAAGAGATTGTTTCATCACCATCTCTTTTTCTTTTTAAATCTAATGTGCCCCGCAAAATAACAAAAAATGTCACATTTGATAAATTTTTTGTTAAATAAATCACACTTTAAAATAGTATTTGCTCAATATTTAAGAACTATGGCAAAATTATTTTAGCAATTGCACATTTATGCAACAGTTAAAAATGCAATGTAATAGAGAAAAATGTCATGAAAAATATAGTAAATTGGATTGGGGCGTGTGCTTTAACTTGTCTAAGCAGCACGATTTTTGCACAAGATATTACAGGATCTTGGCAAAGTATTGATGATAAAACAGGCTCACCGAAAGGGATCGTTGAGATTAAAAAAGATCAAAATGGTACATACTATGGGATCATCACCAAACTTACGCCACGTGTAGGCTACCAACCCAAAGAGCTTTGCGTAAACTGCCCTGCTCCTTATACCAATAAACCTATTCTTGGAATGAAAGCAATTAGTGATCTAAAACGTATTAATGATTATGAATATGAAAAAGGTAAAATTTTAGATCCAAACACAGGACGCTTATACAGTCTAAAAATCAAAATGTCGCAAAATGGTACGAAGATCAATATCCGTGGATATTATGGTTTTTCAACCATTGGACGTAGCCAAACATGGGTACGTGTAAATTAATTTTGCTTGCTTTACATACAACTAAAATCACTGATTAATTCACCTGAAAATTATCATTTTAAAAAAATAATCAATACGAACAAGGATGTTTATGTTGATTATGCCATTCATTTTATTATTCAACTAAAAACCATAAACACCTCGCTCAGTATAATTCCTTGACCCTGTACGCATTTAATGCTTTTATTGGCAACTTCAAAGCATTTTGGTGGTATTTAAATACTTGAAATATGCACAAAAAATTGATGAAATGTTATACATATTCGCTTCAACCGAAGTTTTATCACAGGGAAAGTAAGATGAAAATTCAAATAAAAATTGCAGCACTTTTACTTAGCTTTTGTGCAAGTTCAAGTCTCTTAGCACAAGATATTACAGGCATCTGGCAACAAATTGATGATCAATCAGGTGAAGCCAAAGCACAAATTTCCTTTAAAAAAGACAGCAGTGGTGCGTATACTGGAACCATTATCAAGATCACGCCTCGCCCCGGTTATACACCTAAAGAATTATGTGTAAAGTGCCCTGCACCCTATACCAATAAACCAGTATTAGGCTTAAATCTAATTACAGGGTTAAAACATATCCAAGACAAAGATTATGATGAGGGTAAAATCCTTGATCCTCTCACTGGAAAAATGTATAGCCTAAAAGCTAAGTTAAATCCAACAGGTAAAATCTTAAGACTAAGAGGCTATTTAGGTACCTCTGTTTTAGGACGCAGCCAAACTTGGGTTCGTGTTGAATAATGATTCATCAAAAACAAATAAAGTCATCGCTATAGATGACTTTATTTTTAAATATTTAAAATAAACAACTTGACTAAAACATTGGATTATCCACTGCAAAACTTTGCTGATCTTCCAAACGATACGCAATCAGTTGGTGTCCCCAAACACAGCCACCATCGACATTTTGAATATTTTTCTGATTCGACTTTTGAATGGTTTTACCTTGTAATGCCGCCCAATGTCCAAACACAATTTGATGACTTTGCGCTGTTTTAGACGCATACTCAAACCAAGGCTGAAAACCTTCAGGCATCGGCTCATCCAAAGCATCTTTGAAGCTAAACTCCAAACGACCATTGGCATCACTTAAACGCATACGGGTTAAATAGTTGGTAATACAACGTAAACGGGCATTACCTGTTAAATCCTCTAACCAGACATCAGGCTCAGTGCCATACATTTCCTTCAAAAAGCTATCTAAAACATCGAAATCTTCATGTGAAATGACGGCTTCCACTTCCTTGGCATATTGTGCGGTTTGCGCTGCATCCCAAATATGCGGAATCCCTGCATGAGTCAAAATAGTGTGCTCATTTGGAAATAAGCACAATGGTTGCTGACGTAACCATTCGATCAACTCATCGCTCTCAAGTGCATGAATCACATCATCAATACGATCTTTATCTTTGAGCTTTTTAATGCCACGTGCCACAGCGAGCAAGTTCAGGTCATGATTGCCCAATACCGTTGCTGCTGCATCACGTTCACAGAGTTTTTTGATAAAACGTATTGCACCCACTGAGTTTTCACCACGTGCAATCAAATCACCTGCAAACCAAATAAAATCTTGATCTGAGTCAAATTGAATTTCTTTCAGCAACATTTTCAACGCTTCAAAACAGCCTTGCACATCACCAATCACATAGTTGTATCGAATTGCACGGGTCATCAGTTACACCATTTGATCTGACAATGCCACAAATTGTGCCAAAGTAAGTGTTTCAGGGCGTGCCATTGGATCAACCCCTGCATTTTCAAAACCATCTTCCACCAACATACCTTTTAAGCTGTTACGCAAAGTTTTACGGCGCTGGGTAAATACATGAGAGACCAATCGAGCCAATGCTTTTTCGTTTTTCGCAATGATCGGTTTAGTCGCATAAGGCTCTAAACGAAACACCGCAGAAGTGACTTTCGGTGGTGGATTAAATGAACCCGGTGGCACTTCAAATAAGAATGTCGGCTTACAGAAATATTGAATCATCACGGACAAACGTCCATATTCTTTGGTATTTGGTGAAGCTGTGATGCGATCAACCACTTCTTTTTGCAGCATAAAGTGCATATCTTTAACTTTGTCACCAAATTCCAAGAGGTGAAAAAGTAATGGTGTAGAAATGTTATAGGGTAAATTTCCAACCACACGTAAAGGACGATTTTCCTGAAAAAGTTCAGTAAAATCATATTTTAATGCATCGGTTTCAATGATCGTTAGACGTTCAGGATGAGGAACACGACCCGGCAGACCTGCTGCCAAATCACGGTCAAGTTCAACCACGGTTAAGGCTTCACATTCACCAATCAAAGGCGAAGTTAATGCTGCCAGACCAGGTCCAATTTCAACAATATTGTCACCTGAGCGTGGCGCAACTGAACGGACAATTTTTGCAATCACACGCTGGTCATGTAAGAAGTTTTGTCCAAAACGCTTGCGCGTGTGATGCCCTTCATCTTTTGGGTTTAAGGCATTAATTTGATACATAAAATATTTTCCAACGTGAATTAGTGTCGTGCTAGATCAAGTGCTAGATCAACAGCAACATGTAAGCTTGAGCTTTTTGCCTGCCCTGTGCCTGCAAGGGAGAGTGCTGTACCGTGATCAACAGAAGTACGAATAAATGGTAAGCCTAAAGTAATATTAATCGCTTCACCGAATCCTTGAGATTTTAACACAGGTAAACCCTGATCGTGATACATCGCCAACACAGCATCCGCATCTTTTAAATGTTCAGGGGTAAATAAAGTATCTGCGGGCATGCTCAGACTCATATTCACGCCTTGCGCACGATAGCTTTCAAGCACAGGGTTAATGGTATCGATTTCCTCATGTCCCAAATATCCCCCCTCACCTGCATGAGGATTTAAGCCACATACAAGAATATGCGGATGCTCAATTTTAAATTTGGTTTTTAAATCATGAATCAAAATGTCGATGACTTGGTGCAAACGCTGTTTGGTAATCGCATCTGCAACATCACGTAGAGGTAAATGTGTAGTCGCTAATGCAACTCGCAGCGTTTTCGTCGCAAGCATCATCACCACACGATCCACACCAGCAAACTCTTGGTAATATTCAGTATGCCCACTGAAATGAATGCCAGCATCATTGATCACAGACTTTTGTACAGGTGCAGTTGCTACGCCAACACTTTGTCCTTGCATTGCATAAAAAGCAGAACGACGAAGCTGCTCCAATACATAAGCTGAATTTTTCGGATTAAGTTCACCTAAAACCACATCCTCATATAAAGGCACATGCTCTACATAAAGCTGACCTTGTGCTGATGATTGCTCTTGTTGTTGATATTCAATAATGTCTATTTCTATATTTAAAATTTTGGCACGATCACGCAACATATTGATATCTGCAAGAACGACAATTGGACGCTCATCCACACGATCTGCCAAACTTAAACAAATATCAGGACCAATACCTGCAGGTTCACCGCTGGTAATATATAAAGGAAGCATAAAGAACTCTTATTTCAAATCCATACCTTGATTATACAACTGTTTCAAACAGTCACTTCCAAGTCAAATTAAATTGGGCTGACAAAATACCCCAATAATGGGCTAACTCAGATAAACATACGACCCCAAAACAAACTAGACAACCTATGATTAACCATTTCCACAACCGTGTATGGTATTTATCAAATAGCTCATTTGAAAGCGCAATAAAAATGAAACCACCTAAGGAATAAATTAAAAACGGAAAAAGTGCTACATGTAAATAAATAGAGAAAAGAAGAATTAATCCAATCCCTGAAAAGCCATAGTATCCACATATAAGTAAGAAGCTAATCAGATAAACCAAAACCAAAGTAAAAAAGAATCCTGAGAAAAACTTTTGTGTTTTAGTTTTTTTATGATTCATTTTAAGGGTATTACTTTCACTCATACCTTTTATTATCCATTTTACTTCTATACAAAATGTGAGCACATAGAGTATGACTAAAAATAAGTTCTTGAACTTGTGTTAAAAGGAAAAATACCCAAAACCATTCCCACAATCCAAATCACAAATGTCGCAATGCATAATAACCATATCAAAGTGTGAACTTGCCTAAATCTCAACTGAGAAATACCAGCCAAATACCATGCAACAATCATACTCAACAATAAATAACCTAAAAATACTATCAACCATGTAGGTTCAAAAAGTACCACACACAAAGCCATACCTAATACCATCAGACCATCAAAAAAGCCGAATGAACCAACAGTTTGGGTATAAAAAATCAACACAATGTACAAGTGGATGAATACAAAAACATCCCTGAATTTCTTTGATTTATTACTTGGCGCTGAGTTTTTTAAAAAATTGATGAAAGACATTTTTAAATACTTATATTTTTCACAAATTAACACGATGCTTATAACTTGCCAATTCGGTTGTGTAACCGAGTTTTAAACATAAGCTCAATCATTTTAAACCTATTTAAACTCACCCAAACTAAACTTTGCATTTTTAATCAACAAGCAATATAATAATGCGCTTGAAATTCTAAATTTCGATTGTGGATTCTTCACGTTTCAGGTAGAATTCGCGCTCCTTTTGTTTGGACAGATTCCATAGTCCAAACCAACTATAATAGGTAGTGGTTTAATGAAAACTCTCAGCGCTAAGCCTGCTGAAGTTCAACACGACTGGTACGTTGTTGATGCTTCTGGCAAAACTTTAGGTCGCCTTGCGACTGAAATCGCTCGTCGTCTACGCGGTAAGCACAAGACTTCTTATACTCCTCACGTTGACACTGGCGATTATATCGTTGTGATCAATGCTGAAGAAATTCAAGTGACTGGTAAAAAAGCGCTTGATAAAAAATATTATCGCCACACTGGCTTCCCTGGTGGTATCCGTGAGACTAACTTCGAGAAGTTAATTGCTCATAAACCTGAAGCAGTTTTGGAAAAAGCTGTAAAAGGTATGTTACCAAAAGGTCCTCTTGGTTATGCTATGATCAAGAAAATGAAAGTGTATGCAGGTACTGAGCATCCACACGCTGCTCAACAGCCACAAGTTTTGGACATCTAAGGGATACAGCACATGGCTACTAATTATGGTACAGGTCGCCGTAAGACCGCAACTGCACGTGTTTTCTTGTCAGCTGGTACAGGCAAACTCACTATCAACAACCGTACACTTGAACAGTATTTCGGTCGTGAAACAGCTCGTATGGTTGTTAACCAACCGCTTGAGCTTTTAGATGCGACGACTAAATACGACCTTTACATCACTGTTGCTGGTGGTGGTATCGGTGGTCAAGCTGGCGCGATCCGTCACGGTATTACTCGTGCGCTTATCGCTGCTGACGAAACTTTAAAACCTGCTCTTCGTCAAGCTGG
Source organism: Acinetobacter sp. CFCC 10889 (assembly GCF_003268395.1). Lineage (GTDB taxonomy): Bacteria > Pseudomonadota > Gammaproteobacteria > Pseudomonadales > Moraxellaceae > Acinetobacter. Next base: position 2,574 of record NZ_LQXQ01000069.1, on the reverse strand, counting down.
TTTCGTTACTCGTGATGCTCGTGAAGTTGAACGTAAGAAACTTGGTTTACGTAAAGCACGTAAACGTCCTCAATTCTCTAAACGTTAATTCGTTTTCCGAATTCGGACAAAAACCTTGGCTTTTGCCAAGGTTTTTTTATGTCTTAAATAAGGTTGAGATCGAGTAATATGCGATAAACCAATAACCCTACACTCGCAATCAGGCAAACAAAACCTAAAATAATCATGACCCAACAAAATGTTGTTTTCCATCGATCCTTAGGATATTCCTCACCAAAATCGACATCAGACTGATAAGCTGCACCCAAAGCCGTATAAAAGCCGATTCCCATGAAAATAACAGCCAAGAAAAACAGTAATTTTTGTAAAACAGCGATGCTCAGCATTGGACGATCATCCTGTAAAAAGCTGTGGTTTTGGATGGAATTCTTTGAAGATTCTATGATGAACATACACGCTTTTAAGCTGTCTCAATAGATAGTGCTAAAGTCTCCGTGATTTTACTGTCCATTTTTAGTATCCTATCCTATTCACGCAGCTCAGTTTTTGGCATATGAACCTCGAAAACACACAATTGCAAGGGATTACACTTTATAGTCATGCAGATGATTTCCGCTCGCATTGGGTTCGATTTGTTCTGACGGAAAAGTAAATTAAGCATAACCTGATTATTGTTGATGAAGATGATGAGGATTTAGCCAGTTTAAACCCCTACAATCAACTGCCAATGCTGATTGAAAATGAATTGAAACTGTTCAATACCAGTATTATTTCTGAATATATTGATGATCGTTATCGTCAAAATAAACTCTATGCTGATGCACCTGCACCACGTTCTGAGCAACGTCAGTATATTTGGCGTTTTGAACAGGATTGGTTCAAACTTGCCGATGTGATGCTGCGTCACCCTGATACTTTAAATGCCGATGAACAGAAAAAAGCACAAAAACAATTACGTGATACTCTGATTTCGCTGACCCCATTGTTTCAGCATTTTCCATACTTTATGTCTGAAAGCTTTACAATTTTAGATTGCATGTTGGCACCAATTTTCATACGGTTAAAACAAATGGGAATTGAACTGCCCAAACAGCAATGTCGCCCGATTTTTTTATATTGCCAACGAATTTTTAGCCGTCCCAGTTTTTTGAAGTCGATGACGCTTCAAGAGAAGAATCGTTTTCAAGAATTTTTAGCCAAAGAATAGAGTGAATTTCTCATGTCTGAACCAGAATTAAATTTAACCCCGACCCGTCCCTATCTTGCTCGTGCGATTTATGAATGGATCTGTGACAATAATTTAACCCCTCATCTTTTGGTCGATGCAACACAACCTTATACCGATGTTCCAACGCAATTCGTTCAAGATGGACAAATTGTCCTGAATATCGTGCCACATGCAGTTCATATGTTAAATATGAGCAATGATGCAATCAGTTTTTCCGCACGTTTTGGTGGTGTGTCTAAAGATATCTATGTACCAATGAATGCAGTTTTAGGCTTATATGCACGTGAAAATGGGCAAGGTTTATTCTTTGATCCTGACGAATATGCCAATGTGCAAATCAATGAAGATGCTTTAAAATCAAATACTACGGAAGCATCCGAAACCACAGATGAAACACCGAAGAAAAAACCAAGTTTAAGAATTTTAGAATAGAATAAGGAGCATTCGATGGCTTTTGATCTCGTACAATACTTTGCTGAGCAGATTAAGATTCAAAAGCCTCAGCTTTTAGACCAATATTCTCCTGAAGAAAGAAAACGTTATTTACTTGAAATTAATGCTCTGACTTTAGGAAAATTAGTCAGTCTTTGGCAACACAATGAAGATGTGGTTTATCAGGAAATTCAAAATGTAGACCGCTTATACACCCAAGAAGTTGCACGCCATTTAACCACCTCATCACAAAACCAATCCAAGCTGAATAAACCTGAACTGGAAAATGCCACTCTTGAAATTTTAGAGTTACAACTCAAAGAATTAAAACAGCTTGATGAAACTGGCAGTTTTGGTAAAAGAGGTTTACGTGAGCTCATTCTAGGTCAGTCAGAACACCTTTCAGGTCAAGCAGAGGATTGGGTTTGGTTAACCAATAACCTAAAAGCACTCGCAGGCTCTAAACCGATCGTGCAAGAAGAGATATCATTAGGTGAAACAATGAAGGAGTTTAATCAAATGGTCAATATGCACAAAGAGCACACTCAAGCTGAACCTTTAGCAGTAGAACCAGCAGCGCCACTCAACCCAGCTTGGGCAAAAGTCTGTGAACCACTGGTTGCATTAGTCGTGCTTTGGGTTTTATTTGCAGCACTCCAACATGCATTTGCTTAAGTCTGTCATCATTTAAATACATACTTCGCAATATATGACCGTAATACATCAACACTGGTATATTACGGTCTTTTTATAATCATTTTAAAAAATATATTTCCAAAGCAAATAGTCTATATTTTATTCAAATATGAATGCCTGAATTATTTTAAATATTGTATTTTTCTAAAAACTAAAACCAACATTACAAAGTTAAACTAAAAAATGGTTAAAATAATTAAATAAATTTGGTGGTGTAT
>NZ_LQXQ01000068.1 GCF_003268395.1 Acinetobacter sp. CFCC 10889 | reverse complement strand
CAAAAGCGGCTTCTGATATGGTAGGTAAAATTGCTTTAGATTCATCATAGTCATACTTGCCTTTTGCGAGTAATGAATCTAACGCAGATGCGGTATCTTGTAATGCTGATCCTCCATAAAGCGCAGCTTGATCTACTGTTTTTCTAAGATCAGGCTTTAAGCGATGCATTTCAGCAGTACCTTTACCATTTGCCGCAATTACAGCCATACGAGCTAATTGTTCATCATACGAAATAGCAGGTCGAAAAGCGCCATTTAAGATCATTCCGCCAGCTACCGCACCACCAACAGCACCAGCAGCATTATTTAGAAAATTACCTGCTCCACCACCAATACCTCCACTACGCCCCATATCCCGACTCGCCCGCCCCGCTTGTTCCAACTGCTGACGCAAACGTTCAGCAGCAGCGACTTGTTGACGTAAAATATTCAGCTGAAGCTGATAGTCACGGTTCTGATTACGATTATTTTGAGTGAGTAGAGTAGACTGACGAACTTGTTGTTGCAGGACTCGTTCTAACAACTGATTTGTTCTTAGCGTTGCTTGAGTTTGAACAGTTGATTGAGCCAAAGCACTATGCTGTTGCTGTACCAAACGACTCATTTGTTGATACTGTTTGGCTTGGATCGACGTCTGTTGTGCTTGCTGACGTAGAACGCCCTCAAGATTACGATTGGTTTTTAAAATCTCAGCGGCACTGGTTTTCTGAGTCTGTAAAAATTGCTGTAAGACTTGTTGCGCTTGTTTACCGTTGAGTTGCAACGTCATACTGACGACTGAATTTTTACCACTCATAACTTTATACCTTATGACTCTTGAGATTTGCGGCGAGTTGCGATTCTACGTTTCCCCTGACTGGGTGAAGGTGGAGCTTGATTGACTGAACGAGTATTATGCTGCCGCCCATTGTGTAGACCTTCTAATAATGCTAAAGCCAAATGCTTTGGCATTTTTAAAGCATCGGCATAAGGCACACCGATTTTCATCAATGTACCCAATAAAAGTGCCGATTCACTTAGTCTCCGGCACTTTCCTTTGCATCTAATTCAGTTCTTTTATTTTCTAAATAGCGTAAATTTTGAGAAGATGAGTTGATAAAAGCATCATATTCAAGAGGATGTATCTTGCCATCTGCATCGATTAAATCTGTTGCGCCACACAACTCGACAACACCAACATATTTTTTACCTACAGCAGTAGTTTGAATATCCAGTGATTCTTCAACAGTCAAAGAACGTAACTTAAACTTTTTAATTTTATGTTCGGTTTGACCATCTAACACTTTAATTGCGATAGGAAATGTACCTTCAACAAAAAATTCCATACTTACTCCGTAATATAATCTTTATAAAAACATTCAAGGGACTGGGTTGCTTCACCATCCACAGTGTATTTTTTACCCACTGTGGTTACACCAACACCGCTCCACACTTCACGGTATCCACCGTCGATTGCTTCTGCGATAAGTGTTGCACCATTGAGATTTGCCCAATCCAAATCACCTGTTTTAGGAATCACAGCTTCAATTTGTAGACTGCCTGATTTGGTGGTTTGAGCCGATTTATTGGCACGACCTTTACTGTTCATTGTTGCAACAAGCTTACGTCCCGCTTGTTCTGAAGAACTGATACTCGAACAGTCAATTTCTTGCCCATTGGCGTACAGCACAATTGTTCCAACTAATTCATCTTCTGCTGACATTACATTTCTCCACTCCAAGCGTTAGATTAATTTGATTTTCAAAATGTCAGTGTGAAATAAATAGAGTAGTGGGTTTAGGTGGAACGGCTTCCCCCTCAGATAATGAGCAATAAAAAAGACCCTAAAAAGGGTCTTTGATTTGATTAGCTTAGTATTTAATACACGTCTAATGTTGCAGCGACAACATGCATACCACGCACCTGAGAAATGACAAAGCACTGCTTTGGCATTTCGTAAGGGCTGGAATCAATATACATCCAACGTTGCAGCGACAACATGCATACCTCTGACCCAGTCAGCAGGTATTTTCACATTCACTCGGAAACGATCCGTTAAGTCCTCCAATACGGTCAACTCTTTGCCACGCTGACGCACATTTTGTAAGATTTCAGCATCATCAAGTTTAATTAATTCAACCAAAATTAACGAACGCAAATTATCACGCTCACGTTGAGTATTTTTACGACGACCATTACGACGTACAGCCTGACGCACCACTTTACGTGTGTAGTCCAAAACCAGTGCACCATTAATATCAGCAACAATATCATCAGGATCGCCATTGGTCGGGTTCGCTTGATAAGTTGAAAGTGCTCGTACAATTTCAGGCACACCTTCCGCACCAGTCTGAATCATACACACACCCTTACGCATTGCGGCTTCCATACGTTCAAACTTGAGTTTGTATTGATCCTCAACGGGTGTTAGACCTGCCAGATTTACTCCGTTAAAAGGTAGGGCAGGATCGTTAGAATCAGCCAATGCAGCAGCAATACATGCCGCAATTTCAGGCTCTTGACCATTTGCGCCGTGGTAGCAAGCTGCCACGATTCGATAATTAGTTTTTACTGGCGCTTGATCTGCAAAAGCTTCAGCCTCTTCAATATTTGAAAAAGGCACAATTAAAATGGTTGGACGTTGTTCAATTGGTCCTGAAACATCGTTAAGATATTGCGCCCAATCTAAGCTTTCAGCACCGACAGTTGGTGCAGCGGATAGAGCAATAATCGTATGACCGAGCGGGGCGATAGTTTCGAATGACATAGGTTTCTACCTTAATATGCAATATATTTTAATGGTTTACTCAACAAATTCACTTAAACAAAAAGATACTTTTGAGTAAAATCCATCATAACTATCTTCAAACAATAACGTTTGATTCAATGAATCTTGAGGGATTGGCTTGAATAGATACTTCATGCTATCTCGTCTTAAAGCTGAAATTTCAACTCGCTTATTTGATGCTGAAGTATTCATAAACTCCAGTGTAGTATCTGTATATTGAATAGTTACATTATCAAACTGACCTTCAATATTCAGAGCACCAGATAGAACAACTACTCCATCTATCTTGATTAAATATTCTAAATTTTCAGATGGTTCAAACTGCAATCCAAGACTTGCTAAAGGTGAAGCTCCTACACAACTAATGCCTTGTTCATTTGCTACTTTCCCAAGCATTGCACATCCACAATACGATTCACTTTTACAGCAGCGGTAATCATTCGCCCAGCGACGCTATTTTTTCCGAAAATACTATCTGCTTGCGCTTTATCATAAATACTCACAGGCATTTCAGGTGGCACAAGTGGCTCATTTGGAGTTTCAATAGGCACAGGAAAAGTCACAAACAAAACCTTATGCACATTTGCAGGTAAGCCAGTACGTTGCGCATTTAAATTGACATCGATGTACGTGTCAGGGGTACGGATACCATTAGGAATAGGCATTTTATTTATCCTTATCTAAAGTAATTGGGAGTTTGATGAAGTCAGACATATCGGCAACGTCATCACCTTCTTTAAACATGTAGTCAACATTCACCACTTGCATCCATTCCGCATCAAGCATGTCAATGTCACGATCCGCAGCAGAACGGGATACGATACAACTGGTATGCCATTGCTGAGCAAAGACACTCAATGCTTCATTTGCAGTACGATTATCAAAAACTTTGTCGATCTTGCCGTATGTAAATGGGGTGATACCGCACACATCATGTGCGGCAAGGTTGTTATTTAATAATGCAAGTTGCACGTCTTGCAGCAGCTGAAACGTTCCGATGCTGACAAGCTTCCCATCAACTTCAAGACCTTGTCTTGCTGTTTCTTCATTACGGATCGAATACGCACCGACAAGTACAACAAACACCAGTGGTACTCTAAATTTACGAGCGGAGATTTGTTCAGGCTTGCCTGTGCCTTGAAATGTGGTCCAAATGGCAGGAAAGCGGCGGATGACATCTTTATTAAGTCCGTCATCGAAGTCACCGCCATAAGACTCAATCGAAGAGATGTAAGGACGCTGTAAATTTTTAATCGCATCTTTTATTCCTTGCTCAATTCTTGATAAATCCATTACCAACGCCCCTTAAAGTCATTGCGTCCAACTGACCACATGACGTTATTGGAGGACGTTGCTTGCGGAGCAGATTCACCCGCAGGCGCACCACCAAGCGAAATTAAGCCTTTAGAAATATTGACCAGATTTTTAATCGCAATTTCATAGCGAGACTTGGTTCGATTGGTTTCTACGGTTTCACCTACAGAGCCATGAAAATGAGCAATGTCACAGCCAAGTGATACCAGAAAAGCAGGAATAACTTTCAATGGCAGGGTATAACGACCAATTAAATAACCGTCAATTTCACTGTTGGCAGCATCTAACGCCATTTGCAGTTTTTCAAAGTTAATGGTTTGCACCAAACCTCTGTCAGCGGTTAAATCAATGATTTCCTGTTCGCCAAATTTAGCGATCATTGCCTCTGCTGTGACATAGCTCATGATGAATTACCTTATGCAACTGTACCTGTAGAACCCCAAATCAAATGAGGATGTCCATAACCCGCAGCCGCACGTGCTTCAGCACCAAAATAGAAAACACCTTCCATAAATACGTTAGGCGAATCAGGATTGGTCATCTGCACAAAAGTTGGCTTTTTACGTTCTTGGTAAATAAAAGGCTTGATTGGTTTGGTGGTATCCATTAAGAACCAAGCGTTGTCATCAGTTAGGCGAGCTTCTTCAAGAACTTCGCAAACCCCTTTATATGGATTTGGCTTACCATCTTCTAACTGGTTTACGGTCATTAAGGCACGAGCAATATCACCTAGTGCGACAGGGACAACCAACAGGTTTGGCTTCACGTTCAGTGGACGATCTTGATCATCTTTGATCGACATCATGGCAGTACGGGCTGCACCAAAGGATGCCTGTGCTTTGGCTAAACTTTCAATCGAAAGCTTTTTATTGCCTTTGTTGCTGAATGACGTTTTTGCACCAATGGGATGATCCGCTGAAATGAAAGGTTTGCCGTCATAACATTTAGTTGTAAAAGCTTTATTGAATGCTTCATACACCAATTCATCAGGCAACTGTTTTGCTGACCAAGCCGCAGATTCTGCTTGAGGTTTATAGATACCCAATTGATCATCTTCAATATCGTCACGGTCTACTTCAACAGTTGCAGCAAACTTTTCATTGACGATGGTGTACTGATATTCAACGAGCTTTTTAATCACTTTTTTAGCCACCCAACGTTCCATTTTAGGAAAGTTAGCCAACCAGCGATAATCCACATACTTGCCTGAACTCGGCACAGTCATGGCGATCTTTTGATAACTTGTGGTCACTTCTTTAAAAGTGTCGTTATAAACCTTACTGAGGTTTAAAAAGATTGCAGATAATGCAGCACCATTTACGTTCATTCTACCCATACTCCATTTTCATCAATGCCCACAACTCGCCCAGCTTTAGAGCGAGTCCCTGTACCATCCGTTGCCGCTACGGTTTGATTGTCTTCAATAAAACAAACATCACCAAAGTTGGCTTGTGTCACGGGATCAGCACTACTGTTTTCAAACTGGAAAGCGTGATCAGTACGAATACGCACAGAAATTTCACCATCTGTACCTTCGTTATGTAAGGTCTCTTCAAAACGACCTAAATAAATCAGCCCAGTCGCAGTTGAACCTTCAACGGCATAACCATCTGCATTGACACAAGCAATCAGACCGTTACGAACTAAAGTTGCTGCTGCAACAGGAACAAATAACAGACCTTTTTCACGACGAGGCGTATTACGGTCAGAGGTGGCTAAAGTCATGATTAAGACTCCAAAGAATGACCAAAAGCAGCCGCAACGGCTAAATCTTCAGGTGTAAATTGATTGTTCCCTTGACCCTGCTGCTGATTATTCGCTGCAACATTCGTCCCATCAGTTTGTTTGCCATTCAGTGCTGCAATCTTCGGTGCAGAGGCAACAAACTTTTTAAATTCTTCGGGTTGTTCATCTGCCAGCTTGCGACCCCATGCCTGCATGTCATCACCGAGCAACTGACCATTGCTACACGCAGCTGTATATAAAGTATCGACTTCAGTTTTATTGCTATTAGCAGTGAGCGTTGCGATCTGTGCTTGTAGACCTGACACCACAGCGATTGGTACAAACTTTGACGGATCAGGTTGCTGATTGTTCGCAGCTGTTTTAGATACGATCACAGCATCCACAGCCGCATTTAATGTTTGCTCTTTGGCAAGCTCAGTACCGAAGCCAGCAGCATCCACTTTTGCAAAAAAACTATTTGCAGCAGTTAAAACTTCTTGTTCAGTTGCATTTTCAGCAAGACAAAGCTTCTTTAACATGAGCTTTAAAAACTCAGGCATAAGATCATCCTCGTGAGAATTTTGGATAAACAAATCCTGTGCCGCAGCCGCAAGTAAAGCGGGCAACTCATCAAGATTTGGCGTATTTGTGATAGCGACACACAACAGACCTGTGATGTCACCAGTTGGGGTATAAGAGAAAACGGGGGATATATAGCGATACTCTTCAGCATCGATAAAAGCTTGCGCTTGCGCAGTCCACTTAAAGTCAGAAGAACACAGACCCATGCCATCAACATATTCAAATGACTTGATCCACCCCGAAGCGGGGGCAGGTTTGCCATCCGTTTGAGATTTCAATGTGCCATGTTCATAGTCGATGACCATGTCGATATTTCGATGATTCAAAGCCAACGCAATCTGACGACCACGTTCAGCGGTGAGACTCCAAAAAGGAGCGTCATGTGGACGACCATCGAGACCAGAAAATTGACCTTCTGGAATCAATACCAACCGATTGCTTGATTGGCTCAGGGCGGATGCGCAGGCAGCGACTAAAAGTTTTGTTTTCATGCAGACAGCATGATGTAGATTTGAACAGTGATTTAGAGGGAAGCCATTCCCATTTTTAAGAATTTTCTAAATGGCGTTGTGTGCTGATTTAAGCGCAGTAAATATTGATGCGCTATCATTTATTATTTTTTATTCTTCAGATGTTTCTAACGCCCATCTAACGCAATTTATAACGATAAATGGGCAAGGATGAACGCTTAAAAGATATTTTTTAAGTAAGTGTCGATGGTATGTGCTACATCATCATAAGCTTCTTTTTGTAGATTCCCGCTTTTGTCCATCGGCAGATAAGGACGAGCAGGGATCACAGAACCAGGGTGATTGACATATTTAAAAACCATGCCACCAAATGCCAAAGCCTTTTTATTTTTAGGTCGGATCACATGTGCTTTGGTTTTACCACCAAACTGGTGAATCGCTGCATAGACTTTATTTGAACCAACACCTGCATAGTTTGCACCTGAAAATGATGTAATTGAACCTGCAAGCTGACCTGTGAGCTGTAAAATTTTGCCACCTTTACGGGGATATTTTAAGCCTGCCCATTTCGGGCGACCTTCAGCATCAAAATTATCGTCCGTAGCTTGCTTTAATGCCACAGAAATACGCTGCATTAAATCTTTAGGACTGGCTAATTTATTCAGTGCATTTTCAAATTTTTGCTGTAATGCTGCGTCATTAATGATGATATGCATTTAGAAAAGTACCTGATCAACGATGTTGCCGTGTTCATCACGAACCCAACCGTCAAATTCTAACTCAGGATAAACAAGGGGAAGTTGAGGACTGGTATAGCCTAAAATTTTACAGACCAATGCCAATTCATCTGATTTCTTCAGCGGATCTGTTATTGGATAAGTGGCTGTTGGCATATCAGGATAGCTCGCATAGCCATCTTCCAGTACCCAACCTGCCATAAGGGTAATGTGATGAATAACTTCAGGATCACCCTCAAAAGTGCCTTCAGCTTGATTCCATTGCAACAGATAAGTTTCAGGCATATCTTCATGCGTTAATGATATTTCCATGACCTCTCCTTATCTGCTATGAAATAAAATACCCAAGGCTAATTCTAGCATACGTGGGTCTTTTTTATACAATTCATATAACATTACTGCATTTGCTCTATCTATAGCAAGTATGGGTTGTAAAGCCATCGTCATGACTTCAAGCGCTTCACGTCCTTTATATTGTGGGTACTCTTTCCCCATATAAGGGGTGTAATAACCATCGGGGCGGGCAATTTCATCCAATTTATAACGAGGATCACTTGTTAATGATCTTAAACTTTGTAGTGGCTCACCAGCAGTACGCAAACGATGCTCTTGTTGAAACAATGTATCAAGATCTGGACGAGCCGCCTGTATCCGATGCACAAATTCATGAATGGCAATATCAAGCCTACTGACCACCATCCAACCATCACCCGCTTTCATATTGACGATGCCGATACCTAATAAATTCACCCTTTGAGTAATCGGGGAAGTATAAGCAAAACCTCGAGCTTGACTCACACGTACATTCAGATCGCCCAAGTGATTCGCTGCTCTAACCCACTCTGCTGGAAAGCTTTTGGTTGCATCTTTCATCAGTTGTTTAGCTTGGGCATTGCCTTTGATCTCTGCCGCAACCGATCCCGCTTGACGGGTACGTTCTAATTCACGGGTCAACCATTGCTGCATTTTTGCGTGATGTGGCACATAGTCCACAGCATGTTTGGCTTCATCCAAAATCTGTTTAACGGTTTTATCCGCAGTTGCAGGGATATTGAATACATCATCCAAACGCTGTCTACCCAGCTTTACAAAATCATCAACAGTGGTTTTTGATGGATCAAAAATTGGATGCTCAGGTAGCTTTCTGACAATGTCAGGCGCAGTCTTTTCGATTAACTTTGTTGTTGCCCCAGTGGATGGTGCAGCATTAAAACCTGCATCAGTTTTAAAAGGGATTTCCATTGAAGGTAGTTTCAGTTTCGTGACCGTTGCAGAACTGGCATAACCCACGTTTGCTATTTCAGTGCTGATATGACCTTCACTCGACTCAACGGTATAACCCCCACGACCCACAGCATTCTCAGTCATTGGCGACACACGACAACGGCAATTAAACCCACAGGGCGGAAAGATTGCATCCCATGCACCATCATCGGCTCTCATCACTCGACCATGCAAAGCACGATGCGCAGGGCGGGTACGATTGTCCATAATTGCAACATAGCGCCAGTATGGATGGGTGTCTGTTGCTTGCAACATCTCATGACGACGACCCGCCATATATGCCGCTTGCAGATTAGTACGATAAATGGTTTCTAAACGCCAAGGCGTTCCCATCTCCCGACCATTTTCATCTTTGCCCCACCAGCCTTTTGCTTTTAACGTTGGCATGATTTGTTCACGCCATTGTTGCATTGTCAGTCCTTTCTTCTGTGCATCGATCAAGGACTGTTTAATATCACCAAGCAAATCAATGCGTGACAGGTTTGCAACAGTAAAGGCTTGGTTATGTGCACCATCTCTTAAATCATGCCAATGCTTGGTGGGCACAAGGCGCTTATTTTCTAAATATGAAATTGCCGTTTCAGGTGGCTCACCAAAGAAGCCATGAAGACTTGCACCATTAGGCTGCACCATGATTAAAGCTCCGCCTGTGCTGAAATTGCACCCCAAGCTTCAGCGGCAAAAAGCAACTTGGCTAAATGCTCTTGCAACTGATCCGCAGAACGGTCAGGCAGCATATTTGCAATAATACCGAGTGCGTCATCAATGCTTGTGGCTGCTTCTAATTGCTTGAGTACAGATTGAATCATCACTTGTGCATGACTATTGAGTTGTCCTGCATCTAACTGATTGATTGCCTCATCTAACTCAATTTGATCTTGAAAAGTCTCTTGCTTCACTTGCTGAGTCAGTGCTGCCAACTTAAAGCCTTGTTGATGATTTGCCGCTTGTAAAGTTGGGGTTTTAGTAAACGTTAGAATTTGCTCATCTTCACTTGCCATTGGAATGCCTGAGCGTTCATGTGCCCAATTCACTCCGATCCGCATCCCTGAATTGACGAGGTTGGGTAGGGACTTGCTGAATGTTTCAAGGTCTTCTGTATCAGAAGTATCGAACTTAAATTTTGGATAACGATCAGGCGTGATATTCGGATAATTCAAACGCATGACATAGCTGATAATGCTGTCATTGATAGATCGGGCAAGCTGCTTAGCATCCGATTTATTCAGTGTTTCAAACTGTAACTCATGGGTTTTAGACTGAGCATTGGTACTGGTTTTACCATCGGCTTGACTGAGTAATGTTCCACCAACAATGATTTTGGATTGTGTATTCTCACACCACTTGATCAGGCTCATGTGGTTATCTGTATCACCACTGGCTGCATTCTGAAAATCAATGGTCATGCCTTTGGGAATAATCCCACCCGCATCACGCCCAATGCTGAGTACTGCACGGAGTAGGGTGCGTTTTTCTTGTTCAGTTGCACCTTCGCTATAAGAACCGACTCGGATCGGCAGCCCATAAATTTCTAAAAACTCTAAAATGTCTTTGATGCCGTAATTTTTAAACAAGTACGGATAGCACAGCACCCGCAGTAAACCTGAGCGACTGATATAACCCGACTTGGCTTTATGGCGATGAATAAACCAACCGTAGTCCCAAAACTCAGCACCTTCTACGCTGTGATCATTCCAACGCAATTCATTTGGCGCATTGAACGGGGTTTTAAACTCACGGGCAAGGCGATGTTCAAAGCGGGCAGGTAGCCACAGTTTACCGAGTTGATGCCATTGGATGGTTTGACCGCTATAGCTATGTAATATTGCGTCCATTGCATCAAAGAACACCATCTCAAGGTCAGGAATATCGTCGATCCACTCTGTCACTTCTTCAGCGATTTTTTTCTCTTGGCTACTGGCATTTTTTGGCGGTAGCATTTGCCAAGGTAAACCATTAATGGCTTTTTTGCGTTTGTCATTTTCACTGAAGATATGACCATCACGCTCTTCCATGTCAGCGCCAAGATCAGCTTGCGCAGTCAGGTTGCCGCTTTCGGCTTCGATCAGCAGTTGTGCCAAGCGTTGTGGAGTCAGTCCGAGGGCAGGGTGGTTCGGTTGGTCGATCCAACCGACTTCAGCAGTTTGTGGTGCATCTAACGCACTACGATCATCCTTTTTACTTTTTTTAGCCATAACAAAAATGCCAATATCTCAAGATATTGGCATTGTTTGGTTTTTAGCGGTGGGGGTTTAGATGGAAGCCGTTCCTATTCTAATGGCACAGTAATATTGCAGTAAAAAACCAAAGAAGCTATTAATCCTACAACTGTAATGATAGAAATTATGATTAAAATCCATTTTTGGAATATAATTCTTTTAAATAAATCTTCGAATGGTGGTTTATTGTCTTTAGAGATAATAATGTCATATACGCTCGTACCATTTTCTCTCTTTCTCTTTTTCAAATCTTCATTTTTTCTTTTAAGTTCTTTTCGAATTGATTTTAAAGAGTCATATTGATTCTTGATTAAGAAAAGCATAGTAATTGAAAATATAACAACACCAATCATCACACCAGTATTTACCCAGAACTGATATGTATAATCTTTTTGAATCTGACTTTGGGCTTTAAATTGAGTAGCAACAATCACAGTTGCAATTGGTATGCCTAATATTTGATTTTGAATATCAGTAATGACCTTATGAATTTTAACCTGTTCCTCTAATTTTGTATTTCTGATTTCATTATAAACTTCATCAAAAGAAAATTTAGCAGCAAAAATCGCATAGTCTTGATCTAATTTTTCATATACATCTTTAAGATGTTTTAAAAAGTGAGAAAATCTATTTTCAGCATCTATGGTTTTACATTGATTAACTATGGCTTTTGCTAAAATAGCAAGCTTTTGCTTACGATGTAAATCATCGGATAAAAAGGATTCAAATTTCTTGATAGTATCAATATCTAAGTTTTCAAGCTCTGTTGAAGAGTAAATAATATCTAACTCTAACTTTTCTGGTTCAATATAAACCATTCTAGAAGTTGCTGAGTCAACAAATACTGCTGATTCTTGGATCAACTTAATGAATTTGATAAGAGTTTCATATTTTTCTATTAAAATAGGTTTAGCTATTGTAGCTTTTGAATCCCATTTCAAATCAATAATATAAAATATTTTGGTATTTTTAACTTTGAAAAATTTATTTTGACAAAATTCATCAATATTCCTAAAAAAATGACCAAAGTCAGAACTTCTTGGAAATTCATGAAAAAAAGTACGTTCTTGACCCACCTGAATATCACTAGGTTGGCTTTTTCTCCAACCTGTAATTTCAGGGTTATTAAATGCTAACTGTAAATTTTGAGCAATAGAATCTGTATCGACAAAAATACGACCTTTTTCATAATTTTCATCAAAATTTGCTTGCTTATATAAAGCAATCAATTGCTCTCTATTAATCAGACTCATTTTCTTCTAAGCCATTTACTTCTTTAGCAAAAGCGGCTTTCTCCTCATCATCAGTAATCTTAATTTTTAGTTCACCAGTTTCTGGGTCATACTCCATTCCATGTTTAAATGCTTCACGGTTAAACTTTAAATCCCAATATTTTGATTTAGATTTTAATTGAATTAATCCTTTAATAACACGAAGATCAGGGATAAATTCATCACTTAAAGCATGTTCATCAGAGGTTAAAAAAATTCTTAATTTGTCAGGATCTTCTGGAGACAAATGATTTGCTAAATGTTCTAAAAAGATCGGTTTGTTTGCTTTAGATGCAGATTGCAAAAAATTGTATGCTTCAGATCTTAACGATGTTCTTTCGTTATAGTCTAAGTTTTCAATTTCGCAATATGAATCAATAACCGCAAGAAGCTCTTGACTATGTACAATGTTAGAATTCGTTGTTGAGCAACCTAAGAAATTCTTAAAGTAAGTCGATTCTTTAGTGTTACGAATAAAACTAACATAACGCTCGTGTCCATCTTTCCACTGACTAAGATTGATTCGTCCTGCATGTCTCAATTTACTTAAGTCAATATAAACAGAAGGTTCAACTTCAAATCTTTTTGTAATACCTGCGCCAGTTACTTCATTAACAATAGCAACTGAAAATAAATCACTACCATTGTATTTATATTGGGACATTACAACCCAACCGCCTGAAGCATTCGTATTTTTAGCTTTTGCTACTAAATGTGTTAGCACTCGAGTAGACAGATTATAGAAATTATCAGCATTTTCCGTAGATTTAGCATCAGTTAGATATGTTGAAATAGGATAGTTATCTGTATCAGCTTCAAATTTGCCGAAAGAACGTCCCCCTTGCTCGATATATCTTTTATTTAGGGTATCCATTAATTGTTGAATAGAGTCATTGACTGCAAGGACAGCAGGACCATCTTCTTTAGTTACTTCAGTACCATGCTGGTCTTTAATTAACTTATGCACAATAAAAGCTTTTATATCACATTTAGCCTCAGACATTTTTACCCCATAAAAAATTATGCCAATTAACTTAATTGAATCATATTACTAGGAAATTAAATAGGTTTTTCATTCTGATTTTGGCTTTACGACAGTTTTTGTCGTCCTGTTTTTAAAATTTCACATAAAACTAAAATCCGACCTCACATCATCCAAGTCATCCTCTTCAAATTCATCGGATACATCAGATAAAGCGGTAAATTCATACGGTGCGCTCGGATTCTTACTGGCATAGTCCGCCAGCAAGTGAGCGATACCGCTGTCCCCATGACGGTCTTTGTTATTACTATTTGAACCAGTGGATGGGATACGTCCCACACCATTGATCATCACAAATGCACGGTGATCTTCCATCACATCCTGATCAGCAGGCATATTGACGATGTCGCCATCTTCTAACGCAGATTTAAAGTGTGGTGTATGTTCTCTATACCACGACTCGGTTAGCATGACCGCCTCAACCCGCTCACCAAACTTGACCTGCATCGCTTCAGCCAAAAAGCCACCATTACCACTGGCATCATGTGCGCCTTTGCTGAAATTCGGTAACATCGCCACGATCAATTTTAAAAACTCTTCTTGCTGTTTGTATGGCGTTTTAAACATTTCAAATAAAAAAGGACAGATCTTGCGAGACTGAATGCCTTCACTCAAAACCCAAAACGAACAGGCATTCTTTTTACGAGCAAAGTCCAAGCCATAAAAGTTTTTAGTTGTTTTGGGAATGGCTTCCAAAAGCGGCTTTAGATTTTCATTAAAAAACTCTAACACTTCCGCATTACGGCTTTCTTCGCTGACTTTATCGAAGTTGTCCCAACCTTCAGGCGGGGTAAAACGAATGACAGGCACATTCGGGTCTTTACGAGCGTCAAGCAAAGCCTGACTGAGCCATTTGCCACCGCCCTTGGACGGAATGACATCCAATTCTTCGCTTGCACCATCCCCATAGAAGCTATAAATATCAGCCATCCAAAGTTTTTCTTCTTCAGGGTCATAATCGATGCCTTTACGCAGACAAACCCGTTTATACAAGCCTTGTGCTACAGCCTCAGCAAAAGTGGTTCGGTGGACAGTGCCTTTGCGCTTTCCAGCTCGAATTTCCTTAATCAGTTCATTAAATGGGTTATCTTCACCATCATGGGTACTGATGACTCTGACTTTACCACCCCAGATCAAGAACGCCATTGCAGCTTTGATCAGTTCAGCTAAATCATCATGGAAAGCTGCTTCATCTAAAATTAATACACCCTGACGACCACGTAAGTTACTTGGACGACTGGTAAGAGCCTCAACACGTAAGCCCGATTTAGGAAAGCGAATAATAAACGTTTGAATCTGCTTATCACCATCCTCCCAAATTCCTTCTTCTATCTCAGCAGCAGCAAAGTCATAGGCTTTTGCCCACATTGCAACTGCTTGAATAAATTCAACAGTCATGTCTTTGTTGTAACCAACATAGTAGACATTCTGACCGCCTGCTTCACGATCCATGGATGCAATCAGCGCAACATCCGCAGCCTCTGCCCAAGTGATCCCAATACGACGTGACTTTTCAGAAATTTTTAAAGGACTCTCATCCGCCACCCATTCTTGCTGATAGGGCAAAAGCACAGCAGGGGTTTGATCAAACTGTGGTAGCAAATCATCAAGCGGTGTCGGATTCATAGTCATGATTTAATAATCCCTAAAATTTGTTTACGGATTTCAGTGGCAGTTTCAGCAGATAAGCCGCCCTTTTTAGAGATTTTTTCGACGGCTTTAAGTGCCGTTTCAACTTTTTCTCGTACTTCAATTTCAAATTTTTTCTGATTGACAGAGGCTTTAGAGATTTCAGCAACACCTTTACTCACCTTGGATAACAGTTCTAAACGTTTTTCAGGTGTGACCTCATCGCCTAGCTCTTGCAGGGCAACAAAGCATTCAAAATACTCAGACTGAATCATGGCAAGCACCGCTGAGTTCAGACCTTCACCATCATCTTTGACAGAATCTTTAAACATCAATGCTGCTTGAGTACTGGCTTGAATCGCAGAGAGCTTATTTTCTAACTTTTGACCATAACGATGAATGGACGATTTACTAATCGAATAACCAAGTTCAGAAAGCTTATTGGCAATTTCTTCATAACCGCAAAAGCCTTTATCCATCAACCATCTGTTCAGCATTTGCTTATCTTCAGGTTTGAGTTGATCAAGCGCAGACTCACGTCCCATTACGTCACCCATTCCAATATTTAGCAGGGCGGGCGATCCCCGCATGACAGTCAACAGTATATTCAACGACATCAACACCATAATGCGTCAGCTTACTGTGCCAGTGCCCATCAGGTTGTTTGCCGATTTCGACCAGTTTACGATCTTCCAAATATTCCAGCTCAGTATGTAACTCTTTAACTGTACAATCAGCATAGATCGCTTGCATTACTGACAGTAAGAGCACATCCAAAGCACCGATTGGGCGGGCTTTATTCAGCGCATTGAGTAACTGCCAACGCATTGACTCACGACGAGCTTTGATTAAATCTGTCATTGCTGCATTCCTTGTTTAATTTGTACGTTTTCAAGTTTTTGTGCGACAGCATCTAACTTCGCTTCGATCACAGTTTGACCTCGGATATAGTCATCACGAGCAACATAAGCATGTGGCAAATCAATTTGAAACTGATACAGCTTACGCTCCAGATCACGGATGTCTTTTTGACTTTGCAGCGATTGATTCGCAACATCTTCAAGCTTGTTCTGCATCGACTTAAAGTTATTGTCCAGATTCACTTCGATACGATTCCATAGAATTTTAATCGTTGCTACAACGGTAGAGACCATCGTGATCAGCACCATGATCCACTGATACGCTTCTAATTGAATAGCCACATGTCCCCCTTAACCAGCGAAGTTCTGCAAGACAGAACGTCCGCTATTCAACATCGCAATCAATTGATCAACAAACCAAGAAACCGTTGTACTCCAACCAGCCCAAATTGCTTTAATTTCTGCCCTCGTTTCGACATACTCTTTTTCGATATAGTCCAATACCGCAAGTTTCTTTTCTAAACCTTTGAGAACGCCTTCATTTTC
>NZ_LQXQ01000067.1 GCF_003268395.1 Acinetobacter sp. CFCC 10889 | reverse complement strand
ACATCTTCGATGTTTGTCTTGCAGAAAAATAAGGCAATGCCTTATTTTTCTTCAGGCTTTAGCCCTTCAGCTTTTTCCAATGATTCATCATTGTTAAAGAATTTTTCACGCTGTTCTTCAAGAAACTTTTTTGCATCTGGTTCAAACACATTTAAACGTTTTTCATTGATCAACGTGGTTTGATGTTTGAGCCATTCTTGCCAAGCTTGCTTTGAGATGGTGTCAAATAATTCCTGACCCTTTGCACCTGGAAAAGGTGCAAAGTCTAAAGCGTCCAT
This sequence comes from Acinetobacter sp. CFCC 10889, assembly GCF_003268395.1. Classification (GTDB taxonomy): domain Bacteria; phylum Pseudomonadota; class Gammaproteobacteria; order Pseudomonadales; family Moraxellaceae; genus Acinetobacter. The sequence continues at coordinate 16,241 of NZ_LQXQ01000067.1, read as the reverse complement.
TTCTTGTTGATATTTACGGCAAAATACTTGTCGAGACATATCAATACTCCAATTCACTTCAAAGTTAAACTTAAAAAATTAAGCGTATAATTTTTCCAAACGTGTATAAGCACGTGCAATCGCAGCTTCAACTTGAGCAGGTGCAGTACCACCAATATGGTTACGTGCATTTACAGATGCTTCTAAAGTCAGTGCTTTTTCAAATACATCTGCTTGAATCAAGTCAGAGAACTGTTGAAGTTGCTCAAGGCTGAGTTCAGATAAATCTTTTGATTCCTGTACACCCAATGCAACCGCTTTACCTACAATTTCATGTGCATCACGGAATGCCACACCATTTTTAACCAAATAATCGGCTAAATCAGTTGCAGTTGAGAAACCACGAAGTGCCGCTTCACGCATGATCTCGATATTAGGCACAAGCGCAGGAATCATATCTGCAAATGCCATGAGTGAACCACGTACAGTATCAATCGAATCAAACAATGGTTCTTTGTCTTCTTGGTTGTCTTTGTTATAAGCCAACGGTTGACCTTTCATGAGGGTTAAAAGACTCATCAAATCACCATAGACACGACCTGTTTTACCACGGATCAACTCAGGAACATCTGGGTTTTTCTTCTGTGGCATGATCGAAGAACCTGTACAGAAACGGTCAGGAATATTGACAAATTTAAACTGTGCAGAAGTCCAAAGAATCATTTCTTCTGACATGCGAGATAAATGCATCATGATTAAAGATGCCGCAGCATTAAACTCAATCCCGAAATCACGGTCAGACACAGCATCAAGTGAGTTTTCACAGACTGCTTCAAAACCTAAAAGCTGAGCAGTATATTCACGCTCGATAGGATAGGTTGTCCCTGCAAGCGCAGCAGAACCGAGCGGTAAACGATTGACACGTTTACGGCAGTCGATCAAACGCTCAGAGTCACGCACCAACATTTCAAACCAAGCCATTAAGTGATGACCAAAAGTCACAGGCTGTGCAGTTTGTAAATGGGTAAAACCTGGCATGATGGTGGTGGTATTTTCAGCAGCTAAACCTAAAATGCCTTTTTGTAATTTTTCAAGAAGTTGTAAGATGGCATCAATTTCATCACGCACATATAAGCGGATGTCTGTTGCCACTTGGTCGTTACGGCTACGACCTGTATGTAATTTTTTACCTGTAATGCCAATGCGTTGTGTCAGGCGAGATTCGATATTCATGTGCACATCTTCCAAGTCGATGCGCCATTCAAAATTGCCTGCTTCAATTTCAGCTTTGATGGTATTTAAACCATTGATAATGTCATCACGCTCTTGCTCGGTTAAAACACCGACTTTGGCAAGCATGGTTGCATGTGCAATTGAGCCTGCAATATCTTGTTTATAAAAGCGTTGGTCAAATTGCACAGATGCTGTAAATTCAGCAACAAAAGCATCAGTTGCTTCAGAAAAACGACCGCCCCACATGCCTGAGGTTTGGGCTTGTGACGGATTTGATGAATTAGAAGATGTGGTCATGTCGGCTCATTTAAAAAAAGCAATAGAACTGGAAAATAGTATAGCAAATTCAAGCTTACTTTCCGTAGCGCAGTAACACGAATCTGGTTTAAATATGCAAAATGCTCAAAATCGTCCACATTTTTTTAGCAAAATCAGTCAATGGCAATATTTTATTGAACTGTTTATTGGCAGCAATGTCTTGGCTTTGGTTTTGGCTTTGGCGGAGGCTCAAGCATGGTCAAATTTGCAATTTAATCATGTTATTCAATATATTTTATATATTAATTGGATTTTATTGGCATTTACCGCTTGGGTAGATTTTTTCCAAAATCGACTCAAAAAAATGGGTGATTTAAGCGCAGTCATTTTTGGTTTTGCTTTGCTGGAGTTGATCGTATTTGTCACCACGATTGTTTTAAATAGTGTGTTGCATTGGGGAGGGAATTTTTCATTAAACCGTTTAACCAGTGCGATTGTTTTTGATAATGTTGTGTTACATCTCAGTTACGGCGCACTTTTAGGGGCTTTTTGTTTACGTTATATTTATATGCGTGGGCAATGGTTTAAACAGCAAAATAGTGAATTAAATGCACGGGTGCAAGCTATGCAAGCACGGATTCATCCGCATTTTTTATTTAATAGTTTAAACAGCGTGGTGAGCTTGATTAGCATTGATCCTGACAAAGCAGAACAGATGTTGATTGATTTGTCTAAATTATTTCGAGTCAGCTTTCAGGAATTAAAACTGGTGAGTTTGGCGGAGGAAATTGAATTATCAGAAAAATATATTCGGATTGAACAAATTCGTTTGGGTGATCGTTTAAATGTAGAATGGAATATTCAGCAGCCTCAACTGCTCAAACAGGTTAAAATTCCATTGTTAACTTTACAGCCACTCATTGAGAACAGTATCTTTCACGGGGTTGAACAAAGGCATATCAATGCTAAAATCGGAATACTGGTTGAAATATTGCAAAATCAAGTCACTATAGTCATTACCAACCCGTTTATACAGGATAGAATAAATTCAAGAGAGGGACATGGTATTGCATTGGATAATGTTAAGCAGCGTTTAAAAGCACATTTTGGTGAGTCTGTTCAATTTCGCAGTATTGCAGGAAAAGAGCGTTTTACCACCATCATGCAATATCAATATAAATAATACAACGACAGAGCAAAACATTAAAAGAATGGTGATGCAAAAGGAGGGAGAATGGATATCCTAATTTGTGATGATGAGCCACTTGCGGTTGAGCGATTATCACGATTAGTAGCGCAATTGGGGCATCATGTCGTAGCAACTGCACAGCATGGACAGGAAGCACTCGAACTTGTAGAACATTATGCACCTGATGTGGTTTTATTGGACATTCAAATGCCTGAAATGGATGGCTTGGAGTGCGCAAAACAATTAAGCCAATTTGACCCAATGCCTGCAATTATTTTTTGTACCGCATACGATGAGCATGCATTGCAAGCAATTCAATCTCAAGCAAAAGGATATTTGTTAAAACCGATCGCAAAGGACGATCTAAATGATGTATTGGAGAGTTTAACTAAGTTAACTCAAGCTCAAATCACCAATTTAGAACAAAAAGAACTCATGGAAGAAAAAGTGCAAAGACAGCAAATTGCTGCAAAAACTTATCGGGGATTGGAATTGATTCCAATTGAAAATATTTACTATTTTTTAGCAGATCAAAAATACGTCACGGTGCGCCATAAAAATGGCAGTGTATTGATTGATGAAACACTGAAAGATTTAGAATCAGAATTTGCAGGTAAATTTATTCGAATTCATCGTAATGCACTTATTTCCATAGATTATTTGGATGGTTTAGAAATGGTCGCTTCGGGACAGTATCAGGTGCGTTGTCGTGAATTGGATGAAAAACTTGCGGTGAGTCGTCGACATTTACCAAGTTTAAGAGAACGAATGCAGAACTTATAGCACGACAAGTTACGACTTTCTGCGATAATTTACTTGCATTTTTAGAGCAGGACGTTAAGTTTAGAGTGTTTAAACGTTTGGCAAAGCTGAAATGATGAAGACCCTGAAAATAGCAACAAGACAAAGCCCTCTTGCAATGTGGCAAGCTGAACATATTCGTGATCGTTTGGAGCAGTTGCATCCACATCTTCAAGTGGAGTTGGTGACTTTTGTGACGCAAGGTGACAAAATTTTAGATACACCATTGGCGAAAATTGGTGGTAAAGGCTTATTTGTTAAAGAGTTAGAAGCAGCTTTATTGGATGGTCGTGCAGATTTAGCAGTGCATTCCATGAAAGATGTACCGATGCAGTTGCCAGAAGGTTTAGAGCTTGCTGTGATCTGTGAACGTGAAGATCCGTTGGATGCTTTCGTATCGAACCACTATGAAAAGTTTGAAGATTTACCACAAGGGGCAAAACTTGGTACTTCAAGTTTACGCCGTAAATGCCAAGTTTTAAAGCAACGCCCTGATTTAGAGGTGATTGATTTACGTGGTAATGTTGGTACACGTTTATCTAAGCTTGATGCAGAACAATACGATGCAATTATTTTGGCAAGTTCAGGTTTAAAGCGTTTAGGTTTACACGAACGTATCCGTCATACACTTGCACCAGAAATCAGTTTACCTGCAGTGGGTCAAGGGGCTTTGGGCTTAGAATGTCGTAGCCATGATCAAGACGTTTTAGACCTCATCATGCCACTCATGCATCATGATACTAATGTTTGTGTACGTGCGGAGCGTGCTTTCAATGCTTATTTGGAAGGCGGTTGCCAAGTGCCAATTGCAGGCTATGCAACTGTGCAAGCACAACAGATTCAGCTAGAGGGGCGAGTCGGTAGTCCTGATGGTCAGACTTTATTGGTACAACGTGTACAAGGTACTGAAGATCAAGCAGAGCAGCTAGGGGTAGAACTAGCCAAGGCTTTACTGGCATTGGGTGCGGGTGACCTGCTCAAAGCGCTTTATCAAGATTAATGTTATTTATTAATACTCGACCCACCGACCGTGCGCAGATACTGAGTCAAAGTCTGGCGCAGGTCGGGATTGAGGTCATTGAATTACCATTGTTGGAGCTATCAGCACAACCTTTTTCAGATGCATTAAATGCCTTATATCAACAGCTTTTAGACACACAAATGATCGTGGTGGTCAGTCCAACGGCGGTTGAAGTCGGCATGCAGTATTTACAACAGAGTGCTGTGCAGCTTGCACAATTACAACATATCGAATGGGTTGCTGTTGGAAAAACCACTGCCCAAGCCTTAGCAAAATATCAAATCAGTAGTCATGTGCCCGAAGTGGAAACCTCAGAAGGTATGTTGGGGTTGAGTGTTTTTGATAATGTGAAGCATCTGCAAAAAATTGCGTTTTGGCGTGGAGAAGGTGGTCGGCAATTTATGATGCAACAATGCCAAGCACGTCAGCTTGAAGTGTTGAATTTTATTCTGTATGAACGACATTTACCTGTCACAAGCTTAGCGCAATATGACGCTATGCTTTTAAAATTAGATGATATACCTAAGCCTTATGTGGTCTGTATCAGTAGTGAAGCGAGTTGGTTAAATTGGTTGCAGCTAAATCAACAAAATTTAGCACTGATTCAGCAGTGTCATTATTTGGTTTTGGGTGAGCGTTTGTATCAAATTTTGCATGAATATAAGAAAAAGATGGCAATGTGCTTTAATATCAGCACACTCGAAAATTTAAAAACAGCAACTGTTTTACAGCAAATTCAACAATTGCAAAGGAATGTATGAAGAAGTTTATCTATCTCTTATTTTTTATAGCGATGGCATGGTTAGGGAAACTGAGCTATGACTTTTATCATGTTTCTCAGCAACTTGCAGATATTCAAAGTACTTTGCATCAAAGTGAACAGAAAAATGCGACATTGAATGATCAAGTGGTGGCATTACAACGAGATCCGACAGCGGCTCGTACTGCGCCTGCAAAAAATGCACCTACAGCACCACAGAATAAGCAATTGATTACGCAAAGTATTCAACCCTCGGCATTGATTAAACAGCAATTGGAGTTAGTAAAGTTTGCTTTGCAACAACAGCAGTTTATTTTTGCTTTAGAACAGTTGGTGCAGCTTAATAAAAATCTCGATCAGTACAATTTGGCGGACTCATTGAAAAGTAGTTTGCATCAAGCCATTCAGCAAGATATGCAAGCAATTCAAAAATTTAGCCAAATGCGAAATGAACAACAAGAACAATTAAATGAAGTTTTACAACAACTTGATCAAGCGATTCAAGCTGAGATTCAGCAGCCAAATTTAAGCCCTGCCAAGCAAAATGCGCAATATTTCTGGCAACGTTGGTTTCAAGTACAGCGTGTGGATCAGTCTAGTGCAGCATTGGTGAATCGACGTTTAATTCTAAAAGAAAGTCAACTGAGAATTATTTTGGCACAACAGGCTTTGTTACGTGGAGAAGATGTTGAATATCAAAATATGCTGAATTTGGTGATTCAACAATTAGATGAGTTACCTGATGCAAATAGTCAGAAATTTAAGCAGCAGTTACTGAAAATCAAACAAATGCCGATTTTAACAGTACCTAAACTCAATACAAGTACGGTATTGGGGTAGAAATATGAAGCAAATTTTAGGTGTTTATGGGTTTATTACTTTAATTATTTTTGCTTTATTGAGTTTACTGAGTTATTCATCAGGTGCGGGATATATTTATCTCTATTGGAACAGTATTCAAATCCAAACCAATGTTTGGGTGATGGTGTTTTTCTTTCTATTATTAAGTTTTATGGTGCATCTCGCATGGCATCTGTTAAAACGTTATTTAAATAAAGAACGCCGTAAATTGGAAAATGCCTTGAGTTTTAATCGTTTGCATCCTTATGAACAATTGGGTGTGGTGTGGTTACTAGAGGGTGAACGTGAGAAACAAGACTTCATTCAAGATATTTTTAACCAGTCAGGTTTATTAAAAAATATTATTCAAGCTCGGTTGCTATTTACTGGGCAGTATTATCCAGAAGCGTTAAAAGCATTAGAACAAAGCTCAACGGCTGCTTTTGAACTGGCAGAAGTACAACGTATTGAAATTTATTTAGCAGAAAATCAAGCTCAATCGGCACTGACACATTTAGAATTTCTCAGTGGGCATGAATTATCACCATGGTTAAAACAAGTGAGCCAAGCATATTCACATAAATTACAAAATTTATGGGGGGAGTTTGCAATCAAGTTTCCATTTGAGTATTTGCATTCAACACAGTTTGGTACATTATTAAATGAAGAGACTCAAAAGCTTTGGTTAACTGAAGTATTATTACAAATCGAAAATGCAAGCGCTGAAGAACATGAATTAATTCAACAACGTTATTTAACTGTAGTGGAACATTTGGCAGATTTGCCTTATGAGATCAAAGTATTGTGGTTAAAGGTATTAACGCATTATCCTGAAATGAGTCAGCAACATCAAAACTTAGCATTGCAATTATTAAATGAAAAGTTTGATCAAGATGTATTTTATTTATTATTCCAACAATATTTGTTACGCCAAAATCCTGATTATGAATATATTGAACAACAAATCGAGTATTTAGAAGGGAAATATTTTGGGATTCCTGTATTTGCCTTTGCTAAATGGCATATCTATAACGCTATGGGTAAAACAGAACAAGCACAGCAATTATTAGCATTATATCCAGATGATGCATTGATGAATTATCTTAGAATTAAGTCAACACTCAATGGTAATGATGATTTGATTTTGCAGTTAAATTCGATTTTTGAGAATGATGCAAATTTTGTAAAATTTAAAATTTAAGGACAATATATGTTTGAATTATCACGTTATCCTATTGTGTATGAACAAAAAGTTGCATGGGGCGATATGGATGCATTTGGGCATGTTAATAATGTGCAATATTATCGTTATATAGAAAGTGCACGTATTGAGTATTTTGATGCTTTAAATGTATTTGCTGAAGATATATTGACAGTGGTTGCATCAAGTCAATGTAAATATTTAAAACCTGTGTTTTATCCTGATCAGTTAAAAATTTATACCCGTACCGAAGAAATGAGAAATAGTGCGATTCGTATGCATTATGTTTTATGGAGTGCGCAGCAAAATCAGATTGTTGCTGAAGGTGAGGCAGTTGTGGTTTTTGTTGATAAAGTTGCAATGAAGAAAGCAAGCATTCCTGATGTTTTACGACAACGAATAATAGATTTAGAAAAGCAAGCAGAACATATATTAAAATAAAAAATGTGGATGAATTATATTGATGTCCTCAATTGTGTCTGATTTTATTTTTTATTTTTGTGTAAAAAATAAATAGGGCACTTAATTAAGTATGAAATATAGTGTATATTATTTGTGCGGATATAATCAAAATACATTCATTTTTTGTTTATTTTATGTGAGTGAGCAAAGGGTTTAGTATTGCTAATTAATATTATTAAAAATATTATAATAGCCGAATTATTTTGAAATAATTATTAAGAATTGACTATGGAGTTAATATGATGCCGGATATTAGTAATCTTTCAGTAGAAGAGTTAGAGCGTTTAGCAGCACAAGCAGAAGCGTTAATCGAATCAAAAAAAGATCAAAAAATTGAAGATGCCTATAATAAAATTATTGAAATTGCTGAAGCAGCAGGACTGACTTTAGAACAGTTTATTGAATATGGTTCACATAAACGTAAAAAGACGGTACGTAAAGCAGTTGAGCCACGCTATCGCAATAAAAACAACGCAGCAGATACATGGACAGGACGTGGTAAGCAACCACGTTGGTTGGTTGCTGAAATTGAGAAAGGCGCTAAATTAGAAGATTTCTTGATCTAATCTTCATGTAAGTGTCATTCAAAGCCCTTAATATCCAAAAACCAAGCAAAACTGCTTGGTTTTTTTATCAGAGTGAATTGGAGATACTCAAAAATTATGCATAATGTGTAGTCATAACTCAGGCATCATCTTGCATGGAAGAATAAATGAATATGTGTTGGTAGGGCTAGATGAATAAAAAATCAAAACAGTTAACTTGGTGGGTTGTTGGCATCATAGCCTTTTTCGTCTTTGTATTATTACAAGTACCTGCAACATGGTTAATTTCTAAATTTTATAAAAATAATCAAACTTTACAAAATGTCAGTGGCAATATTTGGCAAGGGCAAGCAGATTGGCATCAAGGTAATCTAAGGGGTTCGATTGCATGGCGTACTCGCCCTTTTGATTTAATTTTGCTGCGTGCAGGTGCTAATGTCGAAATTCATAGTGGACAAACCCAATTAAAAGGTGTTGCAGCGTATGGCTTAGGAAAGCGTGTCACCATTAAAAATATGACAGGTCAAATTGCACCTGAAACTTTAAAAAACATTGTAGATTGGCAGTGGCCAAGTAATGCGATTCAACTGAAAGATGTAAATTTTAAATTTAAAAAAGAATACAGGCTTTAGTGATAGTGAGGGGCAGTTACAGTGGGCGGGTGTGAGCTAATTTATACTTATGCGCAGCGCCAAGATCGCATGAATATGCCTTCGTTGAATGGACAACTAAAAGATGAAGCAGGCAAGCTGATGTTTGATATTCAAGACCAGCGTAGCCAAAAAATGGCAAATCTTACTTTAGATCCAAGCATGATGTTGGATGTGCAACTGACACAACGTTTCTTGCTCAATGTTCCTTCTTATGATGGTAAAGCTGGTTTGGATACGTACGTGATCAGTAGTCGTCAACCCTTGTTGCAAGGAGGGTCTTGATGATGAATATTAAAGACCAATTGGAACAAGTATCTTGGAAAAAACTGGATAAACTTGCACCTTTAGTTTTATTGTTATTGATTCTGGCAATAAGCTGGAAATTGGCTGCAATGTTTTGGTGGACGATTGCACCGCCACAAGTGATGCAATCTGAAGCAGTACAACTTGGCGCCCAACAACCACAAGTGCCGAATATTTCAAGTTTTGCTTTGTTTTATGAAGCCAATAAAAGTGAAGCACAGGCGGATGAAAGTATTCCGATGCAGTTGCAAGGGGTTGTAGTCGGTTATCCGAGTCGAAATTCTTCAGCTGTGATTAAAGTGAATGAGGTTGCAGATCGCTTTATTGTTGGACAAAATATTGAAAATAGTGGCTATGAACTGTCAGAAGTGTATTGGGATCGTGTGGTTTTACGTCAAGCAAGTGGTGCGACCAGAGAACTTAAATTTAACAGTTTAGGTAATTTGTACCAACCACTTGAACCAAGTCAGTCAGCAGCAAATGATGTAGCACCAGTACAAGTACCTGCTGCCACACCAGAGACCTCACCCAATAATAATCAAACGGCTTTGAGTCAGGCGATTGAAAAAATGAATCAGGACAAAGACCAATATTTAAAAAATATGGGTGTCAATACACAAGGTGGGCAGGGCTATGAAGTTACTGATCAGACACCATCGGCATTGCGTAACAAATTAGGATTAAGATCAGGTGATCGCATTATTTCTCTTAATGGACAAGCTGTGGGTCAAGGACAAAGTGATGTACAACTGCTAGAACAAGCAAAACGTGATGGTAAAGTAAGAATTGAAATTAAGCGTGGTGATCAAGTGATGACCATTCAGCAAAGTTTGTAAGTGATGAGAACTACAAATAAAATTAGGAACGATAATAAGTTATGGCTTTTTTGAATCATCGACCAGTCTGGGCACTAGTGGCGGCTGCTCCTTTAATGACAGTTATCAGCACAGCAAGCTATGCACAAACATGGAAAATCAACTTACGTGATGCAGATTTAACAGCTTTTATTAATGAAGTTGCAGACATCACAGGGAAGAATTTTGCAGTTGATCCACGTGTGCGTGGTAATGTCACGGTGATTTCAAATAAACCCCTAAATAAAAATGAAGTTTATGACTTATTTTTAGGTGTGTTAAATGTCAATGGTGTGGTTGCTGTGCCATCAGGTAATACCATTCGCTTGATTCCTGACAGCAATATCCGTAACTCTAGCGTGCAATATGATCCACGTAATAATGCGCGGGGTGATCAGATCGTGACACGTGTGATTTGGTTGGAAAATACTAATCCAAATGATTTGATTCCTGCGTTACGTCCTTTGATGCCACAATTTGCGCATATGGCGGCGATTCAAGGAACTAACGCTTTGATCGTGTCAGATCGTGCGAGTAATATTTATCAAATAGAAACCTTGATTCGTAATTTGGATGGTACAGGGCAAAATGATATTGAAGCTGTGACGCTACAATCAAGTCAGGCAGAAGAAATCATTAGTTTGTTGGACTCAATGGCGGCAACAGGATCTTCCAAAGATTTTGCAGGTTCACGTGTGCGAATTATTGCGGATAAACGTACCAATCGCATTATCTTAAAAGGTGATCCAACATCCCGTAAACGTTTACGCAACATGGTGGAAATGTTAGATGTCCCATCAGCAGATCGTTTGGGTGGTTTAAAAGTCTTTAAACTCAAATATGCAAATGCAAAAAATTTATCTGAAATATTACAAGGTTTAGTCACAGGGCAGGCGGTCAGCTCAAGTAATAATTCTAATTCATCAAATAATACATCTAATACTTCAATCAGTGGTTTCAGTAATAATAATTCTAGTAGTTCATCACTTAGTAATAGCACGAGTGGTTCGAGTGCAACAGGCTCATCAATTAACTTAAACAGTAATTCTGCAAATAATAACCAAAATAATATCAGTAGTTTTAATGGTAATGGTGTCAGCATCATTGCTGACAGTACGCAGAATGCCTTGATTGTGAAAGCTGATCCGCAGCTTATGCGAGAAATTGATGCTGCAATTCAGCAGCTAGACATACGCCGCCAACAAGTCTTGATTGAGGCTGCAATCATTGAAATCGAAGGGAGTGATGCAGATCAACTGGGTGTGCAATGGGCGATGGGCGATTTAAGCACAGGTGTAGGCTTGATTAACTTCTCTAATGCAGGTTCAAGTTTAGCAAAACTAGCAGCAGGTTATGCAACAGGTGGCGCAGCAGGGATTGGTGCTGCGATGGGTGGTGCAGCGGGGACGTCTTTGATCCTTGGGGATTATAAAGAAGGCTCGGATGGTTCTCGTAAGCTATATGGTGCGATGATTCAAGCATTGAAAGAAAAAACCAAATCGAATTTATTATCTACACCATCTCTTGTGACCATGGATAATGAAGAGGCTTATATTGTTGTGGGTGAAAACGTTCCCTTTGTCACAGGTTCTGTCAGTACAACAGGAGGGACTGCAAATCCATATACCTCAATTGAGCGTAAAGATGTCGGGATTACCTTGAAGGTGACACCGCAGATTGGTGAAGGTGGTTCGGTACGCCTAGCGGTTGAGCAAGAAGTCTCAAATGTGAATGATAGTCGAGGCGAGGCGGCTGACTTGGTAACGAGTAAGCGTGCAATTAAAACCACCGTATTGGCTGATCATGGGCAAACTATTGTTTTAGGTGGATTAATTTCTGATGACACGAGAAGTTCACGTCAGTCAGTGCCGTTCTTAGGAGCGATTCCAGGGCTTGGGCGACTTTTTAGATCAGACAATAGTAATAATAAAAAACGTAATTTATTAATTTTTATTCACCCAACGATTGTCGATGATAATAATGACATGCGTCGTTTAACACAACAACGTTATGATCAGCTTTACGGTTTACAGTTGGCGATGGATAAAGATGGTAATTTCTCAAAACTTCCAGCTAATGTTGATGATATTTACCAACAGCGTTTGCCTTTGGCATCTGATCCAAAAAATCAACCTACGATCGTGCAACCAACAGCGCCAAGTTATCAACAAGTACCTTCGGGTGGTGCAAACCAAGCCATTACCACTCCAGTGGCTGAGGATCAATCTAAAATTCAGCAACAAAAGGTCAATTAAATTTTAATGTAATGGATATTTTGTGTATGAATATTTTGGAATTCAGTTTGTAGTGCGGACGTTAAGGCTGTTAAAAACTGAATTTCACGTGTTAATATGCTTTTGAATCAGAATGAGAAGATCATCATGACTTGGAAATTAAAGGCAATTAGTGCAGAACTTGATGGCAAAGAAGTATCAATTGATAAAGATATGCTGGTTGGTCGTCATCAAGAGGCAGATATTCTTTTGCAATCGGCAGAGATTTCACGCCGTCATGCTGCTTTTTTAGTAAAGGATGATGCACTTTGGATTCAAGATTTGAAATCATCGAATGGCACGTTTGTAAATGACATTCGTATTGATGAGCAAAAATTATTAAAAGATAGTGATATTGTTCAGTTTGCTAGTCTAAAATTTCATGTGTATGCACCTGCTGTACAGACTGTTGTGTCTGAAACAGTTGCATCAGTTGTTACATCTGAACGAATTTCCCCAGAGGTTGTGGTCGAAGAAATAGTGCAGCCTGCGGAAGCGATTGCAACGTCAGAAGTTCAACAGCCTGTTGTGGAAGAAAAAGTGATAACAGAAAAAACCGCAGCAGAAAAAATGAATGAGCAGGGGATGCCTGAGCTTTCATCACGTGATGAGGCGGTTCAATTATCTCGTGATGGTATGCCAACTAATGTTAGCGTGCCAAAGCCTGCACCCATTCCTGCTCATGTAGACATTCATGCACCAGCATCTGTGCCAGAAGCATGTGAGATTAAGACACCTGATGTGTGTGTAGAGAAAGAAGTAGAAACACAGAAAAATGCAAAAGTTGGACTCATCACCATTATTACCTTAGTCATTTTGGCGGTGATTGCTTGGCTATTCTTCAAATAAGCCTTGTTTCAACTTACAATCAAGGCATGCAATCGCATGCCTTTGTTTTATCAATCATCAGTGGAAGTGAAATATGAATGTTGCAAAGTTGGATCAACGAGAGCTGATTTTATTTGACCTAGATGGTACCTTGGTTGATTCTGCATTCGATCTGTATCGTGCCATGAATTTAAGCTTAGAGCGACTTGGATTGCCTTTGGTGACAGAAGCACAAGTGCGTATTTGGATTGGTAAAGGGACTGCATTATTTTGCGAAAGTACATTGGGATATTTAAAGGGTGAGGTCGATCCAGATTTACATCAACAATTACTTGCTACATTTTTAGAGATTTATAATGCAGATCCTTGTGTGGATACCCAACCCTTTCATGGCATTTTGGATTTTTTACAATGGGGTATTCAAAACAATAAAAAATTAATTTGTGTGACCAATAAGCCAGAACAACCTGCACGTAAGATTTTAGAAATTTTAAATATGGATCACTATTTTGTAGATGTGATTGGCGGTGATCGTTTCGAAAAACGTAAGCCCGATCCAATACAGTTGAATTATTGTATTGAGCATTACCAATCTACAGCAGATAAAACTTTGATGGTTGGCGATTCAAGCAATGATGTAGAAGCAGCACGCCGTGCAGGGATTGATTGTGTTGTATTGAGCTATGGTTATAATCATGGCGAGGATATTCAGCTATGTCAGCCACAGCAAGTGATTAATGATGTTATGGAATTACTGCGTTAAGAACATGTAAATCCTGCAAAATAAATTGATGAAAAGGAAAGAGGAATGAACAGTAAACAAGTTTTTCGATGGCGACACTAAGTACGATCCACATTTAAATCTATTTAGTAAAATCGAAAAAGAGAATTTCCTGATGACCACATTAAATCAATTTGAACAACTCAAAACCGCAGGCTATAACCTGATTCCTGTTTATCGCCAACGCCTTGCAGATACAGATACACCTTTGTCTGTATTTGCACGTTTGAAAGATCATCAACAAGCTTATTTATTTGAATCGGTCGAAGGTGGTGAAAATTGGGCGCGCTATTCGATTATTGGTTTGGGAGAGTCAACTGTATTTTCCTGTAATGCAGGGCAACTGACCATTCAACAAGCCAATGGTGATATGAGTCAACAGGCATGTTCAGATCCATTTCAATATATTCGAGATTTTCAAGCACAGTTTAAAGTGCCACCGCATGACCTTATTCCAACCTTGCCACAATTTACAGGTGGCTTGGTGGGTTACTTTGGTTATGATTCGGTGCGTTATATCGAGCCACGCTTAAAAAATGTGCCTGAAGCTGATCCGGTTGGATTGCCTGATTTGTGGATGATGTTGTCTAAAACAGTGATTGTCTTTGATAACTTAAAAGATACCTTATTTCTGATTGTGCATGCTGATGTGAATGATGCAGAGGCTTATCAGAAGGCACAGCAACAATTAGATGAATTAGAAGCTTTGCTGGCGACACCGATCAGCTTACAAGCCAAAAAACATACAGCGCCACATTTCGAATCATTAACAGGCAAAGAAAACTATCTGGCCTCGATTGAAAAAGTCAAAGAATACATTCGTGCAGGCGATGTGATGCAGGTTGTGCCAGGTCATCGTATGGTGTCCGATTTTGATGGCGAGCCACTGCAGGTCTATCGTGCCTTACGTCACTTAAATCCATCACCATATTTATTCTTAGTGCAAGGACAAACTTTAGACAATAAAAAACCATTCCACATCGTAGGTTCTTCACCTGAAATTTTATCTCGTTTGGAAAATGGTATTGCGACGGTACGTCCACTGGCAGGTACACGCCCACGAGGAAAAACCAAAGAAGAAGATTTGGCACTAGAACAAGACTTGCTTTCGGATGAAAAAGAAATTGCAGAACATCTCATGCTGATTGATTTGGGGCGAAATGATGTAGGACGTGTCTCAAAAATCGGTAAAGTACAAGTGACTGATCAAATGGTGATCGAACGTTATTCACATGTGATGCATATCGTCTCCAATGTGCAGGGTGAGGTACTGGATGATGTCGATGCTTTGGATGTTTTTAAAGCAACATTCCCAGCGGGCACACTTTCTGGTGCACCAAAAATCCGTGCAATGGAAATTATTGACGAAGTTGAGCCTGTAAAACGTGGAATTTTTGGTGGAGCTGTTGGTTATTTAGGCTGGCATGGTGAAATGGACATGTCGATTGCAATTCGAACCTGCGTAATTCGTGAAAATAAGGTTTATGTGCAGGCGGGTGCAGGTTTAGTTTATGACTCAAATCCCGAATCTGAGTGGAATGAAACCCAAATAAAAGCTCGCGCAGTGATCAAAGCGGTTGAATTATCATCAAATGGATTGATTTTATAGGTTTTTAACGATTTTTTTTAAAAAAACACTTGCAAGGATTTTTCTTTTTGCTAAACTGCACACCGTTCCGATACGAAAGGTACGAAACAAAAGAAACGCCGGCATAGCTCAGTTGGTAGAGCAACTGACTTGTAATCAGTAGGTCCACAGTTCGAATCCGTGTGCCGGCACCATCTAAAGTTTTGTGATATAGTAGTAAAGGTTCAACACTGAAAGTAAGTGTAAAGGTGAGATTCCCGAGCGGTCAAAGGGAGCAGACTGTAACTCTGCCACGAAAGTTTCGAAGGTTCGAATCCTTCTCTCACCACCATTAACTTTGATTGAAGTGGTAATTACCAACATTAAGCGGGAGTAGCTCAGTTGGTAGAGCGGTAGCCTTCCAAGCTACATGTCGCGAGTTCGACCCTCGTCTCCCGCTCCAATCGAAGCGATTTGCTCTTATAGCTCAGTGGTAGAGCACTCCCTTGGTAAGGGAGAGGTCTCGAGTTCAAATCTCGATAAGAGCTCCAGATTACAGTTTAGTAGATTACTCTACAAAAATTCAGAAGCAGGCTTATTAGTCTGCTTTTCAAGTATTTGGTGTCTGGTTTTTTAGACAATGTGTCGATAAGTTGTATTATAACTGTGTTCGACGTAAACGAGGAAAGTAAA